>NZ_JBIRJY010000003.1:645796-762613 GCF_044329785.1 Streptomyces sp. NPDC017529
GTTGAGCGCTGGTGTCTTTTACTCGGGGGGGCGGGGTTTGGTGCCCCTGGCGGCGCACCTGAGTGTGGGCCTCTCGGAGCACAGCTCCGAGAGGCCCACTCGTGTTTTCCGTACCCGTCCGGTCAGAACTGGACGTCCGAACAGGCGTAGAAGGCGTTACCGGTGTCGGCGATCGTCCACACGCCGACGATCAGGTGCTTGCCGGTCTTCCCGCTGGGCAGCGTGCCCTGGTGCGTGTACGTGTACGGCGGCCGCTGCCCGTTGTACGGGACCGTGAGGAACGGCGCCGGCTCCAGGTCCGCCCTGGTCAGGGGGCGGCTGGGGTCCCACCCGTTCTTGGTGATGTAGTAGCGGAAGTCCGTGGTGGCGTGCGGGGCGGTGAACCGCCAGCCGAACGTGTACGTCCCCGCGCTCACCTTGGTCGCCGGCCACTGGCCGCCGCGCGGATCGTCCAGCTCCGCGAAGCGGCTGTTGCCGCCGGAGCAGATCTTCCCGTCGGCGGGGCCGCGGGCGGGGAAGCCCTTGGGGCCCTCGACGCTCTGCGGCTCCCACTGGATGGCGCCGCAGTTCTTCACCGTGCCGTTGGCGCACAGCTTCTGTCTGCTGACGGGGGAATCCGTGTAGCCGTGGCTACTGGCGCCGCTCGTCGACAGGACGGTCGCGCCGATGATCCCCAGGCCGATGACGGCCGCACTGATCCTTTTGCGCATGCTTCGCTCCCGAAGGATGAGGGGGTTTCCTGCGAGCCGAGTGCACTGCGGTCCAGACCAACCAGCAGAATATTCCCGCTGGTTCAGGCTGCCTAGGGGTGGCGGAGCGGTGGATCGGGGCGGGCCTCGCGGGGTGGGAGCGGGTGGGGCGGAGGGGGCCTCCCCGGAGGAAGGGACGGGGAGGCCCGGTGGGCTCCGGCGCCGGGTTACGAGAGGTTGACGTCGGAGCAGGCGTAGAACGCGTTGCCGGTGTCGGCGATGTTCCAGACGCCCAGGATGATGTGGTGGCCGGTCTTCTGGGTGGGCACGGTGCCCTGGTGCTGCACGGTCGCGGCCGGCTGACGGCCGCCCATCGGCACCGTGACGAACGGTTCAAGTTCGAGGTCCGCCCTGGTCAGGGGCTTGCTCGGGTCGTAGCTGTCCTTGGTGATGTAGTAGCGGAAGTCCGTGGTGGCGTGCCGCGCGGTCAGCCGCCACTGGAAGGTGTAGCCCTGGCCGCCCTTGAGGTTGGTGGCGGGCCACTGGCCGCCGCGCGGGTCGTCCAGTTCCTTGAAGCCGCTGTTGCCGCCGGAACATATCTTGCCGTCGGCGGGGCCGGCGGCCGGGAAGCCCTTGGGGCCCTCGACGCTCTGCGGCTCCCACTGGATCGCGCCACAGTTCTTGACGGTGCCCTTGGCGCAGAGTGCCTGGCGACTGGGGGGTGCGTCGCTGTAGCCGTGGCTGGAGGCGCTGCCGGTGGCGAACAAGGACACTCCGGCGATGCCGAGACCGACCACGGCAGCGCTGAGCTTTTTGCGCATGCTTTGCTCCTGGAGAACGAGGGGGTGTTCCGTGAGCTGCTGACTTGCGTGCTGTGCGGTCTAGACCAAACGGCAGACTAGTGACGGGGCATGAGCATGTCCAGACCAATAACAGAGGGACAATCGGTTGCCGGTGCCGTACCGCCCGCGCAACAGCCGACCGGCGAGCGCCCTCGGCGTACCGCCTTTTCACGCCATGACCTGCGCGTAAACCAGCCGACGCGATCCCCTCCCGCGGCTCTTTCGCGCCACGGACCGGCGGATCGCGCCGGCCCGGATTTCGTCCCCGGATCAGGCCGCGGCGGTCAGCGGTCCCCCGTCCGGGCGCGCGGCGCAGCACACCAGGCCCGTGTACGCGCGCCGCAGCGCGATCAGCGACTCCTGCGCCTCGCGGTAGACGGCGGCGCCCGGACCGCCCCGGTGCGCGAGAGTGCGTACGGGCGCGCAGTGCCGGTCCATCGCGCTCAGCCAGGCGCGGTGCCGGGCCGGCAGAAGGCGGCGCGCCTGCTGCCGGCTGCCGTCCCCCGCCCGGCGCGCACCCATGAGCACCGCGTCGGCGGCCTGGAGCACCGGCGGTTCCAGCATCCCCTGCGCGGCGAGCGCGGCCAGCACCGCGCACTGCCGCGCCGGTGCGGGCGCGGCCCGCAGCGCCGCCGCCTCGGACCGGAGCTGGGCGCGCAACGTGTGCTGGACCCGGATCAGGCGGCGCAGCGCCGTAGCGGTGGACGCGTCGGCGGGATCGCACCCGGCGAGCGTCTCGGCCAGCCGGAACAGCCAGCTGCCGTGTGCCTCCAACCGGGTGGTGGCCAGCATCAGCCGGTCCAGCCGGCCGAGCGGCTGCCCCTGCGGCGACCACCGCACGACGGGCACGAGCGTCTCCGTACGGGCGAGCTGGTCTATCGGCAGGTGGCGGCGCGGCTTGCGCTCGGGCGCCCAGTTCAGCAGGGCCAGAGTGGGCAGTGCGACGAACTGCTGGTGGCCGACGCGGTGCGCGACCGCCGCCCACAGGTCGAGGAAGGCCGCGTCGGCGGCGCACCGGGCGGCGGGCGCGACCGGGTCGAGGCCGGTCCAGCCGCAGGCCGCGACGGTCACCGCCACCCGCATCGCCGCGGCGTCGGCGTTGCGCGGCGACAGCCGCGAGACCCGCTGCCGCAGCGCCGTCAGCGCGCCGTCCCGCGCCGCGCGGGCGACCAGGTCGCGGGCGGTCTCCAGGTCGGGCGCGGTGGCGGCCGCGCCGGCCAGCGCGGTCAGCCGGGACCAGGTGCCGGCCATGGTCCGTACGGGTGGCCGCTCGGGCAGGAAGCCGTGGGTTCTCGGGTCATGCGCCGGTACGGGTACGGCGGCCGGGGTGGTGCCGGCGGATATCTCCGGTCCGGTCGTGGCCGTCAGCCGCAACCCGGGGGTGCGCTGAGCTGTCGACAGCATGACGAGCAACCTTTCCGTGGGAGGGACTGGTGCGCGGGGCGGCTGTGCGAAGCCGTACGGGTCAGCCGACGCGCGCGTACAAAGTGGGGTGGTAGGCGGCGAAGGACGAGACCCGGACCGCCCGGCCGGACCGCGGCGCCTCCAGGTAGCGGCCTCCGCCGAGGTAGATCGCCACGTGGTGGATGCCGGAGGAGGAGCCGTTGGACGACCAGAAGACCAGGTCGCCGCGGCGCAGCTGGGAGCGGGCGATCGGCGTCGCGGCCCGGTACTGGGCGCCGGCGACGCGCGGCAGCGAGATGCCCGCGCGCTGGTACGCCTGCTGGACCAGGCCCGAACAGTCGAAGGAGTACGGGCCGTTGCCGCCCCACGCGTAGGGCTTGCCGAGCTGGGCCAGCGCCCACTGGACGGCGGCCTCGGTGCCGTAGCGGAGGGGGGTGCCCGTGCCGCCCGCGGAACCGGGACCGGAACTGGTGCGTCCGGGGGTGCCGACCGATCCTCCCGACATGCCGGTACGGGCCTCGTAGCGGTCCCGGCGGCTGGTCCACCACCAGCTGCCGCCCTGCTGGTACCAGTACACCCGGTCCGTGGCGTCCCAGCCGGACCTGCCCCGGAACGTGGGACGGGGGTTGTGCCCGCGCTTGGCCTTGCCGGCGGAGGGGGCCACGGCGGACGCGCCGGTCCTGCCGCCGCCCGACCCGCCCGCGTGCCGCTGGTACGTGGCATACCGGCTGGTCCAGCGCCACCAGCCGGTGGCGTCCCGGTACCAGTACTTCGCGCCGTCCCAGCCCGCGCGGGCCGGCGCCGGCTCGGCGTCCGCCGTGCCCGCCGCCGAGCCGACGAGCGTCACCGCGCCCACGGCCGCCGCGACCGCGCCCCGTACCGTGCACCGCGCCCGGCTGCCGCCGTTGCGCGCGGCGGACTCGACCGCGGCCCCGGCGCAGAAAGCGCATCCGCAGTCGGCCGGTATTACTTCGACGAATGCCGGTGTCCGCATGTGCTGCCTGCCTTTCCGCTGTGTCAGCTCTTGGCGGCGGCGCTGCCGCGCGCCGTGTAGAAGGCCACGGTCAGGTCCTTGACCAGGGCTTTTCGTTCGTAGTCATCAAGTTCCACCAGTCCTCTGCTGGTCAGCCGCTGCACGGTGTCGTCGACCGCGTCCACGACCGAGGTCAGCACGCTGTCGCGGTGCTTGGCGTCGATCGCCGCGATCTGCCGGCGCTGCATCGCCGCCGCCACCTCGGGCGCGTACTCGATCCGGGTCGGCTGGGCGGAGAAGACCTCGATGCCGACCGGGCGGCAGTCCGCCGACAGGGCCCGGGTCAGCGCCTCGCCGACCGCCTCCGCGTCGCGCAGGGTCGGCGCCTCCTCGTGGTACGCGTCGGCCGGGAGCTGCGAGAGCACCCGCGCCATCGCCGACTCGACCTGTTCACGCAGGTAAGCGGTGTGGTCCTGGACCGCGAACAGCGCCCGCGCGGTGTCCCTGACCCGCCACACGACGAGCACCACGACGCGCAGCTGGATGCCCTGCGCGTCGACCGCCGGCATCGCCTCGCTGCGCCAGTGCCGCAGCCGTACGTCCACCCGGCGGCGCAGCACGAAGGGGCTGATCCACACCAGGCCGGTGCGGCGCACGCTGCCGCGGTAGTGCCCGAAGAGGCTGAGCACCCAGGCGCTGCCGACCCGGCCGCGGGTCAGCCCGCCGAAGGCGTACAGCGCGGCCAGGCCGCCGAGCCCGACCACGGCCCACTCCCACAGGTCCGGGGCGGGTCGGACGGCGATCGGCAGGCCCAGGGTCCGTTCCACCGGGGCGGGCAGCATGTCCCGCCACCACAGGAACGCCACCGAGCAGGCGACCGCCAGCAGGCCGAGGAACAGGGCCAGCCAGCCGGACAGGGACGGGCCGCGCCGTTCGGCCAGGCCGTCCTCCTCGTCGGGGGCCCGGCGCACGGCGGACCGCGACAGCTCCCGCAGGAGCGCGGAACGGTTGGCCGCGGTGGCGTCCGTACCGCGGCCCGCGTGCCGGTCGGCCGCCGCGCCGTCCGTACGGGCCCGGCTGCCCGCGTCGACCACGCCGAGGGCGTCGTCGAGTGCGGCGCGCTCCGCGGTGTCCAGCAGGTCGGTCGCCGCCGCGATGCCGGCCACGGCGGCGTCGGCGGGGGTGAGCCGGGCTTCCCGGGCCGGCTGCGGGGCGGTGATCCGCGGCTGTTCGGTGGTGTCCGCCTCGCTGAACGCGACGTCCGCCGGGCCGCCGGCGCCCTGGCCGCCCGCCGTGTCCTGCGGGCCGTCCGGGCCCGCTGCCCTGGGGCCGGACGGCTCGCCGCCGTTCGGGCGGCGCGGGCCCTTGGTGAAGTCCAGCTCCCGACCGGTCCGGGCGGGGGCCGCCTCGTCCGCTTCCGGTTCGGCACGGAAGAGCAGGTCCATGGGGATGCCGTCGCCGTGCCCGACGGGGCGGGAGCGCGCCGTCCAGAGGGGAGGCCGGGCGGGCGATTCCGGGTCGGTTGCTGAGGCCGGATCAGGCCGGGGCGTGGAGTCGGGAACTGAGGCCTGGTCAGGCTGGCCGTCCGGGTCCAGGGAGATCGTCACCTCCGGCTCGGGGGTCGGACCCGGTTCCGGTTCCGGTTCCGGTTCCGCATGTGCCGGTTCGCTGCGCGCCTCCCCCTCCTCCACCGCGTCCCCCACCGGCCCGCCGCTGACCTGCGTGGCGCCCGCGTCCGTACCCGCCACCGCGCCGTCCCCCGCGCCGGTGTTCGCTGCCCCGGTGTCCGCTGCCGCGCCGCCTCCTGCCCCGTTTTCAGACGTTCTGGGGTTGTTGTCCGCTGTCTCGATCTTCGTTGCCATCGTGCGCTCCGTCATCGGAAGAGTCGCCGCCATGTCTCGGGGCCGGGGTAGCCGTCCGCGTCCTGGCCGGTCCAGCCCTGGGCCCGCTGGAACGCCTCGACGTTGCGGCGGTCCGCCTCCGTCCACCGGGGTCCGGGGCCGGAGGTGTAGTACTTGCCGAAACCTTTTCTCACCAGCTGCTTTCCCAGCGCCGTGACATAGCCGTTGGACTGGCCGGGCCGGAAATATCCCGTCCCGGGGAAGACCGTGACACCGCCCGCGGCCTCGCCGATGTCCCGGCCCACCCCGTTGACCAGGTACGACCAGGTCGACGGGCCCGGAATGCCGTCCGCTTCCGCACCGCGCCAGCCCTGCGCCCGCTGGAACGCCTCGGTGGCCCGGCGGTCCGCCTCGCTCCAGCGCGGGCCGGGACCCGACGTGTAGAAGCCTCCCCCGCCACGGGCCACCAGCATCCGGCCCAGCCGGGTGACGTACGCGTTGTCCGCACCGGGTCCGAAAAGCCCGGCGCCGGGAAACGCCGACGTGTCACCGCCCGTACCGCCGTCCGAATTCCCGCCGTCGGTCAGACCGCGGTAGCGAAAGGCGACGTACCTTCCGGAATTGCTCCAATAGGCGTACGGAGTCGGCCGTTTCACCGCGTGCGGCCGGGTCTGCTCGTATGCGATGTAGCGCGTGCGGGAGGAATCCGTCCAGCCGCCGAAGAGGGTGACGTGGGAGCCCGCGCCCGGATTCGCCGCGTTGTGGAACAGCAGCATGTCACCGGGCCGCAGTTCGCTCTTCGGTATACGGATTCCGAACTCGGCGAGGCTTCCGGTCCACTGGTTGCGGCCGAGGTTCCAGGCCATCGAGATGAATCCGGAGCAGTCCTGGCGGTAGCCGTCCGACCAGTAGCGGTACATGTTGTACGGGACCCGGGCGGCGACCCAGCGCTGGGCCCGCTCGATGATCTGCGCACGGGTGAGGGGCCGGACAGCGGCGGCCGCGACGACGCCGCGCGCGCTGCCGACACCCCCGTACAGCCCGCCGACCGGGCCTTGCGGGGTTTCTTCGGACGCCGCGGTGGGGGGTGGCACGGCCGGACCGGCCACCGGGGCCCGCAGGAGGCCGGGGCCAGGGGGACCCGCGGGGAGGGCGGAAGCGCGCCCGGGGCCGCCGGCCTGGCCCGTACCGGTCCAGCCGCCGAGCGCCACGGCCTGCGCCGCCGTGGAAACGCCGCTGCTCAGGACGGTTCCGGCGGTCGCGACGAGGACCAGCGCACGGCGGGCGCCGTGCGCGCCGGGGTGCCCGCCGTCGCGGACGGCCCGGGCGTGCTGGAGTGCGCGCCGCTCCTGGACGCAGCCGCCGCAGGAGCAGCTGCCCGCGGGGTCGAATTCCACGAATCCCGGCACTGTCATTCCAGTTCCCCTCCAGGCCCGTTCCGTTCTCATTCGCCTTCGCACCTGCCACAGCTTCTCAACTGGTAGGAGATACCGCATGTTGACGGGGCAACTGATGATCATGCACTACGAAACGATACTCACAGACCAAATCGGGCAGGCGCTCCGGCGAAGGTCCCGAGATCCCGGGACTTTCGCCCCGGTGGCCCAGGGATTCCGGCGCGACGGAAAAGCCCGCCGGGCCGCCGCCGCCCCGGTGACCGAGGTCACACATTCGGCGGGTGGGAGCGGCGGCGCAGGTGGTCAGAAGCACCCCCGGAGTTCGTGTAAAGTTTTCTACGTCAGCGCGCGCCGCTAGCTCAGTTGGTTAGAGCAGCTGACTCTTAATCAGCGGGTCCGGGGTTCGAGTCCCTGGCGGCGCACGTCACACCGAGGCCCCTCGCAGCTGCGAGGGGCCTCGGTGCTTTTCCCGGCCAGTCGGGCGGCACCCGGTGTTTTCCGGCACTCCCCCGCCGCTTTCCGGGCGCCCGGCCGGTGTATCGCTGGTCAAAACGGTGATCGGGGTGCACAGTCGCACAATGGCGCGCGACAACCAGGAGCGGATCAAGAAGCTCATCATCGACCGGCGGCTGGCCCCCGGGGACCCGCTGCCGACCGAGACGGACCTGATGGAGCTGCTCGGGGTCAGCCGGAACTCCGTCCGCGAGGCCCTCAAGGCGTTGCAGGCGATGGGCATCGTGGAGATCCGGCACGGCTTCGGCACGTACGTCGGGCCGATGTCGATGGCCCCGATGACCGAGGGGCTGGCCTTCCGCACGGTGGCCGGCCACTACCGCGGCGAGGACAGCCTGCTCCAGCTGCTGGAGCTGCGCGAGGCGGTGGAGACCGGCCTGATCGCGCGGCTGGCGGGCCGGGTGCCGGCGGCGGACCTCGCGGAGCTCGACGAGCTGGTGGAACGGATGGCCGCCGAGGCCGCGGGGGGCGCCGTGCGGGCCGACACCGACCGGGCCTTTCACGCCGCGCTCTACCGGGGGCTGGACAACCGCTTGCTGAGCGAGGTGCTGGACGCGTTCTGGGACGCCTTCCACCGCGTCCGTACGGACTTGGCCGGCCTGCCGGCCGACCCCCGCGTCACCCACCGGCAGCACGGGGAAATCCTCGCGGCGGTCCGGGACGGCGACGCGCTGCGCGCCGAACAGGCCGTACGTCTCCATTTCGACAACATCCGTCAGCGGCTGAGCAGTTCGGGTTCCAAATAAGACCCACTGCGACCTAACCCGTCCACCAATGCACTCGCATGTCCGGTAAACACCTCGTTTAACCCTTGCGATCAAGATATGAGGTTCGGGACCCTGACGAGAGACTGGAGCCCAACTGAGCCTGTTAGCGCTCAAGTTGGGTGACACACCGGTTGCGTCGAATGTGGGAGTGGGGGCTCCGCCGCACAGACGGAAGTCGGGGCGGGCATCATGCAACCGGAAGACGGCCGTCACGCGTCCAACGACGTAGGCGGCCGACACCATTTGCGCCCGGGTCGGTCGAGGGGGACCGGAGGCTCGGGCCAGGAGAAGACGGGCACGCAGCCAGCATGCGTGCCGGGGGGATGGACTCATGACGTCGCCGCCTACCGGCGCCCGGCAGGAGCACCAGTACGACCCGTCCGCGACGACACGCCTGCGCGTGCCGCGCCAGCACTGGCAGCGCAGGCAGACGCGCAAACCGCTGCCGCGCTACGACTACGAGCACTACAGCCGTCTCGCCGGGCCGCTGACCCAGCCGGACCCCGACCGGCCCTACAAGGTGCGCTACCGCAGCCTCTTGGCGGACGAACCGCACCGAATACGCGCGGCGCTCCTGCTCGGCGCCGCCCCCCTGCTCTCGCTCGGCCTGCTCGCCTGGCTGATGCAGCCGGCCCACTGGACCGACCGCGACCACCCCGCCTACGACTTCCTGCCGGTGCTGGACATCGTCATGCTGGTCTCGATCGGCCTGATCGAGTTCTTCCGCTGCATGAACGTGCTCTCCAACGCCCACGCCACCCTGGTGGCCCGCGACCCCATCCCGGTCGTCCCTGAGCACGGCACCCGCGTCGCCTTCCTCACCTCGTTCGTACCCGGCAAAGAGCCGCTGGAGATGGTGACGAAGACGCTGGAGGCCGCCGTCAAGATCCGCCACCGCGGCCTGCTGCACGTCTGGCTGCTCGACGAGGGCGACGACCCGGACGTCAAAGCGGTCTGCGAACGCCTCGGGGTGCACCACTTCACCCGCAAGGGCATCCCGCAGTGGAACCGGAAGAAGGGCCCGCACCGCGCCAAGACCAAGCACGGCAACTACAACGCCTGGCTCCAGGCGCACGGTGACGCCTACGACTACTTCGCCTCCGTCGACACCGACCACGTGCCGCTGCCCAACTACCTGGAACGGATGCTCGGCTTCTTCCGCGACCCGGACGTCGGGTTCGTCATCGGCCCGCAGGTGTACGGCAATTACGACACGTTCGTCACCAAGGCGGCCGAGTCGCAGCAGTTCCTCTTCCACGCACTGATCCAGCGGGCCGGCAACCGCTACGGCGCGCCCATGTTCGTCGGCACCTCCAACGCCGTACGCATCAAGGCCCTCAAGCAGATCGGCGGCCTGTACGACTCGATCACCGAGGACATGGCGACCGGGTTCGAGATGCACCGGCACCGCAACCCGGACACGGGCAGGAAGTGGCGCTCGGTCTACACGCCCGACGTCCTCGCGGTCGGCGAGGGCCCCACCGCCTGGACGGACTTCTTCACCCAGCAACTGCGCTGGTCGCGCGGCACGTACGAGACGATACTCAAGCAGTTCTGGAAGGCGCCCTTCACGCTGCCGCCGGGCAAGTTCTTCAACTACACCATGATGGTCATCTTCTACCCGATGTCCGCCATGAACTGGATACTGGCGGCGCTCAGTTGCGCGCTGTTCCTGGGCCTGGGCGCCTCGGGCGTGCAGATCGACCCGTCGGTGTGGATGATGCTGTACGGCAACGCCTCGGCGCTCCAGATCGGACTGTACGTGTGGAACCGCCGGCACAACGTCTCGCCGCACGAACCGGAGGGCTCCGGCGGCGTGGCCGGCATGGTGATGTCCGCGCTCTCCGCGCCGATCTACGCGCGCTCGCTGTTCGACGCCGCGCTGCGCCGCAAGAGCAAGTTCGTGGTCACGCCGAAGGGCGACTCCTCCAGCCCGGACACCCTCTTCGGCACGTTCCGCGTCCACCTGTTCTTCATCCTGGTCTTCGGGGGCTCGCTGGGTGCCTCGTTCCACTTCGGCCACAGCCACCCGGCGATGATCACGTGGGCGACGCTGGCGCTGCTGATCACCGCGGCGCCGATCTTCGCGTGGCGCTGGGGCATGCGGCAGGACAGGCGCAAGAAGCCGGCAGGGGACCCGCCGTCCGGCGGCGGGCCGCAGCAGGCGCCGCACCCGCAGCGCCAGCCCGGCTGGGCGGCGCCCGCCGGGCGCGACGCCCCGGGTAAGCCGGAGCACCGTACCGCCGCCGGCCAGGCCGAGCAGATCGCACTTGGGGGACGCAACGCATGAAGTACCGTCCGAGCCGTCGCACCCGGCGCGTCGCGATAGGCGCGGCGGTGGTGCTGGCGCTGGCCGGGATGAACGGCCCCGCCCTGTTCAACTTCGCCTCGGAGCAGTACCACCAGTACAAGATCAACAAGCCGGAGTACAAGGCGGCGAACGGCCACTGGGACGTGGTGGACGTGCCACCCGAGTACAAGATCAATACGATCCACGCCGCGCTGCTGCACACCGGAAAGGTGCTGCTGGTCGCCGGCTCGGGGAACAACGCCAAGAACTTCGCGGCCAAGTCGTTCCGCACGGTCCTGTGGGACCCGGTGAAGAACACCTTCAAGAACATCCCCACCCCGAAGGACCTCTTCTGCGCGGGCCACACCCAGCTGCCGGACGGCAAGCTGCTGGTGGCCGGCGGCACCCAGCGCTACGAGAAGCTCGGCGGCGACGTGAAGAAGGCCGGCGGGCTGATGATCATCTACAACGAGGACCCGGACGCGCCGAAGACGTTCCCGGCCGGGACGCTGTTCACCGGCAAGCAGAACGGCAAGACCTTCGCCTCCAAGGACCCGGTCGTCGTCCCGCGCGCCAAGAAGAAGGCGGACCCGAAGACCGGCAAGGTCACGGTCACCCACAGCGAGGCCCGGGTCTACGTGGAGGCGCTCAAGGAGGGCCGCGAGCACTCCACCGGCGCCCAGGACAACTACCGCATCCACGGCCTGACCGGCGCCGACGCCCGCAACCTCTACGGCATCGCGCAGAAACTCTCCTTCGACAAGAAGGACTTCCAGGGGATCAAGGACTCGTTCGAGTTCGACCCGGTGGCCGAGCGCTACATCCCGGTCGACCCGATGAACGAGGCCCGCTGGTACCCGACGCTGACCAGCCTGGAGGACGGCAAGGTGCTGTCCACCTCGGGGCTCGACGAGATCGGCCAGGTCGTCCCGGGCAAGCAGGAGATCTACGACCCGAAGACGAAGAAGTGGACCTACCTGCCCAAGCAGCGCTTCTTCCCGACCTACCCGGCCCTCTTCCTCACCGAGAAGGGCCGGCTCCTCTACACCGGCTCCAACGCCGGATACGGCCCCGACGACATCGGGCGCACGCCCGGCATCTGGGACCTGAAGACCAACAAGTTCCAGGTCATCCCGGGGATGAGCGACCCGGACGTGCTGGAGACCTCGATGTCCGTACTGCTGCCGCCCGCGCAGGACCAGCGGTACATGGTGCTGGGCGGCGGCGGGGTCGGCGAAGACCCGAAGGCCACCGACAAGACGCGGCTGGTGGATCTCCACGCCGACCAGCCACGCTTCAGGGACGGCCCGCCGCTGTACGCGAAGGCACGCTACCCGAGCAGCGTGATCCTGCCCGACGACACGGTGCTCACCACCAACGGGTCCGGCGACTACCGGGGGCGCAGCGACAGCAACGTCCTCAAGGCCGAGCTGTACGACCCGAAGGCCAACACCTCGCGCCCGGTGGCCGATCCGCTGGTGGGGCGCAACTACCACTCCGGCGCGCTGCTGCTGCCGGACGGCCGGGTGATGACGTTCGGCTCCGACTCGCTCTTCGCCGACAAGGACAACACCAAGCCCGGCGTCTTCCAGCAGCAGATCGACATCTGGACGCCGCCGTACCTCTACCGGGACTCGCGGCCGGTACTCGCCGACCCCGGGCCCAAGACCGTGAAGCTGGGCGGCAAGGCCACGTACGGGACCAAGCACGCCTCGTCCGTCAAGAAGATGCGGCTGATCAGGCCCGGCTCGTTCACGCACGTCACCAACATCGAACAGCGGTCGATCGCCCTGGACTTCACGAAGACCAAGGACGGCGTGACGGTCACCCTCCCGAAGGACCCCACGCTGGTGCCGCCCGGCTGGTACATGCTCAACGCCGTGGACGACCAGGGCACACCGTCCAAGGCGGTCTGGATCAAGGTACCGACGGCTTCCCAGGCCGAGTTGGCGGGGCTGGGGCTGAACTGAGCCGGTGACGGCGTAGGGCCGCTCGGGCCGGCGGCCGGAGCGGCCCTACGCGTCAGTTCGGTCCGCCGTGCCTACTTCGCATTGCGGGCCAGCTCCAAGGCGTAGCTGGGCCACCATTCGCCGGCCTTGGGGCCGCCCTTGCAGGTGCCGTCCGATTCGCCGGGGCGTTTGATCCACAGGTAGGCGTCCACGAGCGGGTCGCCGGTTCGTGTCGTCGGTGTCGCGCCCAGGGCGCGGCCGCGCGGGTTGCACCAGTTCTCCGGGTCGTCGCCGCCGGGGGCCGGCCCGTTGCCGTTGCGGCTGGTGTCGATGACGAAGTGCTTGCCGCCGACCATCGCGGAGAGCTGCTTGCCGTACTTCTTGTTCTCCTCGGTGGTCTGGTAGTTGGAGATGTTGAGCGCGAAGCCGTCGGCCTTGTCGATGCCGGCCCGCTTCAGGGGCTCCACCATGCGGCCCGGGTCCTTGATCCAGTGCGGGTTTCCCGCGTCCAGGTAGACCTTGGTGTGCGGGAGTGCCTTGAGCTTGCCGACAGCCTCCGTCAGCAGGGCGTACCGCTCCTCGTGGAACTGCTCCGGGGTGCACTTGTCCTCGATGTGCGGCAGCGCGTCGGGCTCCAGCACGACCGTCGTCGCGCGGTCGCCGATGCCCTTGACGACGCCGTCCAGCCAGGCGCGGTAGGCGTTGCCGTCCGCGGCGCCGCCCTTGGAATAGCTGCCGCAGTCGCGGTGCGGGATGTTGTAGAGCACGAGCAGCGCCTCGCGGTCGGCCTTGGCCGCCGCCTCCGTGAAGCCGCGCGCCTCCCCCTGCGGGTCCTCCACGCCTATCCATTCGGCCACCGGCTGCTCGGCTATCCTCCCGATCAGGTCGGCCTCGGCGGACTTGCCGTCCTTGGCGTAGGCGGCGGCCTGCCGGACCGCCTTGCCGTCCGGGTTGACCCAGTACGGCACCGTGGACTTGGGCTGTTGGCTCGGCTTGGACGCGGTCTCACCGTCGCCCTCGCCGCCGTCGGACGAAGAGAAGCACCCGGACAGCAACAGCAGCGCCCCCAACGCCGATGCCGTGCCGAATGCGCCGCGCCGGCGGCCGGCGCGGGGCTCACCCGGGGGGCCTCCCCCGGACCCCCGAACATTGCCGTACATCCACTCCCCCCTCGGAGCACGGAACAAGACCGGTCGAATCCATCCTGGCACACGCCTCCCAACGGCAGGCCGGCCTGTGGACAACCTGTTACGCCACCGCCGAACGGGTGAAAAGCGGCCGACGCGACCGGTCCGTCCCCAACTCCCCCTAGGCGGCGCCGTTCTGCCGTTCTACAGTGAACTCCAGTGTGAACTTTCGGTTAGTCACCTGGCCCCAGCCCCCGGCCGGGCCGTGCACACGCCCGCGTACGGGCGTCACGCACCTCCCGCCGGCGGCAGGGCAACTCCCGCAGTCCTGACATCACGGCGGTCGAGGACCGGCCGGTCGGCGGTTCAGGGGGAGCGGGCCGCCGACCGGGATCGGTCTGCAGCAACGGACTCCCGGCACTCAACTCGCCGGCGCGGGCAGCGTCTTCGTGAGGTAGCCGTGGACGACGACGTTGGCGGTGTAGCTCTCCCGCTCGGCGTCGAACGTGCCGGCACAGGTGATCAGGCGGAGTTCCGCGCGTCCCGGCACATGGCCGCCGTAGACCTTCTCCGGAGCGAAGTTCGCACTGTCGTAGATCTTGACGTCCTCGACGGTGAACCGCGCGGTGCTGCCGTCCGCCCTGCGGACGTCCACCCGCTGCCCCGTCTTCATGCTGCCCAGCCGGTGGAAGACCGCGCGCCCGCTGGTCGTGTCCACGTGCCCGGTCAGTACCGCGGCGCCCGCCGCCCCTGGTTGCGGCCCTCTCGCGTACCAGCCGACGAGGCCGGGGGTGCGGTACGGCGGCGTGGCCACCGCGCCGCTCGCGTCCAGCCCGCTCTCGACGACCCGGGCCCGCACGCCCAGCGCGGCGATCTCGACCTGGGCGGGGCGGCCGTCCGGGGAGGTGGCCAGCGGGTCGTGCGCCGGGGGCAGTTCCGCTGCGAGCGGGCGGCCGACGGCCGCGACGTCGCCGGTGGTCGGCGGCTGCGCCAGGCTGCTGCCGTCCGTCAGGCCGCGGCCCCACAGCCACAGCCCCAGCAGCAGTGCGGCCCAGGCCACGCCGGCGGCCATCCGGCGGTGGCAGTGGCCGTGCGGGGGGCGGCGGTCCGCCACCGGGTGGTCCTCAGCCGGCATCGCCATCGCCCGATCCCTTGCGCCGCCGCCGGATGCGCAGCAGCTGTCCGGTGAGCGCGAGGACCGCGCCCCCTGCCAGCACGAGTCCCACCGCGTACGCGCCGTCGCCTTCGCGGCTCGCCGCCGTCCGTACGAGCGTGGTCCGCAACGCCTTCGGGGGCGCCGCGGTCACGCGGTGCGCGGCCGTCCGCACCGTCCGGCTCGCGGCCGGGTGCCGCCGCGGCGCCGTACCGCCGCCGCCGGCTCGTACCGGAGCGGTGGGCGAGGCGGGCGGCACGGCGGCGTCCTCGGCCGTGCGGGCGTACGCGGCGGTGCCGGCGTCTTCGGGAGGCGCGGGGGACGCGGAGGTGACCTCGATCGTGCCCGCGGCCCGCGCGTCCTCGCCGTCGCAGTTGACGGCGACGGCGTACGCGCCGGGCTCCGCCGAGGAGCGCACCCGCGCGTCGCCCACCAGGCCCGCGGCGACCCGCCCGAGCGGTACCGCGTCGACGAAGACCTCGGAGGTGGCGCGGCCCGTGCGACCCGCGCAGCCGGTGACCTGGAGAGCCGCCTCGGTACCCGGTCCGACGGCCGAAGGCGTGACCGCGACCGCCCCGGCCGCGGCGCCCGGGGCCCGGCCGGCGGCCGTCGCGGGCGCCGGGGTCAGCGCCGCCACCGCGAGAGCGGCACAGAGTGTGAATGCCGGTGTGCGCATGGTGAACCTCCGAACACTTCCGAAGGTCCGCCCGGCGGCGCGGTCCCGCATCCGCTGGGGCCCGTGGCTGGGCCGTCCGGGTGAGTGGCCGCCCCTGCGGGGCCGCCGCGCCCGGGGCGCGTCCGGTCTACACCAGGTCGACGAGGTCGGCGATGGAGTCCACGACCCGCGAGGGCCGGAACGGGTGGCGTTCGATGTCGCCCTTCGCGGTGAGCCCGGTCAGCACCAGGAACGTCTCCATGCCGGCCTCCAGGCCGGCCAGCACGTCGGTGTCCATCCGGTCGCCGATCATCGCGGAGGTCTCGCTGTGCGCGCCGATGACGTTCAGGCCGTGCCGCATCATCAGCGGGTTGGGCTTGCCGACGAAGTACGGCTCCACGCCCGTCGCCTTGGTGATCAGCGCGGCGACCGAGCCGGTCGCGGGCAGTGCGCCCTGCGCCGAGGGGCCGGTCTCGTCCGGGTTGGTGGCTATGAAGCGGGCGCCGTCGTTGATGAGCCGGATGGCCTTGGTGAGCGCCTCGAAGCTGTAGGTGCGGGTCTCGCCGAGCACGACGTAGTCGGGTTCGTGGTCGGTGAGCACGTATCCGATGTCGTGCAGGGCGGTGGTCAGGCCGGCCTCGCCGATGACGTACGCGGTGCCGGACGGCCGCTGCTCGTCCAGGAACTGGGCGGTGGCCAGCGCGGAGGTCCAGATGGACTCCCAGGGCACGTCCAGGCCGATGCGGTTCAACCGGGCGTGCAGGTCGCGCGGGGTGTAGATGGAGTTGTTGGTCAGCACGAGGAAGGGCTTGCCCGATTCCCGCAGGCGCTTGATGAAGGCGTCGGCGCCGGGCACGGGGATGCCTTCGTGCATCAGCACCCCGTCCATGTCGGTCAGCCATGACTCGATCGGCTTGCGCTCTGCCACTGCCGGTCTCCCGCCGTGCGTGTCTGCCAGGGGTGCCGGCCGCGCCCGCGCCGTCGCGGGTCCCGTACGCGCCGCACACCACAGCGGTGACCTGCGTCTCGTACGTATGGCCGACGCCCCCAGCCTAAATCAGCCACCGCGATCTCGACCCCGCCGGACGCCCGGAACCCGGGGCCGCGCCCGCGGCGGGTGCGGCGGTCAGCTGCCCGTCGCGGACTTCCAGGCATCGAGGTAGGTGGACAGGTTCTTGTCGATGTCGTTCCAGTCCGGCCGGAAGACCTCGACGCCGTCCATGATCTTGGCGAGTTCGGCGGCGTTCCGGTCGGCGGGCCTGATGTCCGTACGGGCCGCGAACCCGCCGCCGACCGCGGAGACCTGCTTCTGGACCTCGGGGGACAGCAGGTGGTCCAGGAACTTCCTGGCCCGGGCCGCGTGCGGTGCGTTCTTGACCAGGCCGGCCGCGTACGGCAGCGCGAACGTGGACGGTTTGCCGCCGGGCCCGGCGGCGGGGAAGAAGATGCCCTGGTTCGGCATGGACTTCGTGTTGGCGTAGTTCATCTGCACGTCGCCGTTGGCGACGAGGAGTTCGCCCTTGTCGGTCTTGGGAGCGAGTTGTCCGGTGGAGGAGGCCGGGCCGACGTTGTTGGCCTGGAGCTTCTGGAGGAACTCCATGGCCGGGCCCTGGCCGCCGAAGTCGTGCAGCGCCTTGACGACGACGGCGGTGCCGTCGCCGGCGACGCCCGGCGTGGAGTACTGGAGCTTGTTCTTGAAGCGGGCGTCCGTCAGGTCCTGCCAGGTGCGCGGCGGCTGCTTGAGCTGCTGCTTGTTGTAGATGAAGCAGAAGTAGTTGTTGACGACGGCGGTCCACTTGCCGTTCGGGTCCTTGTCCGCGGCGGCGACCCGTTCCGCGCCCTTGGGGCGGTAGGTGTCCAGCAGGCCCTTGCCGTCGGCCTGCTGGATGAACGGCGGCAGTGTGACGAGGATGTCCGCCTTGGTGTTGGCCTTCTCGCGCGCCAGCCGCTGTACGGCGGCGCCGGAACCGCTCTCCACGAGGTTGACCTTGATGCCGGTCTTCTTCTCGTAGTCGGCGAAGACCCGGTCGTAGAAGCCGTCACCCTTCTCGCCGCGGAGGCCGTCGGCGCTGTAGACGGTGATCTCCTTGGCGTCGGCGCGGGACACGCCTGGCGGCCGGGCCGCCGGCCCTGCTTCCGTACGCCCTCGGTGTAACTCGCCAGGGACAGCGGCTGCTCCAGCTTCGGCCCCGCGACGACGGTGCCGCGCCCGAGACGCCGCAGCCGCCCCTCCAGGTGGAGTTCGCGCAGCGCCTGGCGCAGGGTCTCCCGCGAGACCTCGAAGCGCAGGGCCAGGTCGCGTTCGGTGGGCAGGGCCTGCCCTTCGCCCAGCTCGGCGAGCAGGGCCGCCAACCGGGCCTTCGCCGCGTAGTACTTGGGGATGCGCCCGTGTTCGGGAATGCCGGAGCGGATCGGTGCGCCAGGTTCCTGGCCGTTCGGGTAGTCCACCGGGCGATCCTCGCACTCCCGGCAGCACGCGGACCGGCGGGCTCAGCGCCGGCGGAGGCGGCGGGCCGCCGTCACGAGGAGCGCGCCGGCGGACAAGGACACCAGGGCGGCGGCCCCCACGCGGCTCACGGACGCCGAACCGGTGTCCGCGAGGTGGGGCGGGCGGTGGGGACGGGCGGGCGCGCGGACCGCCTCGCTCGCCGCGGGGAACGGCCCGGCCGTCACCCGCTCCCCCGCTCCCTGCCCGGTGCCCCCGGCGGCGGCCGCGTCCGGGCACGCCAGGGAGACGGCGGCCAGCAGCACGGCCGAGACGGTGGCGCGCACCAGCGCGCGGGGCGGACGCACGGGCATGACGGACGCTCCTGCTCGATCAGCTCAGGCGGCGCGGACCACGCCAGGCCGCTCGTATGACCGGTCGGTTCCGGACCCTGCCACGTGCGGCCGTCACCACGGCACCGACGCCCCCGGCGACGGCTCCCGATCGCCCGAATGCCGCGCGTTCAGCGCAGTTCCGCCGCCGAACGGCGCGCCGGGCGCCCCGAACAGCGGCGCCAGGACGAGCTGCGCCGCGCCGTCCGCCACCGCCCGCGCGCCCCCCGCGGCCAGCGCCACCGGGACCGCGGGCGCGCTGCCGTCCCCACGCGTGCGGGCCTGTTCGGCCAGGGCGCCGGCCACGCCGCGTACGTAGACGCCGGGGTCCGCCAGCACCGCGCGGCCGCCGAGCAGCACCCGGTCGACGTCGAGCAGCTCCACCAGGTTGGCCGCGCCGACGCCCAGGACGCGCGCCGCCTCGGCGGGCCTGCCACGCTCCGCGCTGTCCAGGCACAGGGCCTCGATACAGCCACGCTTGCCGCACTCGCAGCGCGGGCCGTCCAGTTGCAGCACCTGGTGACCGAACTCGCCCGCGCCGGTCCTGGCCCCCCGGTACAGCGCGCCGCCGAGCACCAGCCCCGCGCCCAGCCCCGTACCGAGGTGGAGGTAGCCGAAGGAGCCCCCGCCGCCGGACTCCCGCTGCGCCAGCCCGAGCGCCGCGGCGTTGGTGTCCTTGTCGAGGACGACGGGCAGGCCGAGCCGGTGGGCGAGCGCTTCGCCCAGCGGGAAGCCGTCCCAGTCCGGGAAGCCGGTGACCCGGCGCAGCACCCCGGCCTCGTGATCCAGCGGACCCGGGCAGGCGGCGCCGAGCCCCAGCACACGCGGCGAGCGGGCCTCGTCCGGCAGCGCCGCGAGCTGCGCGGCCACCGTGTCGAGCACCGCCCGCGCGCCCGCGCCGAAGTCCAGCGGGGCGGTCCGTTCGGCGACGGTGGTGCCCGCGAGGTCGGCGAGCACCACGGTCAGCTCGTCGCGGTCCAGGTGCAGCCCGATCGCGTAGCGGGCCTCGGGCACCAGGCGCAGCACCGTACGCGGCTTGCCGCCGGTGGAGGCGCGCCGGCCCGCCTCGGCCGCCAGGCCCCCGTCCCGCAGCCGGGCGGTGATCTTGCTGACGGCCTGCGGGGTCAGCCCGGTGTGCGCGGCGAGCTCCAGCCGGCTGACGCCCGACGGCCCCGCCGCGCGCAGCAGGCCCAGCACCAGCGCGGTGTTGTGGCCCCGCAGGGCGGACAGGCCGGCTCCGCCGCCGGGCGGCACGGCGGCCGGGGCGGCGACACGTTCAACGGAGTCGTTGCTGGTCACCCGTCCATTGTCCGCATTGCTTGCACTTTGGCAACAGCGTTGCTTAAGTGGGATCCATGAACGACTCCACCGGCACACCCCTCCGCGTCGGCCTCATCGGCTACGGCCTGGCCGGCTCGGTCTTCCACGCCCCCCTGATCGCCGCCACCGACGGCCTGGCCCTGGACACCGTCTCCACCAGCAGCCAGGACCGGCAGGCCCAGGCCCGCGCCGAGCACCCCCGGGTCCGTACCGTCGCCACCCCCGACGAGGTCCTGGCCCGTGCCGCCGAGCTGGACCTGATCGTCGTCGCGTCCCCCAACAAGACCCACGTCCCGCTCGCCGCCGCCGCGCTGGAAGCCGGGCTGCCGGTGGTCGTCGACAAGCCGCTCGCCGCGACGGCCGCCGAGGCCGACCGGCTGGCCGCCCTCGCCGACGACCGCGGCCTGCTGCTCTCCGTCTTCCAGAACCGCCGCTGGGACAACGACTTCCGTACGGTGCGCAAGCTCATCGCCGAGGACGCGCTCGGCGACGTCCAGCGCTTCGAGTCGCGCTTCGAACGCTGGCGGCCGAAACCCAAGGGCGGCTGGCGCGAGTCCGGCGACCCCGCGGAGATCGGCGGCCTGCTGTACGACCTCGGCAGCCACGTCGCCGACCAGGCGATCGCCCTCTTCGGACCGGTCACCCAGGTCTACGCCGAGTCCGACGTACGCCGTCCGGGCGCCGAGGCCGACGACGACACGTTCCTGGCCCTCACGCACGCCAACGGCGTCCGCTCACACCTGTGGGTGAGCGCCACCACCGCACAGCTCGGCCCGCGGTTCCGCGTGCTGGGCAGCCGGGCGGGTTACGTGAAGTACGGCCTGGACCCGCAGGAGGCGGCGCTGCGCGACGGCCGTCGGCCGGGCGACGACCGGGCCGGCTGGGGCGTGGAACCGCGGGAGGCGTGGGGCCGGATCGGCGCCGGGGAATCCCCGCGGACCGGCGGCGGCGAGCCCGTACCGACGCTGCCCGGCGACTACCCCGCGTACTACGCGGCCGTCGCCGAGGCGCTGCGCACCGGAGGCCGACCGCCGGTGAGCGCGGCCGAAGCCGCGGCCACGCTGCGCGTCCTGGAAGCGGCCAAGACATCGGCGGCCGAGGGCCGCACGGTTCGGATCGAGGAGTCGGGATGAACGGCATGAACGGTACGGGCGGCGTCGGCGTGCTGAACGGCGGGGACGAGCGCGAGGCGGCGCGCCACCAGGTCCGCGAACTGGAGGAACAGGAGCGGCGCCTGGTACTGGACAGCTTCGGCAACGAGGACGCCTGGTGGCTCGGCTGCCTGCTGACGGACCTGGCGCGCGAGCGCGGCGCGGCCGTGACGGTGGACATCCGGCGCGGCGCGCAGCAGCTGTTCCACTGCGCGCTGCCCGGCACGTCCGCGGACAACGACGCGTGGATCGAGCGCAAGTGCCGCGTCGTCGAACGGTACGGGGAGTCCTCCTACCTGGTCGGCGCCCGCTTCCGCGCGAAGGGCCGCACCTTCGAGGAATCGTCCCGCCTCGACCCGGACCGCTACGCCGCGCACGGCGGCGCCTTCCCCGTACGGCTGCGCGGCACGGGAGTGGTCGGCACGGTCGCGGTCTCCGGCCTCCCCCAGGGCGACGACCACGCGCTGGTGGCCGACGCCCTGGGACGCTACATCGAGCAGCGGGCGGCGGGCTGACTCCGGGTCAGCCGGAGCGGCGGCGCGTACGGATGATCAGTACGAGCACCACACCGCTGACGACGGCGGCCGCGGCCGCCCCGATGAACAGCGGGTCCTGGAAGGCACTGCCGCTGTGCGCCAGCTGGTCCCCGTCATCCGTCGGCCCGGGACTGGGCACGGGACTCGGCACGGGGGTGCCGGAGGAGTCCGTGGGGGACGGGGTCGGGGTCGGGGTCGAGGTCGGTTCCGTCGGGGTGGCGGTCGGCTCCGTGGGGGCCGGGGTCGGCTCCGTGGGAGGCGCGGTCGGCTCCGTGGGCGTGGGCTCCGGCTCGGTGGGGGCCGGGGTCGGGTCCGGGTCGGTGGGACTCGGGGTCGGGTCCGGGTCGGTGGGCGTAGGTGTGGGGTCGGTGGGCGTCGGGGTCGGCTCGTCCGTCGGCTCCGTCGGGCTCGGGGTCGGCTCCGTCGGGCTCGGGGTCGGCTCCGTAGGACTCGGCGTGGGAGACGGGCTTGGCTCCGTGGGAGACGGGCTCGGCTCGGTCGGCGTGGGCGTGGGCTCGTCCGTCGGTGATGGCGTGGGCGACGGCTCGTCCGTCGGCGTGGGCGACGGCTCGTCGGTCGGCGACGGCGTGGGCGACGGCTCATCCGTCGGCGTCGGTGACGGCTCGTCCGTCGGCTCCGTAGGACTGGGAGTCGGCTCCGTAGGACTGGGTGACGGCTCCGTAGGACTGGGTGACGGCTCCGTAGGACTGGGTGACGGCTCATCGGTCGGCGACGGCGACGGTTCGGTCGGCGACGGGGTCGGTTCGGTCGGTGACGGGGTCGGTTCGCCGCAGTCCGGCAGGTCCCCGGTGAACGGGTAGTTGTGGATCTCCGCGCCGGAGGTCGAGGTGTGGTTCAGCGAACCCACGGTGAAGAACCTGCCGTTCATGCCCGGCATGGACACCGTCGTCGTACTGCCCTGCCTGCCGACCAGCACGCTCCCCTGGAACTGCGCGCCGCCCTTGAAATCCACGGTGTTCGCGTCCGGGAAGTTCCACAGCAGCCGTTCGCGGATGCCGGGCGGCTGGAGGTCGTGGCCGATGTACGAGTTGATCGTGCGGGCCTCGCCGACCATGTTGACCAGGACCGTCGCGCCGGCCGGGATGCCCGTGAAGGTGATGCCCTGGGCTCCGCCGTTGCGGCCCACCAGGTCGAAGTCGACGTTGAAGACCTGGAGGGCGGACGTGCCGTCGCCGGTGAAGACCGTCGAGTAGCCCTGGTTGACCGCCGTGCCGGTCGCGGGCCGCGGCCCGTCGCCGGTGCGCGCGTAGCACTGGCTGCTCGCCGTGAGCGCGGGGACCAGCCCGCGGTACGGGTCGGCGGCGCCGGGCCGCTGGTCCGCCTGGGGGATCACCGTGCCGCTGAGCCTGCCTTCGTAGGCGACGACGCCGTGCGTGCTGCCTTCCTCGGCGAGCAGCCGCTGTCCGGGCGCGATGGTGACGTCACCGCCCACGGTCAGGAAGTCCGAGCCGTTGGGCGGTGGCACGCGTGAGCCGACGCCGACGATGCCCACGTTGTAGACGCTGGAGCCGCCGGTCTTGTTCATGTCGAAGCCGCCGAGTGTGACGATCTTCCCTTCGGCCTCGGCGGCCGATCCGCCGACGCGGAAGTCACCGCCGACGAAGATGTTGAGGTTCTCGTCCCGCCCCGCGACCGGCCCGTTGTTCGGATCGTCGTACGAGGATGGGCACTGGCTTCCCAGGCAGGGGCCGAGTCCGCCGGGCAGCGGGGCCGCGAAGCCGAACGCCGCGAAGAGCCCGAGGAGCAGTGCGGCGACGGCTCCCAGCGCGGCGGCGGCCACCACATGGGACCGTTTTGTCTTTTTTGCAGGCATATAGGCACTATGTGCGCGGACCGGCCGGGCGGCCGGGCGGCCCGCGCACCCGACCGGCAAGACCCCCTGGTCAGCGGACAGCCGACCGCCGCAGGAGCCACCGGACCTGAGGGCCCGTCAGGCCGTACGCCTCAGGCCCCCTTCAGCTCCTGCCGCTGCCGCCCCAGCCCGTCGATCTCCAGTTCCACCACGTCACCGGCGCGCAGGTACGGCTTCGGCTCCGGGTGCCCCATCGCCACGCCCGCCGGGGTGCCGGTGTTGACGACGTCGCCCGGGTACAGCGTCATGAACCGGCTGAGGTAGCGGATCACTTCGGCCACCGGGAAGATCTGCTCGGCGGTCGTGCCGTCCTGCCGCAGCATCCCGTTGACCCACAGGCGTACGCCCAGGGCCTGCGGGTCGGGCACCTCGTCCGCCGTCACCAGCCAGGGGCCCAGCGGGTTGAACGTCTCGCAGTTCTTGCCCTTGTCCCACTGGCCGCCGCGCTCGATCTGGAACTCCCGTTCGGATACGTCGTGGGCGATCGCGTACCCGGCGATGGCGGCGCGGGCCTCGTCGTCGGTCTCCAGGTAGCGCGCGGTACGGCCGATGACGACGGCCAGTTCGACTTCCCAGTCGGTCTTCACGCTGCCGCGCGGCACCAGCACCGTGTCGTCGGGGCCGACGACCGTGTCGGCCGCTTTCAGGAAGACGATCGGCTCGGCCGGCACGGCGGCGCCGGTCTCGCGGGCGTGGTCGTGGTAGTTCAGCCCGATGCACACGACCTTGCCGATCCGGGCGACGGGCGGGCCGGTGCGCAACCCGGCGGGATCGAGGCGCGGCAGCCCGCCGGCGGCGGCCGCCGCCCGTACCGCGTCGAGGGCCGGGCCGTCCGCGAGCAGCGCCCCGTCGATGTCCGTGACCAGCGACGACAGGTCCCGCAGGGTGCCGTCCTCGTCGAGCAGCGCCGGGCGTTCCGCCCCCACCGGACCGACACGCAGCAGCTTCATCGGTACAACTCCCGTGGTCGAAGGGTCGGTCCGGAAGGGCTCTCCCGGACCGGCCGATGGGGACGGCCATCGAGCGATTCGGACGATCGTCCAAGAACGGCGTCCACTCCGCAAGACCCGGTTCACGTGCTGGACCGTTACCCGGCGGTACGGCCCGGGGCCGCGGCGACCGGAGCGGCCGGGACCCGATCACCGTCACCGTCGCCGTCCGCGTGCCGGCCCCGGTCGCGGTCCCGGTGCAGCAGCGCCCGCTCGCACGCCGTCCACGTCGTGGTCGTCACCAGGTAGAGCGCGGCCGCCAGCGGCAGCACCGCGACGCTGGCCAGCGTCCCGAAGGACAGCAGCGGCAGCACCTTCGCCAGGCCGGCGAGGCCGGGCACCGCACCGCCGTCAGGGGCCGACGCCGCACCCGTCGCGAGGTTCCGCGCCACCGGCGTACGCGCCCGCCGGTAGTTCCAGGTGGCGACGGCCGCGACCAGGGCGAACAGCGCGCAGTACACCAGCCCGTGCGGTCCGAACACCCCGCTGTCCGCGAGGGCCTGCGTCCAGTGCCCGCCGAGCGGCGCGCCCAGCAGCGTGTGCCCGAGCAGGCCGCTGCCGTCGCTGGTGAACAGGTGGTACATGACGAAGAAGACCGGGAGTTGCAGGAGGGCCGGCAGGCAGCCGGCCAGGGGCGAGGAGCCGGATTCGGCGTAGAGCGCGGCCGTGGCCTCCCGCAGCCGCTCCGGGTCCTTCCCGTGCTTGCGCCGCAGCTCGGCCAGGCGCGGGGCGTGTGCGGCGCGGGCCTTCTCGCCACGGGCGGCGGCGCGGGCGAGCGGGTGCAGTGCGGCGCGTACGCACAGGGTGCAGAGGATGATCGCGGCGGCCGTCGCCGAGCCGCCGAAGAGCGGTTCGATGAGGTCGGCGGCCTGGGACAGCGCGCCGCCCAGGATGGAGAAAACGGACATGGGTGAGCCCTCCGCGGGTCTCGTCGTGCCGGGGAACGGGAGTCGGCGTGACGAGCCGCACGGGCAGAAGCCCACGCACCGTGCGAGAGGTGGGTGCCTACGCGGCCGTCGGGAGGGGACGGCCGGGTGCCCGCGGCCGGGGGCGGCCCGCGGCGTCGGGGTCGCGCTGCGGCAGGAAGGCCGTACGGCGTTCCCGGTCGCGGATGGCGGTACGGACGCGGCCCGGCGGTTCGGGCCTGGCGAGCGCGGCGGCCAGGAAGGCGCGGCACAGCAGCAGTACGGCGGCGGTGGTCGCGGCGGCGGCGAGCGTCGAGGTCAGGCCGCTCTGGGCGAGCGCGAACCCGGAGAGCAGGAAGAAGAGCGCGCCCACGTACAGCCGCCAGGCGTCGGCGCAGCGCTGCATGTGTTCACTCCTCCCCGGTACCACCAGTGTTGTCCGCCCCAGGGTAACGGCAGCGCCGCCGCGCGGGGCGGCGGCCCCGGAGGGGAGCCCGGGGCCGCCGCGTTCGGGGGTCCGTCACAGCCCGTTGACCCGGGCCTCCCTGGCCACGCCCAGCGGGCGGATGGTGGAGGCGACGGCCCGCGCCCGGCGGCCGGCCCGTGAGCGGTAGCGCCGTACGTGGGCCATCAGGCGGCGGCTGCGCAGCGCCATCTCCAGCTCGAAGCGGGTACGCGGGTCGCGCAGCGCGGGCCCGAAGAGCTTCTCGATCTGCCGCAGGCGGTAGCGCACCGTCTGCGGGTGCACCTGGAGCACCTTGGCCGCTTCGGGTGCGCCGCCGCCCTCCAGCCAGGCCAGCAGGGTGACCTCCAGGCGTTCGCTCTGCCGTGGTGTCAGGTCGTCGAGCGGGCTCAGCCAGCGCGAGGACAGGGCGCGGGCCAGGGATTCGTCCTGGAGGAGGAGCAGCGCGGAGAGGTGGTCGTCGACGAAGGCCGGGCGCGCGTCGGGTCCGCCGCGGCCGGGTGACAGCGCGAGCAGGGCGCGTGCCCAGCGCAGCGAGGAGGCGGTGTCGCCGGCCGGCACGGCGTGGCCGACCGCCGCGGCGCGGCCCTTGAGCGCGGCCTCCAGCCGGGCGCGGGTCTGCGTTGCGGGGTCGGGGACGAAGAGGCAGGTGTCGCCGTCCACCGTGCCGGTCAGGGCGTCGCCGAGGGCGGCGGCCAGTTGGGGGGCTTCGGCGGGCGAGGCGAGGGCGATGGCCTGGACGAGCCGCGGTACGGGCCAGCCGGCGCAGCGGGCCACCTCGGCGAGGGCGAGGTCGGAGACGTCCTTGATCCCGGCGAGGGCGGCGAACAGCTCGCGGCGGGCGGGCGCCACCGGCAGCGGGGTGACGACGAGGTCCTTGGGCCGCCGTACGCGTTCCGTGGTTTCCTGGTAGCCGAGTGCCACCAGCATGGCCTGTTCCACGGCCCGGCGGGACTCTTCGGCGCCCATTTCCGCGAGCAGCGCGGAAAAGGCGGGAAACCCGCTCCGCAGCTCCTCGGTCATCTTCTCGGCGAGCGCCGGGAGTTCCTTTCTCAGCACGCGGGTCCATTCACCACGGGGGCGTGACCAGATGCGGTTCAGGAGATCACACATCGCTACCTCGTTCCTGGCGTGATGCGGAGGGGGGTACGGCCCTGCTGCCCGAAAGCGCCGTGCGGAGTGCCCCGGGCGGGAGTCGTGCTCGGAGGGGCACCATCCGGAGTTACCTTGCGTAACTTCGATGCCGGTGCAGGAATTTGTCACAGCGCGATAAACCGCAGGACGGCCCGGAGGCGTTCGGTGATGCTGCTGGGCACCCCGATCACCGGCGATTGGCACACACCTTTGCGCGCCCCGGCGGGGCGCGGCGCATAAAGCGGTGGCGAAAAGCCCCGGCGACCCCGGCGGCCCGCGTGCCGAATCCGCTGCCCACGCCGAACCCGGCGCCTCCGGCGGGCCGTTTGCCGCTGCCCCTCCTCACCTCCACGGCATCCCGCGCCCGCGCCCCATCTCTCCCCCGCACCCTCCTCAAGGAGGCCTCATGCCCGCGTCCCGCTTGCGGACCGCCCTGCGCCCCGCCCTGCCTGCGGCCGTGCTCCTCTTCCTGGCCGTGGCCGCCCAGGCCGGTGCGCCCCAACGCGCGCTCGAATTCCTGGACTTCGGCGCCGGCGTGCTCGCGCTGGTCGCGCTCACCGGCACCGTGCTGTGGGGCCTGGCCGCCACCGACCGGCTGCTGCTGCACTCCGGGCACCGGCTGGTCGCCCAGGCCGTGCACCGCGGCACCGGAGTCGCCGGGCTCGGCTTCCTCGCCCTGCACATCGGGGTGAAGGTCGCCCGCGCCCGTACGAGCGGCACGGCCGCGGTGGTGCCGTTCGCCGACGACGGCCGGCCACTGCTCATCGGCCTCGGCACGCTGGCCGGCTACCTCTTCCTCGCGGCGGCCGTGACGGGCGCGGTACGCGGCGCGTTCACCTCGCGCCGGGGGTCGCGGTGGTGGCGGATGCTGCACATGGGCGCGTACGTGGCGTGGTGTGCCGCGCTGGTGCACGGGCTGAAGTCCGGCCGCCCGGCGGCGGATTGGGTGACGGCCGGGTACATGCTGTGTGTGGCCGGGGTCGCCGTGGCGCTCGTCCTGCGGCTTCGGGCGCCGCGGCGGACGGCAGGGCCCGGCGCCGGACCGCCGGGGGGCGATGCCGGTACATCACGGGCCGCGGCCCGGTCCGCCCGGCACACACGCGGAGCGCGCTCATGACGCTCCTCGCCCCGGCCGCCACCGCCCCCCTGCCCGCCGTCGGGCAGCCTCCCGTCCCCACCCTGGCCGCGCTCGGGCCGCCCCGGCTGCTGGCCGGGCTGGAGGGGACCGAGCGCCTGGACCGGGTGGCGCACCTGGCCCGGCACGGCAGCCCGCCCGACCTGTCCGCGAGCGAACTCGTCGCGCTGGCCGAGGACACCGGGCTGCGCGGCCGCGGCGGCGCCGGATTCCCCTTCGCCCGCAAACTGGGTGCCGTCGTGGTGGGGCAGCGCCGCTCGGGCGGGCGTGCCGCCGTGGTCGTCAACGGCAGCGAGGGCGAGCCCGGTTGCCTCAAGGACACGGCGTTGCTGCTGTACGCGCCGCACCTCGTGCTGGACGGCGCGCTGCTGGCCGCGCGGGCGCTCGGCGCGGAGGAGGTCGCGATCGGGGTGACGCGCGCCGACGTCGCCCGGTCGGTGCGCCGGGCCGTAGCCGAACGCGGGCCGCTGTCCACGCCGGTACGCGCCGAGCTGCTGGCGGAACGTTTCGTCACGGGCGAGGGCACCGCGCTCACCGACGGCCTCAGCCGGGGCCCCGGGCTGCCCTCCGGCCGCAAGGTCCGCTCCAGCGAGCGCGGCCTGAACGGCCTGCCCACCCTGCTGTCCAACACCGAGACGTACGCACAGCTGGCCGTCGCCGCGCGGATGGGCGCCCTGGGCTACCGCGCCACGGGCGACCCGGCCGAGCCCGGCACGGTCCTGCTGACCGTGGGCGGCGAGCGGGTCGTGGAGGCACCGACCGGCGCGCCGCTCGCCCGCGTCCTGGCGCTGTGCGGGCTCGGCCCCGGCCAGGGCGTACTGGTCGGCGGCTATCACGGCACCTGGCTGCCGGCGTCCGCCGCCCACACGGCCTTCCTCACCCGGGACTCCCTGGCCGCCCACGACGCGGTGCTCGGAGCGGGTGCGGTGCTGCCGCTGCCGGAGGGGACCTGCCCGGCGGGTGAGACCGTACGCGTCGCGCGCTGGATGGCCGCCGAGTCCGCAGGCCAGTGCGGGCCCTGCTTCCTGGGGCTGCCCGCGCTCGCCGACGCCCTCGGCCAGGCCGTCTGCGGTGGTGGGCAGCGCGCGCTGGACGCCGTACGGGCCCGGATGCGGGCCGTCGAACGGCGCGGTGCGTGCAGCCACCCCGACGGCACCGCGCGCTTCGTCGCCTCGGCCCTGGCCGCCTTCCCCGAGGAGTTCGCCGGCCACGCGCACGGCGGCGGCTGCGGGCGGCCGGTGCTCGGCGCGCTGCCGGTGACCGGTGACGCGTACGGCACCGGCAGCGCACCTGAAGGCGGCGGGCGGCACGCGGGCGGCGCCACCCGGCCGCGCGCGCCCGAGCAGCGGCTGCTCGTGGACTGGACGCTGTGCCAGGGCCACGGCCTGTGCGCCGACCTCGCGCCCGGCGTGGTCCGGCTGGGCGCCGACGGCTACCCGGAGCGGGCCGCCATGCCGCTGCCCGCCCGGATGCGCCGCCGCGCGCAGCTCGCGGTGCGCCGCTGCCCGGCACTCGCCCTGCGCATCCAGGACAGCGGATGACCCGTACGACCGCGGTACGGACGCGACTTCGACGCGGTTTCTGTCCTCCGATGACAACTTCCGCCCCGCCTGAACACCGGGCCCCCACCCCTCGTACCCCCGCAGACGACACACCGGACAACCCACCCGCACCCCCCGAGGAGTCAGCGATGAACCAGCACACGGACACCGGCACGGCACGGCACGCGGCACTGGCCGTGACGGCCGCCGCCGTCATGGTGCTCACCACCGCCTGCGGCACCGGCGACAGCACCAACGCCGCGCCGGTGGCCAACGACAAGGTCCGGGCCGGCAGCGGCAGTCCGTCCGGATACGGATCGAGCGGCGGCTACGGGTCGGCGCGCGACAGCAACCAGCCCGCCGCGCCGGGCGCCCCCGCCGAGACCCTCGCCCTGCGCCAGTCCCCCGGCCTCGGCCCGGTCGTCACCGACAGCAAGGGCATGACCCTCTACCGCTTCGACAAGGACACCGCCAAGCCGCCCAACTCCGCCTGCTCCGGCGCCTGCGCGACCACCTGGCCCCCGGTGCCCGCCGAGGACGCCACCGCCGCCTCCGGCATGGCCGCGAGCGCCCTCGGCTCGGTCACCCGCGCCGACGGCACCAAGCAGCTGACCATCGGCGGCTGGCCCGTGTACCGCTACGCCAAGGACACCGCGCCCGGCGACACCAAGGGCCACGGCGTCGGCGGCACCTGGAACGCGCTCGCCGCCGACGGCAAGAAGGCCACCGCGGGACCGGCCGCCGACGTGTCCGTCTTCGACCAGCCCCAGCTGGGCAAGCTGCTCGTCGACCAGCAGGGCCGCACGGTCTACCGCTTCAACAAGGACAGCGCCTGGCCGATGAGGTTCGGCTGCAACGACGCCTGCCTGGACACCTGGAAACCCGTCGGCCCGGCCGACAAGAGCAAGCTGGAGGGCGTACCCGCCAAGCTGATCAGCACCGTCACCCGCCCCGACGGCACCAAGCAGCTGGCGGTGGACTGCTGGCCCGTCTACACCTTCAGCGGCGACAAGCAGCCCGGAGACGTCAAGGGGCAGGGGAAGATGGGCACCTGGTTCGCCGTCTCCCCGGAGGGCAAGAAGATCACTTCACCGGCGACGGGCTGACCCCGGCCGCCGCGGCGCCGTCCTCCGGTTCCAGGTCCGACGCCAGCACCTCGGCGTCCGGCCGGTCGTCCACGGGCCGCGGGCCCAGCCAGGTCACCGCGAGCGCCACCACCAGGTTCACCGCGAGCCCCACGATCCCCGCGTTGACGCCCCACACCGGGTCGTGCTCGGTGAAGACCAGCCCGCAGACCACCGCCAGGCCCGCGACCAGGCCGCCGACGGCCCCGTACAGCGTCAGCCGCCGCCACACCAGCCCCAGCAGAATCATCGGTACGAGCTGCGCCATCCCCTCGTACGAGATGAGCGAGAGCCGTACGAGGGTGTTCGGCGCGGTGTACGTCAGCAACAGCGCCAGCGCGCCCGCCACCACGACGACCACCTGCGACCACAGCTTCTGGCGATTCGCCAGCCGGGGCACCGCGCCCAGCACGCTCCTCCCCCACATCGTGCCGATGACCAGCATGAACACGGCCATCGGCACGATGGAGGAGAGCGCCGCCGCGACTCCCGTGACACCCACGAGCCAGGCCGGCAGCGAGTCCACCACCAGCTTGAACAGCGCCAGGTTGGAGTCGGCGCCGGTCAGCCCCGGCACGACGAACAAGGCCGCCATGCCCAGCAGCATCGGCACGAACAGCAGCACGTTGTAGAAGGGCAGCAGCACCGCGTTGCGCCGCAGGGCGTCGGCGCTGCGCGCGCCCAGGTAGCCCGCGACGGTCGTCGGGAAGATGACGACGGTCAGCGAGTTCAGGAGGGAGGTGGTGATGAACCAGCCCTGGCCCAGGCCGCCCGACTCGTGTCCCGGGAAGGTCAGCCACTGCGGCTTCTCGGCGACGATCCGGTCCAGGAAGGGCCCGTAGCCGTCGAAGTAGTGCAGCGGTACGTACACGGCCAGGAAGGCGAGGGTCGCGATGACCAGGATGTCCTTCAGCACGGACACCCAAGCGCTGCCGCGCAGGCCGCTGACCACGACGAAGAGGGTGGTCACCGCGAAGCCGATGAAGTAGGCCCAGTTCAGGCTGATCGCCCCGTAGGAGATGGTCGTCACGACCACGCCCATGCCGGTGATCTGGAGCTGGATGTACGGCAGCAGACAGACGGTGGCCAGGACCGCCACGGCCGTGCCGAGCCAGCGCCGCCCGTAGCGGTGCGCCACCAGGTCGGTGATGCCGACCAGGCCGTGCCGGCGCGCGTACGACCAGAGCATCGGGCCGACCACGAAGCCGACCGCGTAGCCGCAGGACATGTATGCGAGGACGTAGAGGACCGGGGCGCCGAAGTTGTAGCCCCAGCCCGCCGCGCCCAGGTAGCTGAAGCTGGTGTAGCTCTCGCCCGCCATCAGCACCCAGATGAAGACCGTGCCGAGGCTGCGGCCGCCCACCGACCACTCGGCGAGCCCGCCCTTGCGGCGCCCGCCGCCGCGGACCGCCAGCAGGCCCAGGGCCAGCGTCAGCACCATGAACGCCGCGAAGATGGAGGTGGCGATCGTCGCGTTCACGCCGCACCCCGCTCCGCGGCCCGCCGCGCCGCCCGCCTGCGGTCGCCACGCCAGGCCAGCCACACCGAGGCGGGCGTCAGCAGGGTCGCGAGCAGCATCCAGAAGACGAGGAAGGGCAGCCCGAACACGGTCGGCGTCACGCGGTTCACCAGCGGCAGCACGCCGAGGTAGAGCACGTGAGGGACCAGGAGCCACAGCAGCGTGGGACGTTTCAGCACAGCGCGAGAGCCTATCGGGGCGCGGCGCCCGTCAGCCGCCCCCACACCACCAGCCGGTACGCGGAGGAGTACTCGGGCGCGCAGGTCGTCAGCGTCAGATAGGCGCGCGGCTCGGTGTAGCGGTAGGCCGGGTGGGCGGTGCTGTACGGGACCGGGGCGGTGACCGTGCCGTCGGCGGGCGAGGTGCGCGCCAGGGTCCGGTCGACCGCGTACGTGTAGCGGACGGCCGCGGTCGCCACCTCCACCGTGTCACCGGGCCGCAGCCGGTTCAGGAAGCGGAACGGTTCGCCGTGTGCGTTGCGGTGCCCGGCCAGCGCGAAGTTCCCCTGCTCGCCCGGCTGCGCGGTGTGCGCGTAGTGGCCCGCGTAGCCCTTGTTCAGGACGGCGGTCCTGCTGGTGCCCTCGGCGACGGGCACGGTCAGGCCGAGGCGCGGGATGCGCAGGACCGCGTACGCGGCGTCCCGGCGCGGGCGCGGCGGCGAAACCTCCTCCGGCACCGCGCGGGACTCCTGTCCCGTGCGGGCCTCCTGCTCCGCGCGGGCCCCGTGCCGCTCCGCCGGCGCGGAGGCGACGGGGCCGGGAGACGGACCTGCGGACGGCGGCTGCCGCGCGTCCCACTGCCGCTCCAGCCGGCTCACCTGGTCCCGTGCGCTCGCCTGCGCCTGCCGGTTGGTCCAGTACAGCTGGTGCACGACCAGCAGCAGGACGAGCACCCCGAACGTCACCACCAGCTCCGCACCGGCCCACAGCACCCGTACGGCGGGCGGGCGCCGTCGCCTGCCCCTGCACCACCACCGGAATCCGCTCGCGCACGCGGTGCACGGTAGGGCCTGGGCCGTGAGACTTCCATAGGCGGCGCCGCCCGGCGCTACCCCCCGAGCAGCCGCGACACCGCGTAGATGAACAGCCCGGCGAGCGCGCCGACGACCGTGCCGTTGATCCGGATGAACTGGAGGTCGCGCCCGATGTGCGCCTCGATCTTCTTCGAGGTGTGCTCGGCGTCCCAGCTCGCGACGGTGTCGGTGATCAGCGAGGTGATCTCGTCGCGGTACGTCGTCACGACGTAGACCGCGGCGCCCTCCAGCCAGCCGTCCACCTTGCCCTGGAGCCGGCCGTCACCGGCCATCCGCTGCCCCAGCGACAGCAGGGCCGCCCGGGTCCGCAGCCGCAGCTCGCTGTTCTCGTCCTCCGCCGCCGACACGATCATCGCGCGCACCGAGCCCCACGCCGAGGCGATCAGGTCCTGCACCTCGCCGCGTCCCAGCACCTCCGACTTCAGGCGCTCCACCCGCTCGCGGGTGTCGGTGTCGGCCTGGAGGTCGCCCGCGAAGTCCTTGAGGAAACGGTCCACCGCGCCGCGCGCAGGGTGTTCGGGCATGTCCCGCATCTCGGTGACGAAGCGCAGCAGCTCCTTGTAGACCCGCTCGCCGACCTTGCGGTCCACGAAGCGCGGCGTCCAGCCCGGCGCGCCGCCGGAGACCGCCGTCATCACCGAGTCGCTGTGCACGGTCAGCCACTCGTGGGCCCGTACGCAGATCAGGTCCACCACCCGCTTGTGCCCGCCGTCCGCGACCACCTTCTCCAGCATCTTGCCCAGGCCCGGCGCCACCTCCTGCGCGTCGGCGCGCCGGGTGATCGCCTCGCCGACCACCGCCTGCACGTCGGAGTCGCGCAGCACGGTCAGCGCGCCGCGCAGCGCGGTGGACAGCTCCGCCGTCACCCGGTCGGCGTTCTTCGGCTCGGCGAGCCAGGCGCCCAGCCTGCGGCCGATGCCGACCTTGCGCAGCCGCAGCCGTACGACCTCGCCGGACAGGAAGTTCTCGCCGACGAACTCGCCGAGGCTCACGCCCAGCTGGTCCTTCTTCGTCGGGATGATGGCGGTGTGCGGGATGGGCAGTCCCAGGGGGCGCTTGAACAGGGCGGTCACCGCGAACCAGTCGGCCAGAGCGCCGACCATGCCGGCCTCGGCCGCCGCCGCCACGTACCCCGCCCAGCCGCCCGCGCCGGCCGCCTTCGCCCAGGTGGCCAGGGCGTAGACCAGGGCCACGCCCAGCAGCAGGCAGGTCGCCAGGGTCTTCATGCGCCGTACGCCGCGCCGCTTCTCCTCGTCGGCGGGGCTGTAGGGGAAGCCGCCGGGCGGTACCGGGCCGTGCGCCGGTACCGGGCCGTGCGCCGGACCCGCGCCCGCGTGCGCGCCCGCCGGTGCCCCGCCCGGCCCCGCGGCCGTATCCGCGCCGGGAACCACGTCCGTTTTTGTCCGTTCCATCCGCTCCACCCGCTCGAACCCGTCTGCGTCGTACGTACAGGCATATGCCCTGCTTCATGCCGGCCGTGCGTTCAACTGTGTCCTACTCCGGCAACGAACCACGAGTTCCCCGCCTCCGGGGAACCAGGGCGCCGGGCGCCTCCGCGGCCGTGCGTGCGAGCATGAGAGAACCGATCGGACCGCAACGGCGCCGCTGATCACACGCTGCCCTGTGCCCGCCCGGAGCACGCCGCTCCGCCTCCCCCAGGAGACTGTGCCGCATGTCCTCAAGAGTGGGCCCGACCCTGCTCGCCGGCTTGGCGGCCCTGGTGGTGCTGGTCTCGGCCGTGGTCTGCCTCGGCTCCCGCGGCGACGGCACCCAGGATCCGGCAGGACGCGACCCGCGCCCGGCCGGACGCTGGGCCGGTACGTGGTCGGCCGCCGCGACCGCCGCCGAACCCGGCAGCCTCGACGGCTACGCGGGCATGTCGATACGCAACGTGGTGCACACCAGCATCGGCGGCACCAGCGCTCGCATCCAGCTCTCCAACCTCTACGGCACCCGCCCGCTGCCCGTCAGCCACGCCACCCTCGCCCTGGCCGCCGCCCCGGGCAAGGCCGCGGCGGCGGCCGGCACCATGCGCCGGCTGACCTTCTCCGGACGCCCCGCCGTCACCGTCCCCGCGGGCGGCGCGGTCAGCAGCGACCCCGTCACGCTCGACGTACCGGCCGCCGCCGACCTCCTGGTCACCACCTACTCCCCGTCCCCCTCCGGGCCTGCCACCTACCACCCGTACGCCCGGCAGGACTCCTACCTGGCGCGCGGCGACCGGGCCGGGGACACCACCGGCGCCGCCTACACCGAGCAGACCCCGTCCTGGCGCTACCTGACCGGCGTGGACGTCCGCAACGCCCAGGCCGAGGGCACCGTCGTCGCCATCGGCGACTCCCTCACCGACGGCATCACCTCCACCACGGGCGCCAACCACCGCTGGACGGACTTCCTCGCGGCGCGGCTGCGCACCGAGCGCGGCGCGCCGCGCTACGGCGTCCTCAACCAGGGCATCAGCGGCAACCGCCTGCTGATCGACGGCAGCCGCTACTCCCCCAACAACGGGCCCGGCGTGCTGTCCCGCCTGGAGCGCGACGCGCTGTCCCGCACGGGCGTGAAAGCCGTGATCGTCGAGATCGGCCTCAACGACCTGTTCAAGTCCCCGCGCCAGCTCGACCCGGAGAAGCTGGCCGAGGGCATGCGGGAGATCGTGCGCCAGGCGCGGGAGCGCGGGCTGCGCGTCATCGGCAGCACGCTCACCCCGTTCGGCGGCCACCCCGCCTACCAGCCGGAACTCGACACCGTACGCAAAGCGCTGAACGCCAAGATCCGCGCCGGGCAGGTCTACGACCAGTACGCGGACTTCGACGAGGCGCTGCGCGACCCCGGCGACCCGGTGCGGCTGCGGCCCGCCTACGACTCGGGCGACCACCTCCACCCGAGCGACGCGGGCTACCGGGCGATGGCCGACGCGATCGATCTGCGCCAGCTCAAGGGAGCGGTGCGGGCGGCGCTGTGACGGGGCCGCGCGGCGCGCGCGGCCCGGCGGCCCCCACCCGTACGCGCCGCGCCGTCACCCCAGTTCCTTGCGCCGCCGCTCCGTCACCTCACGGCCGTACGGCTGGGCCTCCCGGCCCAGCGGCTCCGCCTGCCGCTCCCGCTCCCGTTCCGCCTTCAGCCGCTGCTTCTCCAGCTTGGACACCTTGCGCCGGAACCCGACGCCGCCCATCATCGCGAAACCGGTGATCCTCACCCGCGGCGCGCCCGGCTCACCGACGGCGCTGTCGTCGGGCTCGAAGCCGCCCATGAAGCCCCAGCCCGTCACCTGGACCTCGACGCCCGGCGGCACGACGACCTCCATGCCGCCCATGAGCGCGAAGCAGCGCAGCGTGACCTCGTCCGCCTCGAAGTTCGCGTCCCGCAGGTCGATCTGCCCGCCGGCCTGGAACACCCCGGCGGTGAACGTACGCGGCACCGTCCACCGGCCCTTGCGCACGAAGCCGCTCCAGAAGGCGAACGCCCGACGGGAGGAGGGCTCACCGCCGATCCGCTCCCGCCACGCCGGCTGCCCCGGGCCGCCACGGGCCGCCGGCACGCCGCCGTGGCCCGGCTGCGGCAGGTCCGCGACCAGCGGCCGCAGCGCACCGACCGTACGGGCCTGGTACGCGGCCGTCAGCCGCTCGTCGAACTCCTCCATCGCCAGCCGCCCCTCGGCGAGGGCGTCACGCAGGATCTCGGCGACGCGGTCACGGTCGGCGTCCGAGGCGCGCAGATCGGGGAGTTCGTCAGTCATACGGACAGATTAATCCTTCTCGGTGGCGTACTGTCCGGGTAGGAATGGAAGATCATCTTCCCGAAGTCCGACGGGAGCGCACCGGCCTGACGACCCGCCAGGTGAGCGGCGGGCCGGGGCGGTACGGGCCGGCGAACGACGACCACCGCCGCCCGCAATCGCCCGTTCCGGTGAGCCGTACGCCCCATTCGGCCGGTCACGGAGCGGTCACAGGTGCGCGCCGCCCCTCGTGGCGGAAGGGCATGATGCGAGAGTTTCGTATCGGGCGACAGTTCCTTTTCCGGCTTTGGGCGCGAATCGCCCGACACGTCACCGATCCGCCGCGGTACAACCGTCGGCGGCGGCCGAGGAGTCCTTACAGACATGAGCGACGATCCGCAGCAGGACGGCAAGGGCGGGCCCCGCGTCCCGGGGTGGGCCGCACGCTCCGCGGCGCCCCAGGCCGCCGGCGAGGACGGCCCGGCGGGCGCCGGGGCCGGCGAGGGCGGCGGCAAGGGCGGCAAGTCCCGGCGCGGGCGCACCGGCTGGCGCCGCGCCATCCCCACCTGGCGCATGGTGGTGGGCGGCTGCCTGCTGGTCCTGCTGCTGATCGCGGGCGGCCTCGCGGCCGGATACGTCCTCGTCGAGATCCCCGCCGCCAACCGGGCCGCCCAGGCGCAGAGCAACGTCTACCTGTACGCGGACGGCAGCCAGATCGCCCGCGACGGCAAGGTCAACCGCGAGAACGTACCGCTGGCCCAGGTACCCAAGACCACCCAGGAAGCCGTACTCGCCGCCGAGGACCGCGACTTCTACTCCGAGTCCGCCGTCGACCCCGTCGCCATGCTCCGCGCCGCCTGGAACACCGTCACCGGCAAGGGCAAGCAGTCCGGCTCCACCATCACCCAGCAGTACGTGAAGAACTACTACCTCGGGCAGGAGCAGACCCTCACCCGCAAGGCCAAGGAGTTCTTCATCTCGATCAAGCTGGACCGCGAGCGCAGCAAGTCCGAGATCCTGGAGGGCTACCTCAACACCAGCTACTACGGACGCAACGCCTACGGCATCCAGGCCGCGGCCCAGGCGTACTACAGCAAGAACTCCGACCAGCTCACCACCGCCGAGGGCGCCTACCTCGCCACCCTGCTCAACGCCCCCAGCGCCTACGACGTCGCCGCCCACCCCGAGAACCGGCAGCGCGCCCTGGACCGCTGGAACTACGTGCTCGACGGCATGGTCAAGAAGAAGTGGCTCAGCCAGTCCGAACGGGCCACGCTGAAGTTCCCCGCCCCCGGCGAGGCCAAGCCGCCCACCGGCCTGTCCGGCCAGCGCGGGTACCTCGTCGAAGCCGTCCGGGACTACCTGACCAACAACAAGATCATCGATGACCGGACGCTGGCCGCCGGCGGCTACCGCATCACCACCACCATCGACAAGAAGCGGCAGGACGCCCTGGTCAAAGCCGTGGACGACAAGCTGATGGACCAGCTCGGCACCTCGGGACCGGACCGCTACGTACGGGCCGGCGGCGCCTCCGTCGACCCCGCCACCGGCAACGTCGTGGCCATGTACGGCGGCATCGACTACGCCAAGCAGTACGTCAACAGCGCCACCCGCCGCGACTACCAGGTCGGCTCGATCTTCAAGCCGATCGTCTTCGCCTCCGCCGTCGCCAACGACGCCACCACCCAGGACGGCCGCCGGATCACCCCGAACACGGTCTACGACGGCACCAACAAGCGCGAGGTGGTGAGCGACGGCAAGGGCACCCGCTTCGCCCCCGAGAACGAGGACAACCGCTCCTACGGCCCGATCACGGTGTCCACCGCCACCGACAAGTCCGTCAACGCCGTCTACGCCCAGATGGGCATGGACGTCGGCACACAGAAGGTCAAGGACACCGCCGTCGCCCTCGGCGTCCCCAAGGACACACCGAGCCTCAACTCCTCCCAGGGCGCGATCTCGCTCGGCACCGCCACACCCAGCGTGCTGGACATGACGCAGGTGTACGCGACCCTCGCCAACCACGGCAAGGAACACGCGTACAGCCTCGTCGGCAAGGCCACCAAGGGCGGCGAGAACGTCGAACTACCGGACCGCGGCGCGAAGACCGCGGTACCGCGCAACGCCGCCGACACCACCACCTCGATCCTGCGCAGCGTCATCGAGAGCCCCGGCGGCACCGGCTCGGCGGCCCGCGCCGCCGGACGGCCCGCGGCCGGCAAGACCGGCACCGCGGAGCAGGACAAGGCCGCCTGGTTCGCGGGCTACACGCCCGACCTGGCCACCGTCGTCGCCGTACTGGGCCAGGACCCGGACACCGCGGCGCAGAAGTCCCTCTACGGCGCCGCCGGACTGCCCCGCGTCAACGGCGGCGGCTTCCCCGCCGAGATCTGGGCGCAGTACACGGCGGCGGCCCTGGAGGGGAAGCCGGCCAAGGACTTCGACCTGGAGATGGAGGAAGGCGTGAACGAGACGCCTTCGGAGGAGCCGACCACGTCCGGGGAGCCGTCCGGCCCCAGCAGCGCGCCGCCGGCCGACGGCACTCCGAGCACGGGCCCCACCGGCGCCCCGCCCACCACCCCGACGACGCGGCCCACCGGCCGGCCGAGCATCCCGCCGTTCCCGACCACCCGGCCGACGACCGCCCCCACCGACGACTTCCCCACCTTCGAGCCGCCCACCGGAGGCAGCGAGGGCGGCATCGGCGGAGGCCGGGGCGGCGGCATCGGCGGAGGGATGGGCGGGGTCGGCGGCTGGGAGGACTTCGCCAACCCGTGACCGGACGGAGCCGTACGGATCAGTGGCCGGACGTCATCTTCAAGCCCACCACCGCCACCAGCAACAGGCAGATGAAAAAGATCCGGGCGGCGGTGGCGGGCTCGCCGAGCACGAGCATGCCGACGACCGCCGCGCCGGCCGCGCCGATGCCGACCCATACGCCGTACGCGGTACCGATCGGCAGCGTCCGCGCGGCGGAGGAGAGCAGCATCATGCTGGCGACGATGCCCGCGCCGGTGAAGACGCTGGGCCACAGCCGGGTGAAACCGTCCGTGAACTTCATGCCGATCGACCAGCCGACCTCAAGCAGACCGGCGACGGCGAGCAGGATCCATGCCATGACGGCACCTCCGTGGAAAACGAGCTTCTACAGGGGTGCGTCGTCTTGTCGTGACCCGGTACGGCGCGTCTCGTCGGGATGCTTCCGACTCTAGCAAAAGGCAGGCAAAACGGGCGGTGACCCCGGTCACCGCCCGCCCTCACGTCCATGCCGCCGCGGCCGTTCCGCCCCGTGCGGCGCCGTCCGGCTACAGGTACAGGCCCGTGGCGTCCTCGGCGCCCTCCAGGCGCTCGGCCGCCACCGCGTGCAGATCGCGCTCCCGCATCAGTACGTACGCGACGCCGCGCACCTCGACCTCGGCCCGGTCCTCCGGGTCGTACAGCACCCGGTCGCCCGGCTCCACGGTCCGCACGTTCTGCCCCACCGCGACCACCTCGGCCCAGGCCAGGCGGCGGCCTACCGCCGCGGTCGCGGGAATGACGATGCCGCCGCTGGAGCGGCGCTCGCCCTCGGCGATGTCGGTACGTACCAGCACCCGGTCGTGCAGCATCCGGATGGGCAGCTTGTCGTGGGTGTCCTTGGCGTTGTTCGGGCTCACGGCATGACCGTACCTGCCCGCGCGGCCCTCCGGCGCCCTCCCTGCCCGGAGCCGGTGGCTAACGCCGGCGCTTGGAACCCACCACCAGCAGCCCCACGACGGCCACGCCGATCATCGCCAGCGGCACCACCCGCTCCAGGCGGGGTGCGCCGTCCTCCGACACCAGCTGGGCGCGGATGTCCGAGACCGCCCGGTTGGCGGCCACGTACGCCCGCCCCGCCGTCCGGTCCACGGCCGCCGCCGTCTTCACCTTCGCGTCCCCGATGATCGTTTTCGGGTGCAGGCGGACACCGATCTCGTCCAGCGTCACGGCGAGGTCCTGCCGCCTGCGGGCGATGTCCTGCTCGATCTGCGCAGGGGTCCTGGCTTCCGACACCGCGCTGCCTCCGGTCGTCTCGATCCGTCTCCGTGCGCACAGTCTGTCAGCACACGGGTCGCGGCGCCCCACAGCACCCCCTTTTCGGGCGGCTCAGTAATCTCGGGCGTAGCGACATCCGGGGCGCGACGCGCCCGTCCCCGTACGTGACCCACGCGTGCCGGCCCACCCACGCACAAGGAGAACCATGAGCGAGCGACTGCAGCCCGGCGACACCGCACCCGCCTTCACCCTCCCCGACGCGGACGGCAAGCAGGTCTCGCTCGCCGACCACAAGGGCCGCAAGGTCATCGTCTACTTCTACCCCGCCGCGCTCACCCCCGGCTGCACCAAGCAGGCCTGCGACTTCACCGACAACCTCGACTTCCTGGCCGGCCACGGCTACGACGTCATCGGCATCTCCCCCGACAAGCCGGAGAAGCTCGCCAAGTTCCGCGAGAAGGAGGAGCTGTCGGTCACGCTCCTCGGCGACCCGGAGAAGCAGGTCCTGGAGGCATACGGCGCGTACGGCGAGAAGAAGCTGTACGGCAAGGTCGTGACCGGCGTCATCCGCTCCACCGTGATCGTCGACGAGGCGGGCAAGGTCGAGCGCGCGCTGTACAACGTGAAGGCCACCGGCCACGTCGCCAAGATCATCAAGGATCTGGGGCTGTAAGGGCCTGGCGCCCGGGGGGCGCGGCGGCCCGGCCTCACGGCGCCGCCACCGCCCCCTGCTCCACCCCGGCCCCACGCTCCACCACCGGCGGCTCCGGCAGCTCCAGCACCGCCTCCGCGCCACCGCCCTCGGCGGCACCGAACACCAGCCGGCCGCCCAGCACCTCCGCCTGCCCGGCCGCGATCGTCAGCCCCAGACCGTGCCCGGTACCGCGCTCCGGCGCCGCCGTACGGAACCGCCGCGGCCCCTCCGCACACAGCTCCGGCGGATACCCGGGGCCGTGGTCCCGCACCACGATCCGCGCGCCCTCGACCCGCACCTCCACCGGCGGCCTGCCGTGCTTGGCCGCGTTCGCCAGCAGGTTGACCAGCACCCGCTCCACCCGGCGCCGGTCGGTCTCCACCACCCGGGCCGGGCCCGCCACGACGACCTCGACACCCGCGATACCGCGCACCCGCTCCGCCCGGCCCACGATGCCGCGCACCAGCGACGGCAGGTCCACCGCGTCGAGCTGCGCGGACTCCACGCCCGCGTCCAGCCGGGACACCTCCAGCAGGTCCTCCACCAGATTGCGCATGGTCTGCGCCCGGTCCCGCACCAGCTCGACGGCCCGCTCGTGCGGCAGCAGCTCGGCCGCCGCGACCAGCCCCGCCACCGGCGTACGCAACTCGTGCGCCACGTCGGCGGTGAACTTCCGCTCCGCCTCCACCCGCGCCGCCAGCGACGCCGCCATATGGTGCACCGAACGCCCCAGCTCGGCCACCTCGTCCCGGCCGCCGGCCGCCAGCGCGTCCGCGTCCGGCGGCTCGCCCGCCGCGATCCGGCGCGCCGCGGCCGCACTGTGCCGCAGCCGCCGGGACAGCCGCTGCGCCACGAACCACGACACCACCGCCATCAGCACCACCGTGCCGACACCCGCGACCAGCAGCGCCCGGTCCAGCGCCACCTGGGCCGGATCGTCGTCCGGGAACGCCGCCGACACCGACAGCGTCCGCCCGGTGGCACCCGAACCGCCGCCCACCCCGGTGGCGGCCCACACCCGCGGATCCTCACCCTGGCTCAGGTACGTCCCCGACTTCCCGTCGAACACCGCGGCACGCAGCGGACCCGGCAGCGTCGCGTCGTCCAGCTGGGCGCCCAGCGCCAGCGTGCCGTCCCGCTCGTAGATCTGCAGCGCCGAACTGAGCCGGTCGTCCTGGTAGGCGCGCGCCGAGCGCTCCCGCTCCGCGTCCGCGATGTGGTGCACCGCGAAACCGAGCACCACCACCGCCAACGCCGTCACACTCGAAATGGCCAGGGCGATCCGGCCTCGGATGCCCATCACGCGAGGTTGTACATCTCCGTCGAGTCACCGAGCGGCGTCGAACCCTCGTACGTGACCTCCAGCCCCGTGAACGCCCGCGCCCCGTCCACCGTCCTGGCCCCGTACAGCCGGAACGTCGCCGGGAACCCGGCGTCCGCCCCCGCCCCCGCGGCAGCCTTCTCCACCTGCACCACACCCTCGCCCTCGGCCTCCGCCGCGCCGTACCGCCGCCAGGTGATCCCGGTCGCCACCATGCCGGCGTCGGCGCACGTCAGCGTAATGACCTGCGGCTTGATCTCCGGCTCGCCGAAGCCGCAGTCGCGCACCCCCGGCAGCCCGCCCGCCGCCTTCGCCGAGGACTTCACGTCCCGCACCGCCGACGTCTTCGGCGCCGCGTCCACCGCCGACGCGCGGTCCACCGCCTGGCTGAACCACACGCCGCCGGCCGCGAGCGCGGTGACCGCGGCGAAGGCCGCCAGCGCGGTGCGCCCGCCGAACCGGCGGGAGCCTTCGCGGTCGGTCATGAACTTCTCCTTCCGGGGCGGCGGCCCCGTGCCGGCGCGGGACGGGACACCACAGCCGAACACGTCACGCGCGCGCGAAACGAGGTGCACCGGATGCACAGGTGCACGGGGTCCCAGCAGAGCGAACGGTTCGGAGCATAAGGGCGGATTCGATACCCGCAACTCTCCCCCGCCCGCCACACGGGCTGATTGCCCGGACGCTTCGGTGACCACGCGGCTTTGTACCAGTTCTGTAACAGCGGCCGTCACACCCCTGGCGAAAACCACCCCGAAACCTGGAGAAACCGCTGCTCCGGACGGCGCATGTCACGTGACGTACATCGCGTTGTGGGGTCAGAGTGGTTTGAGCCGCGCTCTGCTGCGCAGGCGCTCCTGTCGTACGACCACCTTTGTGATCTCCGACCGCCGGCCGTCACGCCGACCGCCGACGGGTACCGACCACAACGACGCCGACGACCGCTGCGACCCACCTGCCGCGCATCGAGCGCGCTGACCGACCGAGAGGACTCGACTCGTGCCGACCGGCAGCACCGAAGCCGAACCCACGACCGACCGGGATCCTGCGGCGTTCAAACGCCACAGAAACCTGTTCCGTGCCGTCGCCCGCCGCCGGAACCCCCGGCTCCGCCGCACCGACATCACGGTGACCGACGAGCGCGTCGTCAAACGCGCCGTGAAGGCCGCCGCGCTCGGCAACGCCATGGAATGGTTCGACTTCGGCATCTACAGCTACCTCGCGGTCACCATCGGCAAGGTGTTCTTCCCCGGGGGCAGCGACACCACCAGCCTGCTGTCCTCCTTCGCCACCTTCGCCGTCGCCTTCCTCGTACGGCCCATCGGCGGCGCGTTCTTCGGCCCCCTCGGCGACCGCGTCGGCCGCAAGAAGGTCCTCGCCCTCACCATGATCATGATGGCCGCCGGCACCCTGTGCATCGGCCTGATCCCCTCGTACGCCAGCATCGGCCTGTGGGCCCCGATCCTGCTGATCGTCTTCCGCATGATCCAGGGCTTCTCCACCGGCGGCGAGTACGGCGGCGCCTCGACCTTCATCGCCGAGTACGCGCCCGACAAGAAGCGCGGCTTCTTCGGCAGCTTCCTCGAAATGGGCACCCTCGCCGGCTACACCGGCGCCGCCGGCCTGGTCCTGATCCTCAACACCTGGCTCGGCTCCGAGACCATGCACGACTGGGGCTGGCGCATCCCCTTCCTCGTCGCCGGACCGCTCGGCCTCGTCGGCCTCTACCTCCGGATGAAGCTCGACGAGACCCCCGCCTTCCAGAAGCTCGAAGCGGCCCAGACCCACAACGGCGACACCTCCGTCACCGAGACCGAGGCCGACTTCTCCCACCTCTCGGAGAACGCCCCCAAGAAGAAGCTCGGCGAGATCTTCTCGCAGCAGTGGCCGATGCTGATCCTGTGCATCGCGCTGGTCGGCGCGTACAACATCTGCCACTACATGCTGCTCTCCTACATGCCGACCTACCTGACCGACACCCTCCACTACGACGAGGCGCACGGCCTGCTGATCGTCATCGGCACCATGGCCGTCCTGATGTGCATCATCAGCTCCGTCGGCCGGCTCAACGACCGCTACGGCCGCAAGCCCCTCCTGATGGCCGGCATGCTGGGCTTCTTCCTCCTCTCCGCCCCCGCCTTCCTGCTGGTCAAGCAGGGCAGCATGGCCGCGATCATCCCCGGCATGCTGATGCTCGGCCTCTCCCTGGTCTGCCTCCTGGGCACCATGTCCGCGGCGCTGCCCGCCCTCTTTCCCACCAGCGTCCGCTACGGCTCCCTGTCCATCGGCTACAACCTCGCGGTCTCCCTCTTCGGCGGCACGACCCCCCTCGTCATCACCGCCCTCATGGACGGCTTCGGCGGCAACGACATGATCCCCGCCTACTACGCGATGGGCGCGGCCCTGGTCGGCGTCATCGCCGTGATCTGCATGAAGGAAACCGCCCAACAGCCCCTGGAAGGCTCCCCGCCGGCGGTGGCCACAAAGGAGGAAGCGGTGGAAATGGTGACGTCGCAGTCGCCGGACCCCCGGTTCTGACCCGGTTCTGATTCCAGACCGCGGCCCTCGTCCTCAGCGGGCGGGGGTCGTTGGCGTTTTCCGTTGGGCCGTATGGCGTAACCGGCCACCACCTGCGGTCGTTGGAGAGTTCGAGGCCGCGACACACGAGCGGACAGCGCTCATCGGGCCCGACGAAAGCGGGGGCCATGGTGATCAAGTACACGCGCGAACTGCTCGGCGAGGCCGCGCTCAGGTCTTCGTCGTACGACGACGTCGCACGCCACTGCGGCAGTGCGCCGACACCAGGTGTCCGGTGCTACATCAGCCGCAGAATGGCCGAGGAAAAGATCGACACCTCGCACTTCACGAACAAGGCCGTCCGCCATTCCGAAGCCACACTGCGCGAGGTGGTCGCCCTCTCCCGCAGCACTGCCGAGGCCGTGCGCCGCCTCGGCATCCATCCGGTGGGCGGCAACCAGGCCCACGTCGCCCGCCGGATCGCCGAACTGGGCATCGACACGAGCCACTTCACGTCCGTTCGTCCCCGGCGGCCGAAGCGTCCCTTCGCCGACCGGCTGGTTCTGGGGACGCCGGCCGCGGGACGGCTGCCCGGCGACCGTCTGCGCCAGGTACTGCTGCGACAGGGAGTACGGGAGCAGTGCGCGATGTGCGGTACGGGCCCGGAGTGGAACGGAAAATCCCTGCGTCTGGAGGTCGACCACCTGAACGGCGACTGGTGGGACAACCGCCCGGCGAACCTGCGCCTCCTGTGCCCCAACTGCCACGCGGTGACCGACACTTACCGCGGCCGCAAACCGCGCGGGCCCCGCGGAATCGGGACATGACGGCCCACCGGCGCTACGCCCGCGAGCTTCTCGCCCGTACGGCCGCGGAGTCCACCGGGCCCGTGGACATGCTGCGGCGCCTCGGTACACCTCTGGGCAGCGGAACCCTCCGGTATCTCCATCGCCGCCTGGCCCACTATGGCATCGACACCGCGCACTTCGTCCACGAAGAGCTGCCACCGCGTCCTCCGCAGACGTATACGAAGGAGCGTTTGGAAGAGGCGGCTGCCCGGTCCCACAGCATCCGGGAGGTGCTGGAGAACCTGGGCGTCCCGCCGTACGACAGCGCCTACTGCCACATCCGCAGGAAGCTGGAACGATTCGGCATCAGCACGGCGCACCTCACCGAGCGCGGCACCCGCCGGGAGCTGCTACCGCGCGACGCACTCACCACCGCCGTGGCCGGTTCGAAGAGCCGCGCCGCGACGCTCCGGCTGCTCGGCCGCCCCGTCACCACCACTACCCGCCGGCTCCTGGACCGGAGCATCTCGGCCTACGGCCTCTCGACGGCGCACTTCACCGGACAGGGACACGCCCGCGGTCGCCCTTCCCCGGCCCGCAGGCCGGCGGACGACATCCTCCGGCAGCTGGCTCCCGGTTCCCGCCGGACGAAGACGTCCCTGCTGCGCCGCGCCCTGGACGACAAGTCGGTCCCACGCCGGTGCGGCGCCTGCGGTCTCGGGGACACCTGGCAGGGCAGACGGCTGGTCCTGGAGATCGATCACATCAACGGGGACCGGCTCGACAACCGGATCAGGAACCTCCGTTACCTGTGTCCGTCGTGCCACAGCCAGACGCGCACGTTCTCCCGGCGGTCCGCGCGAACCGAAGATCCCCTCACGGCCGCGCGACGAGGCACAGTACAGTAGGCGCCGCGGGTCCGTACCCCAGCTGGCAAGAGGGCGCCGGTTTAGGTCCGGTGTGTCGTGGGTTCGAATCCCACCGGGCCCACCGTCACGAAGTGGCCGCCACCTTCCACGGAAGGTGGCGGCCACTTCGTCGTTCCCCGGGCAGCCCCCTCAGCCCAGCAGTTCCCGCACCACCGGCACCAGCCCCCGGAAGGCCTTGCCTCGGTGGCTGATGGCGTTTTTTTCGGCGGCGGTCAGTTCGGCGCAGGTGCGGGTGTCGCCGAGAGGCTGGAGGATCGGGTCGTAGCCGAAGCCGCCGGTGCCGGCGGGGGTGTGGCGGAGGGTGCCTTCGAGGCGGCCTTCGACGACGCGTTCGGTGCCGTCGGGGAGGGCCAGGGCCGCGGCGCAGGCGAAGTGGGCCGCGCGGTGGTCGTCGGGGATGTCGGAGAGCTGGGCGAGGAGCAGGTCGAGGTTGGCCTGGTCGTCGCCGTGCCGGCCCGACCAGCGGGCGGAGAGGATGCCGGGTGCGCCGCCGAGGACGTCGACGCACAGGCCCGAGTCGTCGGCGACGGCCGGGTGGCCGGTGGCCTGGGCGAGGGCGTGGGCCTTGAGCAGGGCGTTCTCGGCGAAGGTGACGCCGGTTTCCTTGACGTCGGGGACGTCCGGGTACGCGTCGGCGCCGACGAGTTCGACGTCGAGGTCGGCGGCGGCCAGGATGGCGCGGAGTTCGGTGATTTTGCCGGCGTTGCGGGTGGCGAGGATCAGGCGGTTCATGGGGCCGATTATCCCGGGCCGGGTCAGCCGGGGGCGCAGGTCCTGGTGAGTGCGCCGGCCGCGTCCCGCAGGGCGGTGAGGTCGGGGGCCTTGCCGTCGCGTACGGCGTCGTCGGCCTTGTCCAGTGCGTCGGTCAGGCCGCTGAGCGCCTTCTGGACCTCGGGGTCGTCCGTCGCCTTCTGGATCTTGCCGAGGTCCTTGTTCAGCCGGTCGATGGCGCGCTCGGCGTCCTGGGGGCTGTCGGCGGCGTTGCTCAGGTCCCCTGTGAGGGAGGACAGGTCGTTGGCGAACGTCGTGGCGGTCTGGGCGCAGCCGACGGCCTTTTCGACCGCTCCGCAGCCGGTGAGGAGGGGTACGGCCACGGCGGCCGCCACCAGGACGGCGGCGGTGGTCGTGGAGCGGCGGCGCGCGGCGCTGCGGCGTAGAGCCATGGAACGGTTCCTCCCCTGGGTGTGCCGTGCACTGGTGTGCATCGGTACGGAACGCCGCACCGGTACGGGGCGGTGCGTCGGTATCAGGGAGAACGCCGGGCGGGCGGTTTTGGTTGCCCGGACGCGGCACGGAACGGGCGTGCGCCGGAGTGCCTCAGGTGGTGTGGGGGGGTCACACCAGGCCGGTCTGGGTGAGCAGCATGGCCAGGACGACGACGAAGGTCCAGCCGGCGAGGTGTTCCAGCAGGTTGTGGTCGTCCTTGGGGCCGCCGGTGCGGGCCCGGGACGCGGTGACGGATGCGTCGGCTGTGGCAGCCGTGGCAGCGGTGGTGGACATGGGTTCCACGGTGCGCGGCCGGCTGCCGTATTCCTAGAGACGCAGATCCCACGAGGGAAAGGTCACAGCGCAGGCCCGGCGGGGCGGTGGGCGGCGTGCCGGCCCGCCCTTGCGGGGGCCGGCACGTCAAGGTCCGTACGGCGGGTGGTGGGCGCCGCGGCGCGCGTCACAGTGTGCGGGCGAGGGCCTCGCGCTGGGCGGCGTCCAGGGTCGCGCAGCCGGCGACGGCGAGGTCGAGGAGCGAGTTGAGCTCCTCGCGGGCGAAGGGCTCGGCCTCGGCGGTGCCCTGGACCTCGACGAAGCGGCCGTCGCCGGTGCAGACGACGTTCATGTCGGTCTCGGCGCGCACGTCCTCCTCGTAGCAGAGGTCGAGCATCGGTACGCCGCCGACGATGCCGACGCTGACGGCGGAGACGGTGCCGACCAGCGGCTGGCGGCCGGCCTTGATGCTCTTCTTGGCCTGGGCCCAGCTGATGGCGTCGGCGAGTGCGACGTAGGCGCCGGTGATGGCGGCGGTGCGGGTGCCGCCGTCGGCCTGGAGGACGTCGCAGTCCAGGACGACGGTGTTCTCGCCGAGGGCCTTGAAGTCGATGACGGCGCGCAGCGAGCGGCCGATGAGGCGGGAGATCTCGTGCGTACGGCCGCCGATCTTGCCGCGTACGGATTCGCGGTCGCCGCGGGTGTTGGTGGAGCGCGGCAGCATCGAGTACTCGGCGGTGACCCAGCCCTCGCCGCTGCCCTTGCGCCAGCGCGGGACGCCCTCGGTGAGGGAGGCGGTGCAGAAGACCTTGGTGTCGCCGAAGGAGATGAGCACGGAGCCTTCGGCGTGCTTGCTCCAGCCGCGTTCCATGGTGACGGGGCGGAGCTGGTCGGGGGTGCGGCCGTCGATACGAGACATGGCTCAGACCCTATCGGCTCGGCCGAGGGGCGCGTTCCGGTTCGCGGAGGCGCTTCGGGGCGGGAGCGCGCCGAGGGCCCCGGTCCGCGGCCGGGTGCGGCGCGGGCCGGGGCCCTCGGTCGAAGGAGTGTCTCAGCGGCTCACATCATGTCTTCGATCTCGGCGGCGATCGGGTCCGCGTCGGTGCCGATGACGACCTGGATGGCGGTGCCCATCTTGACGACGCCGTGGGCGCCGGCGGCCTTCAGCGCGGCCTCGTCGACGAGCGAGGGGTCGGCCACCTCGGTGCGGAGGCGGGTGATGCAGCCTTCGACCTCTTCGATGTTGTCGAGGCCGCCGAGCCCGGCGACGATCTTCTCAGCCTTGCTGGCCATGTCCACTCCTGCTTGTCTCGGCCGCCGGCGGTTCCGCCGCGCGGTGGTCACACGGTAACGCACGTTTAGCCCAGCTACCCGGGCATATGTCCGTTGTCTGGCGCATGATGGCGACCACCCGGCAGCGCTTTCCGGGGGCCCGAAACGCACCACAAGTGGTCTACACCACCAGTATGCGGCAAGCACCGAGCCGGCCCGCGACGGGTCGGCGGCCGGGAGGACGCAGATGAGCTCGAACGCGGCGGCGGCACCGGGGAAGAAGTGGTCGGCGGGCCTCTTCCAGGGGCTGCAGAAAATGGGGCGCAGCCTCCAGCTCCCCATCGCCGTCCTGCCCGCCGCGGGCATCCTCAACCGTCTCGGCCAGCCGGACGTCTTCGGCACGGACGGTCTGGGCTGGGAGAACGTGGCAAAGGTGTTCGCGGGTGCGGGCGGCGCGCTGCTGGACTCCTCGCTCGGTCTGCCGCTGCTGTTCTGCGTCGGCGTGGCGATCGGCATGGCGAAGAAGGCGGACGGGTCGACGGCGCTGGCCGCGGTGGTGGGCTTCCTGGTCTATTACTCGGTGCTGCACCAGTTCCCGCAGGACTGCGCGGCCGGTTCGGCGTACGCCTCGGCCGGGCAGTGGAGCGGGGTGTGCGTCGACGGGGACGGCAAGGCCGCTCCGGCGGGCTTCCAGAACCCGGGGGTGTTCGGCGGCATCGTGACGGGGTTCTTCGCCGCCTGGATCTGGCAGCGCTACCACCGGGTGAAGCTGGTGGACTGGCTGGGCTTCTTCAACGGGCGCCGGCTGGTGCCGATCATCATGGCGTTCGTGGGGCTGGCCTTCGCGGCGCTGTGCCTGTGGGTGTGGCCGCCCATCGGTGACGCGCTGACCAGCTTCAGCAAGTGGCTGACGGATCTGGGTGCCACCGGTTCGGGGATCTTCGGTATCGCCAACCGCGCGCTGCTGGTGATCGGCATGCACCAGTTCCTGAACACGTTCATGTGGTTCCAGTTCGGCGATTTCACCAAGCCGGACGGTACGTCGGTGCACGGCGACATCAACCGTTTCCTGGCGGGGGACCCGACGGCCGGGCAGTTCACCACCGGCTTCTTCCCGATCATGATGTTCGCGCTGCCGGCCGCGGCGCTGGCGATCACGCACTGCGCCAAGCCGCACCGCCGCAAGGAGATCGGCGGCATGATGCTCTCGGTCGGCCTGACCTCGTTCGTCACCGGTGTGACCGAGCCGATCGAGTACTCGTTCCTGTTCATCGCGCCGGCCCTGTACGCGCTGCACGCCGTGCTGACCGGTGTGTCGATGGCGGTGAGCTGGGCGCTCGGCGTCAAGGACGGCTTCAGTTTCTCGGCCGGGCTGATCGACTACGTGATCAATTGGGGGCTGGCGACCAAGCCGTGGATGATCATTCCGATCGGCCTGTGCTTCGCGGTCGTGTATTACGTGCTGTTCCGCTTCGTGATCACCAAGTTCGACCTGCACACTCCGGGCCGCGAACCGGAGGAAGTGGAAGCGGAACTGGAGCAGGAGAATCTGAAGTAGGCGCCACCGGGAGAGGCCCCGTCCGGCCCGGGCCGGACGGCCCTCAAGTGGAAGCACTTGAAGGCCGCTTGGTGTGTGATCTAAACCTTGGGGAACAACGGATTCCTTTATGTGAGGGCGACATGCTAAGAATGGTCTAAACCACTCAGTGGTGTAGACCAGACCGGCGGGCCGTACCCCCTTCCCCGAGCGCCCGCCTCACCAGGAGGAATCCGATGAGTTCGGCCACCGCTACGGCGGCTCCCGACAAGAAGCGCCGCGGTCCCGGCGCCATGGCCGTCGCCCAGCGCATCGGCCGCAGCCTCATGCTGCCGATCGCGACGCTGCCGGCCGCGGCGCTGATGGTCCGGCTCGGCCAGGACGACATGCTCGGCGCCGAGTCGCTGCCCGCGTTCCTGAACAAGATCGCGGAATTCATGGCCGCCGGCGGCGGTGCGCTCCTGGACAACATGCCGCTGCTGTTCGCCGTCGGTATCGCCATCGGCTTCGCCAAGAAGGCGGACGGCTCGACCGGCCTGGCCGCGGTCGTCGGCTACCTGGTCTTCAGCAAGGTGCTGGCGACGTTCGGGGACGAGAGCCTCCCGAAGATCGCCAAGGTGGTGGACGGGAAGATAGTCCAGGAGGCCGCGCCCGCCGACGCGAAGGTGCTCGGCGGCGTGGTGATGGGCATCGTGGTGGCCCTGCTCTACCAGCGCTACAGCCGCAAGAAGCTGCCGGACTGGCTCGGCTTCTTCAGCGGCCGCCGCCTGGTGCCGATCCTGTCGTCCTTCGCGGGCCTGATCCTCGGCATCGTCTTCGGTTACATCTGGCCGGTCCTCGGCAGCGCCCTGCACGGCTTCGGCGAGTGGCTGGTCGGCTCCGGCGCGGTCGGCGCGGGCATCTTCGGCGTCGCCAACCGCGGCCTGATCGCCGTCGGCATGCACCACCTGCTGAACTCCTTCCCGTGGTTCCAGGCCGGCGACTTCCACGGCAAGCACGGTGACATCGCCCGCTTCCTGGAGAAGGACCCCACCGCCGGCCAGTTCATGACCGGCTTCTTCCCGATCATGATGTTCGCGCTGCCCGCCGCCTGCCTGGCGATCGTGCACTGCGCCCGCCCCGAGCGCCGCAAGGTCGTCGGCGGCATGATGTTCTCGCTCGCGCTCACCGCCTTCGTCACCGGCGTGACCGAGCCCATCGAGTTCACGTTCATGTTCATCGCCCCGGTGCTGTACGCGGTCCACGCCGTACTGACCGGTGTGTCGATGGCGCTGACCTGGGCGCTGGGCATGAAGGACGGCTTCGGCTTCTCGGCCGGCGCGATCGACTACGCGCTGAACTTCGGCATCGCGAGCAATCCGCTGGGGCTGGCCGTGGTCGGCCTGTGCTTTGCCGCCCTGTACTACGTGATCTTCCGGTTCGCGATCACCAAGTTCAACCTGAAGACGCCGGGCCGCGAGTCCGACGAGGAGATCGCCGAGATGCAGAAGGCCGAGGGCAAGTAGGCCCCGGCCGGACCTTGTGACGGCAGGCCCCCGTGACCACCCGGTCGCGGGGGCCTGCCGCGTACCCGGGGCCTGAGGCGTACCCGGGGCCTGCCGCGTGCCGGCGGCCGGGTTCAGATCTCGTAGACCGCCCCTGCCTTGGCGACCTCGACCGGGCCTTCGAAGACCTCCTGCGCGTCCCGCAGGTTGACGCCAGGGTCGGTCCACGGCGGGATGTGGGTCAGGACCAGCCGGCCCGCGCCGGCGCGCGCGGCGTGCGCGCCGGCCTCGCGCCCGTTGAGGTGCAGGTCCGGGATGTCCTCCTTGCCGTGCGTGAAGGACGCCTCGCACAGGAAGAAGTCGGTCCCCTCGGCGAGCCCGTCCAGGGCGTCGCAGACCCCGGTGTCCCCGGAGTACGTCAGTGATTTGCCGTCGTGTTCGATACGGAAGCCGAACGCCTCGACGGGGTGGCTGACCAGGTCCGTACGGATCGTGAAGGGGCCGACGGCGAAGGTGCCGGGGGTCAGCGTGCGGAAGTCGAAGACCTCGCTCATCGCCCGGTCGGTCGGCAGATCGGCGTGCGCCGCGGTCAGCCGGCGTTCGGTGCCGGCCGGCCCGTACACGGGCATCGGCGCGCACCGGCCGCCGTCGGGCCGGTAGTAGCGCACGACGAAGTAGCCGCACAGGTCGATGCAGTGATCGGCGTGCAGGTGCGACAGGAGTACGGCGTCGAGGTCGTAGAGACCGCAGTGGCGCTGCAGCTCGCCCAGGGCGCCGTTGCCCATGTCGATGAGCAGCCTGAAGCCGTCGGCCTCCAAGAGGTAGCTCGAACAGGCCGATTCCGTGGAAGGGAACGACCCCGAGCAACCGACGACAGTGAGCTTCATGCGGGCGTGAACCTCCGTGGCTGGGGGCGGAGCGGCGGGTCCATGCGGGGCTGCGGCGGGGGGCGTTCACAGGTCCTCGCCGGTCCTCGTCCGGCGGGCGTCCTTGCCGGGTCCTGAACGGTCATTGCGGTGCCCACGAGCGTAAGGCGCGAAAGGGCCGGTGGCTCCTCCGGCGGGGCGAGCTGTGGGCGGAATCACCAGTGCGGGTGGATGTGTACAGAGGCGTGTTCCCCCGTGTCGTTCCCCCTCGGACGCATGCCTGCGCGGGGGCGCCGTCCGTCCGCCGCGGCCGTGCCGCGGAGCGGTCCCGGCCGGTACGGTCGCCGGGGAGCCGGGATCTTGGAGGGAGCGGGCGTGGACGTCTCGGTGTGGTGGCCGGCGCTGGTGGCGGTGGCCGCGCTGGCGCTGGTGGCGGCGGTCGTCGACGGACGGGCGCGAGCACGGGGCGCACAGGGGCGGTGGGGCGCGCGCTTTCGGCCAAGAACGCGGGCACGCGACCGTACGCGCCCGGGCGGGCGGACCACGGACACCGCGCGGCCCGGTGCGCGCACGCCGCTCGCGGGGGAGATCTGGTGGGCCCTGGTGCCGTACGAGGACGGGCCGGGCGCGAAGGACCGGCCGTGCCTGGTGCTGTCGGTACGCGACGGCACGGCGCACGTCGCCAAGATCACCAGCCGGCACCACCCGGACCGGCCGGGTGTGCTCCCCCTGCCGCCCGGGGCGGTCGGCGACGGACGGCGGCGCGCGAGCTTCCTGGAGACGGACGAGCTGCGGGACGTGCCGCTGCGGGACTTCCGCCGCCGCGCGGGGGCCGTCGACGGTGCCGTGTGGAAGCGGGTGCGCCGCCTCACAGGGCGGTGAAGGGCGGGACGCGCGGTGCTGATGACCGGAGGCGGGCGTCGGGGGGCGCCTGCCTCCGGCATCGCCGGTTCATACGTCGCGGGGCGGCGGGCCGTTCAACGGCCCGGTCGGTGCACGCCCGCCCGTTCAGGCCCGTCCGTTCACGCCCAGAGCTGGCCGTGCAGCGTCTCGATGGCGGCTTCGGTGGACTCGGCGGTGTAGACGCCGGTCGACAGGTACTTCCAGCCGCCGTCGGCCACGACGAAGGCGATGTCGGCGGACTCCCCCGCCTTGACCGCCTTCTTGGCGACGCCGATCGCCGCGTGCAGGGCGGCGCCCGTCGAGATGCCCGCGAAGATGCCCTCCTCGGCGAGGAGTTCGCGGGTGCGGCGGATCGCGTCCTCGGAGCCGACCGAGAAGCGGGTGGTGAGCACCGACTCGTCGTACAGCTCGGGAATGAAGCCCTCGTCGAGGTTGCGCAGCCCGTAGACCACGTCGTCGTAGCGCGGTTCGGCGGCCACGATCCGTACGCCGGGGACGTGCTCGCGCAGGTAGCGGCCGACGCCCATGAGGGTGCCGGTGGTGCCCAGGCCCGCCACGAAGTGGGTGACGGACGGCAGGTCGGCGAGGATCTCGGGGCCGGTGGTGGCGTAGTGGGCACCGGCGTTGTCCGGGTTGCCGTACTGGTACAGCATCACCCAGTCGGTGTGCTCGGCGGCCAGTTCCTTGGCGACGCGCACGGCCGTGTTGGAGCCGCCCGCCGCGGGCGAGGAGACGATCTCGGCGCCCCACATGGCGAGCAGCTCGCGCCGCTCGGCGGAGGTGTTCTCCGGCATGACGCAGACGATCCGGTAGCCCTTGAGCTTGGCCGCCATCGCCAGCGAGATGCCGGTGTTGCCCGAGGTGGGCTCCAGGATCGTGCAGCCGGGCGTCAGCCGCCCGTCCTTCTCGGCCTGTTCGATCATGTGGAGCGCGGGGCGGTCCTTGACCGAGCCGGTCGGGTTGCGGTCCTCCAGCTTGGCCCAGATGCGGACGTCGGCGGAGGGCGACAGCCGCGGCAGGCGGACCAGCGGGGTGTTGCCGACCGCCGCCAGCGGGGAGTCGTACCGCATCAGCGCTGTTCCAGGGGGCCGTACACGAAGCCGGAGCCGCCGGCCACGGCCGGGAGGATGGTGACGCTGTCGCCGTCGCTGAGTTCGGTGGAGATGCCGTTCAGGAAGCGCACGTCCTCGTCGTTGAGGTAGACGTTCACGAAGCGGCGCAGCTCCTCGCCGTCGACGAGGCGCTCCCGGATGCCGTTGTGCCGGCTCTCCAGGTCGGCGATGAGGTCGGCGAGGGTCGCTCCGCTGCCTTCGACGGCCTTCCGGCCGTCGGTGTAGGTGCGGAGGATGGTCGGGATACGGACCTCGATGGCCATGAGAGCTCCTGTTGGAGGGCGGTGACGTGCGGGGTGGGCGTACGGGCGGCGCAGGCTCACGGCGTGCGTCGCGGGGAGGCGCTGTGCGGGAGGGCGCGCGGTGGGCGCACCCGGCGGGGTGCGCGCGGCCCGCCGCGCGCGGGAACCGCCGCGCGGCCGGTGTCCGGCGGCGTCAGGCGGCGGCGCGGTCGGGACAGATGGCGCTGGCGAGGCGGCACAGGTCGACGTGCAGCCGCGCCACAAGCAACATGCCCGGCGTCTTTTCGCTCACGTCGTGAAAAACCATGCGGTCATCGTATCGATTCCCGGTCCGGGGACTGGAAGCTCGTCTTGCGATACGGACGGTCGGTGCACAACAGGTGGGACGCGGCCGGCTGCCGTGTGCGTCAGGCGCGCCTCGCGTACGCCGCGAGCCGCTCGTCCACGCTGGTCAGGCAGCAGCTGGCGCAGCGTACGGCCTCGGCGCTGGTGTAGAAGAGGCAGCACGTGCGGCGGAGGTAGACCAGGCGCCGGGTGCCGTCCTGGCGCGTGACGGTGGCCACATCGCCCAGCGCGGCGAGTCCCCCGGGCGCACCGTCCAGGAAGTCGGCCCAGCGGCGGGCCAGCGGTGCCGGGTCGGCGCGGGAGGCGCCGAGGGCGGTCGCGCAGCCGTGGGCCACTCCCCCGCGCAGCTGGCGCAGCCCGGCGCGGGTGCGCTGCCGCAGGGCGTCGGCCAGGGGCAGCAAGTGGGCGGTGAGGACGGTGTCGTGGACCGTTGCGGCGCCGCCGTCCGGCGCCGCGTCCAGGACCCGGAACGTGCGCAGCCGGACACCGGCGATGCCGTGTCCCGGGTCCGGTCGTACGAGGACGTTCCCGGGCCGTACGTCGAGGACGCGGCCGGTCAGCGCCCAGTGCAGGACGGCCGCCGCGGTGACCCGGCCCGCGTAGACCGCGGCGAGGGTGAGGGCGGCGGCGTGCGCGGTGCGGTGGCCGCTGCCGCGGTGCTCGGTGTCCAGCAGGCGGGACAGCTCCGGGCCGTGCGGGTCGAGCAGCCGGTCGGCGGCGAGCCAGCCGGGCTCGCCGGGCGGCGGCGCGCCGAGCCCGAGGCGGTAGCGGGGGCCGTGTGCGGCGAGGGCGGCGAGCGTCCCGTCCGGGTCACCGGGGGCGGGTGTCCCTTCGTGCGCGCTCACCGGCGCCCCGTCCGGGCCGCCGCCGCGTCCGGTGGCAGGTACACCACCGTCGGCGCCCCCGTCACCGGATGCACGCCGACTTCCGCCGCCACCCCGTACACATCGGCCAGCAGCTCGGGCGTGAGGATCTCGTGCGGCGTGCCGTGGGTGACGACGCGGCCCGCGCGCAGCACGTACAGGCGGTCGCAGTAGTACGCGGCGAGGTTGAGGTCGTGCAGCGCGAGCAGGGTGCTGGTGCCGAGGCCGGCCACGAGGGAGAGGACGTCGAGCTGGTAGCGGATGTCGAGGTGGTTGGTCGGTTCGTCGAGGACGAGCAGGGACGGCTGCTGGACGAGCGCCCGCGCGACGAGCACCCGCTGCCGTTCGCCGCCCGAGAGCGCGGCGAAGGAACGATTGTGCAGCTCCGCGACGCCCACCCACTCCAGCGCCTGGTCGGCGAGCGCCGCGTCGGCCGCCGAGTCGGTCTCCCAGAAGCGCTTGTGCGGCGAGCGGCCCATGGCGACGATCTCGCGCACGGTCAGTTCGAAGGCGCCGCTGCCGTCCTGGGGGACGGTGGCGACGCGCCGGGCCCGCTCCTTGGCCGAGAACCCGGCCAGGTCGCGGCCGTCGAGCGTGATGCGCCCGTGGGTGGGGGCCAGGGTGCCGTAGACGCAGCGCAGCAGGGTGGTCTTGCCGCTGCCGTTCGGGCCGACCAGGCCCACCGTCTCGCCCGGCGCGACGTACAGGTCGGCGCCGTCCACCAGGTGGCGGCCGCCGATGCCGTACGAGAGTCCTTCGGCCCGCAGTTCGGCGGGGGCGGCTGCGACGGGGGCCTGGCCCGCGGCGGCCGTGGTACGCGCGCTCATCCGGTGATCCCTTCCGTACGGGTGGTGCGGCGCAGCAGCCACAGGAAGAACGGTCCGCCGCACAGCGCGGTGATCACCCCGACGGGGATCTCCTGGGAGCCCGCGACCGTACGGGCCAGCAGGTCGGCGAGGACGACGAAGACCGCGCCCGCCAGCGCGACCACCGGCAGCAGGGCCCGGTGCGAGGCGCCGACGAGCATGCGGACGGCGTGCGGCACCATCAGGCCGACGAAGCCGATCGACCCGCTGGCCGCCACGAGCACCCCGGTGACCAGCGACGCGAGGACGAAGACGGCGGCGCGGAAGCGGCCGGTGTCCAGCCCGAGGACGGTCGCGCCCTCCTCGCCGACCAGTAGCAGGTCCAGCGGCCGGGCGAGGGTGAGCAGCAGCGCGAGGCCGGCGAGCAGGACGAGGGCGGGCAGCCACAGGGTGTTCCAGCGGGCCTGGCCGAGGCCGCCGAGGGTCCAGAACATGATGGACCGCAGGTGTTCGGCCTTGGCCGAGGTGACCAGGACGAGGCTGGTGAGCGCGGAGAGGATGTACTGGACCGCGACGCCCGCCAGCACCAGCCGCCCGGTGGTCATGGTGCCGCCGCGCCGGGCCATGGCGTAGACGGCGACCAGCGCGGCCAGCGACCCGGCGAAGGCGGCCAGCGGCATCGAGACGGTACTGGCCAGGCCGCCGCCGACGCCGAGGACGACGACCATGACGGCGCCGGTCGAGGCCCCTGAGGAGACGCCGAGCAGGAACGGGTCGGCGAGCGGGTTGCGGACCAGCGCCTGCAGGACCGTGCCGATGACGGCGAGCCCCGCGCCGACGACGGCGCCGAGCAGGACGCGTGGCAGCCGTACGTCGAGCACGATGGTCGGGTACGGGCCGGCCGGCGCGTCCCCGCCCAGGATGCGCAGCACGTCGCCGGGCGGGATGCGGACGGAGCCGAGGACGAGGCCGGCCAGGCACGCCGCGAGCAGGGCGGCGGCGAGGACGGCCAGTACGAGGGTGTAGCGCAGCCGGCGCGGCGGTGCGGCCGCGGTCTTGCAGGCCATCGCGGGCTACTTGAAGGCGTCCGGGTGCAGCTGCCCGGCCAGCGACCGGACGGCGTCCGGTACGCGTACGCCGAGCACCGCGCTGGACAGCGGCAGCACCGCGAACCGCTTGTTCTTCACGGCCGGCACGTCCTGGAGCGCCGGGTCGTCGAGCAGCCGCTTCTTCTTGGCCTCGACGGGGGTGCCGCCGTAGTCGTAGATCACGATGATCTCGGGCTTGCGCTCGACGATCTGCTCCCAGGAGACGTCGATCCAGGTCTTGGCGGTGTCCGCGAACACGTTGCGGCCGCCGGCCAGCGAGATGATCTCGTTGCCGATGCCCTTGCCGCCCGCGGAGTGCACCGAGCTGTCGCCGCTGTCGTAGACGAAGACGGAGGCCGGGTCGGTCCCCTTGAGCTTGTCCTGGGTGGCGTCGATCGTGGCCTGGGCCTTCTTGACCAGGGCCTCGGCGCGGTCGCGTACGCCGAAGGTGGCGCCGACCTCGCGGATCTCCCGGGCGAGCTGCTGCACACCGGTCTTGCCGTCCGTGCAGTACTCGATGTTCAGGCGGGTGTTGATGCCAGACTTCTCCAGCGCGGACCGCTCCCGCCCCTCGGCCTTGTCGAAGGCGCTGGCGTAGCCGCCGTAGACGAAGTCGGGGTTGGCGCCGAGCAGCGTCTCGTAGGAGGGGTACTCCTTGGCGAGGACCTTGACGCTCTTGTAGTCCTTCTCGTACTGCGGCAGCACCTTGTCGTCGAGGTAGGCGGTGCCCGCCAGCCGGTCCTTGAGGCCGAGGGCGAGCATGACCTCGGTGGCGTGCTGGTTCATGGTCACCACGCGCTCGGGCGGTGCCTTGAAGGTGGTGCGTACGCCGCAGTTGTCGACGGTGTAGGGGAAGCCGGCGGCCTTCGCCGTGGCCCCGCCGGACGTTTTCCCGGCACCGCCACCGCTGCCGCAGGCGGCGAGCGGCAGCAAGAGCGCCGCGGCTGTGAGCGCGCGCAGCGCTCCGTGGGACCTGGACATGCCCGTGCCTCCTCCGGGGGATCCGCGTCCCCTGGTCGGTGTGGTGCAGGCGGCAGGTCAGTTCCTGGCTCCCAGGCCGTGCGGCCTGGTCACAGTGGCGGGACCGTCCCGGATTCGCACCGGGTTCCTGGGTCCTGCCGCCCGAGGTGATGCGGCACAGTGTGTCAGGTGGGCGGACGGCGCCCGCCGCCGCGGTGGTCAGTACGCGTCGACGACCCGGACGTCTTCCTCCGTGACCACGCCGTCCACGATCCGGAACGAGCGGAACTGGAACGGGCCCGCGTCGTCCGTGTCGGCCGTGGAGACCAGGACGTAGTGCGCGCCGGGCTCGTTGGCGTAGGTGATGTCCGTACGGGACGGGTACGCCTCGGTCGCGGTGTGCGAGTGGTAGATGATCACCGGTTCCTCGTCCCGGTCGTCCAGCTCGCGGTAGAGCTTGAGCAGGTCCTGGGAGTCGAACTCGTAGAAGGTGGGCGAGCGGGCCGCGTTGAGCATCGGGATGAACCGCTCGGCGCGTCCGCTGCCGGCCGGGCCCGCGACCATGCCGCACGCCTCGTCCGGGTGGTCCTTGCGGGCGTGGTCCACGATCTGGTCGTACAGGGCCTTGGTAAGGGTCAGCATGCACCCCAGAATAGGCAGGCGGGCCGATCCGTACCGAACGTTGGTACGAACCGGCCCGCATGCCGGACAGCCCGCCGGGAGCGGGCCGCCCTCAGTCCTTCCCGCCGCCCTTCGCGGCGGTCCCGGCGGCGGCCGGGGCACCGGCCTTGCCGAACATGTCGGGGTTGCGGGACTTGAGCACCAGGTAGCTGACGCCCAGGACCGCCGCCCAGACCGGTGCCGCGTACAGCGAGACCCGGGCGTCCGGGTCCACGCCCATCATCACGATGACCATGCCGATGAAGGCCAGCGCGAAGAGCGAGGTGTACGGGGCGCCGGGCGCCTTGAACTCCGACTGCGGCAGCTCGCCTCGGTCGGCCTTGGCCCGGTAGCGCAGCTGCGAGACCAGGATCATGATCCAGGCCCACATGCCGGAGATCGTCGCGAAGGAGACGACCAGGTCGAACGCCTTGCCCGGCCACTGGTAGTTGATCCAGACGCCGAACAGCATCATCGCCACCGAGACGCCGGTGCCCCAGGTCGGCAGGCCGTTCTTGCTCAGGCGGGTGAAGAGCTTGGGGCCCTGGCCGTTGAGCGCGAGGTCGCGCAGCATGCGGCCGGTGGAGTACATGCCGGAGTTGGCCGAGGACAGCGCCGCGGTGAGCACCACGAAGTTGACGATAGCGGCGCCGGCCGGCAGGCCGATCTGCTGGAAGGCGGCGACGAAGGGGCTCACGCCCGGCTTGAAGACCGTCCAGCTGACCACGGACAGGATGATGATCAGGGAGCCGATGTAGAACAGGCCGATCCGCCACGGGACGGTGTTGATGGCCTTGGGCAGGACCTTCTTCGGGTTGGTCGCCTCGCCCGCGGTGACGCCGACGAGTTCGACCGCCAGGAAGGCGAACATCACGATCTGCAGGGTCATCAGCGTGCCGCCGATGCCCTTGGGGAAGAAACCGCCGTCCGACCACAGAAGGCTGAAGGAAGCGGTGTCGCCGGCGTCGGAGAACCCGAGGGTGATCACGCCGAGACCGATGAGGATCATGCCGATGATCGCGGTGACCTTGACCATCGAGAACCAGAACTCCAGCTCACCGAAGAGCTTCACGGAGATCAGGTTGATGCCGAAGAGGGCGACCGTGAACACCAGGGCCGAAGCCCACTGGGGTATTCCCTTGTTCCAGTACTGCACATAGGTGGCAGCTGCAGTCACTTCCGTGATGCCGGTGACCACCCAGAACAGCCAGTACGTCCAGCCGGTGACGAATCCCATGAACGGGCCGAGGAATTCGCGGGCGTACTCCGAGAAGGAGCCCGACACCGGGCGGTACATGAGCAGCTCGCCCAGGGCCCGCATGATGAAGAAGATGACCAGGCCCACGATCGCGTAGGCCAGGATGATGCTCGGTCCGGCCTTCGAGATCGCCTTGCCCGCTCCGAGGAACAGGCCGGTTCCGATGGCGCCACCAATGGCGATCATCTGGATCTGCCGATTTCCCAGCCCCCGCTGGTAACCCTCTTCCGAGGCAGATCCCGCGGCTTCGCTGCCGCCGGCTTTCTTTTCGACCTGCACAGAGGTCATGTGTGGTGCGCCCTTCTCCATTCCGACCCGGTCTGCCCGGATCGGGTTCCGATCCCCCCGGATGGAGTTCCTGCACGCCGACGGTCGGCCGGCCAAGCGCCTCCGGAGTGACAGGGGTGGCGTCACTCACGGCAGGTCGTGAACATGTATCACGGCCCCTTGGGTATCTACCAGTGATGTCTTGGGGCCGAGCACAAGAAAAGTAGGATAAATGCTGGAATGCCCTGGTGGGTAATCAGGGTCGGTGACGCGATCGTTATCCGGATTTGAGCGTCCGTTGAGCGGTACAGCAAGATCGTGACATCCGGGCGTACGGGGGCGCGGCGGCCCGCCCCTCCGGATCAGGCCGTCAGCGTCTCGATGAGGCTCTCCTGAAGCCCGCCCAGCCACAGGTACGCCATCACCATCGGCTTGCGCGGATCGGTGTCCGGCAGCCGCAGCAGCTCACCGCTCTCGTCCTCGTCGGTGACCTCCAGACGCGTGCCGATGGCCAGCCGGAGGTCGTTCAGCGCCCCCAGCCACTGCCGCGACTCGTCCGGCTTCAGACGCAGCACGGCGCCGTCCACGGCGCCCTCCCCGTCCGCGCCGGACCCGCCGACCGGGCCGAGCGCGTCCAGGGCCCGTACGACCGCGAGCGCGTCCTCCCGCTTGCGGGCCCGCAGGTCGTTCTCCGTGTAGCGGCGGAACTCGGCCGAGGCGGCGTGCGTGGCGTCGTCCGGCACCGCGTCGGGCCCGCCGTAGGCGTCGGGGAAGAGCCGGGCCAGCGCCGGGTCGGACGGCGGCTCGCTGGGGCCGTCCGTGAACAGCGCGGCGAGCGGGTCGTCGCCCTCGGCCGCCTCCTCGCCGGGGCCGATCAGCTCCATGAGCTGTACGGCGAGGCTGCGCAGGATGGAGATCTCGACCTCGTCGAGGGGAGCGGCGGCGCCGCCGCCCGGCAGGGGCTCGAAGTGGCCGGCCATCAGCGGTCCTGCGTGAGGGTCGCCCACAGGCCGTAGCCGTGCATCGCTTGCACGTCACGCTCCATTTCCTCGCGGCTGCCACTGGAGACGACCGCCCGTCCCTTGTGATGGACGTCGAGCATGAGCTGCTTGGCCTTGCCCTTCGAGTAGCCGAAGTAGGTCTCGAAGACATACGCCACGTAGCTCATGAGGTTGACGGGGTCGTTGTGCACCAGAGTGACCCAGGGCACGTCCGGCTCCGGCACCTCGAAGGGTGCCTCGCTGGACTCTGGTCGCTCGATCTCCGCGGGGGCGCTGAGCGCGCAGCGCGTCGATCGAAGGGCGATGGTGGCAGACGGGTCGGCGCTCACGGTCTCCATGCTGCCACCCGTGGCGGGGCATCGCACAAACGGCCCGGGGAAATCGTCAAAGTGACGAGTATGGGAGGTAGCATCCTCACCATGAACACAGCAGACCTGGGGCTGCCGGTGGCCGTGCCGTCGACTGCGCTCTTCACCGACCAGTACGAACTCACCATGCTGCAAGCCGCGCTGCGGTCCGGCACCGCCGACCGCCGCTCGGTCTTCGAGGTCTTCACCCGGCGCCTGCCCGAAGGACGCCGCTACGGCGTCGTCGCCGGAACCGGCCGGGTCCTGGACGCGGTGGAGAACTTCCGCTTCGACGAAACGATTCTCGGCTTCCTGCGCGAGCGCGGCATCCTCGACGAACCCACCCTTGCCTGGCTCGCCGGCTTCCGCTTCCGCGGCGACATCTGGGGCTACCCGGAGGGCGAGGTGTACTTCCCCGGCTCGCCGATCATGCGCGTGGAGGGCACCTTCGCCGAGGCCGTCCTCCTGGAGACGGTGATCCTCTCCATCCTCAACCACGACTCCGCGGTCGCCGCCGCCGCGTCCCGCATGGCCGTGGCCGCCGGCGACCGGCCGCTCATCGAGATGGGCGCCCGCCGCACCCACGAACTGGCCGCGGTCGCCGCCGCCCGTTCGGCCTACGTCGGCGGCTTCCACTCCACCTCCGACCTCGCGGCCGGCTTCCGCTACAACATCCCCACGGTCGGCACCAGCGCCCACTCCTTCACCCTGCTGCACGACAGCGAGCGCGACGCGTTCCGGGCACAGGTCGACTCGCTCGGCAGCGGCACGACCCTGCTCGTCGACACCTACGACGTCGCCGAAGCGGTCCGGACCGCCGTGCAGGTGGCCGGCCCCGGCCTCGGCGCCGTACGCATCGACTCCGGCGACCTGCTGCTGCTCGCCCACCGGGTCCGGCAGCAGCTCGACGAGCTCGGCGCCCGCGACACGAAGATCGTGGTCACCAGCGACCTCGACGAGTACGCCATCGCCTCCCTCGCGGCGGCGCCGGTGGACGCGTACGGCGTCGGCACCCAGCTGGTGACCGGCAGCGGACACCCCACCGCCTCGATGGTCTACAAACTGGTCGCCCGCGCCGACAGCGACGCGCCGGACGCGCCGCTGCGGCCGGTGGCGAAGAAGTCGATGGGCGGCAAGGCGTCGCTCGGCGGCCGCAAGTGGGCGGCACGCCGGCCGGACGAACACGGCGTCGCCGAGGCCGAGGTCATCGGCACCGGCCCCGTACCGCCCGAACTCGCCGACCGGCAGATCCCCGTCCCCCTGGTCCGCGGCGGCGAGATCGTCGCCCGCGAGCCGCTGGACGCGGCACGGGAACGGCACATCGCGGCGCGCGGCGGATTGCCGATGTCGGCGAACCAGCTGTCGCGGGGCGAGGCGGTGCTGCCGACGGAGCACGTCTGACCCTGGCGGGTGGGCGCCTGCGGTCCCGGCCGGTCCGGCCGGGACGGCCGCGTCGGCCGGGTCGCCCCCGACGGGCCTGGCAGCGCCTGCGGGCCCCCAGTGCCCACTCCCGCTCGGCGGACGTAGTGGCTACCCTCGGTCACATCGCTCCGCGCCCACTCACCCCCGCTCTCCAGCCGGAAGGCTCGCACCATGCACCGGGCATTGATCGTCGTTGACGTGCAGAACGATTTCTGCGAGGGCGGCAGCCTCGCCGTGGCAGGAGGTGCGGACGTGGCTGCCGCCATCACCGACCTGGTGGGGCAGGCCGCGGGCGTCGGCTACCGGCACATCGTGGCCACCAGGGACCACCACATCGACCCCGGCGGCCACTTCTCCCCCCGCCCCGACTACGAGACGTCCTGGCCCCCGCACTGCGTGGCCGGCACGGAGGGCAGCGGCTTCCACCCGAACTTCGCACCGGCGGTCGCTTCGGGGGCGATCGACGCGGTCTTCTCCAAGGGCGCGCACAGTGCCGCTTACAGCGGCTTCGAGGGCGTGGACGAGAACGGGCGGCCCCTGGCGGACTGGCTGCGCGACCACGGGGTGACCGAGGTGGACGTGGTCGGCCTCGCCACCGACCACTGCGTACGGGCCACGGCACTGGACGCGCTGAGCGAGGGCTTCCGCACACAGGTCCTACTGGACCTCACGGCGGGGGTGGCGCCCGGGACGACGGAGCGGGCGCTGGACGAGATGCGGGTGGCGGGGGTGAACCTTACGGGGAAGCCGGTGGTTAGTGGGGTGCGGTGAAGGTACGCGCGGTTCGCACTGGCGCGCGTCTCGCGCTGGCGCGCGTTTTGCGCGTTAGGTCCGGTGGGTGGGGGGCCGGGGCCCCGCAGGGGGCACTCTCCCCCAGCCTCCGGCCGGGGGACCCCCACACCGCACTCGCGGACGCCATGTCTTGAACACTGAACCTGGTGTGGCGAGCTGTCGGCTGCGGGGAGCCCCCTGCGTGTCCCCGGCCCCGGGCCCGGATAGCGGCTATCCCGCCATCGTGGCCGAGGCCCCCGGGTGGCGGTTGCGTTGCCACGCCTGGTTGCTGCGCTGCTGGTGTCCTTTCTTCTTCCCCACCCCACTCGCGCGGGGGCGCCAATCCGGCCGGAGGGGACGCGTAGGGGGGTGTCCCCGCAGCCGACAGCTCGCTTCTGCCAGGTTCAGTGTTCAAGACATGGTTCTCGCGAGTGCGGTGAGGAGTCACCCCCCTACGCGGCCCCGACCCCACCACAAATCAACGCAACCCCGCACGAAGCGCAAACGCCGCGCGCTAGCGCAATAGCGCACCTATCGGATGCCAAGACTCCGTGTCATCCTCCGGCGTCTCGCGCCAAACGAGACCATCCGGGTGATGCAGGACCGCCGTGATCTCGTCCGGCGTAGGCGGCACCGTGTTGCCGCGTAGGTACACCGCCCGGAGCCCCAGGTTGCGCAGCCTGGTCAAGGCGCGCTGCCGGTTGACCGCGTGGACCAACACCCGCACGCGGCGTCCGTTGTTGCCCGGTCTGGGCAGCGCGAGGGCCACCACCACGCTCCCGCCCGGGAGCCTGGTGAACCCACCTCCGGTGACCGGCACGGTTTCCCCCGTGAGACTAGACGTCAACAAGAACTCGCACGATGCATCTAAACGCGATCGGCCGCCGCCCGCTAGGGGGCGGCGGCCGATTGGGGTCTGACCTGGGGGTTTACCGGTTACTTCGTGGAGGGGCCGACCTGGAGGGTCACCGTGGAGCCGTCGTGGGCCTCCTTGGCGATCTTGATGCGGGTGTTGGTGTCAGCAACGATCACGCCACCGGTCGGGTTGGTCTCGTCGTAGTAGTCGCCCTTGCGGTCGTCGAAGACGGTGACGCCGGACTTCGACTTGATCTTCGTGACCTTGCCGTCCTTGTGCAGGACGAGCGCGTCCGTGCGCTGCCGGGTGAAGGTCGAGTCGTAGGACTGGAAGCGGTTGCGCATCAGCTTGCCGTCCGACCACTTCTCGGCCTTCGGGTGCGCGTCGACCGGCAGAATCTGCCCGTAACCGGGGTGCTGGCCCACGTTGTTGTCCGGCTGCGAGGTGTCCCACAGCCAGATCAGGACGCCGTTCTGGTACGGGAAGTGCTCGACCCACTGGGGGCGGGTGGACGCCCATCCGAAGTTGTACGGGCCCGACTTGAGGGTCTTGTCGTACGAGACGTACTGGCGGTTCTCGGCGATGTAGTAGCGCGGGTAGTCCTTGGTGAAGGACGCGCCGATGCGCGAGAAGCCCTTCGTCGCCCAGCCGTTGTCGCCGGCCTCGGCGCCGTCCGTGAACAGCGGCGTGCCGTCGGCGGTCACCGTGATCGCGTCGGCGGTGAAGCCCTTCTGCGCGGCGCCGCCGTCCGTCTGGTAGCGGAAGCGGAGGTCGATCTTCTTGCCGGCGTAGGCGTCGAGCGGGAAGACGAGGTCCTTGTAGGCGCCGGAGGTGCCGGTCAGGGCGGGCTTGTCGCCGCCGTCGCGGGTGATCGGCTTGCCGTCGGCGGTGCCGTCCAGCGGCGTGTAGTTGGCGCCGCCGTCCGTGGAGACCTCGGCGTAGGCGAAGTCGTAGTTCTGCTCGATGTCCCACCAGCCCTTGAGGGTCAGGGCGGCCTTCTTCTTGCCGGTGAGGTCGACGGGGCGGGAGAGGGTGTTCTTCAGGTCGTTGCCCATGCCGCTCCACCACTGCCGGGTGCCTTCGGCGGGCTTGACGACGTCGGTGCGGACCGTCTTGGCGGGGAGTTCGACGACCAGGGCCTGCTTGTTCTTGGTGTTGTACTCGGCTACGCCCAGGGTGTGGGTGGACTTGGTGGCCGCCTTGGCCTTGTCGTAGTTGAGCCAGCCGAGCTGGAGCTTGTCCCAGGCGCTCATGTCGCCGGGGAGGTCGCCTATGGAGTCCTTGCCGGTGCCGAGCCAGGAGCCGCCGGACATCAGGGACCAGGAGTCGACGGAGGATTCGCCGGTGCCGGTGGTGTCGTACTCGTCGGGCAGGCCGAGGTCGTGGCCGTACTCGTGGGCGAAGACGCCGAGGCCGCCGTTCTCGGGCTGCATCGTGTAGTCGCCGACCCAGATGCCGGTACTGCCGATCTGGGTGCCGCCCGCCTTGTTGCCGGCGGGCCCTGTGTGGCCGGAGTCGCTGCCGTACGCGTACCAGCGGTGCGCCCAGATGGCGTCGGTGCCCTGGGCGCCGCCGCCCGCGGACTCGTCCTCGCCGGCGTGCACGATCTGGAAGTGGTCGATGTAACCGTCGGGCTCGTTGAAGTTGCCGTCGTTGTCGTGGTCGTAGCGGTCCCACTGGTCGTACTTGGCGAGGTCGGCCTTGATCTGGGCGTCGGTGCGGCCCTTGGCCTTCTGGTCCTCGGCCCAGCGGTTGACGCCGTCGCGGATCAGGTCCCAGGCGCTGGCGCAGTTGGTGGAGCCGCAGAAGTTCGACCCGTAACGGGCCTCGTTCCAGTCGACCTTGACCCAGTCGGAGACCTCGCCGTCGACCGAGTAGCGGCCCGAGGACTGCTTCTCGTAGTACTTGGCCAGGGACTCCTTCTTCTTGTCGTGGGAGAAGTAGAGGTCCTGGAAGTGCCGGCGGTTGTAGTCCTTCTGCCAGGCGGTGGAGTTGTCGTTGCGGCGGTCGGGCTGCGCGATGGTGTTGTGCGCGGGCCCCGGCTTGCCGCCGTACTTCTTCACCGGGGGCTTGGGACCGTCGCCGTCCGGGTCGTACATCGTGGTGTCGTCGACCTTGTCGCCGAACTCGACCAGGATGGTGAAGATCTTGTCGGTCTTCTCGCGGGCGAGTTCGACGTACTTGCCCCGGTCCAGCTTCACGACCTGGGAGGCGCCGCGCCGGGTGGGCTTGGTGTCGCCGGATATGACCTGCTGGAGCGCTTCCTTGCGCTGGGCCGCCTGCTGGTCGCTGAACGGGCCCTTGAGGTCGTGGTCGACGGCCTGCTTGGCGGCGGCACCCGGGTCCTGCCGCTGGACGGCGAGCGGCCGGGGGCCGTCGTCGGCCTGCGCCGTCGCGCCGGAAGACAGGGCGGCCGCCCCGATCGCGGCGGCGGCCGTGGCCAGGGCGGCCGGTCTGAACGCCCGTCTCTTGGCTCTCACTTGGCGCATTCCTCCCCTAGGGAAACGGTCACTGGATGCCAGCATTTGACCGGAAGGGGGAGGGAAAAGACAGATCTTGACTTGGGCACGTCAGGGAAGTACGGTTTTCGGTCCTCTGATTGCGGCTATCGGACAGCTTGGTGAACGTTTCTGTACGTACCCGCACGCCCCCGGGCGGCTCCCCCGCGCCGCGCCGCACATACGCCAACTGACGCGCCGATCACGTCCGTTCAAACCAGGGATGATTCCGTGCGCCCCCTATGCTCCGGAACCGTGGGTTAGGTCACGCTTACCGCCAGTTCCGCTCGGGCAGTAAGGACCGTAGAGTCGTTTGACGGCGCGCCCCTGTCGACCACACCCCTGCCGACCTCTTGAGGACGGATCCGCCATGCCTCGTCCGACTGCCGCACAGCTCGCCTACGGTTCGGCCACCGTCGTCTTCGCCACCCTCGCCATGCTGCTGCTCTCCCAGACGCGGACCGGGGTGGGGATCGCGGTGATCGCCATCGCCGGTCTCGCGCTCGGCCTGCTCGTCGCCATGACCGCGCCGCTGCCGGGGACTTCCCGCGCGGCGCGCCGCCGTACGGCCGGCGGCTCCGGCGCTGCCGCACGGATGCCGGCCGCCCACCGCACGGTGGCCGCCCGCTTCCCGCGCCAGCGTACGCACGCGGGCGTCTCCTCCGAGGCGCGCGTCAGCGAGCACTCGCGTTAGTCGCCCGCCCGTGGCCGGTGGACGCGCGAAGGCGGCCGGGCACCTCTCTCGGGAGAGGTGCCCGGCCGCCTGTTGACGTATCGGTGCCGTAGGTAGGGGCCGCGGCCGCCGGGGGTGTCCGGCGGCCCGCCGTCAGGCCGTGGAGACCACCACGGTCTTCGCCGCCTTGTCGTGCAGGCACTGCTGGTACGGCCTGTCCCAGGTGCACCACAGGACGTTGACGAGCCAGAAGACGAACCCGCAGCACGGCACGATCTCGGGCAGTGTGTAGACCGCCGCGCGCACCCAGCCCGCCTGTCCGGCCGGCACCGCGCCGTTCTCCAGCATCCCGACCCGGATCTTCATCGCCATCTTGCCGACGGTCTGGCCGCGGCTGGTGAGCATCAGGCCCTCGTAGACGAGGTAGACGAGCATCGTGACGAGGGAGACGGACGCCTGGCGTCCGGTTTCCGTGCCGTCGGTCGTCCAGTAGTCGAACCCGCCGACGACCGCGCTCATGATCAGGCCGACCGGTACACAGATGATGATCCAGTCGATGATGCGGGCGACCAGGCGCCGGCCGCGGCCGGCCAGCGGCGGCATCCCGGCCAGCGGGTCGGCGGCACCGTACTGGTCGCCGTACGGGTTTCCCCCGTACGGGTCCCCGCCGTACGGCGGCGGGGGCATCCCCCCGGGCGGCGGACCGCTGCCCGGAGGCGGGGCACCGCCTCCGTACGGGGCGCCGCCGGCGGGCGTCTCACCGTACGGCGTGCCGTTGGAAGGCCGGTCGTACGGGGAGCCGCCGTACGGAGAACCGCCGGGAGGTTCCTGCCCGTACGGAGAACCGCCCGACGGCGGCTCCTGCGGCTTCTTCAGGAACGGGTCGTCCTCCGGCGGCTCGCCGCCGGAACCGGGCCTCGGCTGGTCGGTGCTCATGGCCCGAGTCGAACCCGGGCCGCCGGTCCCCGCATCCGGCGAGGGCCGGGCGGGTGACGCGGCCGGGCGGGCGGCCTACTTCTCCGCGACGAACGTCCGCGCGAACTTGTCGTGCCAGCACTGCCGCCACGGCCGGTCGAACAGGCACCACACGGCGTTGACGACCCCGACGGCCAGCACGCCGAGCACGCCGTACACCAGCCACCGCCTGATCACCGAGGACAGCGGCGGGGTGTCGTGGCTCTCGATGTCCAGCACCTTGACGCCGCACAGCTTCTTGCCGAGCGTATGGCCCCACTTGGCGGTGGGCAGCACCTCGTACAGGCCGCCGCCGATCAGCAGCACGGCGAGCACGATGGCGAGGTAGGGGCCGGTCGTGCCGTCGAGCAGGTAGACCGTGACCTGCCGCCCGGACTGCTTGGCGGCCTCGACCTTGGCGTCGATGTGGTCGGTGGCCGGGCCCCACAGCGGTACGGCGGCGGCACCGGTGATCACGGCCAGGACGAGCGTGTCGATCAGACGGGCGGCGAACCGGCGGCCCAGAGGGGCCGGGCGGCCCTGCGCCTGCGCGGCCGCCAGGAACGGGTCGGAGGCCGGCGGCTTCCAGGGGACGACGCCCTCGGGCGCGCCGCCGTCCTGCTGCGGCGGGAAACCGGGGAGGGGCGCGCCCTGGGCCTGGGGCGGTACGGGGGCGTGCGGCTGCGGGGCGGGCGCCGGGTTGGGCGCCGGCTGGGCCGGGGCCTGGGGCGCCGGCGCGTGCGGGGCCGGTGCCTGGACCTGGGGCGCCTGTTGCACCGGGAACGGCTGGTGCTGCACCGGTGGCGCGGCGGGTCCGGGTCCGTGCTGCGGCTGTACGGGCCCGTGCGGGGCCTGCTGGGCCGGGCCCTGGGCGGCGGCGGGTGCCGGGCCGCCGGGACCGGGCTGTCCGGGCGCCTGCTGCGGACCGGAGACGGCCGGCGGCTGCGCACCGGTGGACGGCAGGGGCTGCGGGGCGGTGGTCCCCGGCACGGGCGACGCGGGGGCGCCGCCGGGCGGCGGCGTGACCCGGATGGCCATCGTGTCGCTGCGCTTGCCGCCCGCGTCGCCGCCGGGGCCTACGGCGCGGATCGTGGTCGTGCCGTGGTCGCCGCTGCCCCGCGGGCCGTCGTCGTCCCGTACGGCGCGGATGGTGACCGTGCCCTCCGGGCGCGGCGCGTCCTCGCCGGGGGGCGTGGCGCTCGCGTCGGGCTCCTCGCGCTGCGGCGGCAGCCCGGCCTGCTGTTCCTCGGGCGAGCCCCAGGAGATACGGCGGTCCTGGTCGCCGCCGAAGCCGTTCTGCCGGGCGGTGTCGGCCTGCCACACGGAGGCGGGGCCCGCGGCCTCGGTCAGCCGGCCGTGCCCGTCCTCCTCTTCGAGGAAGACCGGGCCGGTCTCCTCCACGGCGGGGGCCGGGGCCGGCGCGGGGGCCTGGGTGGTGGCGCCGGGCGGCGGCGCGGGCATCGCCTCGCCCTCGGCGGGCGCCGGGCGGCTGGTGCCCGGCACCCATGCGGCACCGTTCCAGTACCGGATGTAGCCGGGGATGGACGGGTCCGGGTAGAAGCCTGGCGTGGGGCTGCCGCCGGCGGATCCTGAGGAAGGGGCGCTCATGTCCGTATTCCCGTATCTGTTCTCGGCCTGGTGTGGTGGGTGGGGCATGTGCAGTCTGCCGCAACGCAGCGTCCACATCTATCAGACCGAGGGCCGGCCCCGCCGTGCCGCCCGCGCGGGACCACCTGGAAGAGGCCCGCGAAAAAAGTTGTGCGAAGTCGCGTAATGGTCCGGGCGCTGCGGCCTCTATCCAGGTGCGGGCCCGTTACGAGGGGCCCGCAGCAGGTACAGACAGAGAGGCGGACCGCATGCACACCGTGGTGGAACGAGAGCTGGAGCTGGGTCTGGTCCTGTCGCCGGAGCGCAGCATTCCCGTACCGGCCCGGCTGACCTACCGAACGGACGACCCCTACGCCATCCACGTCACCTTCCACATCGGCTCGGACACCCCCGTCAACTGGACCTTCGCCCGTGAACTGCTCGTCGAGGGGGTGTTCCGGCCGTGCGGACACGGTGACGTGCGGGTGTGGCCCACGAAGGTGGACGGGCGCAGCGTGGTCTGCATGGCGCTCAGCTCGCCCGACGGGGAGGCGCTGCTGGAGGCGCCGGCCGCCGCGGTCTCGGCGTGGCTGGAGCGGACGCTGCGGGTGGTGCCGCCGGGGTCGGAGCAGGACCACCTGGGGCTGGACAAAGGGCTGAGCGAACTGCTCGCCATGACACCGCGGGACGACCTGTGGCTGTCCGACCCGTGGCCGTCCGACGAGTCGCCCGAGGCCGGGGCCTGAGGGCGTGTCGTACGGTCCGGGCCGGTTATACGCGGGTCAGGACGCGTCGGTACCGAGGTCCGCAAGGGTGAGACTCCGGGTGAGGAACTCGATGGCGTGGCCGTCCGGGTCGCTGACGTAGACCCCGCGGCCGCCCGCGCGGTGGTTGATCTGCTGCGGTTGCTGACGCCGCGGATCGGCCCAGTAGGCCAGCCCCCGCTCCCGGACGCGGCCGAAGATCTCGTCGAACTCGTCCTCCGTGACCAGGAACGCGAGGTGCTGCGGCACGATCGCGTCGGGTTTCACGATCGTGTCGGCGTAGTCGATGGTCAGGCCGTTCGCGACCGAGACGGCGGCGAAGGGCCCGAAGGCCTCCGGTTCGCCGACGCCGGCCAGCTCCGAGAGGAAGCGCGCGGACGCGAACTTGTCGGTGGCGTGGACGACCGTGTGGTCGAGTTGTACGGGCACGGTGGACCTCCTGCAAAGGCCGGTGCTTCCAGGGCCGTTGGTACGTTCACCGCTGACCGTACGGCGGCCCGCGCGGCCGGGGTATCGGCATTCGGTCCTACGCCGCACGCCCCGTCCGCACGTCCTAGGCCGCAAGGCCCGGCCGCGCCCGTGGCGGTGCTCAGCCCCGGTACGTCTCCAGCAGCCGCAGCCACACCTCGCTGATCGTCGGGTAGGCGGGCACCGCGTGCCACAGCCGGCTCAGGGGGACCTCGCCGGCCACCGCGACCGTTGCCGAGTGGAGGAGTTCGCCCACCGCGGGGCCGACGAAGGTGACGCCGAGGAGGACCTCGCGGTCCAGGTCGACGATCATGCGGGCGCGGCCGCGGTAGCCGTCGGCGTAGAGGCCGGCGCCCGCGACGTTGCCGAGGTCGTAGTCGACGACGCGGGTGCGGTGGCCGGCGCGTTCGGCTTCGGCGGCGGTCGGGCCGACCGAGGCGACCTCGGGGTCGGTGAAGACGACCTGCGGTACGGCCGCGGTGTCGGCCGTCGCCGCGTGCGCGCCCCAGCGGGCGGTGTCCGGGGACGCCTCGCCCCTGGCGCGGGCGGCGATGGCGGCGCCCGCGATGCGGGCCTGGTACTTGCCCTGGTGGGTCAGCAGCGCGCGGTGGTTGACGTCGCCGACGGCGTACAGCCAGCCGTCCGCCACGTCCCGTACCCGGCAGGTGTCGTCCACCTCCAGCCACGAGCCGGGCTCCAGGCCCACCGTCTCCAGGCCGAGGCCGTCGGTGCGGGGCGCGCGGCCGGTGGCGAACAGGACCTCGTCGGCGACGATCTCCTCGCCGTCGTCGAGGACGACGGTGGCCGGTCCGTTGGGCATCTCGCGGCGCATCGCGCTCACCGAGACGCCGGTACGGACGACGGCGCCCGCCTCGGTCAGCGCCTCGGCGACCAGTTCGCCCGCGAAGGGCTCCATCTTGGGCAGCAGCCCGCCGCCGCGCACCAGGACGGTCACCGCCGAGCCCAGGGCCCGCCACGCGGTGGCCATCTCGACGCCGACGACGCCGCCGCCGACCACGACCAGGCGCGGCGGTACGGACTGCGCGCTGGTCGCCTCGCGGCTGGTCCAGGGGCGGGCGGCGGCGAGGCCCGGCAGGTCGGGCAGCACGGCGCGGCTGCCGGTGCAGACGGCGACGGCGTGCCGGGCGGTCAGGACGCGTTCCCCGCCGCCGTCCGGGCCGGTGGCGACCACCACGCGCCGGGGGCCGTCCAGGCGGGCCCGGCCGCGTACGAAGTCGATGCCGGCCGAGTCCAGCCACCGGACCTGGCCGTCGTCCTTCCAGTGGGACGCGAACGCGTCGCGGTGGGCGAGCACCGCCTTGGCGTCCAGCGGCGCGGCCGCCGCGTGGCGCAGGCCGGGGACGCGCTGCGCGTCGGCGCGGGCGGTGACCGGGCGCAGCAGCGCCTTGCTGGGCATGCAGGCCCAGTACGAGCACTCGCCGCCGACGAGCTCGCTCTCCACGATCACCACGCTCAGGCCGAGGGCGTGCGCCCGGTCGGCGACGTTCTCCCCGGTCGGCCCGGCGCCCAGCACGACGACGTCGTACGTGTCGTGGCCCGCGGCCTTGTCGGCCCCTGTGGTCGTCGGCATCGCTCATCGCTCCCTGCGTCGGCGTCGTGGCAATGGGTCCATCCTCTTCCCGGGGGCCCGGCCCGGCCACACGTATCGAGGCATTCGCCGGGCGGCGGGGGCACCGGCTCTCAGCCTTGCCGGCGCTCCACGGCCTCCTTGGCCTCGACCAGTCCCGCGCCGGTCAGTTCGCGGTAGCGCTTGATCGCCTCGATCTTCTTGCCCTTGTGCAACAGGGCGTCGATCTCGGCGATGCCCTCGGGGCCGGTCTCCTCGACGCCGAGGTGTTCCATGATCAGGTCCAGCTTGCGGTCCATGCGCCGGAGGCGGCGTTCGAGCGTCTTGTGGCGGGCGTCCATGGTGGAGGCGAGTACGACGATGACGACGGCCGCGGCGCCGATGATGGTCCAGAGGTCGGAGTTCATGGCCCTGACCCTAGAAGGTGCCGGTCAGAACAGCTTCCCCGGGTTGAGCAGGCCCAGCGGGTCGAAGACGGCCTTGATGCCGCGCTGGAGTTCCAGGCCCACCGGGCCCAGCTCGCGGGCCAGCCACTCCTTCTTCAGGACGCCGACGCCGTGTTCGCCGGTGATCGTGCCGCCCAGTTCCAGGCCGAGCGCCATGATCTCGTCGAAGGACTCGCGGGCGCGCCGGGACTCGTCGGGGTCGTGGGCGTCGAAGCAGACGGTGGGGTGGGTGTTGCCGTCGCCCGCGTGTGCGCACACGCCGATGACCAGGTCGTACTTCTCGGCGATGGCGGCGGTGCCGTCGAGCATCGCGGCGAGCTGCGAGCGCGGTACGCACACGTCGTCGATCATCGTGGCGGACTTGACGCCTTCCAGGGCGGTGAGGGTCAGCCGCCGCGCCTGGAGGAGCAGGTCGGACTCGGCCGGGGTGTCGGCCGGTACGACCTCGGTGGCGCCGGCGGCCTTGCACAGTTCGCCGACGGCGGCGAGGTCGGCGGCCGGTTCGGGGGTGTCGAAGGCGGCGAGGAGCAGCGCCTCGGTGCTGTCGGGCAGGCCCATGTTGGCCATCGCGTTGACGGCGCGGATGCTCGTACGGTCCATGAGTTCGAGCAGGGAGGGCGCGTGGCCGCGCGCCATGATCTCGCAGACGGCCTCGCACGCCGCCGCCGTGGAGGCGAACTCGGCGGCGAGCGCGAGTTGCCGGGGCGGCTCGGGCTTGAGGGCGAGGACGGCGCGTACGACGATGCCGAGGCTGCCCTCGGAGCCGACGAAGAGGCGGGTGAGGTCGTAGCCCGCCACGCCTTTGGCGGTGCGCCGGCCGGTCTTCAGCAGCCGCCCGTCGGCGAGGACGACGTCCAGGCCGAGGACGTACTCGGCGGTGACGCCGTACTTGACGCAGCACAGGCCGCCGGAGGCGGTGCCGATGTTGCCGCCGATGGAGCACTCCTCCCAGCTGGAGGGGTCCGGCGGGTAGTAGAGGCCGTGCTCGTTGACCGCGCGGGAGAGGACCGCGTTGACGACGCCGGGCTCGACGACGGCGATCCGGTCGACGGGGTTGATCTCGATGATCCGGTCCATCTTGACCAGGGAGAGCACGATGCACCCGTCGGAGGCGTTGGCGGCGCCCGACAGGCCGGTGCGCGCCCCCTGGGGGACGACCGGTACGCGCAGTTCGGTGGCGGTGCGCATCACGTGCTGGACCTGCTCGACCGTGCGCGGCAGGACGACGACGGCGGGGGTGCCGGCCGCGCAGAAACTCGCCATGTCGTGGGCGTAGGCGCCGGTGACGTCGGGGTCGGTGAGGATCGCTTCCCCGGGGAGGGCTTCGCGCAGGCGTGCGATGAGGTCCATGCCGCCAGCCTCCCATCCGTGGGCCGTACACGGAAGATCCCCGCCGGCTCCCCCACGAGGCCCTCTCCCCTTGGCCAGGCCGCCGGGTCTACGGTGCGCGGGCTCCGCATCCGGTGTGCGTTCCAGTCAGGGGGACCGATGTCGGTACGTGAACGGAAGACGACCGCCGCCGCACGCCGCAGAGCCGGTGGTCTGGGCTGTGCGGCCGCCGCGGCGGGCCTGCTCGTCGCGGGCTCGGGGCCGGTCGCCACGGGCCGGCCGGCGGCTCCGGCGCCCGGCCGCCCGCTGTCCGTCCTCATCAGCAACGACGACGGTTTCCGCCACCCGTACATCCGGGCGCTCCAGGCCGCCCTGAAGAAGGCCGGGCACACGGCGGTGATCGTCGCGCCCGCCCAGGACATGAGCGGGCACGGTACACGCATGACCTTCACGCCGGGCGCCTCCCTGCGCGCCGAGGAGACGGAGCCGGACGTGTGGTCGGTCGGCGGCTCGCCCGGCGACTCCGTGGCCTTCGGCGTCCAGCGGGTCTTCACGGCGCGGACCGGCCGGCCGCCCGACCTGGTCGTCTCGGGCGTCAACCCCGGGCCCAACACCGGTTTCGCCGTCAACCACTCGGGCACGGTGGGGGCCACGGTCGCCGCCGCGGACGCGGGCGTACCGGCCCTGGCCGTCAGCGCCGGGTACGACGCGGGCGACCCGCGGAACCCGTTCCCCTCGGCGGCGCGGGCCGTGGACTTCACGGTCCGTACCGTCGCGCGGCTGGCGGCCACCGCGCACGGCGGCGCGTTGCTGCCGTACGGGACCGCGCTGAACGTCAACTACCCGGCGCGCCCGGACGGCGGGCTCGCCTTCACCAACGTGGGCACCGCGCGCCACGTCGCCGTCGGCTACGTACCCGACCCCGCGACCTGCGCCACGTGCTACAAGGTGCGGCTGGAGCAGGACCCCGACGCGCCGGAGCGGGTGCCGGCCGCCGACACGACGGCGCTGGCCGCGAACGACGTGTCGGTCTCGCTGCTGACCGGGGACTGGGGCGCCCGCGGCTTCGCCCCGGCCCGCCGTCCGCCGTCCGGGAAGGAGGCGGAGCGCACCCGGGCCCGGCTGTACGGGCTGCGTCCCTGAGGGCCGGGGCCGGGCGCGCCGCCCCCCTCGGGAAGGGCCGCGGCCCCGCCGGGCCGGGTCCGGCGGGGCCGCGGGGCGGGGGGTGGCGTCCTGGGGGCGGTCAGAGGTTGCCGCGCCGCTCCTGCTCGCGCTCGATCGCCTCGAAGAGGGCCTTGAAGTTGCCCTTGCCGAAGCCCAGGGAACCGTGCCGCTCGATCAGTTCGAAGAAGACGGTCGGGCGGTCCTGGACGGGCTTGGTGAAAATCTGCAGCAGGTAGCCGTCCTCGTCGCGGTCGACGAGGATCTTCAGCTCGCGCAGCGTCTCGACCGGGACGCGGGTCTCGCCCGCCCACTCGCCGAGGGTGTCGTAGTACGAGTCCGGGGTGTCCAGGAAGTCGACGCCCGCCTCGCGCATGGCCCGTACGCTCGCGACGATGTCGTTGGTGGCGAGCGCGATGTGCTGGCAGCCGGGCCCGCCGTAGAACTCCAGGTACTCGTCGATCTGCGACTTCTTCTTCGCGATGGCCGGCTCGTTGAGCGGGAACTTCACCTTGCGGGTGCCGTCCGCGACCACCTTCGACATCAGCGCGCTGTACTCGGTGGCGATGTCGGAGCCGACGAACTCCTTCATGTTCGTGAAGCCCATGACGTTGTTGTAGAACGTCACCCACTCGTCCATCTTGCCGAGTTCGACGTTGCCGACACAGTGGTCGATGGCCTGGAAGCGGCGCGGCCCCGGCGCGACGATCGGGTCGGCGGCGACGTAGCCGGGCAGGTAGGGGCCTTCGTAACGGGAGCGCTCGACCAGGGTGTGCCGGGTCTTGCCGTACGTGGCGATGGAGGCGCGCACGACGATGCCGTGCTCGTCCTTGGTCTCGTACGGCTCCTCGATGCCGGTGGCGCCGTGCTCCAGGGCGTAGGCATAGGCGGCACGCGCGTCCGGCACCTCTATCGCGAGGTCGATGACGCCGTCGCCGTGCGCGGCGACGTGGTCGGCCAGGAAGCGGCCCCAGTCCGTGGACGGCTTGATGACGGAGGTGAACACGAAGCGGGCGCCGCCGGATTCGAGCACGTAACTGGCGGTCTCGCGGCTGCCGTTCTCCGGTCCGGAGTAGGCGACGCGCTTCATGCCGAAGGCGGTGGCGTAGTAGTGCGCTGCCTGCTTGGCGTTGCCGACGGCGAAGACGACCGCGTCCATCCCCTTGACCGGGAAGGGATCGGCCTGCCGCGCAGTGGTGGGGGTGGTGGGGTCCGTGGTCTGAGTCATGCCCGCAGACTCTCCCTGGGCCACAAGATGCGCAATAGTTTGCGCATTCACTGGGCAGTATGCATAGCGAACTGGCCAGTTCGCCGGACGTTTCGCACATGATGACCATTGATTTCGGAGGCAACGACCGTGGCGATCGATCATTTGGACGGCAGGCTGCTGGAGCTGCTCGCCGAGGAGCCGCGCATCGGCGTACTGGAGGCTTCGCGCCGGCTCGGGGTGGCGCGCGGCACGGCGCAGGCGCGCCTGGACCGGCTTCAGTCGAACGGAGTGATCCGGGGGTTCGGCCCGGACGTGGACCCGGCGGCGCTGGGCTACCCCGTCACCGCCTTCGCGACCCTGGAGATCAAACAGGGCCAAGGAGCGGACGTGCGGGCGCACTTGGCGTCCGTCCCGGAAGTGCTGGAGCTGCATACAACGACGGGACATGGGGACATGCTGTGCAGACTCGTTGCCCGTTCCAACGCCGATCTGCAACGGGTGATCGACCGCGTGGTGGGCTTTGATGGCATCATGCGGGCTTCCACCGCGATCGTCATGGAGAACCCGGTTCCGTTGCGCATCATCCCCCTGGTCAAACAGGCATCGGGGGACTGACCGACCGAGGAGAGCGCGTGTGAGCTTCTGGGAGTACGTCGGCAACCGGCACGCCCAGCTGCTGACGGATACGTTTCAGCACGCCAGCGCCGTCTTCCAGTGCATGGTGGCCGCCACCGTGCTCGGAGTGCTGCTGGGCGTCGCCACCTACCGCAGCGAATGGGCCGGGAACCTGGCCACCGCCACGACCGCGACCATCCTGACGGTGCCCTCACTCGCCCTGATCGGCCTGCTGGTGCCGATCGTCGGCCTCGGCGTGGCACCCACCGTCACCGCCCTGACCCTGTACGGGCTGCTGCCGGTCGTCCGCAACGCCGTCGTCGGGCTGCGCGGCGTCGACCCCGCGCTGATCGACGCCGCCAAGGGCATCGGGATGTCCCGCGCGGCCCGGCTGCTGCGGGTCGAGCTGCCGCTGGCCTGGCCGCCGATCCTGACCGGCATCCGGGTCTCCACCCAGATGCTGATGGGCATCGCGGCCATCGCCGCCTACGCGTCCGGGCCGGGCCTGGGCAACGAGATCTTCCGCGGCATCTCCTCCCTGGGCAGCGCCAACGCGCTCAACCAGGTGCTGTCCGGGACGCTCGGGATCGTCGTCCTGGCCCTGTTCTTCGACGCCGCGTACGTCGTCCTCGGACGCCTGACCATCTCCAGGGGGATCCGTGCCTGACACCACCGCCTCCGGCGCCGGCATCGCGCTGGAGGACCTGACCAAGCTCTATCCGGGCAACCCCACGCCCGCGGTCGACAACGTGAACATGGACATCAAGCCGGGCGAGACGGTGATCCTCGTGGGCCCCTCGGGCTGCGGCAAGTCCACCACGCTGAAAATGATCAACCGGCTGATCGAGCCCACCTCCGGGCGGATCAGGATCGGCGACGAGGACGTGACCGGCATCGACCCGGTCAGGCTGCGCCGCAAGGTCGGGTACGCCATCCAGTCCTCCGGGCTCTTCCCGCACATGACCGTCGCCCAGAACATCGCCCTCGTCCCGAAGATGACCGGCTGGCCGAAGGCGAAGGTCGCCGACCGCGTCGAGGAGATGCTCGACCTGGTCGGACTGGACCCGCGCGAGTTCCACGGCCGCTACCCGCGGCAGCTGTCCGGCGGGCAGCAGCAGCGGGTCGGCGTGGCGCGGGCGCTCGCCGCCGACCCGCCCGTCCTGCTCATGGACGAGCCGTTCGGCGCCGTGGACCCGATCACCCGCGACCACCTCCAGGACGAGCTGATCCGGCTCCAGCACGAGCTGCGCAAGACGATCGTCTTCGTCACCCACGACTTCGACGAGGCGATCAAGCTGGGCGACCGCATCGCGGTGCTGCGCGAGAGATCGCACATCGCCCAGTTCGACACGCCCGAGGCGATCCTCACCAACCCCGCCGACGACTTCGTCTCCGGCTTCGTCGGCGCGGGCGCGGCCCTCAAACGGCTCAACCTCACCCGCGTACGGGACGTCGGCGTCGTCGACTTCCCCACCGCTTCCGTGGAGGACCCGCTCCAGTCCATCTTCGACCTGCTGCGCTCCGGCACCACCAACGAGATCCTGCTGCTGGACCGGCACCGGCGCCCGTACAAGTGGCTGCGCCGCGGCGACCTGATGCGCGCCAAGGGCTCGCTGGCCCGCGCCGGCACGCTGGTGCACGACACGGTCACCCGCGACGCGACGCTGCGCGACGCGCTGGAGGCGGTGCTCACCGACAACGCGGGCCGGGTCGCGGTCACCGGGCGGCGCGGCGCGTACCTCGGCGTGGTCGACATGGAGACGCTGATGAACAACGTCCACGAACTGCTGGAGGCGGACCGGCTGGACGCCCTCGAACACCGGCACGAGCTGGAGGAGCAGCGCGCGCGGCAGACCAGGCTGGCCCAGGAGGGCGTCGACCCGGCGGGCGGCGCGCAGGAGGTCAAGGCGTGAGCCCCCGGGACGGGCGCCGGCCGCCGAAGGACGAACGGCCGCCGGGCGAGCACGAGGTGCGCGGGCTGGCCTTCCGCGACGAGGTGCGGGGCGGGGAGCCGGGGCCGCTCGCGGCGGAGCCCGAACCGAAGGCGTGGGGCGGACGGCCGCCGCGGCGCATCACCTGGAAGAAGGCGGTCACGCTGCCCGCCGTGCTGGCGGTGGTGCTGCTCGCCACCTGGCTGTGGTTCCGCGGCGCGCGGCTGGACTCGATCGCGCACCAGGCGGTGGACGGCGGCAAGGTGGGGCTGGCGCTGCGCCAGCACGTACAGCTGACCGCGGTCTCCACCTTCTTCGTCCTGGTCATCGCCATTCCGCTGGGCATCGCGCTGACCCGGGCCAGGCTGCGGCGGGCCTCGCCGTTCGCCGTGGCGGCGGCCAACCTCGGGCAGGCGGTGCCGGCGCTGGGCCTGCTGGTGCTGCTGGTCATCTGGCTCGGCATCGGGCCGGGGGCCGCCGTCACCGGCATGGTGATCTACGCCGTACTGCCGGTGCTGGCCAACACCATCGCGGGCCTGAAAGCCATCGACCCGACGCTGACCGAGGCCGCCCGCGGCATCGGCATGTCGGCGGCCGGCGTCCTGGCGAAGGTCGAACTGCCGCTGGCCGTACCGCTGATCCTGGCGGGCGTGCGCACCGCGCTGGTCCTCAACGTCGGCACCGCGACCCTGGCCACGTTCGGCGGGGGCGGCGGGCTCGGCGACCTGATCTCCGCGGGCATCATCACCCAGCGCATGCCGGTGCTGGTGCTCGGTTCCGTCCTGACGGTGGTGCTGGCGCTGCTCGTCGACTGGCTGGCATCCCTCGTCGAACTGCTGCTGCGCCCGCGCGGGCTGGAGGTGGCGGAATGAAGACAGCCGTACGGCGGCGGGCCCGCGGGTCGGCGGCGCGTGCCGCGGTGGCCGGCTTGCTGCTGTCCGCGGCCGGGCCGGTCGGCTGCGGCCTGGTCAGCGGCAGCCCGATGAGCGACGACGTCCGGCCCGGCACGCTCGGCCGTGGACTGCCCCTGAAGGGCGCCGAACTGACCGTCACGTCCAAGGAGTTCACCGAGAACATCATCCTCGGCCAGCTCATGGGGCTGGTCTTCAAGGCGGCCGGGGCCACGGTCGTCGACAAGACCAACATCCAGGGCTCGATCGGCGCCCGCGAGGCGGTGAAGTCCGGTACGGCGGACGGGATGTACGAGTACACCGGCACCGGCTGGATCACCTACCTCGGCCACGAGCGGCCCATCACCGACCCGCAAAAGCAGTGGGAGGCGGTGCGCGACGGCGACCGGGCCAACGGCCTGGAGTGGCTGCCGCAGTCGAAGCTGAACAACACCTACGCGCTGGCGCTGAACGACGCCCACTTCAAGCGGCTGGGCGTCAAGACGCTCTCGGACGTCGCCGAGCTGTCCCGGAAGGACCCGGGCGCGGTCACCCTGTGCGCGGAGGCCGAGTTCTCCGCGCGCAACGACGGCCTGCCGGGCATGGCCAAGGCGTACGGCATGAGCATCCCGGCGGGCAACGTCAAGAAGATGACCAGCGGCGTCGTCTACACGCAGGCGGCGCAGGGCACGTCCTGCACGTTCGGCGAGGTCTACACGACGGACGGCCGGATCAAGGCGATGGGCCTGCACGTCCTGCAGGACGACCGGCACTTCTTCCCCAACTACAACGCGGCGCCCGAGATGAACGCGGCGACGATGAAGAAGTACCCGCAGATCGCCGGCCTCCTCGCGCCCGTCACCAAGGCCCTGGACAACGCCGTCGCGCAGCGCCTGAACGCGAAGGTGGACGTGGAGGGCCAGGACCCGCACGAGGTCGCCAAGGACTGGCTGGTCGAGAAGGGGTTCGTCAAGGACGGGGGCTGAGGGCGCCGCGCGGGCCGTGCCGGGGGCGGGTGGTCAGCAGCTGGGCACCGTGCCGCCGGACTTCAGCGCCTTGAGCGCGTCCACCGTGCCGGCGAGCGTGGTGACGGGGACCAGCCGCAGGCCCTCCGGCAGCTCCGCCTGCGCGTCCTTGCACTCCGACTTGGGGACCAGGAAGACCGTGGCGCCGTCGCGGCCCGCGGCCTGCGTCTTCAGGGCCACGCCGCCGACGGCGCCGACCTCGCCGTCCGCGCTGATCGTGCCGGTGCCCGCGATCTTCTGCCCGCCGGTCAGGTCGCCGCCCCTGCCGTCGCCGGCCAGCTTGTCGATGATGCCCAGCGAGAACAGCAGGCCGGCGCTGGGCCCGCCGATCGTGCCCAGGTCCAGCTTGACCCGGACGTCCTTGTCGCTCTTGTGGAGGTAGTTCAGGGCCGCCTTGGTGGCGACGTCCTGGGAGGACCGCATGTCCTTCAGGTTGTGCTCCACGGCCTTCTCGGCGGTGTCGCCGACCGGGTAGACCGACTCGACCGGCATCACGGCCTGGTTCGTGCGGAACCAGCCCTTGACGACGTCCGGCAGCCGGACGGTGGCGTCGGGGCCGGTCGCCACGATGGCCGCCATCCGCAGCTGCCCGCTGGTCTCGCGGGTCGGCGCGCCGGTGATGGTGATCACCTGCTTGCCCTTGTGCTTGCCGAGCACGTCCGCCGTGTCGCCGGGGAAGGCGACCGAGAACGGCAGCGGCGCGAGGGCCACGGTGGCGAGGAGCGCGATGACCAGGGCCGTGCAGATCCCCAGGGCGCGGGTGCGAGAAGACACCCCGCCACCCTAGATGACCTCGGGCCCGGACAGCTCACCACGGGCACCGTCTCAGCGCAGCGCCTCGGACACCTCGCGGGCCGCCTCGACGACGCGCGGCCCGACCCGGTCGGGCACCGTGTCCGCGAGCATCACCACACCGACGCTGCCCTCGATGCCGCTCACGCCGAGCAGCGGCGCCGCGGCCCCGCTCGCGCCCGCCTCCAACTCGCCGTGGGTCAGGGCCAGCCCGGCGTCCTCGATACGGCCCTGGCGGGCCTGGAGTATCGCCCGCCCGGCCGCGCCCCGGTCCAGCGGATGCCGGAAGCCCGCGCGGTAGGCGACGTGGTAGTCGGTCCAGGACGGCTCGACGACGGCCACGGCGAGCGCCTCGGTGCCGTCCACCAGTGTCAGGTGGGCGGTGGCCCCGATGTCCTCGGCCAGCGAGCGCAGCGCGGGCAGCGCCGCTTCGCGCACCAGCGGGTGCACCTGGCGGCCCAGCCGCAGCACGCCGAGGCCCACCCGGGCCCGGCCGCCGATGTCGCGGCGTACCAGGGCGTGCTGCTCCAGGGTGGCGAGCAGGCGGTAGACCACGGTCCGGTTGACCCCCAGCTTGGTGGACAGCTCGGTGACGGTCAGGCCGTGGTCGGTGTCGGCGAGCAGTTTGAGGACGCGCAGTCCCCGGTCGAGCGTCTGGGAGGTCTCCGCGGTCACGACGCCCCCTCCTCGGGTGAGTGGCGGCTCGTCGGCGCGGTCAGCGCTGCCGGTCCCGGGGCAGCGCGCGCAAAAGAGGCCGCCGGCCGCTTGGCACCGGCTGCGCTCCGCGGCGGCGCTGCCACGGGGCGTGTGCGTGACCGGGACAGTAGCGAGCCGGTCCGGTGAGCGGAAGAGTCCGTCCAGAATCCGGTCTTCCGTGACCGCTTTGTCCCCGTAGATCCTCCTGGTGCGACGGGGCGCCGGGGGTGCGCGGCCTTTCGGCCTGGGTCACAACACCCGCACACCCGGCCACGGACACGACGGCGGGGCAGCACACGGCCGGTCGCCGTACGCTGCCCCGCCGGACGGCCGAGGCCGTCACCTCACTTCATGCGCGTGGCCCACTCCCGCACCTTCTTGATCCGCTCGTGCAGCTGCCCGGCCGTGGCCTCCGCGCTCGGCGGGCCGCCGCACACCCGGCGCAGCTCGGTGTGGATCACGCCGTGCGGCTTGCCGCTCTGGTGCACGTACGCGCCGACCAGCGTGTTCAGCTGCTTGCGCAGCTCCAGCAACTCCTTGTGCGTGACCACCGGGCGCCGTTCGGCGGGCAGTTCCAGCAGGTCGGCCTCGGAGTCCGGCTTCTTCTTGCTGTGCGCTATCTGCCGGGCCTGCCGCTTCTGGAGCAGCATCTGCACCTGGTCGGGCTCCAGCAGTCCGGGGATGCCGAGGTAGTCCTGCTCCTCCTCGCTGCCCGAGTGCGCCTGCATGCCGAACTCGGCACCGTCGTAGAGCACCCGGTCGAAGACCGCCTCGGACTCCAGCGCCTCGAAGGAGAACTGCTCCTGCTCGCCGGTGTCCTCGTCCTGCTCCTTGTTGGCCTCGTCCATCTCCTTCTCGGACTCGGCGTACGGGTCCTCCTCGCCGTCCTTCTTCGGCTTGTCCAGGACGTGGTCGCGCTCGACCTCCATCTCGTTGGCGAAGCCGAGGAGCGAGGGGACGGTGGGCAGGAAGACGGACGCGGTCTCGCCGCGCTTGCGGGACCGTACGAAGCGGCCGACCGCCTGGGCGAAGAACAGCGGGGTGGAGATGGTGGTCGCGTACACGCCGACCGCCAGGCGCGGCACGTCGACGCCCTCGGACACCATGCGGACCGCGACCATCCACCGGTCGTCGGAGTGCGAGAAGTCGTCGATGCGCTGCGAGGCGCCGCTGTCGTCGGACAGCACGAGGGTGGCGCCCTGCCCCGTTATCTCGCGGATCAGCTTGGCGTACGCGCGGGCCTGCTCCTGGTCGGAGGCGATCACCAGCGCGCCGGCGTCCGGTATGGCCTTGCGGACCTCGGTCAGCCGCTGGTCGGCGGCCTTGAGGACCTTCGGCATCCAGTCGCCGCGCGGGTCGAGCGCGGTGCGCCACGCCTGGGACACCGCGTCCTTGGTCATCGGCTCGCCGAGCCGCGCCGCGATCTCGTCGCCGGCCTTGGTGCGCCAGCGCATGTTGCCGCTGTAGGAGAGGAAGATGACGGGGCGGACGACGCCGTCGCCCAGCGCGTTGCCGTAGCCGTACGTGTAGTCGGCGGAGCTGCGCCGGATGCCGTCGTTGCCCTCCTCGTACGTCACGAAGGGGATCGGGTTGGTGTCGGAGCGGAACGGCGTGCCGGTCAGCGCGAGCCGCCGGGTCGCCGGCTCGAACGCCTCCAGGCACGCCTCGCCCCAGGACTTGGAGTCGCCGGCGTGGTGGATCTCGTCGAGGATGACCAGCGTCTTGCGCTGCTCGATGCGGTTGCGGTGCAGCATCGGACGTACGCCGACACCCGCGTACGTGATCGCGATGCCGTGGTACTCCTTGCCGAGCGGACCCGCGCTGTACTCCGGGTCCAGCTTGATGCCTATCCGGGCGGCGGCCTCCGCCCACTGCTTCTTCAGGTGCTCGGTGGGGGCGACCACGGTCACCTGCTGCACGACGTGGTGGTGCAGCAGCCAGGAGGCGAGGGTGAGCGCGAAGGTGGTCTTGCCCGCGCCGGGGGTCGCGACCGCGAGGAAGTCGCGCGGCTGCGTCTGGATGTACCGGTCCATCGCGGACTGCTGCCAGGCGCGCAGCTTGTTCGCGGTACCCCAGGGGGCCCGTCCGGGGAAGGCCGGGGACAGGTGGTGGTTGTTGGTGGCGCTGGTGGTGGTAGTCACGGTCTCCGTCGGGCTGGCTCGGCGATCGGCAACCGCGTCAGCCTAACGCTCTCCGGGAGCGGACGGCGTGCTCGGGTGAACCGCCGGAGCCGTCTTCGCGCCACCGGCCGTGACCGTCACGAGGCCGTCACCGGCCGGCTTCAGGCGTGTGGCCACCCACGATCCGGCGACGGCCACCGCCGCCATGGTGACGAACACCGCCGCGAACGCCGCCGGCTGCCCGGATGCGGCGTTGGTCACGTCCGGGGCGGCGTGCCCGGCGACCGCGCCGCCGCCGAAGGCGCCGAACAGCAGGCCGCCGAGGCCGACGAAGACGATGTTGCCGAGGGCGTCGGAGACCTGGAGGGAGGCCGCGTTGCCGCCCGCGTCCTCGGGCCGGGACAGCTTGAGGAGCAGCACGCTGCCGCTGGAGACGTTCAGGCCGATGCCGTACCCGGCCACGGCCCACGCGGCCGCGACGGTCCAGACGGGCACGCCGCCGAGGAGGACCAGCGGCACGGCCGCGATCGCCGCCGCCATCATCAGCAGGCCGGCGCACATGATCCGCTCACGGTACGGCTCCAGGCGCGGCCGGCTCTGGGTGTACGAACCCAGCGCCCAGGTGAGGCCGCCGCCGGTCAGCGAGAGGCCGGCCAGGGTGGTGGACAGGCCGCGCTCGGTGACGAGCATCAGCGGGACGAAACTCTCGGCGGCGACCAGCGAACCGGCGGCCACGCCGCGGATGAGGACGACGGACGGCAGGCCGCGCGCGGCCCGGAAGGTGCCCTCGGGCAGCAGCCGGACCACGGCGGGCACCAGCAGGGCCAGGCCGGCGGCGGCCGGCAGGAGGGCGGCCCGGCCGCGTTCCTGGGCCGCGTACTGGAGCAGCCCGGCGCCGGCGGCCACCGCCAGGGCGAGCAGGATGCGGCGCCGGTCCACCGGCTCGTCCGCGGGGCGGGGCGGCAGCTTGCGCAGGGCGGGCAGCATGACCGTCAGCGGGAGCAGGACGAGTACGGGGATGGACAGGAAGACCCAGCGCCAGCCCAGGTGTTCGGTGACCGTCCCGGCGACGAGCGGCCCGACGATCACCGGCAGCACCCAGGCCGCCGAGAAGGCCGCCAGGACGGCGGGCCGCAGCGTCTCCGGGTAGGCCCGGCCGACCACCACGTACAGCGCGACGATGACCAGCCCGCCGCCGAGGCCCTGCACGCCGCGCCCCGCCACGAACATCCACATCTGCTGCGCCGAGCCCGCGACGACCAGACCGGCGCCGAACGTGGCGATACCGGTGAACAGCGGGACGAGCGGGCCGCCGCGGTCGCACCACTCGCCGGACAGCGCCATCGCGAACAGGCTCGCCGTGAAGTACGCGGAGAACGCGAACGCGTACAGCTCGATGCCGTCCAGGGCCTGGCCGACGGCGGGCATGGCGGTGTTCACGGCGCTCGCCTCGAAGGCGATGAGCGAGACGACGGAGATGATGCCGAGGGTGAGCGCGCGGTAGGTCCGGCCGAGGACGCCCTCGGCGGCCGGGGCGGGCGCGGGGCTCGTGAGGGGGCGGGCGTCGGAGGCTTCGCGCGGGTCCACGGCAGTCATGCGGTCAGCGTAAGAGGCGCCGGGGCCGTGCACCCCTGTCGCAGGACGGGGATCTTCTCGGCCGATGGGACTAGGGCAGCGGACAGGTACGCGGGGACGTCCGTTCCACCCGGCCCCGCGGCCCGTGCGGCAAGCTGTTCCCATGCCGTACTTCCGTAGCTACGACGACGCCGAACTGCACCACCGCGTGCTCGGCACGGACGGTTCCGGGCTGCCGCCCCTGGTGTGCCTGGCGGGCGGGCCCGGGCGGGACGCCGCGTACCTCGGGGACCTCGGCGGCCTGGCGCGGCGGCGGCAGCTGGTCGTCCCGGACGGCCGCGGCACCGGGTCCTCGCCCGCCGCGGCCGATCCGTCCCGCTACGCGTTCCCGCGGCTGGCCGAGGACTTGGAGGCGCTGCGCGCGCACCTGGGCCTGGAGCGGTTCGCGCTGCTGGCGCACGACGCGGGCGCGGCGACCGCCCAGGCGTACGCCGCTGCCTACCCGGACCGGCTGACCCGCCTGGTCCTGGTCTGCCCCGGCTCGCGGCTCCAGGGGGAACTGCCCGGCGACGCCCGGGAGATCTTCGAGTCGCGGAGCGACGAGGAGTGGTGGCCGCAGGCGTCGGCGGCGGTGCGGCGCCTGGCGGAGACCTCCGACATGGAGGAGGTGCGGGACCTGCTGCTGCGTGCCGCCCCGCTCGCCTACGGGCGCTGGGACGAGGCGCAGCGGGCCCACGCGGCGGCGGAGGGCGCCCAGTTGGGCCCGGTGCCGCGGGCCGGGTTCTGGCAGGGCGTGGACGAGCAGGCCCGGCAGGCGCTGCTGGCGGGCCTGCGCCGGGTGACGTGCCCGGTGCTGGTCGTGACCGGCGGCCGGGACGCGGTGACGGGCGTACGGGCGGGCGAGCTGGTCGCCGGGTCCTTCCCCGACGGCCGGGCGCGCACCCTGCCCGAGGCCGGCCACTACCCCTGGGTCGACGCGCCGGACCTCTTCGGCCGGGTGGTGGAGGAGTTTCTGCACGCGGCCTGAGAGACGGCCCGGGACCGGACCCGTGAACGCCGTGTTGCGACCTCGTGGCAGCCCTGCCGGGGCTCTTGCCCCTCCCCCGGTCCCCCGGCCTACTCTCGGTGCGTCGCCTCGACACGGCCGTGTGCCCGAGTGGCTCAGGGGCCGGACTGCAAATCCGGTTACGTCGGTTCGAATCCGATCACGGCCTCCGCGGAAGCGTGCAGGGCGGTCCCGTACGGGTACGGGACCGCCCTGCACCGCGTCCACGGGCCCTACTGCTGGGCCACCGCCGCCTGCGGGCGGATCGGCAGGCGCCCTATCGGGCGGCCGGTGGCGGCGCGTACGGCGGAGGCGACGGCGGCCGGGGACGTGACGACCGGGACCGCGCTGGCGGGCTTGGCGCCGAAGGGGGCGACCACGTCGCGCTCCTCGACCAGTTTGACGATGCGGATGTCCGGCACGTCCAGTGCCGTCGGCAGCACGTAGCCGGTGAGGTCGGGGTGGCGTACCCGGCCGCGGGTGGTGCGCAGGTTCTCCATCAGGGCCGCGCCGAGGCCCTGGGTGACGCCCGCCTCGATACGGGCCCGCAGCTGGCGCGGGTTCAGGACGCGGCCGACGTCCTGGGCGACGGACATCTCCACGACGCGGACGGTGCCCAGTTCGATGTCCACGTCCGCCACGCAGCGGATCGCGCAGAAGGCGAGGCCGACGAACGCGTCGCCCTGGCCGCTCTCGTCCAACGGCTCCGTCGGGTGCGGGCGGCACTGCGCGGTGGCCCACAGCTCCTTGCCGTCCAGTGCCTCCGCGACGGTGGTGCTGAGCACGCCGTCGTACGACGTGATCTTGCCGTCCTCGATCTGCAGCAGCTCGGTGGACATGCCGAACTTGTGGGCCAGCGGCTGGAGGAGCTGCGTGCGCACCATCTTGGCGGCGCGCTCGACCGCGCCGCCGGAGACCCAGGTGTGGCGGCCGTGGCAGGCGCGCCCGGCCGGCGGCTGGTCGGTGTCGACGCCGGCCACGTGCACCTCGTCGATGCCCAGCGTCTCCTGGACGATCTGCCGGGCCAGGGTGGAGAACCCGGAGCCGGTCTCCACGGCGGCGCACAGCACGGTGGCGACCGAGCCGCTGACCTTGACCGTCGCGGTGGACACCTCGTCGGCGCCCTCCGCGCCGAGCATGTGGACCATGCCGAGCGCGTAGCCGACGCCACGGCGCACCGCGGACGGCTCGCCCGCGCCCTCCAGGCCGCCGGGCAGCAGCCAGTCCTCCTCGGGGGTGTCCTTGGGGAGTTCGGGCAGCGGCTCGTCCTTGACGGCGCGCAGCAGTTCGGCGACCGGCGCGGGGCAGGTGACGGTCTGGCCGGTGGGCAGCAGGTCGCCGGTGGCCATGACGTTGCGCAGCCGCAGCTCGGCCGGGTCCATGTCCAGCTTGGCGGCGAGCTTGTCCATCTGGCCCTCGTACGCGGCGCAGACCTGCATCGCGCCCTCGCCGCGCAGGTGCCCGGACGGCGGGTTGTTCGTGCGCACCGCCCAGCCCTCCACGAAGGCGTGCGGGACGACGTACGGGCCGCAGGCGAACGAGACGGCGGCGGCCAGCGCCTCGGCCGAGGTGTCCGCGTACGCGCCCGCGTCCATCAGGATCTGCGCCTCGACCTTGACCAGCTTGCCCTCGGCGTCCGCGTGGTGGCGGTAGCGCAGCAGGGTGGGGTGGCGGTGGGCGTGGCCGAGGAAGGACTCCTCGCGGGTGGCGGCCAGCTTGACCGGGCAGCCGGTGCGCAGCGCCAGCAGCCCGAGGGAGAGCTGCATGCCCGGGTCCTCGCGGTCCGCGGTGGCGCCCGGCACGCCGGTGACGACGACCCGGACCCGCTCCGGCTCCAGCCCGAAGCAGGCGGCGGCCAGGTCGCGGTCGGTGTGCGGGTCGGTGGAGGCGGTGTAGATCTCCACGCCGCCGTCCGGGCGCGGCACCGCGAGCCCGGCCTCGGCGCCGATCGGCGCCGGGTCCTGGCGGCCGATGCGGTACAGGCCCTCGACGATGGTCTCGCCGACCACCTCGGGGTCGCCGAAGTGCAGCGGGATGTGCCGGATCAGGTTGCCGTCCGGGTGCAGCGGCTCGGCCTCGAAGGCCAGTTGCGGGTCGGTGACCGGCTCCAGCACCTCGTACTCGACGGCGATGGCGGCCGCCGCCAGCCGGGCCGTGTCGGGGTGGTCGGCGGCGACGGCGGCGATCGGCTCGCCGTGGTAGCGGACCGTGTCGTGGGCGAAGACCGGGCGGTCGGGCGTGCCCCGGCCGTGCCCGGCGTCGCCCGGCACGTCCGCGTGCGTGACGACGGCCCGCACGCCCGGCATCTCCACGGCCTGCTTGGTGTCGATGGACAGGATGCGGGCGCTCGGGTACGGGGAGCGCAGGATCGCCGCCCACAGCAGCCCCTCGGCCCACAGGTCGGAGGCGTACGGGAAGACGCCCTCCGTCTTGGCGGCCGCGTCCGCCGACGGGAGGGAGACGCCGAGACCGTGCGGCGGCGGGTCGGCGGGTCCACCGGAGCGGTCGCCCGCGGCAGGGGTCGCGGTGACGGCGCCGGCGCCCTCGGGTGTGCCGGTCATGCGGAGCCTCCGGACTGCGGGTCGGCGGGGCCCGCCTGGTGGGGGATGCGGGGGGTGCCGGGCTGCTCGGGGGACGCGGCGGCGGCCTCTTCGGCGGCCGCCGCGGCCTCGGCCCGGCTGCGGACGACCTCGTTGACCGCGTCGAGCACGCCGCGGTAGCCCGAGCAGCGGCACAGGTTGCCGCACAGCGCCTGGCGGGTCTCCAGCTCGGTGGGGGCGTGGTTGCCCTCCAGCAGGTCGTGGACGGTCATCGCCATGCCGGGGACGCAGAAGCCGCACTGCACGGCGCCCGACTCGGCGAGGGCGCACTGCACGTCGGAGGGCGCGCCGTGCTGCGCCAGTCCCTCGACCGTACGGACCTCGCTGCCCGCCGTGGTCGCCGCGGGCACCAGGCAGGACGCCACGAGCCGCCCGTCGACCTGTACGGAGCAGGCCCCGCACTCGCCCTGCGAGCAGCCGTCCTTGGCCCCGGCGAGGCCGAGCCGCTCGCGCAGCACGTACAGGAGCGACTCGCCGATCCAGGCGTCGGTGACGGGCCGGTCGGTGCCGTTGACGGTCAGCACGTAGGAGGTGTGCGGGTGTTCGTCGTACGGCTCGGCCGGTAGCTGGTCGGTGTCCGTCGCGTCTGCCGCGGCTACCGCGTCCGTTGTGTCCGCCGCGTCCGCCGTGTCGGCCGGCTCGGCGCCGGACGCCGGCGGGGCTTCGGCGGCGGGGGCTTCCGATGCCGCTGCCGCTGCCACCGGTTCGGGCTCCGGCTCCGGTTCGGGCTCCGGCGCCGCGGGGGGCTCTTCGGCTGCGGAGGGGGCGTCCGCGACGGTGGGTTCTTGACGCTCGGGCTCGGGCTCGGCCGGTGCGGTCGCGTCGGCGGGCGCGGCCTGGAGGCCGTCCTCGGCCGGGGGCGCGTCCGTGGTGCCGCCGGTGTCCGCTGCCGGAGCGCCGGTCTCCACGGCCGCGTCCGTACGCGCCTCGGCCGCCGCCTCCGCGGGCACGTCCGCAGCGCTCGGCGCGGGCTCGTGAAGGGCGGGCTCGTGGGCGGGCTCGTCACGGACAGGCCCGTCGGAGGCAGGCCCGTCGGCCACCGCCTCCACGACCGGGGCCTCGGCAACCGGGGCCTCGGCGACCGGGGCCTCGGCCTGGGCGGCGTCCCCGCCCGCCTCCGGCTGCGGTGGTACGTCGGCGTGTGCCGGCGCCTCGCTCTGCGGCTCCGGGCGGGGCTCCTCGCGCGGCGGCCACTGCGCCAGCGCGTCGGCGGGCAGCGACCAGTTGCCGGCCCCGCCGCCCAACGTGCCGCCGAGACCGGGGTCGTAGCCCGGCGTCACCTGGTCGGCGGGCCGCTGCTCCTGCGGCAGGTGGCCGGGCCCCGCGTGCTGGTCCACCGCGAAGTTCCAGTGGCCGGTCGCCGCCGGGTCGTGGCCGTAGCCCTGGCCGTGCTCGGCGTGCCCGTACCCGCCGTCGTAGCCGGAGGCCGGGTTGCGGTCATCGCCCAGGAGGTATTCGCCGGACTCCTCCAGCACCTCGTCCGGCGCGGTGGGGATCGCCCACTGCCCGGTGGTGCCGCTGCTGCCGTCGGTGCCCGCGTCCGGCCAGACCGCGTGCGCCGCGCCGTCCTGGCCGCCGTCCGCGTAGTGGCCGCCCGGCACGCCGTTGGCCGGCAGGTCGGTGGCCGGGGGAGCGTCCGTGAACGGCATCGTCCACTGCCCGGTGGCCGCCGGGTCGGTCGTCGCGGACGGGGTCGGCGGCGCGAAGGAGGACGGCGGGGTGTAGCCGTGGCCGGGCGCGGCGAGCGGGTCGGCGCCGTACCCGCCGAAGCCGCCGTGGCCGGGCGCGCCGCCGTGGCCGCCGGGCGCGCCGGCGCCGCCCTGGTGGGCGTCCGGGTAGCCGGAGTAGCCGTAACCGCCCGGGTAGGGGCCGCTGGTGAAGCCCTCCGGGAGCTGGACGAAGGCGGTGGCCTCCGACTCGTACTCGTTGCCCTGGGGCAGCGGCTCCCACCGCTGGCGGTCCTGCGGCCGCACCACCCGCAGGGGTTGGGTGTCCTCGGGGCTGTTGCGCCTGTTGGGCAGGTCGGGGCTGTCGGGACGGTCGGCGTCGCTCACGAGAGCGCCCTCCCAAGTGCTCGGCGGGCCAGGGCCGCCACCGTACGGCGCAGGTGCAGCGCGGCGGGCGGCAGGGTCTGCGGTTGCGTGCCGTCCAGCGGCGGGGGCGGATCCGGGATGCAGGCGGCGGCCACGTAGTCGCCGAAGGCGGCCAGCGCCTCGGGCACCAGGGTCCGTTCGCCGTCCCAGTCGATGATCGAGGCCACCCACTGCTCGGCCTCCAGGGGCCGCAGCGGCATGGCGGCCACCGCGCCGACCGCGCAGCGCACCCCGCGCCGCGCCGGGTCGAGCACCAGGGCCACCGAGGCGGTCGCGCGCCCGGGGCCGGTACGCCCGGTGGCCTTCAGGAAGGTCTGCGGGGCGTGCAGCAGCGGCACCCGTACGTAGCCGACGAGTTCGCCGGGGCGCAGCATCTCGCGTCCGGCCAGCAGGTGGCTGACCGGGACCTCCCGGCGGGCGCCGCCGGGCCCGGCGACGACCAGGTTCGCTTCGAGGGCCGCGAGCACCGGCAGGGTGTCGCCGGTGGGCGCCGAGGTGACGATGTTGCCGCCGAGGGTGCCCGCGTTGCGGATCTGCGGGGGGCCGGCCGCGCGGGCGGCGGCGGCGAGGCCCGGGATGAGCGCGGCGAAGTCGGGGCGGCCCATGCGGGCGAGGGTCAGGCCCGCGCCGAGCAGTGCGTGGCCGTCCTGGTACTGCCAGCCGCGGATCTCGCTGATCCGGCCGAGGCCCACCAGTCCCGCGGGCCGCAGCAGCCCGGAGTTGACGGCGGCCATCAGGTCCGTACCGCCCGCGACGGGCACGGCGGCGGGCATGGCGGCGAGCGCCGCCACGGCCTCGTCGAGCGAGGCCGGCAACGTCACCGATTGCGAAGCCTGCGGTGCGTGCGTGGTCAACCCAGCTGCCCCTTCCCCGGTGTCCCGGCTGTTCCGCTCCGCCGTACGGTACGTGCTCACGGTCCGGACGTGGCAACTCTGGCACATCTTTGCAGGCCCGCGGCGCTAGGGCCCGGCTTCGGGACGCCCCCGCACGGCAGGGGGCGTCCCGCGGACGGGACATGGCCGGTGTTCGGGATGTTCGGGACGTACGGGACGGCGTCCCGGCCGGAGCCGGAAGCCGCCCCTCGCGCGGGCGGGCGCGCCCGAGGACACCTGGTGCGACTTACCGGACATATCTCACCTCGGCTGCCTTGGCTGCGTTCCGCGGGCAACCACCGTCCCAGCAACCGGCCGCTCCGGCCGCCCGCATCCGCCCCGGCTCACACGTTTGGGGGCGACCCCTCGATCGGGCGTCCGAGCAACCCGGGGCGCCGCTGCCACGGGAGGGGGCCGCCGGGCGGCCGGTAGTCGACGCCGAGGGCGTCCAGGCGGTGGTAGTGGGCGTCCATCCGGCGGGTGAAGCCGGCGTGGTCGCGCTCCCCGGGGGGCGGCAACTGCGACCAGGCCACCTCGGCGAAGGCGGCGAGCCGCGGGAAGACCTGGTAGTCCAGGCGCTGCTGGGTCTCCATCACCTCGGTCCAGACGTTGGCCTGGGTGCCGAGGACGCGGGCGGCCTCTTCCGGCGTCAGCTGCGGCGGCACCGGCTCGAAGCGGTAGACGTCCTCCAGGGTCCGTACGTAACCGATCGGTACGGGCTCGTCGGGGCCGCCGTCCTGCCGGTGGTCCAGGTAGACCTGCTGCTCGGGGCACATGACGACGTCGTGGCCGGCGCGGGCCGCGGCGATGCCGCCCGCGTAGCCGCGCCAGGACGACACCGCGGCGCCCGGCGCGAGGCCGCCCTCCAGGATCTCGTCCCAGCCGATCAGGCGCCGCCCTCGGTCGGCGAGCCAGCGGTCGAAGTGCCGGACGAACCAGCTCTGCAGCTCGTCCTCGTCGGCGAGGCCCAGTTCCTTGATGCGGGACTGGGCGTACGGCGAGGCGCGCCACTGGTCCTTGGGGCACTCGTCGCCGCCGATGTGCACGAAGGGTGAGGGGAAGAGGGCGAGGACTTCCTCCAGCACCCCTTCGTAGAAGCGGAGGGTGTCCTCGGAGGGGGCGAGCAGGTTCGGGTTGACGCCCCAGGTGTCCCACGGCTTGAGGGAGCCGGTGTCGACGACGTCGGTGTTGCCGAGTTCCGGGTAGGCCGAGATGGCGGCCTGCGAGTGGCCCGGGATCTCGATCTCCGGGACGACGGTGATGTGCCGGGCGGCGGCGTAGGCCACGATCTCCCGGATGTCGTCCTGGGTGTAGTAGCCGCCGTGCGGCCGGTCGTCCCACAGGGGCGAGGCCCGGTGGCCGAGCTTGGTGCGCTCCCGCCACGCGCCGGCCTCGGTGAGCCGGGGGTGGCGCCGGATCTCGATCCGCCAGCCCTGGTCGTCGGTGAGGTGGAAGTGCAGGACGTTGAGTTTGTGCGCGGCGAGCAGGTCGATGTAGCGCAGCACGCCGTCCTTGGGCAGGAAGTGGCGGGCGACGTCGAGCATCATGCCGCGCCAGGCGAAGCGGGGCGCGTCCTCGATGCGTACGGCCGGTACGGACCAGTGCTGTCCGGGGCGCAGGGGCGCGCGGCGGTGCGCGTCGGGCCCGAGGAGCTGCCGCAGGGTCTGCGCGCCCCAGAACGTACCTGCCGCGCCGCCGCCGAGGAGGGTGACGCCGTCGCTGCCGGCCGACAGCCGGTAGCCCTCGGGGCCGAGCGCGTCGGCGGTCGCCGCGTCGACGCGCAGGCGGACGACGCCGCCGGTGCCGTTCCCGGTGCCGTCCCCGGTGCCGGGCGGGAGCGGCAGGCCGGTCGCGGCGCCGACGGCGCCGCGCAGCCAGGCCGCGGTGGTCTCCGTACCGGGGCCCGCGTCCAGTACGGTCCCCGGCCCGAGGAGGAACGCGCCGTCCTCCGGCCGGGTGTCGCGTGGCTGTGGTATCAGGCCGGCCTCAGTCCGGGGGCCGTCCGCCGTCTCTGCGTCGTCCATGTGCTGACCCTTCTGTCGCTGGGCTAAAGGGGGGTGGGAGGAATGGGCAGGGGTACCGGCCGCGGGCGTCGTCAGTCCTTCACCGCCCCGCCCAGGCCCGAGACCAGCCTGCGCTGGACGAGCACGAAGAACACCAGCACCGGCACGGTCATCACGGTCGAGGCGGCCATGATGCCGCCCCAGTCGTTCTCGTCGGGTTTGAAGAAGACCAGCAGGGCCATCGGGAGCGTGGAGTTCTCCGTCGCGCTGATGATGAAGGACTTCGCGAAGAGGAAGTCGTTCCAGGTGCTGATGAAGGAGAAGACGCTGGTCGCGACGAGCCCGGGGAAGACGAGCGGGAACAGGATCTGCCACAGGAAACGCGCGCGGGTCGCGCCGTCCAGGTAGGCGGCCTCCTCCAGCGCCTCGGGCACGGCCTTGACGAAGCCGCGCAGCATCCAGATCGCGAAGGGGAGGGAGAAGGCGAGGTGCGGCAGGACCAGTGAGCCGAGGGTGTTCAGGCCGATGCCGGGCACCGCGTCGCCGACGTCCCGCATCAGGAAGAACAGCGGGATGGTCAGCGCCTCGACCGGCACCATCTGCGCGACGAGGAACATGATCAGCAGCGTCGTGCGGAACCGGAAGCGGAAGCGGGTGACGGCGGTCGCCGCGAGGAAGGCGATCAGCGCCGAGAGGACGACGACGACGCCCGCCACGAACAGGCTGTTGAGGAAGTACCGCCCGAAGTCCTGCTGCTGGAAGACCCGCCGGAACGCGTCCAGGCCGGGGTGCAGGGTCCACGGCCGCGGCTCGGCGGACTGCACCTCGCCCGCCGGTTTGAAGGCGGACAGCACCATCCAGTAGAGCGGGAAGGCGACGGCGGCGGCGATCAGCAGCGCGCCCGCCTCGGCGGCCAGCCGCCCCGGCCGCCGTATCCGCGGCGTACGGGCCGCCTTCACGGTTCCTCCCCCGCTCACAGTTCCTCCCCTTGTCGGCGCAGCAGGCGCAGGTAGACGAGCGTGACGGCCAGCAGGATCAGCAGCATGACGATGCCGATCGCCGAGCCCAGGCTGTACTGGGACGAGGCGAACGCCTTCTGGTACGCGTACACGTTCAGGACGAGGTTCTGCCCGGCGATGCCGCCGCCGTTGGTCATCACGTAGATCTGGGTGAAGACCTTGAAGTCCCAGATGACCGACTGGATGGTGACGACGACGAGGATGGGCCGGAGCATGGGCGCCATGACGGAGCGCCAGATGCGCCACTGCGACGCCCCGTCCAGGGCCGCGGCCTCCAGCACCTCGCCGGGGATCGCCTTGATGCCCGCGTAGACGGTCACCATCACGAACGGGAACGAGCACCAGACCACTTCCAGCAGGACCAGCGCGAAGGCGCTGTAGCGCCCGTAGGTCCAGGAGAAGTCGCCGAGGCCCAGCACCCGGTTGACCGGGCCGAAGTCCGGGTCGAAGAGGAAGACCCAGACGGTGGAGCCGGTGATGGCGGGGGTGGCCCAGGCGCCGAGCGCGGCGAGCATCAGGGCCAGGCGCGGCACCGCCCGGATCCGGGTGAGCAGCACGGCGAACGAGCAGCCGGCCACGAGCGTGCACAGGACGCAGGCCGCGGCGAACCCCACCGTCGCCAGCAGCACCTGCCAGAACTGGCCGTCGCCGAACAGCTCGGCGTAGTTCGCCAGCCCCCGGAAGGTGGTCGGTTCGCCGCCGCTGACCTGGGCCTGGGTGTATTCGAGGAACGAGATCAGGCCGAGCTGGTAGATCGGGTAGACGAGCAGCCCGCCGAGGACGACCAGCGCGGGGGCGAGATAGAGCCAGGGCGTCCAGCGGCTCCCGTGGCGGTTCGGCGGCCGTCCGCGGCGCCCGGACAGCGGCGCCCGGACGCCGCCGGCCCGTGCTTCCTTGACCGTGAGCGTCACTTCTTGAACGCCTCGTTCATCTTCTTGGCGGCGTCACCGGACGCCGCGGCGACGTCCTTCCGGCCGCTGACGATCTCCTGGTACATCGTCGGCAGGACGAGCGAGGAGTCGATGGACCCCCAGGCCGGGGAGGCCGGCACGAACTTGGCGCCGGCGTCCAGCGTCCGCACGAAGGGCTGTACGAACGGCTCCTTCCGCGCCGCCTCGGCCCGTACGTCGGTGTACGTCGGCAGGAAGCCCATCGCGTCGAACAGCCGCCGCTGGGTGTCCTTGCCCGCCAGCTGCTTCATCAGGTCGGCGGCCAGCGTGCGGTGCGAACTGCTCTTGAGGACGCCGATGTTGTTGCCGCCCGCGAAGGCCGGGGCGATCGAGCCCTTGGTGACGCCGGGCAGCGGGACCACCGCGTACTTGCCCTTCACCTTGCCGTCCTCCATGGCCTGGTGACTGAAGTCGCCGCCGATCGCCATGCCCGCCTTGCCCGCGGCGAAGGCGGCGACGGTGTCGTTGCCGCCCATGTCCGCGCACTTGGCGGCCGGGCAGTTGTCGTCGCCGAACAGGTCCGTGTACGCCTTGATGCCCGCCTGCGACTTCGGGCTGTCCACGGCGGCGGTGTACGACTCGCCCTTGCCGGTGGCCAGTTCGCCGCCGTGCGCCCACAGGAAGGGCAGCGCGCCGTAGGTGTACGCGCCGCCGACGGCCAGTCCGTACAGCTCGGGCCGCTCCTTGCGGATCGTGCGGGCCGCCGCGGCGACCTCGTCCTGCGTCGTGGGCACGGCGATGCCCAGCTCCTTGAGGACATCGGTGCGGTAGTACAGGGCCCGTACGCCGACGAACAGCGGCGCGCCGTAGACCTTGCCGTCCACCGTCACCGACTCCTTGGCCGTCGGGTCGGTGTCCTTGGCGTCCTGCCAGGCGCCGAACTCCCGGCTGACGTCGGCCAGTCCGCCGTCCTTGACGTATCCGGCGGTGTCGGTGTTCCCGTACTCGATCACGTCGGGGGCGCTCTTGGGGTCGTTGAAAGCGGCCTTGATGCGCTGGGCGCGGGTGTCGACCGGGATGTAGTCGACGCTGACGTCGGTGCCCTTGTGCGCCGCCTCGAAGTCCGCCACCGCCTTGCGGACGACCTCTTCCTTGGGCTTGTTGTTGACCTCCTGGAAGAGCCAGACCCGCAGCGTGCCGGTCTTGGCGTCCTCCTTGGCCGCGCCGCCTGAGGTGGACGGCGCGCAGCCCGCGGCGGTGGCGGCGGCCAGGACAAGTGCCGCCGCGCGGGCGGCGGTTCGGGCGGAGAGCTGCATTGGGTACCCCCTGAAGGAACGTTGCAGCATACGCAACGGGTGTTTCGCCATGCACAATCGAAAGGAGGCTAAGCGCGCCGACGCTCCCCGACAAGAGCCGATGGGGCACCACGGCGGACGACACGCCGCCACTGGCCCACATTGACCCCCATTTCGTCCCGGTACGTCTATCTATGAATCAGATGTCCCTCCTCTGCTGCCGGAAGCAGCCCCGGACACCGCCGCGGAACCGGCCCCGGCAGCAGCGCCCCGGAAGCAGCCCAGCCCGCACGACACGCAAAGGACCGACCGAACCCATGCGCGCCAGACCCGTACGCACCGCCCTGCTCGCCGTCGCCGCCCTGGGGCTGCTGCCCCTCGCCGCCACCCCGGCCGCCGCGGACACCCCGCCGGAGACCGGCGGCCGCCAGCACATCGCCGTCCACGAGGGCACCGACCCCGCCGGCCCCGTCCTCGCCACCGCCTCCCTGCGCTGCTTCCCGACCGGCGGCGACCACCCCGCCCCGGAGGCGTCCTGCCTCAAGCTGGCCCTCGCCAACGGCGACTACAACCGCGTGCCGCAGATCACCCGCGCCTGCCTCAAGAACTACGAGCCCGTCACGGTCGTGGCGCACGGCACCTGGCACGGCAGGACCACGTTCTTCAGCCGCACCTACGCGAACCAGTGCGTCGCCAACACCGAGAGCGGCGACATCTTCAACCTCACCCCCTGGCGCCGCTGACGCGCCCGGCGCGCCGAAGCGAAGAGGCCCGGTCCCCCCACGGGACCGGGCCTCTTCTTCACGTCCACCAGGCGCGCACCACGCGTCCGGCCCGCTCCTCGTACGGGAACGGGCCGGGCACGCGCAGGGCAGGAAGGGCCGGTCGACGGCGCGCCGGCCCCGGCGGGACTACTTCTTGCCGCCGTCCTTGCCGCCCTTGTCCTTGTCGCCACCGGCGCTCATGGACTCGTAGATCTCCTTGCACATCGGGCAGACCGGGTACTTCTTCGGGTCGCGGCCCGGTACCCACACCTTGCCGCAGAGGGCGACGACGGGGGTCCCGTCGAGCGCGCTCGCCATGATCTTGTCCTTCTGGACATAGTGGGCGTAGCGCTCGTGGTCGCCGTCGCCGTGCGACGTCTGCGGCGTCGGCTCTACGAGGGTCCCCGTACCTGCCCCGCGCTCGGGCTCAAGAGTGCTCATAACCGCCAAGGGTACCGACGCGGGCGGCGTGCCGGGAGCGACGGCCCGCCCACAGGCAGGAGGGCGGGCCCCAGGGCCACGACCTCCCCCGTACGGCCCACCAGTGGCCCGGCCGCCAGGCTCCCCGGCACGCCGCCGATTCCCGCAGACCTCGTCGCTTCCCGCTCAGTTCAGTGACGGGTCGTCCGGGTACGTGGCCACCATCGCCAGTTCGTTGCGCTGGCGCCGGAGCACCGCTCGCCAGAGGTGTTCCGGGTCGGGGGACGACACGTCGCCCGGTTCCGATTCGACGACGTACCACGCGCCTTCGACCAGCTCCTCCTCCAACTGGCCGGGGCCCCACCCCGCGTACCCGGCGAAGATCCGCAGGCTGCCGAGCACGGTGGACAGCAGTTCCGGCGGCGCCTCCAGGTCCACCAGGCCGATCGCCCCGTGAACGCGGCGCCAGCCCAGCGGGCCGTCGCCGACCAGGGCGCTCTCCGGCGTCTCCGGGCCGCCCGGCACCACGGCCACTCCGAGTGCCGAGTCCAGCGAGACCGGGCCGCCCTGGAAGACCACGCCGGGCTCGCCGGCCAGGGACGCCCACGGTTCGAGGATGTCGCCGACGCCCACGGGCGTCGGGCGGTTGAGGACCACACCGAGGGAGCCCTCCTCGTCGTGATCGAGGAGGAGCACCACCGCGCGGTCGAAGTTCGGGTCGGCGAGCGCCGGTGTGGCGACGAGCAGCCGGCCGGTGAGCGAGGACACCTCGGTCATGGGGACATGATCCCGCACTTCGGGCCGTGGCGGGGAGTCAACAGCGGGACCCGGACGAGAGCAGCGCAGGGCGTACGACGGCAGCCCCGGCGCACGGGCTCGCGGCCCGGCCGACACAGCGGGGCATATCCCGCCGACTCGCACCAAATGTCCATTACAGAACAAAGGCGGACCGTCGCGGAGGGTGTTGTGACAAAGCCATTACATGCTCCTGGGCCGCTTCGGCATACGGGCAACCCCTCCACCGCCCTTACCATTTCCCCTTGGCCCCCTGTCCGTCTCCAGGAACGCGAGATCCATGACCGTCTCTACCGACGACGTACTGCTTGTCCACGGCGGCACCCCGCTGGAGGGCGAGATCCGGGTTCGCGGCGCGAAGAACCTCGTGCCCAAGGCCATGGTCGCCGCGCTGCTCGGCAGCAGCCCGAGCAGACTGCGCAATGTGCCCGACATCCGCGACGTACGCGTCGTACGCGGCCTGCTGCAGCTGCACGGCGTCACGGTGCGCCCGGGCGACGAAGCGGGCGAGCTCATCCTCGACCCGTCGCACGTGGAGAGCGCCAACGTCGCCGACATCGACGCCCACGCCGGGTCCTCGCGCATCCCGATCCTGTTCTGCGGCCCGCTGCTGCACCGCCTCGGCCACGCCTTCATCCCGGGCTTGGGCGGCTGCGACATCGGCGGCCGGCCGGTCGACTTCCACTTCGACGTGCTGCGCCAGTTCGGCGCGACCATCGAGAAGCGGGCGGACGGCCAGTACCTGGAGGCCCCGCAGCGGCTGCGCGGCTGCAAGATCCGGCTGCCGTACCCGTCCGTCGGCTCGACCGAGCAGGTGCTGCTGACCGCCGTCCTGGCGGAGGGCGTCACCGAGCTGTCGAACGCGGCCGTGGAGCCGGAGATCGAGGACCTGATCTGCGTCCTGCAGAAGATGGGCGCGATCATCTCCATGGACACCGACCGGACCATCCGGATCACCGGTGTCGACAAGCTGGGCGGCTACAACCACCGCGCCCTCCCGGACCGCCTGGAGGCGGCCTCCTGGGCGTCGGCGGCGCTGGCCACCGAGGGCAACATCTACGTGCGCGGCGCGCAGCAGCGCTCGATGATGACCTTCCTGAACACCTACCGGAAGGTCGGCGGCGCCTTCGAGATCGACGACGAGGGCATCCGCTTCTGGCACCCGGGCGGCTCGCTGGACGCGATCGCCCTGGAGACCGACGTGCACCCCGGCTTCCAGACCGACTGGCAGCAGCCGCTGGTCGTCGCCCTGACGCAGGCGTCGGGCCTGTCCATCGTCCACGAGACGGTGTACGAGTCCCGGCTCGGCTTCACCTCGGCGCTCAACCAGATGGGCGCGCACATCCAGCTGTACCGCGAGTGCCTGGGCGGCAGCGCCTGCCGCTTCGGGCAGCGCAACTTCCTGCACTCGGCGGTGGTGTCCGGGCCGACCAAGCTGCAGGGTGCCGACCTGGTCATCCCGGACCTACGGGGCGGCTTCTCGTACCTGATCGCCGCCCTCGCGGCGCAGGGCACCTCGCGCGTGCACGGCATCGACCTGATCAACCGGGGTTACGAGAACTTCATGGAGAAGCTCGTGAGCCTGGGGGCACACGTGGAGCTGCCGAACGGCGCCCTGAGCGCCTGACCGGCGCGGTGCGCGTCAAGCGCCGCACACATACAGCAGGAGGGGCGGTCACCCGGGTGGGTGACCGCCCCTTTCGCTGCGCGCTCGCCGAGGCGGCAGTTCGCACCTTATTTGCTGGCGTGAATGATTGAACGCGGGCCAGGTTGACGGGTTCCACCAGCAGTCGGTACCCGCGCGCGTTGCGGTTGCGACGAGGCGGCGAGTGGAGACGAGGGGCGAGGGATGAGGGGCGGGATGCCGTCGTGCGCGGCTCGGTCGCCCAACCCCGAACCCTCCGTAAGCCCTGAACGGCCTCTACGCCCCTGTAGAGCAACAAGAGCCACTAGAGCCCCACAGGCCCCACCATCGGCCCTCCTGGGGCCCTTTACAGGCCCCGTACACGCAAAAGAGCGGCCGCCCCCGAGGGGGCGGCCGCTCTCACGCCTTTTTACCGGGGCCGTCGGGCCCCCGGTGGCTTACTTGCCCTTGGCGGCTTCCTTGAGCTTGGAGCCCGCGGAGACCTTCACGCTGTAGCCGGCCGGGATCTGGATCGGGTCGCCGGTCTGCGGGTTGCGCGCGGTGCGAGCGGCACGGTGGGTGCGCTCGAAGGTCAGGAAGCCGGGGATGGTGACCTTCTCGTCGCCCTTGGCGACGACCTCGCCGACGGTCTCGGCGAGCGCGGCCAGAACGGCGTCGGCGTCCTTGCGGGTCACCTCGGCGCGGTCGGCCAGAGCGGCCACCAGCTCACTGCGGTTCATGTTTGTACTCCCGTGTTCTTCTTGCCAATGAGGCGTGAGATCGAAGCCGATGCTGCCAGGGCCCTCGGACAGTTCCCGGACCCGGGTCTGCCTTCAGATCCTTTCGCGCCCTGGGGGTGCCCCCTGGACGGAGTCCTCGGGGGAGCATCCTGCCCCCACCTGCGGCGGTAAAGCCAATCCGGCACCCAGGAGGGTCACACGGAAAGCGCCACTGCCTCGTAGTGGTGACGTCCCGCACCGTGCCTCTCCGGGCCGGCCCCGCAGGGCGGCGGTCGTTTGCTGCCCGCCACCCTATGGGGGCCCCGAGGGCCCGGCGGCACGCGACGCGCCGGGCTTCAGGCCGTGGTGGCGGCCGTCACAGCCTCCCCCGCGGCCTTCGCGGCCTCCTTCACCGCACCGGCCACCGCGCCCGCGACCTTCTCGTTGAAGACGCTGGGGATGATGTAGTTCGCGTTGCGCTCGTCGTCCAGGACGACGTCCGCGAGCGCGCCGGCGGCGGCCAGCATCATTTCCGTGTTCACCGTACGGGACTGGGCGTCCAGCAGGCCGCGGAAGACGCCGGGGAAGACCAGCACGTTGTTGATCTGGTTCGGGAAGTCGGAACGGCCGGTGGCCACGACGGAGGCGGTCTGCCGCGCGACGGCGGGGTCCACCTCGGGGTCGGGGTTGGCGAGTGCGAACACGATCGCGCCCTCGGCCATCTTCGCCACGTCGTCGCCGTCCAGGACGTTGGGCGCGGAGACGCCGATGAACACGTCGGCGCCGACGATGGCCTCCTTGAGGGTGCCGGTCTCGCCCTCCGGGTTGGTGTTGTCGGCGATCCAGCGCAGCGGCGAGTCGGGGTCGGCGTCGACGAGGTCCTTGCGGCCGGCGTGCACCACGCCGTGGATGTCGGCGACGACCGCGTGCCGGACGCCGGCCGCGATCAGCAGCTTCAGGATCGCCGTGCCGGCGGCGCCGGCGCCCGACATCACGACCCGTACGTCCTCGGTCTTCTTGCCGACCACGCGCAGCGCGTTGGTCAGCGCGGCGAGCACCACGATGGCGGTACCGTGCTGGTCGTCGTGGAAGACGGGGATGTCCAGGGCCTCGCGCAGCCGGGCCTCGATCTCGAAGCAGCGCGGCGCGGAGATGTCCTCCAGGTTGATGCCCGCGAAGCCGGGGGCGATGGCCTTGACGATCTCCACGATGGCGTCGGTGTCCTGGGTGTCCAGGCACAGCGGCCAGGCGTCGATGCCGGCGAAGCGCTTGAAGAGGGCCGCCTTGCCCTCCATGACCGGCAGTGCGGCCTTGGGGCCGATGTTGCCCAGGCCCAGTACGGCGGAGCCGTCGGTGACGACCGCGACGCTGTTGCGCTTGATGGTCAGGCGCCGGGCGTCGTCGGGGTTGTTGGCGATGGCCTGGCAGACCCGGGCGACGCCGGGGGTGTAGACCATCGACAGGTCGTCGCGGCTGCGGATGGGGTGCTTGGACTGCATCTCGATCTTGCCGCCGAGGTGCATCAGGAACGTACGGTCGGAGACCTTGCCGAGCGAGACGCCCTCGATGCCGCGGAGCTTTTCGACGATCTCGTCCGCGTGCGCGGTGGAGGTCGCGGCGATGGTGACGTCGATGCGGAGCTTTTCGTGGCCGGAGGCGGTCACATCGAGGCCGGTGACGGAGCCGCCGGAGGACTCCACGGCCGTGGTGAGCTGGCTGACCGCCGTACCGCTCGCGGGAACCTCCAGCCGCACCGTCATCGAATACGAGACGCTGGGCGCCGTTGCCATGGCCGACTTCCTCTGCTTTCCCTTGTTTCTCTCTGCGCGCCGCTCCGGGGTCCGCGGCGGGACCGGGCCGGAGAGCGAGGTCCGATCGTCCCACCTACCAGCCGGTACACGGTAACCAGCCGCGCTTTCCGGAAAGGATTTTCCACCATACGAGAGAATCAGGGCCGGGCGGAAGACCCGGCGCCCATGGCGTGCGAACGGCGCACGAACGACGGCGGGCGCCTTCCGAAGACCTTCGGAAGGCGCCCGCCGCAGTGGTTCAGTGACACCGACCCGCCATGCTCGCCTCGCGGCAAGTGGTCGCTCGTAGCGACTATGGTTGGGCCCGGGGGCTTGGATCGGGCCGGTGCCACCACCAAGGCTAACAAACCATCCCTCGAAGCGAATCCCGTCCCGCGACCTTCTTTCCCGGCCGTACGGAAACGCCCGCCGGCCGGCCGCGCCTCAGTCCCTGAGCAGGTCCGGAACCCCCTGCGCGTCCGGCTCGTCCCGCGCGCCGGACAGCACGGTCAGCTGCTGGGTGGCCCGGGTCAGCGCCACGTACAGCACCCGCAGCCCGGCCGGGGACTCGTCGGCGATCTCGGCGGGCGAGACCACCAGCGTCGCGTCGTACTCCAGGCCCTTGGCCTCCAGCGAGCCCAGCGCCACGACCCGGTCGCCCAGCCCGTCCAGCCAGCGGCGGGCCTCCGTACGCCGGTTCATCGCCACCACGACACCGACCGTGCCGTCCACCTCGCCCAGCAGCCGCCGGGCCGCATCCCGTACGGACGCGGCCAGGCCGGACCGGTCCGCCACCACGAAGCGCGGCGTCAGGCCCGTGGAGCGGACCGCCGCCGGCGCCTCCATGCCCGGCATCGCCAGTGCCAGCACCCGGGCGGCCAGCTCGGCGATCTCCGCCGGGTTGCGGTAGTTGACGGTGAGGGTGAAGCGGCGGCGCGGGCGGGTGCCCAGCGCCTCGTCCCGGGCGACGGCCGCCTCGTCCGGGTCGGACCAGGAGGACTGCGCCGGGTCGCCGACGACCGTCCAGGTCGCGTGCCGGCCCCTGCGGCCGACCATCCGCCACTGCATGGGCGTCAGGTCCTGCGCCTCGTCGACGATGACGTGGGCGTAGTCCGTACGCTCCTCCTCCAGCCGCTCGCGTCTGCCGCGGCCGCCGCCGGACATCCGCTCGGCGTAGGTGCTCAGCTCCTCCAGACCGGTGAGCTGGTCCAGCGGGTCGGCGTCACGGGGCTTGGCGGGCCGGGGCGGCGCGCCGAGGATCAGCTGGAGTTCGTCCAGCAGCGCCACGTCGTGGACCGACAGCGGCCCCTGCCCCTTGTCGTCCAAGCGGCTCAGCGAGCGGGCCAACTGGCGTACCTCGCGCTGGTTGAGCACCCGGCGCGCCCAGCGGCCCAGCCGGCGCTCGTCGGCCATGGCGGCCAGCACCCCGCGCGGGGTCAGCTCCGGCCACCAGGCGTCCAGGAAGTCCTGGAAGTCCGGCTCGGTGGTGATGTCCTCGTCGAACGCCTGGCGCGCCTCGGCGGCCAGTTCGGGGTCCGTGTAGCGCTTGGAGGCACCGGACTTGGACCACAGCGCGTCGAGGATGAGGCGGCGGGCGCGCGGGCGCAGCAGGTTGACCGGGGCGGTGCCGCCGAGGGCGGACTGCCGGATGCGGTGCAGGTCGCGTGCGTCCAGTTCGATACGGGCGCCGAAGACGACGACGCGCAGCCGGTCCGGCGGGCCTGCGGGGGACTCTGCCGCGGACTCGTCGTCGTCCTCGCCGAAGGCGAGCTGGCCCTCGGCAGGCGCGGCGGGGGCCCCTGCCGACGCTGTCCGAGTCAGTTCCAGGGCCCCGCGGGCCGCCTTGCGCAGCAGTTTCTGCATGCGGCTGGAGCCCTTGATGCGGGCCACGGCCGGGGAGTCGTAGGCGGTGGCTTCCGCCCCGTCCACCAGGGAGCCCAGCGCGCGGATGGCGACCTGGCCCTCCTCGCCGAGGGACGGCAGGACGCCCTCGGTGTACGCGACGAGCAGCGGCGTCGGCGAGACGATGAGGATGCCGCCCGCGTAGCGGCGCCGGTCCTGGTAGAGGAGGTAGGCGGCGCGGTGCAGCGCCACCGCGGTCTTGCCGGTACCGGGGCCGCCCTCGACCTCGGTGACGGAGGCGGCGGGGGCCCGGATGACCATGTCCTGCTCGGCCTGGATGGAGGCGACGATGTCGCGCATCGTGTGGCTGCGGGCCCGGCCGAGGGCGGCCATCAGCGCGCCGTCGCCGACCGCGGGCAGTTCCTCGCCGTCGAGCGTCGCGGCGATCTCCGGGCGCATCAGGTCGTCCTCGACGCCGAGGACCCGGCGGCCCTTGGAGCGGATGACCCGGCGGCGTACGACGCGGCCCGGGGCGACCGGGGTGGCCCGGTAGAAGGGGGCGGCGGCGGGCGCGCGCCAGTCGATGACCAGCGGGCTGTAGTCGGCGTCCAGGACGCCGAGGCGGCCGATGTGCAGGGTCTCGGCGATCTCGGCGCGGCCGTCGGCGATCGCGCCGTCGGCCGGCTCGACCGAGGTGTACGCGCCGTCCGGACCCTTCTTGCCGTCCTTGCCCGGGAGCAGGTCGATCCGGCCGAAGAGGAAGTCCTCGTACTCGGAATTGAGCCGGTTCAGGTGGGCGCCGGCCTGGAAGACCTGGGCGTCCCGCTCGGCGAGCGCGCCGGGCGTGCCGACCTGGCCGCGTTTGGCGGCGTCGTCGACGAGGAACTCGGCCTCGTGGATCTTCTCCTCAAGACGCTGGTAGACACGGTCGAGATGCTCCTGTTCGGACGCGATCTCGCGTTCGCGTGTGCTGTCCGGCTGTGCGTCGTCGACGGAGTCCGGCGCGTGCGTGGCATTCTGCGCGGCCACCCAGGCCCCCTTCTTCTGTGCGTAGGGCAGCCGTCAACCGTACGCGAACCGGGCACCCCGCGCACCTGACCCAAAGGACCAAATCGCCACCGGGCGGGACCAAACCGGGCACCACGGGCGGGCCGACCGTACGGAACCAGGGGTTCCATTTCATCCGAGGGGGCGGCTCCGGGCCGGTCAGACCTTGATCGCGGCCAGCCGCTTGCCGTCCAGGGTGCGCACCTCGAAGCGGTCGATGTGGGAACGGTTCATGGCCGAGCCGCCGTGCGTGTAGAGGGGCTCCCTGTTCCACTTGGCGGCGCCGTCCTTGAGGCCGTAGCCACCCGCCGGCACCGCCCAGGTCGTCACGGTCTGCTCCGCGCCGCTCTTGCCCACCGCCACGAGATCGCAGGCCAGCGGCCCCTTCACATTGGCCAGCTTGAGGGCGACGTGCGTCCCCCAGGGCTTGCGCTCCATGGAGACGCTGGCGGCGACCTTGGTGACGGGATCGACCGTGCCCGCCTTCTCGCCGTGCTCGTACATGGTGCGGGCGTAGCTCGCCGGGTGTTCCGGGGCCTCCTCCGGGCCGCCGGAGGTCAGCGCGTACGTGGCCACCGGGCCCCCGACGACCAGTGCGGCGGCCGCGGCCACCAGGTACAGGCGGCGGCGGTACCGGGTGCGGCGCACCGCGCCGACCTCCTCCAGGAGGCTGTCCAGGACACCGGGCCCCGGGACGGCGGTGAGCGCCTCCGGGTCGGACACGGACTCCCCGGCCTCGGCGAGCAGGGGTTGCAGGCCCATCAGGTCTTCGAGTTCGGCGGCGCAGCGGTCGCAGTCGGCCAGGTGCTCCTCGAAGCGTGCCGCGTCGGCGGCGTCCAGGACGCCCAGCGCGTAGGCGCCGGCGTCGGTGTGCTGTACGGGCTGCGTGGGCCGCATCACGCCGTCACTCCTCGTTCTTCAAGCGAGAGCTTCAGGGAGCGCAGCGCGTAGAACACCCGGGACCTGACGGTCCCCGCCGGTATCCGCAGCGCTTCGGCCGCCTCGCTGACCGTACGTCCCTTGAAATAGGTCTCTATCAGAGCCTCTCGGTGGGCTTTGCTGAGGTCGCCGAGCGCTTCGGAGATCGTCATCAGGCGCAGCGCCCGGTCGATCTCGTCGGCGGCGGGCATCGATTCCAAGGGGGCGGCGTCGACCTCCTGGGGCCGGGCCTGGCGGCTGCGGTGGCCGTCGATGACGATCCGCCGGGCGACGGTGACCAGCCAGGGGCGGATGGACCCGGTCGCGCGCTGGAGCTGGTCCGCGTTGCGCCAGGCGCGGAGCAGGGTTTCCTGCACCACGTCCTCCGCCCGGTGGCGGTCGCCGGCCACCAGGCGCAGTACGAAGGCGAGCAGCGGACCCGCGTGCTCCTCGTAGAGGGCCCGCATCAGCTCCTCGTCCGGCGTCGTACTGTCTGCCACGACGGCATCCTTGCGCACGCGAACTCCCGGGTCGATAGCGCGGATCGGACATTCGCTGCGCATCCGCCTCACCGCCCGCGTACGTCGCCGGTGCCACTGCCGTCACCGTCCGCACCGTCACTCACCTCGTCCTGCCGCCCGTGGCTGGGCTCGCGCATGGCCGGTCCCCTCGTCTCGAATTCCGGGCTGTTTCACGGCCCTTCAGCCAGCAGTACGGGGTCCGGAACGCCACGGCTCAGCGGCCGGAGGGGGAATTCGCGTTGCGTGCGCCGGAGTTATCGCGCGAACGCGTGGGCGTTTTCGGCGGAGTGCGCGCGGGGGCACGGATTTCCCGCGCCGCGCGGTCGGGCACTCCTCCCCGACGCACCGCGCGGCAACCCGCATGGTTTCTCTTTCAATTTCCGCGCGGCGGAATTCCCCGTGCGGAACGGTGCGGCACAGCGCTCAGCGGGCGGCGATGACCGGCGGCCCGGCACCGGCGACGGGCAACCCGTCCACCGCGTCCCCGCCGCCCGCGTCCTCCCGGCGGGTGGCGCGCCTGCGGTGGCGGGCCACCCGCTCCCGGTTGCCGCACACCTCGCTGGAGCACCAGCGCCGCCGTCGCCCGCGGGAGGTGTCCAGGTAGACCAGCGAGCAGCTCTCGCCCTCGCACTGCCGCAGCTGCCCGCGCGCCGCCGCGTCCGTCAGCAGCCCGATGGCGTCCCGCGCGACCGCCGACAGCAGCCCGGCGCAGTCGGGCGGACCGGCGAGCGCCCTGACCAGGGCGCCGTCCTCGGCACGTACCGCGCGGCAGGGCGGCACCGGCGTGGTGGCCGCCGCGTTGAGCAGGCGCAGGTCGGACTCGGCGGCCCGGCCGCGCAGTTCGTCGTGGATCACGCGGCGCAGCAGTTCGCGCAGCATCCGGAAACGTACCACCCAGCCGCGGTCGACGGCGCCGAGCTGGGCACCGCCGGGTACGACGCCCGATCCCACCAGCCAGGCCGTCAAGTGCTCGGGCCCGGCCAGCCGTTCGGCGGTCTGGCCGGCCGTGGCCATCAGGTCCAGGCAGATCCGCCCGCAGTCGAACCGCAGGTCCAAAGGCGCCGCCATGTGCCCGTCACTCCTTAGGAGACAACGCTTGCCCTATCAGAGTGCCCGGCCCGGCCCCCGGCCGGAAGCCTCGGTACCGCCGCGTACGCCGGACCCCCTGCTGTATACATCGCATGTATACAGCTGCTGTATAGTCCGGCCCATGACGGCCAAGACCCTTGTCAAGAACCGCGCCAGCCTTACGCACAAGGTCCGTTACGCGGTCAGCAACCCGGCGCGGATCGCGCCGTACCTCAAGCGCACCGCCCGGGACGGCTGGCTGCGCCTCAAGCACCCGGACCACGTCGCGTACTACCGCGCCGTGATGGCCTCCGACGCCGGCCGCAACCCGGAAGCGGCGGTCGGCAGCCGTACCCACGAACGGTGGCTGGCGCTGGGCGAGATGCAGTTCGCCTACCTGAAGGAGCACGGCCTGCGCCCCGGCATGCGGATGCTCGACATCGGCTGCGGCAACCTGCGGGCCGGCTGGCGCTTCATCAGCCACCTCGACACGGGCGACTACTACGGCATCGACATCTCGCCGGACATCCTGATATCCGCCAAGAAGACCCTGGCCACGTACGGGTTGCAGCACAAGCTGCCGCACCTGACGATCACCCAGGACCTGACGTTCGACTTCCTTCCCGACCGGCACTTCGACGTGGTGCACGCGCACAGCGTCTTCTCCCACTCGCCGCTGTCCGTCATCGACGAGTGCTTCCGGCACGTGGGCCGCATCATGGCGCCGGGCGGCTTCTTCGACTTCACCTTCGACCGGACCGAGGGCGCCGAGCACCAGGTGCTGCGCGAGGACTTCTACTACCGCACCGAGACGCTCCTGGCGCTGGCACGCAAGCACGGCCTCCAGGCCCGGTTCATGGAGGACTGGGAGACCCGGCCGCACGGCCAGTCGAAGATCCGGGTGAGCAACCCCGAGTAGCGGCGGAGGCGGGCCCGCGGACAGCCGCCGGGCTCACCCGTCGCCGTACTTGGCACCCAACCGCGGGTCCAGCGCCAGCCGGTAGCCCCGTTTGACGACCGTCTGGATCAGCTTGGGCGCCCCCAGCGCCCCCCGCAACCGGGCCATCGCCGTCTCGACCGCGTGCTCGTCCCGCCCCGCGCCCGGCAGCGCCCGCAGCAGGTCGGCCCGGGAGACCACCCACCCGGGCCGGCGGGCCAGCGCCCGCAGCAGCGCCATCCCCGCCGGGGGCACCGGCCGCAGCTCGCCGTCGACCAGGACGGCCTGCCCGCGCATCTCCACCTGCCGCCCGGCGATGGTCAGCGGCCGTACCCGGCCCGGCAGTTCCCGGCACAGCAGCTGGACGAGCGGGCCGAGGCGGAAACGTTCGGGCTGGTAGGTGGTCACCTCGTGTGCTTCGAGCGGCAGCGCGGTGACCGGTCCCACGCAGGCTGGCAGCACGTCGTGCCGCAGCGCGTTCAGCAGCTCCTCCCGCATGCCGCGCTCCTCGGCGCGGTGCAGGAGCGAGGCGGCGGCCGGCGCGCTGGTGAACGTCACCGCGTCCAGGCCGCGGCCGACCGCCGCGTCCAGCAGCCGGTCGACGGGCCCGATGTCGGCGGGCGGCATCCAGCGGTAGACCGGCACGCCCACCACCTCGGCGCCGTCCGCGCGCAGCGACTCGACGAAGCCGGGCAGCGGTTCGCCGTGCAGTTGGATGGCGACCCGCCGCCCGCGCACGCCCTCCTCCAGGAGCCGCTCCAGCACCTCGGCCAGCGATTCGGAAGCGGGCGACCACGTCTCCGTCAGGCCCGCCGCACGGATGGCGCCCTTGACCTTCGGGCCGCGCGCCAGCAGTTCGGCCGCTTCGAGCCGCGCGAGCAGCGTCTCGCCCAGGCCCCACCCCTCCGCGGCCTCGATCCAGCCGCGGAAGCCGATGGCGGTGGTCGCGATCACCACGTCCGGCGCCCGGTCGAGCAGGTCCTTGGTGGCGGCGAGCAGTTCCGCGTCGTCCGGGAGCGGCACGATGCGCAGCGCGGGGGCGTACACGACCTGGGCGCCGCGCCGTTCGAGCAGGGTGCCCAGCTCCTCGGCCCGGCGGGCGGCGGTGACGCCGACTGTGAAGCCGTCCAGCGGCCGTACGTCCGGGGCGCCGGCGGCCGCGGGCCGCCCGTCCGCGTCCTGCCGCGCCCCGCCCCGCCGGTCCTCGTGCTCACCTTCGTGCATCGTCCGTCCCTGGCTTGTCCTGACTCCGGCCCCACCGCGCACCGGTGAAGGTCCGAGCCTGCCAACCGCTGGTGACAGGCTCGCTCCCGCAGTATTTCCCAGCTGTTACGGACTGCCGCGGGCGCCCGCCCGGCCGCGCGTCACACCTTGGCGAGCGCGGGCGCGGCCGGCTCCCGTTCCCGCGTGGTCCCGGTGGCCGCCGTACGCCTCAGGTATACGGCCCAGGTCACCGCGGAGCACAGCGCGTAGCAGCCGAGGAAGGAGACGAACGCCGGTGTTCCCGTGCCCGCCGACTGGAAGGACTGGCGGAAGGCGAGGTTGACGCCCAGCCCGCCGAGTGCGCCGACGGCACCGATCAGCCCCATCGCCGCGCCGGACAGCCGCCGCCCGTGGGCCGCCGCGGCCTCCCCGGTCAGTCCCCTCGCCAGGGCCTTGGCCTGGAAGATGCCCGGGATCATCTTGTACGTGGAGCCGTTGCCGAGCCCGCTGAGCACGAACAGGGCGGTGAAACCGGCGAGGAAGACGCCCAGCGAGTGCCGCCCCGACGCGAAGATCACCACGCCCGTGGCGGCGGCCATCGCCACGAAGGCGGCCAGCGTGATCCGCGCGCCGCCGTACCGGTCCGCCAGCCGGCCGCCCACCGGCCGCAGCAGCGAGCCGAGCAGCGGTCCGATGAACGTCAGCGACGCCGCCTGGAGGGGCGTGCGCGCGAACTGCGTCTGGAGGACCAGCCCGAAGGCGAAGCTGTAGCCGATGAACGACCCGAACGTGCCGATGTAGAGCAGCGACACGATCCAGGTGTGCGGGTCGCGTGCCGCGTCCTTGGCCGCCCCGGTGTCGTTGCGCACCGGCCTGAGGTTGTCCATGAAGAGCGCCGCCAGCAGCGCGGCGACCACGATCAGCGGGAGGTACACCGCGAGCACGAGCCGCGGGTGGTCCGCGCCGGCGGTGGCGATGACGAGCAGCCCCAGCAGCTGCACGACGGGGACGCCGACGTTGCCGCCGCCCGCGTTCAGGCCGAGCGCCCAGCCCTTCCTGCGCAGCGGGTAGAAGGAGTTGATGTTCGTCATGGACGAGGCGAAGTTGCCGCCGCCGACCCCCGCGAGCGCCGCGACCAGCAGGAAGACGGTGTACGAGGTGCCAGGGCGCAGCGCGAACACCGCCGCGCCGGCGGGCACCAGCAGCAGCGCCGCGCTGAACACCGTCCAGTTGCGGCCGCCGAACCGCGCCACGGCGAAGGTGTACGGCACCCGCAGCACCGCCCCCACCAGCGTCGGCACCGCCACCAGGAAGAACTTGCCGGCCGCGTCGATCCCGTACTCCGGCCCCATGAACAGCACCATGACCGACCACAGGCTCCACACCGAGAACCCGATGTGCTCGCACAGGACGGAGAAGACCAGGTTGCGCCGGGCGATCCGCTCCCCCCGCTCCTTCCAGAACGTCTCGTCCTCCGGGTCCCACCACTCGATCCAGCGGCCCGCTCCCCGCGCGGGAGCGCGGGCCGTGTCCCCGCCCGCGGCCGTCCCTGTGGCTGTCATCGCGCCTCCCTGGTCCCTGATGTCGTCGCCCTCGCGACGCTAGGAAGGGCGCGTTTCCCTTCTGTGGCAGTGCGTGACCACCGAGAAACCTTGCTCTCACCGCGGCCGGGAGCGCGCGGTGAGCGGGGTACGCGCCTGCGGCGCACAACGACCCGGAGGTTACGCCAATGCACCCCACACGCCCCTTTCATCACCCATTAGGGGTAATGGCAGGGGTCCCGGAGCCTGGCAGCATCTCTATTGAACGCGCTCTGTAATCGCGCAAGTACAGCTCGTGTTCGCGAGCTGTGCCGCGCACAGCCAAGGGAAGGGGACGCACTCCGATGCCAGAGATCCAGGAACAGTACGAGACGGTCGAGTACGAGACGCCGGAGCTGGCTGAGGCCGGCGACTTCGCCGAGCTGACGCTCGGTTGGCACGGCCACCACTGGGACGCCTTCGGCGGGCGCGGTCGCGGTTGGTGGTGAGGCCGCGGCCGCGTAGGTCCCGCCGGCCCCCGCCGCGGCTCCGGCAGCTGGCCGCTCCCCCGGCCTGACGGGACGTCGCGTACATGCCCCCAGTCCGGCGGTCCCCGCCCGGGCGCGCCCCCCCCCCCCCCCCCCGGGCCCCCCCCCCCCCCCCCCCCCCCCCCCCCCCCGGGCCCCCCCCCCCCCCCCGCCCCCCCCCCCGCCCCCCCCCCCCCCCCCCCCCCCCCCCCCCCCCCCCCCCCCCGCCGCCCCCCCCCCCCCCCCCCCCCCCCCCCGCGGCCCCCACGCCGCCGCCGTACCTCGTAGGCGGCCAGGATCACGCCCACCGTGAGCAGGCTCAG
>NZ_JBIRJY010000004.1:0-133831 GCF_044329785.1 Streptomyces sp. NPDC017529
GCGGTACGGCCGTCGATGGCCGCCGAGGAGTAACTGAGCCCCAGCTTGGGCTTGAGATCGCCCGGAACCGACGGCACCTCCATCGGGTACGACCAGGAGAAGGCGCCCGCGTTGCCGCCCGCCTTCCAGGAGCCCGAGGGAGAGAGCGGTGTCGCCTTGAAGTCGCCTTCGCCGCCGGACGGTGCGGCCGTCGCGGCGAGAACGGTTGCCGCGGAGGCGTGGACGGACATCGTCCGCATCTGTGGGGCCTTGCCCCCGGCGTCCTCGTCGGCCCGTTCGTCGGGGGACCGGTGGTCCTCCGCCACGGCGACGTCGGCGGTCACGGTGCCGTTCTTGGGGTCGTTGTGCGTCACCAAGGGTGTCGCGGTGCGGCAGCCGTCCTTGTCCGGTGTGGTCAGCACGCATGCGGGCAGCTGTACCAGTTGGAGCCGTGCGCCCCAGTTGGCGCCGTACGCGTCACGGAAAGCGTTGTAGTCGAGCTGCACCGAGGCGCGGCCGGCCTTCTTCCCGCCGTCGCTGCGGTTGATGCTGAGCAGGACGCCGTCGATGCCCGCTCGTGCGGTGCTGTCACGGTCGGCCAACCGCACCTTGACCTTGGAGGGGTGCTCCGTACCCTCGGCCTTCAGGTCAGCGGACCTGCGTATGCGGCCGTTCTTTTGTGTTGAAGCTTCGCCGGAATCGCCGCCGACAGCCGGAGCGATCTTTACGGGGAGGTTGCCGGCAGCGGTGTACGGAACTGCCTGGCCCGAACGGCTCAGCGAGGCGGTTTTCACGGACGCCGTGCCGTCGTTGCCGAGGTTGACCTCGCTCTCCCCGCCCTTGGGCCAATTCACCTTGGGTGGCGTCCACGGGTTCTTGTCCGTGTCGCTGAGGGGAGTGGGCGCGGTCTTCGTCAGCGGAGAGCCCGTGACGGAGGACGTCTCCTGCACGGGGCGGAGCTTGAAGTCCTTGGCGGCGGCGGTGGCGAGTTCGCTCGGGAGCAGCGAGACGATCATGGTGCTCGCGAGCAGGATGCCCGAAGCGGACGTGACGCGCTTCCACTTCTCGCGGCCGCTGGGCGTGTGTCGGTCTTGAGCTTGTTCGTCCGGTCTGTGACGGAAGCTCAGGGAGCGCGCTCTAGGGCGCAGCATGGTGTCCCCCTGGTCGTACTGGATGAGTGCCTCGAACTGAGGCGAAAGGGGGACGATAGGTAGTTGATCACTTACAGAGCAATAATTTGTAGTGGCCAACCGTTAAATGTGACTAGGCTGTTATGTCGGCATCTGCGCCTTATAAAGAGAGTGTAGGATGCGTGGTTCAGTCAGGTGCACCTCCAAGTGGGGGGCTGGCCCTCTCGTTTCCGAGGGTGCCGGGCGGGAGAGTCGAGATGACTCTCACCGGACCCGGCTCCACGGAGGAACCCCATGAAAGCTCTGCTCTGGTTGCTGCTTGTCGGTTGCCTGTTGGCCAACGTGTTCGTCAGCCTGGTGGTTGGGGACGGGGTGCAGCGCGTTCTGTTGAGCGTGGTGAGTGGCATCGGGGTGATCGGTGCCGGTACCGGGTTGTGGCTGACCCGGGAGCGACGTTCATGATGTCGGAGGCGTCGGCAGTGCCGGTGTCCGCTTCGGGGTGGTGCTGCACAGGGCCTGGGCGTAGAGGTCTTCCTTGGCGTAGTCGATCGGGTGCAGCTTCGGCGCGCCGTTCGCGTCGAGTTCGTTGTAGCGGGTCAGGTTCGTGCCGAGGGAGAACTGCCGGCTGCCGTCCGCGCTGGACAGGGACATGGTCTCGGAGCCCGGGACCATTCCGTTGTGGCCCCAGAACTGCCCGCACGGCCAGTCCCACGACAGCAGGCCGAGGCCGTACCGCATGCCCGGGGTGCCGGTCGGCACCGTCGTCTTCATCTGGCGCAGTTCGGCCTGGCCGATCAGTTTGCCGGTGAGCAGGGACCGGTAAAAGCGGTTGAGGTCGTCCATGGTCGAGACCAGCGAACCGGCGGTGCCCGCCCAGGACATGTCGTAGACGCTGAACTCGCGCGGTGGGTCGAACAGCCCGAACAGGGCCTCGTACATCTTGGAGTGCGGTCCGGTCAGGCGGGCCGAGCGCGGGAAGTACGTGTGCCGCAGCTCGGCCTTGCGTATGACGTGGTCGGAGATGTACTTCTCCGGTGCCTGGCCGGTGACCTTCTGGAGCAGCAACCCGGCCAGTACGTAGTTGGTGTTGGCGTAGTGGTGGGCCTCGCCGGGCTTGCCCGTCGGGGGCGCCGCCAGGGCCAGGCGGACCAGTTCGCGCGGGTCCCACCGGTGGAGGCGCTGGGTTTCCAGGTCCTCCGGCTTCTTCCAGAGCGCGTAGGCGTAGTCGGCGATGCCGCTGGTGTGATTGAGCAGCATCCGTACGGTGATCTTGCGGCCGCGCTCGCCGGGGACGAGGTCGGGCAGGTAGCGGCCGATCGGCGCGTCGAGTTCGATGCGGCCCTGGCCGACCTGCTGGAGCACGGCGATGGCGGTGAAGGTCTTGGTGACGCTGCCTATCCGGTGCTGGAGCTGTGGCGTCGCGGGGCGGCCGGTCTTGACGTCGGCGACGCCCGAGGCGCCCTGCCAGGACGCGGCGCCGTCCCGTACGGCCGAGTAGGCGCCGGGCATGCCCGCGTCGTGCAGCTTCTCCAGCGTCCGGGCCAGGGCCTCGCGGTCCAGGCCGGTGTGGTGTGCGGCAGCTGTCGCGGCCGGGGAGGAGGGGGCGGCGGGCGCGGCGGTGGCGGCGGTCGCCGGTGCGAGCAGGGCGAGTACGACGGCTGTGCCGGTCGCGGCCAGTCTCGTCCGGCGGCGGCTCGTGGCGGACAGGGGCATGGTGCGTCTCCGTGAGGTCGTGACCGGTGGCTCGCGCGGAGCCGGCGGTGGGCGGATGTTCGGATTCGAGCGATCTTTCGCCGACTTCGATGTTCCCGGCCGCGCAGCCCCCGGGCATCAGCCTTGGGGACGGGTTCGTTCACACGTTCGTGTGACGCATGTCAGGTTTAGAGCAATGGCTGACGCTGGCCGGGCAGCGGTCGGTGTCGCCCGGCAACGCTCGGAAAATCGTTGGCCCTTGGCGCCACCCAGCGGTGACACTTCCGGCGTGACGCTTCACGAGAACGAAATCCCCGTCGACGAGACGCTGGTTCGGTCCCTGCTGAAGGCACAGTGTCCGGAGTTGGCCGACCTGCGGCTGTCGCCCGCGGGCGCCGGCACGGACAACACCATGTACCGACTGGGCGACGACCTGCTCGTACGGCTTCCGCGTACCGCCGGCGCGGCGCGGTCCGTGCGCAAGGAGCAGGAGTGGCTGCCCCGGCTGGCGCCCCTCCTCGCGTGCGCGGTCCCCGAGCCCGTCCACGCCGGGACGCCCACCGGCACCTTTCCTGTGGCCTGGTCGGTCTACCGATGGATCGACGGTGACGAAGTCCGCCAGGACACCGTCCGGGACTGGGCCGCTTTCGGAGCCGACCTGGCGGCGGTCGTGAGGGAACTCCATGGCATTGATCTCATGGGCGCGACTCGCGCAGATGGCCTCGGTTGGTACCGAGGAGGCAGCCTGGGACCGTGCGACGAGTGGGTCGGCGGATGCCTCGACGACTGCCGGGCCGTCGTGGGTTCCGCACTCGACATCGACACTCTCGGACGGCTGTGGCGAGACGCGCTCGCCCTCCCCGGGCCCTCCGGACCGCACGTGTGGCTCCACGGCGACCTCAAGCCGTCCAACCTCCTGGTCCGCGACGGCAAGCTCCACGCAGTCATCGATTTCGGAGCCCTCTCGGTCGGTTTTCCCGACGCCGAGCACGCCACGGTCTGGGACCTGCCACCACAAGCACGACCGGCCTACCGGGACACCCTGGACCTCGACGGCCTGACCTGGGCCCGCGCCCGCGCCTGGGCGATCGCGGTGGGCGTCAGCGGACTCTCGTACTACCGGCACACCTTCCCCGCCTTCGCCGCCGAGTGCCGGGCCCGGCTTGAGGCCGTCCTCGCCGACGCCGCCGCGCGCGGGCTGTGACCCATACCACACCTTGCGCGCCAGGTGAAGAACCTGCGGAAAGAAGGCCCCGCGAGGCGCAACCAGGGCGTGTCGTATGACCATCTAATGCCTCGGAGAGGCTCGCTGCCGACGGCAGGGCCAGAACCACGCCCACGTCGCCTGACCTGTCCTGGAAGCGAGATCCCCGATGAGCCTGACGGGCACGCCCTTCTTCCTCACTGTGATCGCGCTGCTGGTCCTCGCGGTCGTGCTGCCGTTCGCGCTGTGGAGCCGCGTGCGCGGCCCGAAGGTGGTGCGGGCGGTGTCGCGCTTCGCCATGCTGCTGTTCGCGCAGGTCGCCGCGGTCACGATGGTGTTCGTCGTGGTCAACAACGCCAACAGCCTCTACGACAACTGGGACGACCTGCTCGGCACGTCCGACCACGTCGAGGCCGCCAAGGACCTCGGGCCCGACGGCATGGGCGGGCTGCAGGCGAAGGACGCGCCCAAGCAGCTCGCGAAGTTCGGGCCGCCGAAGGACCCGGTGGTCGGCCAGGGCGTCCAGGAGACCGAGTTCAAGGGGCGGATCTCCGGGGTGAGCGGCGAGGTGTACGTGTGGCTGCCGCCGCAGTACAACGACCCCGCGTACGCGGACAAGAAGTTCCCCGTCGTCCAGCTGCTGCCCGGTTTCCCCGGCTCGGCCAAGTCCTGGCTGGGCACGCTCAAGGTCGCCGAGCAGGTGAAACCGCTGATGCAGCAGGGCAAGGTCAAGCCGTTCATCCTGGTCGCGCCGCGGACCACGCTCCTGGGCAACGTGGACACCGGCTGCGTCAACCTCCCGGGCAAGGTCAACGCCGACAGCTGGCTGTCCGTGGACGTACGCCAGATGGTGATCGACAACTTCCGGGCCGCGGACAAGGCGGACTCCTGGGCGGTGGCCGGCTACTCGGCCGGCGCGCACTGCGCGACGAAGCTGGCGCTGGCCCACCCGGACCGCTACCGCGCCGGCGTCGGCCTCTCCGGCTTCAACGACCCGGCCATCGAGCCTGCCTCGCTCGCGGGCCAGGACCCCAAGCTGCGCGTCGAGAGCAACCCGGTCAACATCCTGAAGACCGCCAACAAGGCGGGCAAGCCGCCACGTACCGCGCTCTTCATCTCCGGGGCCGCCGGGGACGGGTTCGAGGCCGGGCTCAACCTCAAGCAGCTCTCCAAGAAGCCGACGACGGTCAGGGTGAAGCTGATCCCGCCGGGCGCGGGCGGCCACGGCACGGCCGTGTGGAAGAACCAGATCCCCGAGGTCTTCCGGTGGCTGAGCGGCGTGGTCAAGCCCTGACGGCGGGCGGCGCCCGACCGCTTCAGGGCCTCGGGGGCGAGGGGATGCGGGCGGCCGTGAGCGGGGCGTGGTACTGCCAGCCCAGTGAACGGTAGAGGGGGCGCCCTTCGGGGCTGGCCACCAGGATGCCGTGGACGGCGCCCAGCCGGACGGCGTGGGCCGTGAGGGCGCGCATCAGGAGGCTGCCCAGGCCGCGGCGGCGGTGCGCCCGCGCGGTGTTGATCTTGTCGTAGACCGCCGAGGGGGGCGCGGAGGCGTGGGTGAGCGCGGCCCGGCCCCACGCGGCCGGCTCGCCGGTGGCCGCGTCCAGGACGCGGCAGTCGATGATGCCGGTGCCGTCCTTGTCGGCCGTCTCGACCGTGTAGCCGGGCGGCGGCGCCACCGGACCGGCGGACGCCGGCAGGGCGGCCGACATCAGGAACTGGGGCTCGACGAACTCCCAGGCCGGGGGCAGGAGCGGCGCGATCTCCGCGCGCGGGGCGCAGACCTTGATCCACAGGTTGGGGACGGTGATCGAGGCGGCGAGGTCCCGCAGGAGACCGCGGTCCGCGACGGGGAGGACATAGCGGCCCGCGTGCTCCGGGAGGCCGATGTCGATGCGGAAGCCGCCGGGGACGGCGAGGGGGGCCGCGGTGCCGCGGCAGCGGGTCCAGCCGTGCACCCAGGTCCGGACGAGGTCCTGGTGGGCGGCGGGGAGGGGAGTGGAGTGCGAACCGGCCGTGTCTATAGGGGGGTTGTCTATAGGGAGGCTCATGCGGCCGATCTTACGGCGGGCCGCTGTACGGGTGGATGGGTCCGGCGGCGGCCCGTAACAGGGGGAGCGGGCCGCCGCCTTTCCTCTCGGCGGGGGCGGCCGACGACCGCCGGGGCGGAATCCGGCGGCGGTGGGGAGTCGGCCGCCTGATTGAGGACGCTAAACCTCGGCGACCCCGAAAGGGGAACGGTTGCCGGGCATTGCCCGCTTTCGGTGTTCCGGTGAGCGCGGATGACCGCGGCGGGATGCGTTCGGGAGGTGTCGGGTACGGGCTCCGACCGATGCGCCGGAAGAGGCGTACCTGAGTGCGGAGCGGTGATATGGGAGGGCTACGATCCACCACTATGGACGTAGTAACCAAGGTCTTCGTGGGCCTGCACATCATCGGCATCGCGTCGCTGCTCGGCGGCTTCCTGACCCAGATGAAGCCGATGAGCGCGGGCACCGCCCGCTTCACGCCGGCCATGCTGCACGGCGCGCTGACGATGCTGGTGACCGGCGTCGCCCTGGTCGGCCTCAACCAGGCCCAGGACCACTCGCTCGACAACGTCAAGCTGGGCGTCAAGCTCGCCGTACTCGTGGTGATCCTGGGCCTGGTCTACGTGAAGCGCGACGAGGAGAAGGTGGACAAGCCCTTCTTCCTGGCGGTGGGGCTGCTGACGGTGGTCAACATCTTCATCGCGCTGCTGTGGACGTGACCGGTTCCGGCAGATCCTGACCGGCCGCGGGGCAGTCACGCCCCGCGGCCGTGTGGGGTGTACGGGTTACGCGGGCCGTACGCTCCCGTAGATCGGCATGTAGTAGATCGACTCCACCCGCACGCTCGCGCCGGGCTTCGGGGCGTGGATCATCTTGCCGTCGCCGATGTACATACCGACATGGCTGATGTCGTTGTAGAAGAACACCAGGTCACCGGGCTTGAGGTCCTTGGTCGCCACCCGGTCGCCCGCCTTCACCTGATCCCAGGTGGTACGCGGCAGGGACACGCCCGCCGCCTTCCAGGCCGCCTGCGTCAGGCCGGAGCAGTCGTAGGAGTTCGGGCCGGTCGCGCCCCACACGTACGGCTTGCCCATCTGGGCGCGCGCGAACGCGAGGGCCTTGGCGGCCTTGCCGGAGTACGAACCGTCGTCGGTCCGGCCGCCGCCGGAGCCGCCGTCCGGTGTCCCGGAGCCGGTGCCCTGGCCCGGGCCGTCGTGCCGCTCGCGGTCCGCGCGTTCCCTGCGCTCCTTCTCGGCCTGCTTGCGCGCCAGCTCCTCGGCCTTGCGCTTGGCCTCGGCCTCCTTCTTGCGCTCCAGCTCCGCCAGCCGCGCCTTCTCCTGGGCGGTCAGCCGCGACAGCAGCTGCCGGGCCTCGGCCAGCTTGTCCTGGACGTCCTTCTTGGACTCCTTCAGGGACGTCTGCGTCTCGGTGAGCCGCTCCAGGCTCCGGGACGCCTCGGCGCGCTGCCGCCCGGCCGCGGCCTGCTGCTCCTGGTAGTCGGCGACGGCCTGCTGCTGCCTGCCGGTCAGTCGGTCCATGAGGTGGCTGCGGTCGGCGAACTGCTGCGGATTCTGCGCGAGGAGCAGCTGCGCGGTCGGGCTCAGACCGCCGGTGCGGTACTGGGCCGAGGCGTAGACGCCCAGCTCGCGCCGGGCGTCGTTCATCTTCTGGGTGCGCCGGGCGGACTCGTCCAGCAGCCGGTCGACGGTGCCGCGCTGCCGGTCGGCCCGCTCCTTGGCGCCGTTGTACTTCTGTGTCGCCACTTCGGCCTGGCGGTACAGGTCGTCGACCTTCTGCTTGACCTCTTCGACGGTCGGTGCGGGCTGCCGTGGCGCCGCCTCGGCGCTCTGCGAGAGCAGGGTGACGGAGGCGAGGGCGGCGGTGGTGAGCCCGGCGGCCGTACGGCGGCTTCCGGGCGAGGCGAGTATGCGGGGACGCGGCTTGCGGTGTGACACCAAGGCCGGCGACTCCTTCCGTGGACCGCCTACCGGGTTAGCTGTCAGGTTCGGGCGTACGGAAGGGTGCCCTACGGGCCGTACGGCCGCGGGAGAGGTCCTGGGGTGGTGCCCCGGGTGGTGCTCCGAGGCGCCTCTCGTCGTCGCCGTACCGGCCCGATTCACCTCGGTGGTACGTGTGGGTCCCCGGCTCCGGGTGCCTCGCGGCAGGGCCGGACTCGGCGGGGGCGGCCCGTGCGGACGCTGTCGACCGCGGGGACGCGGGCTGCCCGAGCGAGCACGGTAGCCAACCCGTGTGGCTCCTGTGAAGGCTGATGTTCGATATGCCCGAAACCTTTTCGTTATCTGGTCGAGTCCGGGACGTGTCTTGGGCCACTTCTGTCCGTACGGGGCCGTGGTTGCGGTGCGGTCCCGTACGGGGGCGTGCTAGCTCACACGGCCGGTTTTCCCGGTACGGGCCGGGCTGTCAGTGCGGCGGCCTAGACTCGGTGGGCGATGAGCAGCCTCTTTGACGACAGCTTCCTGGCGGACCTCGAACCCACGGGTGAGGGGCCCCCGCCGCCTCCCGAGGACGAGGACGGTCCGGCACAGGAGGAGATCCCGGCCGACCTGTTCGGCGGGCGCTTCGACGTGCCCGGCGGCCTCCCGCACGCCGTCGGCCCGGGCCGCGACCCGTACTACCGCGACGGCGCCCCCCGCCCCGCAGTGGATCCCGCCGCCCTCCTGGAGGGGCTCAACGACCAGCAGAAGGCCGCCGTGGTGCACACCGGCGGCCCGCTGCTCATCGTCGCCGGCGCCGGCTCCGGCAAGACCCGCGTCCTGACGCACCGCATCGCGCACCTGCTCGGCGCGCGCGGTGTGCACCCGGGCGAGATCCTCGCGATCACCTTCACCAACAAGGCCGCGGGCGAGATGAAGGAGCGCGTCGAGGAGCTGGTGGGCCCCCGGGCGAATGCCATGTGGGTCTCCACCTTCCACAGCGCGTGCGTGCGCATCCTGCGCCGCGAGTCCAAGAAGCTGGGCTTCACCTCGTCCTTCTCGATCTACGACGCGGCCGACTCCAAGCGCCTGATGGCCCTGGTCTGCCGCGACCTGGACCTCGATCCCAAGCGGTTCCCGCCCAAGTCCTTCAGCGCCAAGGTCTCCAACCTCAAGAACGAGCTCATCGACGAGGAGACCTTCGCGGACCAGGCGGCTGACGGGTTTGAGAAGTCCGTCGCCGAGGCGTACCGGATGTACCAGGCCCGGCTGCGCGAGGCCAACGCCCTGGACTTCGACGACATCATCATGACCACCGTCAACCTGCTCCAGGCGTTCCCCGATGTCGCCGACCACTACCGCCGCCGCTTCCGGCATGTCCTCGTGGACGAGTACCAGGACACCAACCACGCCCAGTACACCCTGGTGCGGGAGCTGGTGGGACCGGCCGAGACCGCCGGCGAGCTGTGCGTGGTCGGTGACGCGGACCAGTCGATCTACGCGTTCCGCGGCGCCACGATCCGTAACATCCTCCAGTTCGAGGAGGACTACCCGGACGCCACGACGATCATGCTGGAGCAGAACTACCGCTCCTCCCAGACGATCCTCAGCGCCGCCAACGCCGTCATCGAGCGCAACGAGAACCGCCGCCCCAAGAACCTGTGGACGGACGCCGGCGAAGGCCCCCGCATCACCGGGTACGTCGCCGACACCGAGCACGACGAGGCGCAGTTCGTCGCCGACGAGATCGACCGGCTGACCGACGCGGGCGACGCCAAGGCGGGCGACGTCGCGGTCTTCTACCGCACCAACGCCCAGTCCCGCGTCTTCGAAGAGATCTTCATCCGCGTCGGCCTGCCCTACAAGGTCGTCGGCGGCGTGCGCTTCTACGAGCGCAAGGAGGTCCGCGACGTCCTCGCGTACCTGCGCGTCCTCGCCAACCCGGAGGACACCGTCCCGCTGCGCCGCATTCTGAACGTGCCCAAGCGCGGCATCGGCGACCGCGCCGAAGCCATGATCGACGCGCTGTCCGCCCGCGAGAAGATCACCTTCCCGCAGGCGCTGCGCCGCGTCGACGAGGCGTACGGCATGGCCGCGCGCTCCGCCAACGCCGTCAAGCGCTTCAACACGCTCATGGAAGAGCTGCGCACCATCGTCGAATCCGGCGCGGGCCCCGCCACCGTCCTGGAAGCGGTCCTGGAGCGCACGGGCTATCTGGCCGAGCTCCAGGCATCCACCGACCCGCAGGACGAGACCCGCATCGAGAACCTCCAGGAACTGGCCGCCGTCGCCCTGGAATTCGAGCAGGACCGCGGCGAAGAGAACCCGGGCACCCTCGCCGACTTCCTGGAGCAGGTCGCGCTGGTCGCCGACTCCGACCAGATCCCGGACGAGGACGAGGAAGGCTCCGGCGTCATCACGCTCATGACGCTGCACACCGCCAAGGGCCTGGAATTCCCCACCGTCTTCCTGACGGGCATGGAGGACGGCGTCTTCCCGCACATGCGCGCGCTCGGCCAGACCAAGGAGCTGGAGGAGGAGCGGCGCCTGGCGTACGTGGGCATCACGCGCGCCCGCGAGCGGCTCTTCGTGACCCGCTCGACGATGCGCAGCGCCTGGGGCCAGCCGTCCTACAACCCGCCGTCGCGCTTCCTGGAGGAGATCCCGGAGCAGTACGTCGACTGGCGGCGCACGGGCCCCGCGACGCCCTCCGCCTCCATGGGCGCGCTGACGGGCACGGGTGGCGGCGGCTTCGGCTCGGGGCTGTCCTCGTCGCGTACGAAGGCCGGGCCGAGCGGCTTCGCGACCCGGCGCGCCAAGGACCGCGAGGTGGTCTCGCTGGCGGTCGGCGACCGCGTCACGCACGACAGCTTCGGGCTGGGCTCGGTCGTCGCGGTCAAGGGCAGCGGCGACAACGCGGAGGCGACGATCGACTTCGGCGGCGAGAAGCCGAAGCGGCTGCTGCTGCGTTACGCGCCGGTGGAGAAGCTCTGACGGAGCGCCGCTGAACCGAAACCGTCCGGCGCCCTGGGGGCGCCGGACGGATTGGCCGTCTGCTGGGCCGGTCAGTTCGGGTTCAGGCCGTGGCTGCGCAGCCACGGCAGCGGGTCGACCGCCGAGCCGCCGCCGGGCCGCACCTCGAAGTGCAGGTGGGGGCCCGTGGAGTTGCCGGAGCTGCCCGAGTAGGCGATCTGGTCGCCGGCCTTGACCTGGCCCGACCGGATCTTGGTGCTGCTCAGGTGGCAGTACCAGGTCTCGGTGCCGTCGGGGGCGGTCACGATCGCCATGTTCCCGTAGGCCGGGTTCCGCTGGGTGCGGACGGTGCCGTCCGTGGCGGCCATGACGGGCGTGCCGTAGCCGACCGGGAAGTCGATGCCGGTGTGCACGGACATCCAGTTGACGCCCGCCTGCCCGTACAGGGCGCTCAGCCCGTGCTGCGCGACCGGCAGCGCGAACTTGGGGCGCATGGCCTCCTTGCGCGCCGCTTCGTCGGCCTTGCGCTTCTTCTCCGCGGCCTGCCGGGCCTTGAGGTCGATGCGCTCCTGCGTACGGCTGGCCCGGTCGGCGAAGTCGTCGGCGCCGGCGCTGAGGCTGGCGAGCTGGGTGTCCAGCTTGTTGTTGGCCGCGGCCTGCTGTACGGCTCCGGAATCCCCGGCGGCCTGGGTCGTCGTAGCGTCCTTGGCGCCGTTCTCGGCGCCGCTGGTGACGGAGGCGGCGGCCACCGCGCAGACGCCCATGGCGGCGACGGAGGGCACCGCGACGGTCAGCAGCGCGGAGCGCTTGGCCGTACGGCGGCGGCCGCGGCCGGAGGAGCCGCTGCCCTGGGACGCGCGGCGCGAACGGGAGGCGCGCGGGCCGGGTCCCGCGTCCGCGGCGGAGCCGGCTGCGGGGGTGGCGTCGGCGGCGTCGGGGGAGATGCCGTCGAAATCGGCGGTGATCGCCGGCGTGGTCTGGGTGAGGGCCTCGGCGATGAAACGGTTGTCCACCGCGTCAGCGTTCGAGGGCGCCTCGAATGCCCCGTACGGGGACTCGTACTGATCGTTCGGGGGCGCGTACCCGTACTGGTCCGGGGCGGCCCAAGTCATGGTTTCCCACTGGTCGGTGGCGCCCGGATCGTACGCATAGTCACCGGTCTGCGGGGGGCCCGCCTGCGCCGGGATGCCGGCGATCAGGTCGCTGTCCACGGCCTCCCAGACCGCGGTGGCCTCGTAGCCGTTGGCGCCGCTCGGGCCGTCGGTCCCGCTCGGGCCGTCGGCCCCGTAGGCGCCGGTGTCGTACGCCGTGTGGGAGTACGGGTCGTAGGCCGTCTCCGGCTGTGCGCCCGAAGCGTGCGCGCCGGAGTTGAACGTTCCGGTGGCGTAGGTGTCCGCGGGGTGGGTACCCGCGTCGTAGCCGCCGGTGTCGTACGCGCCGGTCGGATACGCGGCCGTGGCGTAGGCATCGGTGCCGTACGGGGCGGTGTCGTACGCGGTCGCGCCGTACGCCGCGCCGTCGTGCGCGCCGGGGGCCTGGTGGCCGGGGGCGGCGCCGAAGAACGCGTCGTCGCCGCCGTATCCGGCGTGGCCGACGTGGGTGTCCTGGTGCCCGAAGGACTCGTAGGCGGGGTAATGCGCATACGAGGCATCGGTGGAGGGGACGGCCGGAGCAGGGGACTCCGGTGAGTGACGGTCGTTCACCACCACTTCTCTTTCGCCTCGGCAGCAGGAGAATTAGCGGCGACTGTACCCGGCGGTACGTGACGGCGACAATCTTCGGCAGGTTTCGGGCTTCTTGACAACGGGCATTTGGCCGCCTTTCGGCGGACACTATGCGCGTTCTTGGCGCCGCGTTCGAGGGCCGTTCGAGCCGCCCCGGGGCGGCAGGGGATCAAACGGAAGATCAACCGGCCGATCCGCGGCAGATCGGCCGGGAGTCCGGCCGGAAGGACGAATGGGCGGGTACGACCTTGGAAAGTGCCCGCCCCGAGGCGACCCGGAGAAGCCGGACGAAGCGGTGGTCAGGCGACCGAGGACGTGCTCGCGCTGCCCTCCGCTTCCTCCTCGGCGCTCAACACCTCCCGTATTCCGGCGGCGACCGTGCCGTTGACCGCGAGCGTGAGATGCCCGAGCCCGGATACCCGCACGCTCCGGGTGATCAAATCCTGGTGATCGATACACGCGGTCTTCGACGGGATCATCAGCTCGTCCAAGTCGCTCCAGAAGCAGACGAAATGCGTCCGGCAATTCGGGGCGGGGCGCTCCAACTCCACGATCACGTCGGAATGCGGACCCAGCTGCCGTACGAGCGGGTGGACCGATGCCAGGGAGGCGAGCCGGGTGCCGCCGTGCGGGGTACCGAGGGTGACCAGGGTGCGGACGCGGAGGTCGCCGCCGAGACGCTGGACGTAGTAGCGGGCGACCAGGCCGCCGAGGCTGTGCCCCACCAGGTCGACCCGGCTGTGGCCGGTCCGCCCGCAGAACTGCTCGACGTGGTCGCCCAGCAGTCCGGCGGCCTTGCGGAGGTCGCAGGTGAGCGGCGAGTAGTTGAGCGCTTCCACGTGGCGCCAGCCGTGCCTCAGCAGTGAGCGGCGCAGCGCGACGAAGACGGAACGGTTGCCGCTGAGCCCGTGCACCAGCAGGACTGGCGGGTGGCCGCGGCCTTGCGTGGTCGGCGACGTCGTCCGTCCGGCTGCTGCCGGGGTGACCGTGCCGATGGCGGTGCCGCCTGCGGTGCCGATGCCGATGTCGGGGGCAGTGCCGATGTCGGTGTCGGTGTCGGTGTCGGGGTTGGGGCCGGGGTCGGTGCCGAGTCCGTGTCCCGTGCCGGGGGCGGTTCTGGGCTGTTCCTGATGGATGCCGGTCGGATACAGCAGAAGGTGCCCGACGATTAACGCCAGCTCCACCACCGTCGCGCGCAGCAGTACGGACGGGCGGGCCAGACAACAGAGAAAGGGCAAGGCCTTCATGGCCGACCTCCCGAATGGCACGCGGGAGATCACTCTGTCCCCCGTATGCCCTCATGGGCAGCCGATTCCGGCGACGTACACGTACATGAACGAGCGGCTGCCAGTGAACGAGCTGCTGCCCGGACGTACGGATGCGAAGGCGGATGCGTTCAACGGCCGGGCCTCCGTGCCGTGCGGCTGACGGCGCGGAGGCTCGGCGACCTCACTGCGGCTCCCCGAGCGCCCGTCCCGCATACCTGAAGCGACGCGGAACGCAACGCGTAGCGAACGTGTCCCAATGTGTGATTTCCCCCTCCCTCCGTGTCACGAAACGGCCGCGTACGGGATGCTGGCGATAACGTTCGTTCACGCTTGGGGCGGCCGACGCGGCCGCTATTCGGTTGTCGGCCGGCGGCCCTGTCCCGTACAGGTGCCGTCCGGTGCCGAGCAGGGCTGGGAGGCAGTGATGGGTGTGCAGGGTCCGATCCGCGTGGTGGTGGCCAAGCCGGGGCTCGACGGGCACGACCGGGGGGCCAAGGTCATCGCGCGGGCGCTGCGCGACGCCGGCATGGAGGTCATCTACACCGGGCTGCACCAGACCCCGGAACAGGTCGTGGACACCGCGATCCAGGAGGACGCCGACGCGATCGGGCTGTCCATCCTGTCCGGTGCGCACAACACGTTGTTCGCGAAGGTCATCGAGCTGCTCAAGGAACGGGACGCGGCGGACATCAAGGTGTTCGGCGGCGGGATCATCCCCGAGGCGGACATCGCGCCCCTCAAGGAGCTGGGAGTCGCGGAGATCTTCACGCCGGGGGCGACGACCTCGTCGATCGTGGAGTGGGTCCGGGCCAACGTGCGCCAGCTGGCGGCCTGAGGCACCCGGGAGGCGGGCGGGCCGGCTCACGGGGCCAGCTCCGCCCGCATCGTCGCGCGCAGCCGCAGCGTGCCCACGAGGCGCTGGAACGCCTCCGACCAGTAGCCGACCGCGCCGGGCGAACCGTCCGCGGGCTCGTCCGGGGTCGCGGTGAGCATGTCGAGCCGGTCCGCCGCGCCCGGGTCCAGGCACCGCTCGGCCAGGCCCATCACCCCGCTGAAACTCCACGGGTAACTGCCCGCGTCCCGGGCGATGTCCAGCGCGTCGACCACCGCCCGCCCCAGCGGCTCCGACCACGGCACCGCGCAGACCCCGAGCATCCGGAACGCGTCGGACAGGCCGTGGGCCGCTATGAACCCCGCGACCCAGCGGGCACGTTCGTCCGCGGGCAGGACCGTCAGCAGCTTCGCCAGGTCGCGCGACGAACCGGCCGCGCCGTCGGCGCCGGTGGTGCCGCCCGCGGCGGCGGTGGCGGTGGCGGGGGAGCCGAGCAGGGCGCGCGCCCAGGAGGCGTCACGCTGCCGTACGGCCGCGCGGCACCAGGCGTCGTGCAGCTCGGTGCGCCAGCCGTCGGCCACCGACAGGGCGACGATCGCCGCCGGCTCCCGGCCGCCCAGCCACCGGCTCCAGCAGCCCAGCGGGGCGGCCTCCAGCAACTGCCCGAACCACCAGGCCCGCTCGCCGCGCCCGGTCGGCGGCCGGTGGACCACCCCGTCGCGCTGCATCGCCGCGTCGCACGCACGCGGCGCCTCGACGGCGAGCGTCCAGGAGGCGTCCTTACCGGAGGCGTCCGTATCCGAGGTGCCCGTATCCGAGGTGCCCGTACCGGAGGCGCCCGTGTTCGTGGCGTCCGTGGCGCTGCGCTCGGTGCGCACCAGAGAGACGCAGGGCCGGGCGCGGGCGGCCATTCGCGCCGCGAGGGCGGTACCGGGCAGGGACGAGAGCAATTCCGCCGCCGTGCCGCGGACGTTGCGGCTGCGGTCGGACAGCGCCTGCTCCAGGAACGGCTCGTCGGCCACCGTCAGGCCCTCCCGCAGCGAGTCGAGGAACATCAGCCGGTCCTCGGCGCGTTCGGATTCCCAGGTGGCGGCGAGGAGAGCGCGGCCCGCCGCCGGGTCCCGGCGGCGCAGCGCCGCCAGCAGCGAGACGCGCTCCGCGAACAGCCCCTCCTCCCAGAGGGCGCGTACGGCCTCGGGCTCGTCCGAGCCGGGCAGCGCGGCCGCACTCCCGATGCCGCGCAGCGCGAACTTCCACTCGCCGTTGAACCGGGCCAGCCACAGCGCCCGCGGACCGGCGAAACCGAGGGCCGCGGGGCGCAGGTCGGTCCGCGCGCGGGCCGCGTCGAGCAGCGCGGGCAGCAGCGCCTCGGGAGCGCGGTAGCCGTATCGGGCGGCGGCGGTGAGCCACTGCGGCAGCAGTTCGGTCAGGTCGGGGGCCGTGCCGCGGCGGTGGCCACCGGCGGTGCCGTCGCGGTCGGCGAGCAGCAGGGCGAGCCTGCGCCGCGCGGCCGGCGGCAGCGGGGGGCGCGGGTCGGGCGGCGCCGGTACGGGGCGCTCCCGGGCGGGCGCGGGGCGCAGCGCGGCCCGGCGCCGGACCGTGCTGACCGCCGCCGCGTCCAGCAGCGCGGCGGCGGCGCTCTGGCCCTCGCGGGCGGTGACGGGTGGCGTACGGCGTTCCGTACCGAGAAGCGCCGCGCTCACCAGCTCTTCCCAGGAGGGCTCGGCAGCGGCGGTGGTGCCGTGCTGCCTTCCGGCGCCGTGCTGCCTTCCGGCGCTGCGGTCGGTGTCGATCATGGTCATCCCCCAGACGGTGATCGTGCGGGCGGGCGGTCGGATGGACGGTCGGACTGACTGGCGGTACAGGCGGGCGGGCGGTGGTGCGTGCGACCCGGCCCGCCGGGGTCACAAGGCGACCGGCTCCGGGTCCCAGGCGGTCAGGGGAGCGAAGCCGCGGTGGCCGCACTCGCCGAAGACCGTGACCGGCTCGCCGCCGGATATGGCGGCCAGGCGCCACAGTCCCGCGCGCCCCGCGCAGCGCGGATCCACGGGCAGCGCGGACTCGCCGTGCGCGTCGGCCAGTTGCCACCGTTCGCCGTCGCGCCCCGGTATCGGTACGACGTCCTTCAGGACCACCGGCCAGGCGTCGAGCCACGGATCGTCGCGCAGTGCGTGACCGTACGCGGCAAGCGCGGCATCGGTGCCGCCGCCCGGCGGCACCGCGCCGCCCGGAACCGGGTCGGCGTGCCGCGCGCCCAGGGCGACGCGCAGCGGTCGGGCTCCCGGGTAGAAGGCGAGGTCGGCATCCAGGACGAGCCCCCGCGGCAGCGAGAGGTCCAGCGCGCGGCCGGGCCCGCCGAAGGAGAGGTGCAGCGCCATGCGCCCGGTCCGCTCACCGCGCAGCCATATCCGCCTGCTGGTCAGCATGGCTTCGGTGGCGTCCTGTTGGGCGAGCACCAGCCAGCGGTCGCGTACGGTCGCGGTGTCCGGGCCGGCGAGGACGTCGGCCGCTTCGGTGGTCAGCCCGACACGGGTGCGGACCGTGGCGGCGAGGGCGGACGGCAGGCGGTCGATACCCAGGAACGCCTGGTCGAGCAGGTGGATCAGCGCGCAGTCGGCGAGCAGGCGGGACGGCCAGTCGGAACCGGACGCCACTACCGGGCCCAACTCCCGTACGCGTGACGCGAGGCCGGGCGCTTGGGCGTCCACCATGCGGGCCGCCGTCTCGTCCCACGCGCCGTACCCCTCCCTCTCGACACCGGCCAGCCCGGAGCGCAGCAGGTCCTCCAGGCGCTGCTCCAACTCCGCGGCCCCGCTGCCGATGCGCTGGGCCCGCAGAACCGCCCGCCGCCGGGCAGCCTCCGGCCCGCCCCCGGGCGCCGAACTCCCGCCGCTCCCACTCTCCTTACGGGTGCGCTGTCGGTGCGCGGCGAGCCACTCCTCCGCCCACGCCGGAGGCTCGCCGTCGACCACGACGCCTTCGCCGCCCACCCGCAGAAGCATCAGGCCCAGCGCGTGCTTGCAGGGCAACTTGCGGCTCGGACAAGAACACTTGAAGGCCGGCGCGGCCATGTCCACGACGGTTTGGTACGGCCCGCCGCCGCTCCCCTGACACAGCCCCCACACCGCGTCGCCCCGCATCCCGCTCTCCGGCCACGAGCCCGGCGCCGCCAGCTCGCCGCCCGCCCTGCGCGACGATTCGTCGGGCGCGAGCGCGAGCACCCGGTCCGACGTCCGGCATTCCCCCTGCTGTTTCATGCCCCAAACGCTACGAGCCCCCACTGACAATCGCCCTGCCCGCGCACGAAGTAGCTGGTCAGGGCGGGCTTTCCGGTGATTGTCAGTGGTGTGGTGCAAGGTGGTTCACGCAAGCGGCCGGCGGTTGGCGGGGTGCGGGCCGCACACCTTGCGACGAGGGGGGACCATGCCCGAGAACACCACCGGAGGGCTCGGCGGCGACGGACCGGCGCAGGCGCTGCGCCCGCACGCCGAGGACGCGTTCGCGGACGAGTTGAAGGCCCTGGCCGCGGCCGACGACCGGCCGCGGCCGGAGCGCTGGCGGCTGTCGCCGTGGGCGGTGGCGACCTACCTGCTCGGCGGCACCCTGCCGGACGGCACGGTCGTCACGCCGAAGTACGTGGGCCCGCGCCGCATCGTCGAGGTCGCGGTGACCACGCTCGCGACCGACCGGGCGCTGCTGCTGCTCGGTGTGCCCGGCACGGCCAAGACGTGGGTGTCCGAGCACCTGGCGGCGGCGGTCAGCGGCGACTCGACCCTGCTCGTCCAGGGCACGGCGGGCACACCGGAAGAGGCCATCCGCTACGGCTGGAACTACGCGCGGTTGCTCGCGCACGGCCCGAGCAGGGAGGCGCTGGTGCCGAGCCCGGTCATGCGGGCGATGGCACAGGGGATGACCGCGCGCGTCGAGGAGCTGACCCGCATCCCCGCCGACGTGCAGGACACGCTCATCACCGTGCTGTCGGAAAAGACGCTGCCGATACCCGAGTTGGGCCAGGAGGTCCAGGCCGTACGCGGCTTCAACCTGATCGCCACGGCCAACGACCGCGACCGCGGGGTCAACGAACTCTCCAGCGCGCTGCGCCGCCGCTTCAACACGGTCGTACTGCCGCTGCCCGCGACGCCCGAGGAAGAGGTGGACATCGTCTCCCGGCGCGTCGAGCAGATCGGCCGCTCCCTGGACCTGCCGCCGGCGCCCGCCGGGACGGACGAGATCCGCCGCGTCGTGACGGTCTTCCGGGAGCTGCGGGACGGCGTCACCGCCGACGGGCGGACCAAGCTGAAATCCCCCTCGGGCACGCTGTCCACGGCCGAGGCCATCTCCGTACTGACGAGCGGACTGGCACTGGCGACGCACTTCGGCGACGGCGTGCTGAGGTCGGGGGACGTGGCACCGGGCATCATCGGCGCCGTGATCCGTGACCCGGCGGCGGACCGGGTCGTCTGGCAGGAGTACCTGGAAGCGGTCGTGCGCGAGCGCGACGGGTGGAAGGACTTCTACCGCGCCTGCCGTGAGGCGGGGTCATGAACCGCCGGGCGGACCGGCCGCTGCTGCTGGGGGTGCGGCACCACGGCCCGGGTTCGGCACGGGCGGTGCGGACGGTCCTGGACCGGTACGCGCCCCGTGCCCTGCTGGTCGAGGGCCCGCCGGAGGCGGACACACTGGTGGCCCTCGCCGCCGACGAGGCGATGCGGCCCCCGGTGGCGCTGCTCGCCCACGTGCCGGCCGATCCGGGCCGGGCGGCGTTCTGGCCGCTGGCGGAGTTCTCCCCGGAGTGGGTGGCGATCCGCTGGGCGCTGGCCCGTGACGTACCGGTGCGCTTCATCGACCTGCCGGCGGCCCACTCCCTGGCGCTCGGCGAGGAGGCCCCGGGAGAGGAAGGCACGGAGGAGACAGGGACCGGCCGGGCGGTCGAGGCGCGGATCGATCCGGTGGCGGTGCTGGCCGAGACCGCCGGGTACGACGACCCGGAGCGCTGGTGGGAGGACGTGATCGAGCACCGCGCCGGCGGCAGCGGCGAGGCGCGCCCGCAGGACACCGCGGGCGGTACCGACCCGCTCGCGCCGTTCGAGGCGCTGGCCGAGGCGATGGGCGCGCTGCGGGAGGCGTACGGCGACGGCGGGCACGACCGTGACCTGGTGCGCGAGGCCCATATGCGGCTGCGGCTGCGGGAAGCGCGCCGGGAGTACGGCGAGAACGTCGCGGTGGTGTGCGGGGCGTGGCACGTACCGGCGCTGGACCTGCGGACGACGGTGACCGCCGACCGGCAGCTGCTCAAGGGCCTCCCCAAGGTGAAGCCCGAGGTCACCTGGGTGCCGTGGACCCACCGCAGGCTCTCGCGCCGCAGCGGGTACGGGGCGGGCATCTCCTCGCCCGGCTGGTACGGCCATCTGTTCGGCGCGCCGGACCGGCCCGTCGAGCGCTGGATGACGAAGGTCGCCGGGCTGCTGCGCGAGGAGGACTACGCCGTCTCGTCCGCGCACGTCATCGAGGCCGTACGGCTCGCCGAGGCGCTGGCGACGCTGCGCGGGCGGCCGCTGGCGGGGCTGGCGGAGGCCGGTGACGCGGTCCGCGCGGTGCTCGGCGAGGGGTCCGACGCGCCGTCCGCGCTGATCCACGACCGGCTGGTCGTCGGCGACGTACTGGGCCGGGTGCCGGACGGTGCCCCCGCCGTGCCGCTCCAACGGGACCTCGCCCGCAGCCAGCGGTCGCTGCGCCTCAAACCGGAGGCGGCGGAGCGGGAGCTCGACCTCGACCTGCGCAAGGAGACGGACGCCGGGCGCAGCCGGCTGCTGCACCGGCTGCGGCTGCTCGGCGTGCCGTGGGGCGAGCCGGTGCGGGCGCGCGCGAGCACCGGCACGTTCCGGGAGAGCTGGCGGCTGCGCTGGGAGCCCGAGCTGTCCGTCCGGGCCGCCGAGGCGGGTGTCTGGGGCACGACCGTGGAGGCGGCCGCGACGGCCAAGGCGCGGTCCGACGCCCTCGGGACGACCTCCCTCGCCGCCGTGACGGCCCTCGCCGAGCGCTGCCTGCTCGCCGCGCTGCCCGACGCGCTCCCCGTGGTCGTGCGGGTGCTGTCGGACCGGGCCGCGCTCGACGCGGACGTGGGACACCTGGCCCAGGCGCTGCCCGCGCTGGTGCGCTCGGTGCGCTACGGCGACGTACGGGGTACGGGCACCGCCGCGCTGGGGGAGGTGGCCACCGGGCTGGCCGAGCGGATCTTCGTCGGCCTGCCGCCCGCCTGCACGGGCCTGGACGCGGACGGCGCCGAGCAGATGCGCCGCCACCTGGACGCGACCCACCACGCGGTGGGCCTCCTGGACGAGGGCACGGCCGCCGCCTGCACGCCCGCGGCCGGCAGCGACGCCGGGCCGGCCACGGGTGGCGGCCTGCGGGAGCGCTGGGCCGTGGTGCTGCGGAAGCTGGCAGAACGGGAGGCGGTTCCCGGCCTTATACGGGGGCGGGCGTTGCGGCTGCTGCTGGACGACGGGCGGCTGGCTGCCGAAGACGCCGAACGGCTGATGGGGCTGGCCCTGTCGCCAGGGAGCCCGCCACCCGAAGCGGCGGGCTGGATCGAGGGGTTCGCGGGCGGTGACGCCGGGGGGTTGCTGCTGGTGCATGACGAACGGCTGCTCGCCCTGGTGGACGGCTGGCTGACGCGCGTACCGCCGGATGCCTTCACGGACGTACTGCCGTTGCTGCGGCGGACGTTCGCCGCCTACGACGAAGGAGTGCGGCGCATGCTCGGAGAGTTGATACGCCGCGGCCCGGCAGCCGGGGCCGGGACTGACGGGGCCGGGTCTGCCGGGGCGCTCGGCGGCCAGGAGGCGGCGGCGATCCCGGGCTTCGGCCCCGGCCTGGACCGCGACCGGGCAGCGGCCGTACTGCCCACCCTGCGCACCCTGTTGGGAACACAAGAGACCGGAACGACGGAGCGTACGGGGGCGGCCGGATGAACGGGACGGAGGAGCGGCTGCGGCGGTGGCGGCTGGTGCTGGGCGGGGACGGCGCCGACGGGACCGGCTGTGAGCTGCGGGGGCGTGACGCCGCCATGGACGGGGCGCTCGGCGCGCTCTACGGAAACAGCAGACCGGACGGTGCGGGCCCCGCCGGCCCGCGGGCGGCGGGGCTGGGCGCCTCGGCGCCGGGCGTGGCCCGCTGGCTGGGTGACATCCGTACGTACTTCCCCACCTCCGTCGTCCAGGTCATGCAGCGGGACGCGATCGAACGGCTCGGCCTGTCCGCGCTGCTGCTGGAACCGGAGATGCTGGAGGCCGTGGAGGCGGACGTACACCTGGTGGGGACGCTGCTCTCGCTCAACAAGGTCATGCCGGAGACGACGAAGGAGACCGCGCGTGCCGTGGTGCGCAAGGTCGTCGGACAACTGGAGAAACGCCTGTCGTCCCGCACCCGCGCCACGCTGACCGGCGCCCTGGACCGCTCGGCGCGCGTCAGCCGGCCCCGGCACCGGGACATCGACTGGGACCGCACGATCCGCGCGAACCTGAAGAACTACCTGCCCGAGCACCGCACGGTCGTCCCCGAGCGGCTGATCGGCCACGGGCGGGCCGCGCGGTCGGTGAAGAAGGACGTGGTGCTGTGCATCGACCAGTCGGGGTCGATGGCAGCCTCCGTCGTCTACGCCTCCGTGTTCGGCGCCGTGCTGGCGTCCATGCGCGCCATCGCGACCCGGCTGGTCGTCTTCGACACCGCGGTGGCCGACCTGACCGACGACCTGGACGACCCGGTCGACGTGCTGTTCGGCACCCGGCTGGGCGGCGGTACGGACATCAACCGCGCGCTCGCGTACTGCCAGTCCCGGATCACCCGGCCCGCCGACACCGTCGTCGTCCTGATCAGCGACCTCTACGAAGGCGGCATACGCGACGAGATGCTCAAACGAGTGGCGGCGATGAAGGCGTCCGGCGTGCAGTTCGTGACGCTGCTCGCGCTGTCGGATGACGGAGCGCCCGCGTACGACCGGGACCACGCGGCGGCCCTGGCCGCCCTGGGAGCCCCCGCGTTCGCTTGTACGCCGGACCTCTTCCCGGAGGTGATGGCGGCCGCGATCGAGAAGCGGCCACTGCCGATACCGGACATGACGGAGCAACGGTAACGAGAGCCTCAGGGGGCTTGCGTGGCACCTGGCCTGTCGTGCAAGGATCAGGCCCTGCCAGCGTGTTGGCCGTACCGCCCGCACCGGCCGCGTAGCCGCAGCCGGTCATGCCCCGGCCTCCGTGCGCCCTGGCTCCCCACACGTTCTCCGGCCCGCCGAAAAGGATCTTCCCGTGTCTGCTGCGCCCGCCCTGCCTGCCGCTGCGCGCCTGCCGCGCACCGCGGTGGTGCGGAGTGCGCTGCTGGCGGGGCTGTTCCTGGCGGGGTTCGTGGCGCTGGGGCTCGCGTTCGGCGGCGGTGCGCACGCGGCGGACCGCCCGGCGGGCATGAAGCCGCAGGTCGGGACGGTGGCTACGCAGGCGTCGGTTGACGCCTCGGCGGCCGAGGCCGGGCGGGAACTGGAGCGCGGCGGCAAGACAGCCGTGGGCACGGTGACGCAGACGCCGGTCGGCAAGGCCGTACGGCCCGTTGCCGAGCGGACCGCACCGGCCGCCGAAGAGGCCGCGGGCCAGGCCACCGAGCCGGTCACCGCACCGGTACGGGACGTGGTGCGCAAGGTGCGCCAAGCGGCCGACGCGGGCTCGCTTCCCGTAGAGCTTCCGGGCCGGATTCCCGGTGTCGGCGGTAACGACAACGGCAACGGCGGCGGGGACAGCGGACGCGGCGACGACGGGCGCGGCGAGCAGCCGCACCAGGGTTCCGGTCCGCAGCATGGCCTTGGTTCGCAGCACGCCGTCGGAACCGGCGGTCAGCAGGACGCAGCACGTGTCAAGTCGCTTGATTGCGCGCCAACTTGGGCGCGTATGAGCGGACTTCGTGACGCCTCGCCGCAGCCCGCGCAGCGTGCCGGTTCGGCGTCGGAGCAGCAGCCGGGCCAAGGGTCTGGCGGCCTTCCCGGCCCGCTCCCGCAGGGGCCCGCTCCCTCGGCCTCGCACACCGCCGGCGACGGCCACGGCCCGCGCGGTGGGGACCAGTTCGCGGCCGTACCGGTGCATCCCGCGCACTTCGGGCTGGTGCCCGGAGGCGTCCTCGCGGCCGCCGAGCCGCCGACGCGGCAGCGTGCCGCGGACATCCTCGAATTCCCGGGCTAGGGCAGACCTTCAGACCTCCAGCGTCTGAGTTCCCCCGTCCGCAGACCTCGCGTCTGCTCAGGACCTGCCGCGCGGGGGCGGGACAGGTCTGCCCGTCGATCCCTGAATTCGAAGGACTTCCCTCATCATGCGTACGCACATCCGTCGTTCCATCGTCGTAGCCGCCGCCGCTTCCGGCCTGTGGGCCCTGGGCTCCGTCGCCGCCAACGCCGCCGGCCTTCCCGGCACCGCCGACCTGCCCGCCACCGGCGCGGTCACCGACACGGTGGGCAAGCTGCCCGCCGGTGACGTGGCCGGCCAGGTCACCGGCGGCGACGTCCACACCCAGGACCTGCCGACCGGCAGCCTCCCCACGAAGGACCTGCCCGCCAAGGGGCTCCCCACCAAGAACCTGCCCGCCACCCCGAACCTGCCCGCGACCGACGGCCTGGGCCAGGCCGGTGACCTGGGCAAGGCTGCTGACCTGGGCAAGGTCGCCGACCTCGGCAAGGTCGGCGACCTCCCCAAGACCGCCGACCTCGGCAAGGTGACCGACACCGCGCAGGGCGCTCTGGCCACCACCCGCCCGGTCGTCGACAGCACCACCGCCGACGTCCTGCCGCCCGTCGCCCAGCGCGTCGTCGGCAAGGTCGTGCCGGTCGCCCAGGGCGCCGTCGGCGGCGTCGGCCTGCTCGCCGGTGACGCGGCGGGCCAGGCGAACCCGTTCGCGCAGGGCGTCGCGGGCGGTGCGCAGACCTTCGTGCAGGGCGTGGCCACGGACGCCACTCCGTTCGCGCAGGGCCTGGTCGGCACCGTCAAGAACGACGCGACCGGTATCGCCGGCGGCGTCACCGCGGGTGCGCAGGACGTGCTTCCGGGCCAGACCCTGCCCGCCGTGCCCGCCCTGCCCGCCGTCCCCGGCGACCTGACCAACCCGGCCAACATCCCGGCGCTGCCGACTCTCCCGGGCACCACGTCGCTCCCGGCCCTTCCGGCCCTTCCGGCCCAGGGCGTCTGACCGTCACCGGCAGGCGGCGGGGCGCACGCACAGGGTGGTGTGCCGTACGTCCGTACCGCCGCCCGTGACGCAGGTGAGTGAACAGCCGGGTGGCTTCCCGTGGGGAGGGAGCCACCCGGCTTCGCGCTGTGCGCGGGACCGGACGGGCGGGCAGGCCGTCCACCTGGCGGCCACCCGCCCGTACCCCTCTGTGACCTGTGACCGCCGTCTCTGTGACTGTTATCACCGCCGCAGTGTGATCTGCGATTTAGGGACCCCGGTCCTGCGGGGATAACCTGCGAGACGGACATGCCGCGTACCGGCCACCGTGTACGCCTCCCTCAGTGACAGCGCAGTCACGTTGCCCTTCGCGGCACGCCCATGCAGACAACGAACCGCGATCACTACGGCGATTCTGAGTAGACAAGGGACGGACGCGCGTGGACCTGTTCGAGTACCAGGCGAGGGACCTCTTCGCCAAGCACGGTGTACCGGTGCTGGCCGGTGAAGTCATCGACACGCCTGAGGCGGCACGCGCGGCGACCGAGCGCCTCGGCGGCAAGTCCGTCGTCAAGGCGCAGGTGAAGGTCGGCGGCCGCGGCAAGGCCGGCGGCGTGAAGCTGGCCGCGAACCCGGACGAGGCCGTCGCCCGTGCGACGGACATCCTCGGCATGGACATCAAGGGCCACACGGTCCACAAGGTGATGATCGCCGAGCTGTCCCCGGAGATCGAGGCGGAGTACTACGTCTCGTACCTCCTCGACCGCACCAACCGCACCTTCCTGGCCATGGCCTCGGTGCAGGGCGGCATGGACATCGAGGAGGTCGCGGAGAAGACCCCCGAGGCCCTCGCGAAGGTTCCGGTCAACGCCGTCGAAGGCGTGGACATCGAGAAGGCCCGCGAGATCGTGGCCCAGGCGAAGTTCCCGGCCGAGGTGGCCGAGGGCGTCGCCGAGGCCATGGTGACCCTGTGGAAGACCTTCGTCGCCGAGGACGCGCTCCTCGTCGAGGTCAACCCGCTGGTGAAGACCAAGGACGGCCGCATCCTGGCCCTGGACGGCAAGGTCTCGCTCGACGAGAACGCCGACTTCCGCCAGCCGGAGCACGAGGCCCTGGAGGACAAGGCCGCGGCCAACCCGCTGGAGGCCGCCGCCAAGGCCAAGGGCCTGAACTACGTCAAGCTGGACGGCCAGGTCGGCATCATCGGCAACGGCGCGGGTCTCGTCATGAGCACCCTGGACGTCGTCGCGTACGCCGGTGAGAAGCACGACAACGTCAAGCCCGCCAACTTCCTCGACATCGGTGGCGGCGCCTCCGCCGAGGTCATGGCGAACGGCCTGGAGATCATCCTCGGCGACCCGGACGTCAAGTCCGTCTTCGTCAACGTCTTCGGCGGCATCACCGCCTGCGACGAGGTCGCCAACGGCATCGTCCAGGCCCTGGAGCTGCTCAAGTCCAAGGGCGAGGACGTCACCAAGCCGCTGGTCGTCCGCCTGGACGGCAACAACGCGGAGCTGGGTCGCAAGATCCTGAGCGACGCCAACCACCCGCTGGTCCAGCGTGTGGACACCATGGACGGCGCGGCCGACAAGGCCGCCGAGCTCGCCGCGGCTGCGAAGTAAGGGATAGAGGGACTCAGACCACCATGGCTATCTTCCTCACCAAGGACAGCAAGGTCATCGTCCAGGGCATGACCGGTGCCACGGGCATGAAGCACACCAAGCTCATGCTGGGCGACGGCACCAACATCGTCGGCGGCGTGAACCCGCGCAAGGCGGGCACCGAGGTCGACTTCGACGGGACCTCCGTACCCGTCTTCGGCTCGGTCGCCGAGGCGATGGAGAAGACCGGCGCCGACGTGTCCGTCATCTTCGTGCCGCCGAAGTTCGCCAAGGCCGCCGTCGTCGAGGCGATCGACGCCGAGATCGGCCTGGCCGTCGTGATCACCGAGGGCATCGCGGTGCACGACTCCGCCGCCTTCTGGGCGTACGCGTCGAGCAAGGGCAACAAGACCCGCATCATCGGCCCGAACTGCCCCGGCCTGATCACCCCCGGCCAGTCCAACGCCGGCATCATCCCGGGCGACATCACCAAGCCCGGCCGCATCGGTCTGGTGTCGAAGTCCGGCACGCTGACCTACCAGATGATGTACGAGCTGCGCGACATCGGCTTCACCTCGGCCGTCGGCATCGGTGGCGACCCGGTCATCGGCACCACCCACATCGACGCTCTGGAGGCCTTCGAGGCCGACCCGGAGACCGAGCTGATCGTCATGATCGGTGAGATCGGCGGCGACGCCGAGGAGCGTGCGGCCGACTTCATCAAGGCCAACGTCACCAAGCCGGTCGTCGGCTACGTCGCGGGCTTCACCGCGCCCGAGGGCAAGACCATGGGCCACGCCGGCGCCATCGTCTCCGGCTCCTCCGGCACCGCCCAGGCGAAGAAGGAGGCCCTGGAGGCCGCCGGCGTCAAGGTCGGCAAGACCCCGTCGGAGACCGCGCGCCTGGCGCGCGAGATCCTGGTCGGCTGACCCAGGTACGCATCGGCGCGGGCCCGTACTCCCTCCGGGGAGTGCGGGCCCGCGCTTTTCGTGCGCACGGGCGCGCCATGGCCCTAACGGGCCTGCGGGACGCCCTGGCCCGCCCCCACGGCCCTCCCGCGCGCCGCGCCGGACGCCCCGGCCTGCTGGGCGCGTGCGCGCCTGGCCCGCTCCGCCCGCACCTTCTCCGCCCGCGCCTTCGCCGCCTTCGCCTGCTCCGTACGGCCGCCTTTGGCCGCCGTCCCCGGCGTGGGGGAGGAGGCCAGCGCCGGGGGCCCCGCGGCCGGCGGGCCGGGGAGGGTGCCCGCCTCCTGGACGAGCGTGAAGGTGGTCGCCACCGCGATCAGCGCGGTGAGCCCGAACGCGCCCTGCGTCATCCGGCTGACGGTGCGCTCGCCGCCGTTGCGCACGACCCCGGCATCCGGTGGCGCCACCGGCTGGGTGGCGGCGAGTTCGGCCAGCCGCTCGCGCAGGATCTCTCCCTGGCGTACAGGTGTCGCCTGTGTCAGGCCGAGTTCCGGCAGCCGGTCGGCGATGACCTGCCGCGCGTGTGTCAGCCGCCCGGCCGTCGCCGGCGTGCTGGCCTCGACCTCCGCGGCCGTCTCGCTCAGGTCCAGGCCGAGGCCGTCGTGGAGGAGCAGGGCGCGCCGGTACGGGGCGGGCAGGCTCAGTACGGCGTCCCGCAGCGCGCGCTGCGGGGGAGTGGCGGGCGGTGGGGCGGGCGCCTTGGGGGTCGGCCGCTGCGCGGTCCGCATGCCGGGGCGCATGCGGTGCCAGGGTGACAGCGCGTACTCGTGGACCATGGCCCGGATACGTCCTGGAGGGTCCGGGTCCACTGCCATCTCGGGCCAGCGCTGCCAGGCCGCCTGGAACGACCGTTCGACGGCCTCCTGAGAGAGAGGGCAGTGGCCGGTGAGCACGATCGCCTGGCGGGTCAGGTCGGGTGCGTGCCGTACGTACAGGGCGTCGAAAGCGGCGGCGGGGGTGGCGGTGGGGCTGGGTGACGCGGCGTCAAGGCATGGAGCGGGCGGGCCTTCTGGCGGCGCGTCCGGTGCCGCGGCGGCCGTGGGGGCGTCCGAGGCGGTGGCGGGGGCGCCCGGAGAGGTGGTGGCCTTCGGGCGGCTCGGCGGTGTGAAAAGGTGCATAAGCATATATTGAGCGACACGTCCGGCAAACGCCTGCTCCATGGATGAATCGTGTGTTGTTGGCAGCATGGCGGCGTGAGCCAATTGACCGACCGCGGCCCGACGTTGTCGTCGCGCGGCCGCGCCGCCACCCAGCGGTCCGCCGCGCTCGGCACCGCCTTCGTCGGCGGCGTGCTGGCCGCCGGGCTCGGGCTCGGCGCGTTCGCCGTCGCGGTACTGCTGCTCTGGGTGGCCTCCCCGTACCCGGACAGCGACCCGTCCAGAGCCCTGCATCTCGCCGCCGACCTGTGGTTTCTCGCCCACGGAAGCGATCTCGTACGGGGCGTGACGCTCTCCGGCGACCCGTCGCCCGTCGCCGTGACACCGCTGCTCCTGACGGTCCTGCCCGTCTGGCTGCTGTACCGGTCGGCGCGTCACATCCTCGAATCCCCGGCCTGCGGCGACACCGGCGCGGGCCGGGGCACGGGCCCGGCCACGGACGCGCGTCCCGAACCGGCGGGCCCGGACCCGGCCCCGGCCTCCGGTCCGGACCGCGCCGACCCGGGCGAGCCCGAGGAGCCGCCGGCCCCCACCGGCCCCGGCCTCCTCCACCCCGAGGACATCGACCCGGAGCCCGGCCCCCGGCTCCTCCTCGGCTGGGTACTGGCGGGCTACCTGCTCGTCGCGGCCGCCGCCCTGCTGTACGCCTCGGCGGGCCCGCTGCACGTCGAGCCGCTGAGCGCCTTGCTGTACGTACCGTCGGCCGCCGCGGTGACCCTCGCCGTCGCGGCCTGGCACGCCGTCGGCCGGGATGCCTTCGTGCCGCTGCCCGGACCGGTCCAGCGTGTCCGCGAAGGGCTGCCGCCCGGACTGCGGGCCGCACTGGAGGGCCCGCGGCTGACCGCCGCGCTGCGCGCGGGCGCCGCGGGCCTCCTGGCGCTGCTGCTCGGCGGCGCGCTGCTGGTACTCCTCGCCCTCGGCTGGCACGCACCCGTGGTCCGCGCCGAATTCCTCGCCCTCGCCCCCGACTGGGCGGGCCGGTGCACCGTGCTGCTGCTCAGCCTCGTCCTGCTGCCGAACGCCGTCGTGTGGGGGCTGGCGTACGGGCTCGGTCCGGGCTTCACGCTCGGCGCGGGGAGCACGGCCGGGCCGCTCGGCGCCGCCGGGTATCCGGCGCTGCCGCACTTCCCGCTGTTCGGCCTGGTTCCGGAAGCGGGCGGCGCGGGACCGCTGCACTGGCTGACCGCGGCCGTACCGCTCGCCGCCGGGGTGGCGCTGGCCAGGTACGCCACGCTCACCACGAAGGCGTACGCGGCGGCGGCCCGGACGGCGGCGGACGGCGCGTCCCCGCCGAAAGCGGCCGCCGCGGAGTCCTGGGACGCGGCCGTGGCCGCCGGGTGGGCCGGCTGGCGGGAGACGGCCGCGGCCGCCGGACTCGGCGCACTCGCCTGCGGGGCGGTGTCGGCGTCGCTCGCCGGGCTGGCGGGCGGCGCGCTGGGCAACTCGGCGCTGTCCCACTTCGGTCCCGGCTGGTGGCAGACAGGGGCGGCGGCTACCGGCTGGACGGCCTTCGTCGGTGTCCCGGGAGCCCTCGTCGTGCGCGCCTGGTGGCTGCGCGGCGCGCCCCGGCCGCCGAAGCCCGCGCCGAGGCCGCGTGTGAAGTTCCGTACGCGGGTCGCGCGCGCCCTGCGGTGGCTCGCCAAGGCGGCCCTGGGTGCCGGGCGTCTGGTGTGGGCCGCGGCCCGCTTCTGCGGGCGGACACTGGGCCGTACGGCGGCCCGTCCGCTGCGCCGCGCCCCCGAATGCCCGGAACCGTACGACTACGCCCACGACCGCGACTACGGCTGCGCCTACGAGGACGGCCCCGGCGCGGAACCCCGCCCGCAGCAGCCCTGGCACGACACCGGCACCCGCCGGGCCCGCTGGTCGGCACTCCGCGCCTCGTCCGGCGGCCTGATGACGGAGTTCGACCCCGTCCTGCCGAGGGAGCAGGAGACGGACTTCCCGTACGAGGAGCCGGCCACCGCGCCCGCCGCGACCTCCGGAAACGCCTCAGCCGCCGCTCCAGAAGGCGGCGGCTGAGGAGATTTTGGGCCGGCAGGGCCCCTGCCGGGCTATTCCCGCTGGGCGCTGAGCAGCGGACGCAGCTGCTCGGGCAGCAGCTTCTCGCAGGACTGCGCGGCGGACTTGGTCAGCGCGTCGTTCACGCACGTGAAGTAGTCGCGGTAGACGAACTGGAGCGTGAAGGACGCCGCCACCATGACCAGCGCCAGCGAGGCCGTGACCAGACCGGCCACCGCCGCCGTCGTCTGCGGCCGGGTGGAGCCCGGTGCCGACGAGGGGCCCGCGGTGGAAGTGCCTGCGGCATCCGTACGGGGCGGGGCCTGCCCCGAGACGTCGGCGGCGGTGGCCCGCGCGCCGCCGCCCGCGCGGGCCGGCTTGGCGCGCAGCGAACTGATGCCCCAGTACAGGGCGAGGGCGGCCAGCAGCAGAGCGATCTCCGGCAGGTTGAACAGGACGAAGAAGAAGCCCCACATGCCGGCGAGCAGCGCGTAGCGGGCGCGGCGCTGTGCCGGGTCGGTCGGGTCCCAGCGCAGCCCGCCGGGGCCGCCGGGGCCGCCCTGGCCGCCCGGCCCCTGCTGGCCGCCGCGGCCGCCGCCCTGCCGCGTACCGAAGCCGCCGCCCTGGCGGCCCGGTTGCCGGCTGCTCCACTGGCTGCCCCACGCGGACGGCTGCCGGTCTCCCGACTGCTCCTGCTCGCCGTCCTGCCCCTGGCCCTGCTGCGGGTGGCGGGGCTGCCACAGCTGGTCGGGGGCGTCGGCGGGCGGCGGCGCGAACGGGTTGTCGCGGTCCTGCTCCCGGTTGCGGCCCCGGCCCGAGGGCCGGCTGTGGGCCCGCTCCCGGGCGGGCGTCCCGGCATCCCCTGCCGGGCCCGCACCGTCCGTCGCATCAGCGGCCCCGTCCGGCGAATCCGGGGACCCGGCCGGCTCCGGCGAGCCGGGAGAACCACCGGTGCCCGACGAGCCCGGCCGGCCCGGCGAACCCGGAGCGCCCGCGGAATCGGAGGACTGCTTGCGCTCGCGCAGCAGCACCGCCCCGGGAGCGGCGGCGGGCTGGGGGCACCTCCCAGCGATGGCTGGGGGAGGGAGGAGGAGAGCCGCGCGGCGGCGTCGGTCCGGCATCTGGAGTGTGTCTTCCCCTTGTCTCGTCCGTACGTCCGACAGGTGGGCCGGGCGGGCGGATACCACGAACAGCGTGCGTTCTCACGCCCGACGCTACCTCCCGCGTGCGCCCCCGTCCCGTGGGGGCCGCGCGGTGTGCCGGTATCGTTGCTGACGGTCGGCGCCTTCGTAGGGTTCCCCGGTTTCCGGCGACCCATGGTTTTGTACGACCGCACAACACCGCACACCGCCGTACAGCAGCACCGCGCGAGAAAGAGCTCCGCCGTGGCCTCCGCTTCTTCGTCCTTCGCCGTTCCCGCCGCTTCCCCGGCGCGGATCGTCGTCCTCGTCTCCGGTTCCGGCACGAACCTGCAGGCACTGCTCGACGCGGTCGCCGCCGAGGGAGGCCGGGCGTACGGGGCCGAAGTGGTGGCCGTCGGCGCCGACCGCGACGGCATCGCCGGGCTGGAGCGCGCCGAGCGGGCCGGGCTGCCGACCTTCGTGTGCCGGGTCAAGGACCACGCCGACCGGGCCGCCTGGGACCGCGCGCTGGCCGAGGCCACCGCCGCGTACGAGCCCGACCTCGTCGTCTCGGCCGGCTTCATGAAGATTTTGGGCAAGGAGTTCCTCGCCCGCCACGGCGGCCGGATCGTCAACACGCATCCGGCCCTGCTGCCGAGTTTCCCCGGTGCCCACGGCGTGCGCGAGGCCCTCGCGTACGGCGCCAAGGTCACCGGGTGCACCGTCCACTTCGTCGACGACGGCGTCGACACCGGCCCGGTCATCGCCCAGTCAGCGGTCGAGATCCGGGACGAGGACGACGAATCCGCGCTGCACGAGCGCATCAAGGAAGTCGAGCGCAAGCTGCTCGTCGAGGTCGTGGGGCGTCTGGCCCGGCACGGCTACCGCATTGAGGGACGAAAGGTACTGATCCCGTGACCGCCGAAGCAACGAAGCGGCCCATCCGCCGGGCGCTGGTCAGCGTCTACGACAAGACGGGCCTCGAAGAACTGGCCCAGGGGCTGCACGCGGCGGGCGTCCGGCTCGTCTCGACGGGCTCGACGGCCGCGAAGATCGCCGCGGCCGGCGTCCCGGTGACCAGGGTCGAGGAGCTGACCGGCTTCCCCGAGTGCCTGGACGGCCGGGTCAAGACGCTGCACCCCAAGGTGCACGCGGGCATCCTCGCCGACCTGCGCCTGGAGGACCACCGGCGCCAGCTCGACGAGCTGGGCGTGGAGCCGTTCGACCTGGTGGTCGTCAACCTCTACCCGTTCGGCGACACCGTGGCCTCCGGCGCCGGACCGGACGCGTGCGTGGAGCAGATCGACATCGGCGGGCCCTCGATGGTGCGCGCCGCCGCCAAGAACCACCCGTCGGTGGCCGTGGTCGTCAACCCGGACCGCTACGAGGACGTGCTCAAGGCGGCCGCGGACGGCGGCTTCGACCTGGCGTCCCGCAAGCGGCTGGCCGCCGAGGCGTTCCGGCACACCGCCGAGTACGACGTGGCCGTGGCCTCCTGGTTCGCGGGTGACTACGCGGGCGACGGCGGGGAGTTCCCCGGCTTCCTCGGCGTGACGTACGAGCGCAAGAACGTGCTGCGCTACGGCGAGAACCCGCACCAGGCGGCGGCCCTGTACACCGGCGGCTGCGGCGGCCTGGCCGAGGCCGAGCAGCTGCACGGCAAGGAGATGTCGTACAACAACTACACGGACACCGATGCCGCGCGCCGGGCCGCGTACGACCACACCGAGCCCTGCGTGGCGATCATCAAGCACGCCAACCCGTGCGGCATCGCGATCGGCGACGACGTCGCGGAGGCGCACCGCAAGGCACACGCCTGCGACTCGCTGTCCGCCTTCGGCGGCGTCATCGCCGTCAACCGCCCGGTGTCCGTGGCGATGGCCGAGCAGGTCGCGGAGATCTTCACCGAGGTCATCGTCGCCCCCGGCTACGAGGACGGCGCCGTCGAGGTGCTGTCCCGCAAGAAGAACATCCGGGTGCTGCGCTGCCCCGAGGGCCCGCAGCCGCCCGCCGAGTTCAAGCCGATCGACGGCGGCGGCCTGGCACAGGTCAAGGACGTCCTCCAGGCCGAGGGCGACGACCCGGCCAACTGGACGCTGGCGGCGGGTGAGCCGCTGAGCGACGGTGAGCTGGCCGAACTGGCCTTCGCCTGGCGGGCGTCGCGCGCCGTGAAGTCCAACGCGATCCTGCTCGCCAAGGACGGCGCGACGGTCGGCGTCGGCATGGGCCAGGTCAACCGGGTGGACTCGGCGAAGCTGGCGGTGCAGCGGGCCGGCGAGGAGCGGGCGCGCGGCTCCTACGCCGCCTCCGACGCCTTCTTCCCCTTCCCCGACGGGCTGGAGGTGCTGCTGGAGGCGGGCGTCAAGGCCGTGGCGCAGCCCGGCGGTTCGGTCCGCGACGAGCAGGTGATCGAGGCCGCGAAGGCGGCCGGCGTGACGATGTACCTGACGGGGACGCGGCACTTCTTCCACTGAGCCGCACCGACGCGAAAGGCCCGTCTCCCGTGTGCTGCGGGAGGCGGGCCTCGGCGTGTGCGCCGGGCGTGTCCGGCCGGCGCGGGCGGGTCAGTAGCGCGGGCGCGTGAACCACGCCTGGCCGTCCTGCTTGGCCGCGAAGACGATGATGAGGATGGACATCACGAAGTTCGGGATGCCGTAGATCGCGATGGCGAAGGGAATGCTGCACAGGATCGACACGGCCCCGAAGATGATCGTGCCGATGCGGATGCCGTTGGCGCCCTTGGAGTACTGGAGCGCGAGCACCAGCGCGACCGCCGCGTAGGCCGCCATGAGGATCATGCAGAAGACCATCATGCCCTTGCCCGCGTTCAAGAGGCCCTCGGTGTCCCCGCCCAGGCCGCTGTACTGCGACGAGGTGCTGCTCAGCTTGTTCAGGCCGACGGTCATCATGATGATGCCGATGACGCCCGTGACGGCGAGGACGTAGAGCATGACGCGGGCGGCCTTGATGCTGCCGGGCATCTGGTTCGGCGCAGGTATGCCGGGCATGCCGCCCGGGCCCACGGGGCCCGCGGGGAACGGGGCGTAGGGCTGCTGCTGCATCGGCTGCTGCTGCGGGTAGCCGTACTGGGGCTGGGGCGGGCCCTGGGGCTGGCCCTGGGGCGGGCCGTACGGGTTCTGGTTCGGGTAACTCACGAGCGGTGTCCTTCGAGCGGTGTGATCCGGTGTCAGCCGGTGCTGCACGGTTCCGGCGGTACCGGGTGATGTAGGAGATCGGTAAGAGCCTACGGGCCGGAGAAGGCCCCCTCGCGCGAATTTGTGCAAGGGCCTGTCGTCGGATTCGCGTCGTTTCGCCCGGAGGGCGGGCCGCGCGACGTCTGGTGCGTGCGATCGCAAGGCGCCGCGCGGCAGGCGGGAATCCGACGACAGGCCCTAGGGGGCCCCGGGTGGCGTTCGTGCTGCTTACTGGCTGCGGACTACCACCGAGCCGACGATCTTGTCGGCGAAGGTCTGCGACTTGTCGTCCCACAGCGGCCACCAGTAGCCGAGACCGCACAGCGGGGCGTCCACCGCGTGGCAGATCTTGCGGACGAGGGCCATGCCGAAGCCGAGCGGCTGGCCGGTGGCCTCGCGGACCACGCGGATGTGCAGCGCCTTCTTGCCCGGGGTCTGGCCGGTGGAGCCTTCCTTGACGAGCAGGAAGATGCCGCCGCAGAGCGCGGTCAGGGCGGCGATCACGATCAGGATGATCGCGAAGACCGGAACGCCGACGGCGTCGTCGTAGGCGTCCTGGATGCACTGGTAGTTGGTGCCGCAGTAGGACGTGTCCGGTCGCGTGCTGGTGGTGGAGCTCGCGGTGACGACGCCCGCGATGATGTACAGGATGACCGGGAGCGCACCCACGATCAGGCCGTCCAGCAGGGCGGCGCCGACGCGCGCACCCCAGCTCGCGTAACCCTGCGGCATGCCCATACCCGGCATTCCGGGCTGCTGGCCGTAGGGCACCTGCTGCTGCGGGTAGCCGTACGGCTGCTGCTGCGGCACCTGCGGCTGGCCGTACGGCTGCTGGGGAGCGCCCTGCGGCGGCTGCTGGGGGTAGCCGTAGCCCGGCTGCGGCTGCGGGGCCTGCTGCGGGTAACCGTAGCCCGGCTGGCCCTGCGGGGGCGCCTGCTGGCCGTACGGGGCCTGCGGCGGCTGGCCGTACGGGCCGGGCTGCCCCTGGGGCGGCTGGCCGTACGGGTTGTTCGGGTCGCCAAAGCTCATTGGCTGATTTCCTCCGTTGTGTCCAGTGGGGGACGGCAGGGCATGCTCGGAGGAAAAGTAGCGATAGTGGCCCGCCCCCCGATGTTGCCTGCGGCACTGAACGGCAATACTTCTAGTTGCGCATTATCGTTGTCCAGTCAAGAGGCTGTTGCGTTGTGCAAGCGCAATGATCGAATCCGGGAATGCATTTCGGTCATCTCCGGTCATCGCTCTTGTCAGCGGCCATAGCGCGCTCCGATAGCGCGCCCTGATTGGAACGGAAGTGGCCTCATCCGGGAGGATGGGGGTATGAGCGCCCAGATTCTCGATGGCAAGGCCACCGCCGCCGCGATCAAGTCCGAACTCGCCGTCCGCGTGGAGGCACTGAAGGCCAAGGGCGTCACGCCCGGCCTCGGCACCCTCCTGGTCGGCGACGACCCGGGCAGCCGCTGGTACGTCAACGGCAAGCACCGCGACTGCGCCCAGGTCGGCATCGCCTCCATTCAGAAGGAACTGCCGGACACCGCGACGCAGGAGGAGATCGAGGCCGTCGTACGGGAGCTGAACGAGGACCCGGCCTGCACCGGCTACATCGTCCAACTTCCGCTGCCCAAGGGCATCGACACCAACCGCGTCCTGGAGCTGATGGACCCGGCCAAGGACGCCGACGGCCTGCACCCGATGAGCCTGGGCCGCCTGGTGCTGGGCGTCGAGGGGCCGCTGCCGTGCACCCCGTACGGCATCATCCAGCTGCTCCGCCACCACGGCGTGGTGATCAACGGGGCGCACGTGGTCGTGGTCGGCCGCGGCATCACCGTCGGGCGCTCCATCCCGCTGCTGCTGACCCGCAAGTCCGAGAACGCCACCGTCACCCAGTGCCACACCGGCACCCGCGACCTGGCCGCGCAGCTCAAGCAGGCGGACATCATCGTGGCCGCCGCGGGCGTGCCGCACATCATCAAGCCGGAGGACGTCAAGCCGGGCGCCGCCGTCCTGGACGTCGGCGTCAGCCGGGACGAGAACGGCAAGATCGTCGGCGATGTGCACCCCGGCGTCGCCGAGGTCGCGGGCTGGATCTCGCCGAACCCGGGCGGCGTCGGCCCGATGACCCGCGCCCAGCTGCTGGTCAACGTCGTCGAGGCCGCCGAGCGCGCCGCAGGCTGAGACCGCCACCGACGCAGCACCGGAACGGATACGGAAAGGGACTGCCACCCATGAGTGCCGAAGCGCACGCGGACGGCGCCTCCGAACCGCAGCGGCCCTCGCGCCGCTTCCCGCGGATCACCACCGACACCGCGCGGCCGGAGGGCGGCGGCCGCACCGCCCCCGGCAGCGCCGCGCCGCCGGCCCGGCAGTGGCCGCTGCTGGCCGTCATGGGCGGCGTGGCCCTCGGCCTGCTCGTCGTCGCCCTCGACGGCTTCCGTATCGGGACGCTCCTGATCGGCCTGTCCCTGCTGGCCGGGGCGGTGCTGCGCCGGGTGCTGCCGAAGGTGGGCATGCTGGCCGTACGGTCCCGGTTCACGGACATGGCGACCTACGGCGGGCTGGGCCTGGCCATCGTCCTGCTCGCCCTGATGGCGCAGCCCAAGCCGTGGCTGAAGATCCCGTTCCTGGACGACCTGGTGCACTTCACGGTCTGGTGAGCCGGGGCGCCGCGCGGCTCGCCCACGCCATTCGCGTGACGTCCGCCCGCGCGCCGCCCTCAGGGGCGGCCGGGGCGTACCGCGGCCGAGTAGCTTGGCGCCCCATGGCCAAGATCAAGGTTGCCCAGCCCGTCGTCGAGCTGGACGGCGACGAGATGACCCGCATCATCTGGTCCTCCATCAGGAACCGGCTGATCCTGCCCCACCTCGACGTCGAGCTGGACTACTTCGACCTGGGTATCGAGAACCGCGACGCCACCGGCGACCAGGTCACCGTCGACGCCGCGCACGCGATCGAGAAGCACGGGGCCGGCGTCAAGTGCGCCACCATCACCCCGGACGAGGCGCGGGTCGAGGAGTTCGGCCTGAAGGCGATGTACCGATCGCCCAACGACACCATCCGCGACATCCTCGGCGGCGTCGTCTTCCGCGAGCCGATCATCATGGCGAACGTGCCGCGCCTGGTCCCCGGCTGGACCGAGCCGATCGTCGTCGGCCGGCACGCCTTCGGCGACCAGTACCGCGCCACCGACCTGAAGGTCCCGGGCCCCGGCACCCTCACCCTGACCTACACGCCCCGCGACGACGGCGACCCGGTCGAGCTGGAGGTCCACGACTTCCCCGGCCCCGGTGTCGCGCTCGCCATGTACGACCACGACGCGTCGGTCCGCGACTTCGCGCGCGCCTCGTTCCGCTACGGCCTGGCCCGCTCGTACCCGGTGTACCTGTCCACGAAGAACACGGTCCTCAAGAAGTACGACGGCCGGTTCCGCGACCTCTTCCAGGAGGTCTTCGACGCCGAGTTCAAGGCCGACTTCGACGCCCGGGGCCTGACCTACGAGCACCGGCTGATCGACGACATGGTCGCCGCGGCCCTCACCTGGCCGGGCGGCTACGTCTGGGCCTGCAAGAACTACGACGGGGACGTCCAGTCCGGCGTCGTGGCGCAGGGCTTCGGCTCGCTCGGCCTGATGACCTCGGTCCTGATGTCGGCCGACGGCCGGACCGTCGAGGCCGAGGCCGCGCACGGCACGGTGACCCGGCACTACCGGCACCACCAGCAGGGCAGGCCCACCTCGACCAACCCGATCGCCTCGGTCTACGCCTGGACCCGCGGCCTGGCCCACCGCGGCGAGCTGGACGGCACCCCCGAGGTCACCCGCTTCGCCCGGACCCTGGAGCGGGTCTGCGTGGAAACCGTCGAAGGCGGCCGGATGACCAAGGACTTGGCCCTGCTCGTCTCGGAGAACCAGCCCTACCTGTCCACGGAGGAGTTCCTCGACGCACTCGACGTAGGGCTGCAGAAGGCGATGGCCGACGAGTGCTTCCCTTCCGAGGCCCCCTGAAGGTCCAACTGAGGCCCTGCGCGGCCCTGTGAGGCGAGCGCGCGGAAGTGTACGGGGGTGCACAACCGCGTGTCCGCTGCCCTGATGCTCTCCTGCGCCCCTGAGATGGGAACTGGCATCCTGGCTCTGAGCATCCCTGTGAGTAACCACCGGAGCGGGCGGCGGGGGGTCTGTTCCGGCGGGCGAGTGAACGTAAGGGCACTGAACGGGCGCAAGCAGGCGCATACGGGGGGTTAGGGGGAGGCAATGCCTCGCTGGAGGGCGCTACCGGAAGAACTCGATCCGCAGGTGAAGGAGTTCGCCAGTCAGCTGCGCAGGCTCGTGGAGCGCAGCGGTCTGAGTGTGGCCGCCGTCGCGGACCGTACCGGCTACAGCAAGACGTCGTGGGAGCGCTACCTCAACGGGCGGTTGCTGCCGCCGCAGCGCGCGGTGGTGGCGCTGGCCGAGGCGACCGGCGCGCACGCCGGGCACCTCACCACGATGTGGGAGCTGGCCGAACGCGCCTGGAGCCGTTCGGAGATGCGGCACGACGTCACCATGGAGGCGATCCGGGTGGCGCAGGCGCGGGCCGCGCTGGGGGAGTTCGGCCCCGCCCCGGACAAGGCGAAGTCCCGTACCAAGGAGAAGGCCAAGGAACGGGGCAAGGACAAGTCCCAGGACCGCAAGCCGGACCAGGGGCGCGGCGACGAGCTGCCGTCCAGCGCGGACTTCCCCGGCCTGACCGTGCCGCCCAAGCCCTCGCCCGCCCCCTCGGCCCCGCCTGCCCCTCCCGCGCCACCGGCCATGCCGCCGCCGGAGCCCGCCGCCGGAGCAGCGGCGCCGCCCGCGGACGGGAACGGCACCGACCGGCCCGACCGTGCGGCGTGGCCCCGCATGGCCGACTACGGGGGCGCGGACCCCGCCGGCCAGGCCCCCCGGTACGACACCCCGCGGGCCGAGGCCGCCGGTCCGGCCGCCCCCGGCCCCGGCGCCGCCCCCGCCACCGACGCCGCCGACCGGCAGCTGCGCCGCCGTCGCATCACGATGTTCCTGGCCGGTGTCGTCGGCGCGCTGCTCGTGATCGCCGCCGCGGTGCTGCTGCTGGACGTGAACGCCAAGGAAGGGGGCAAGCAGGCCGCGCCGACGGCGTCGGCGTCCGCGAGCAAGAAACCGGTGCTGCCGGCCGGGGTGAAGTGCGCGGGGGCGGACTGCGCGGGCAAGGACCCCGAGGCGATGGGGTGCGGCGGCCGGAACGCCGACAGCACGTCGCGCGGTACGGCCGGGCGCTCCCTGGTCGAGGTGCGGTACAGCAAGGTGTGCGGCGCCGCCTGGGCCCGTGTCACCGGAGCGGCGCCCGGCGACCGGGCTTCCATCAGTTCGGCGGGCCGTACGGAGACGGCGAAGGCCGGGCAGGACGGCGACGCGTACACCGCGATGGTCCCGGTGACCGGGGACCCGGCGAAGATCACGGCGTGCGGGACCACCGTGACGGGCGTGAAGGGCTGCACGAAGCCGGTACCGGCGGGCTCGGGCCGTTCCGCCGGAAGGTGAAGTGACCCGGAGGCGGCGGGGCCCGTGCCCGGTACCGGCCCCTCCGTCCCGGGACGAACGCCGCGAACCGGTCGCTGCGAGAAGGGCGGCACGGCGGTGGATTGCGCGCGCGAATCCGGGGCAGGGGCATAACCAACCCCCCACGGGTGCGGCACCATCAGGCGGCCGTCCGCGCTCCCCCCTCCTTGAGCGGACGGCCGCCCGGCACGCACCCGCGGGGGCCCGCGAACGGCCCGCCCGTCCGGTTCCGGCCGGCCGGTGAGGCGTTCCACACCGGCCCGGCGACCGGGCGGGGCGGCGGTCCGATAGCCTGACGGCCGGGTCTCTCGATACCAAGAGATCTCGGTAAACGGGCAGGGGTTCCCGCCGCCACCTATGCGGTAAGGGGGCTTGCCCCCAGAAAACATCGCGCAGGAGATCGCCATGACCCGCACTCCCGTCAATGTCACCGTCACCGGCGCGGCCGGTCAGATCGGTTACGCCCTCCTCTTCCGCATCGCCTCCGGTCATCTGCTCGGCGCGGACGTGCCGGTCAAGCTGCGCCTCCTGGAGATCCCGCAGGGCCTGAAGGCCGCCGAGGGCACCGCCATGGAGCTCGACGACTGCGCCTTCCCGCTGCTGCGCGGCATCGACATCTCCGACGACCCGAACGTGGCCTTCGACGGCGCGAACGTGGCCCTCCTCGTCGGCGCCCGCCCCCGTACCAAGGGCATGGAGCGCGGCGACCTGCTGGAGGCCAACGGCGGCATCTTCAAGCCGCAGGGCAAGGCCATCAACGACCACGCGGCGGACGACATCAAGGTCCTGGTCGTCGGCAACCCCGCCAACACCAACGCCCTGATCGCCCAGGCCGCCGCCCCGGACGTACCGGCCGAGCGCTTCACCGCGATGACCCGCCTGGACCACAACCGCGCCATCTCGCAGCTCGCGCAGAAGACCGGCACCCCGGTCTCCGAGATCAAGAAGCTGACGATCTGGGGCAACCACTCCGCGACCCAGTACCCGGACATCTTCCACGCCGAGGTCGCCGGCAAGAACGCCGCCGAGGCCGTGAACGACCAGGCGTGGCTGGCCGACACCTTCATCCCGACCGTCGCCAAGCGCGGCGCCGCGATCATCGAGGCCCGGGGCGCCTCCTCGGCCGCCTCCGCCGCCAACGCCGCCATCGACCACGTCCACACCTGGGTCAACGGCACCGCGGACGGCGACTGGACCTCCATGGGCATCCCCTCGGACGGCTCCTACGGCGTCCCGGAGGGCCTGATCTCCTCCTTCCCGGTCACCACCAAGGACGGCAAGTACGAGATCGTCCAGGGCCTGGAGATCAACGACTTCTCGCGCGAGCGCATCGACGCGTCCGTCAAGGAGCTGGCGGAGGAGCGCGAGGCCGTCCGCGGTCTCGGTCTCCTCTGACCCCGGACAGCACGCGCGTCCGCTGACGCGCCCCGCACGGCCGGAGCCCGTACGGAACCCTCGGGGGACCGTACGGGCTCCGTCGTTGTGTCACACCTTGGTGTGATCTTCCGGGTCTACTCCTGGCACGGCTCACCGGCCTCATTTATGCTGCGGCGTTCGTGACACACAACCCACCCGCCCCCACGGGTGGTTGGTGCCTGGGGGGAATCAGGTGACACACACGTACGTGCCGCAGCAGTCCGGCCCGCAGGACGGCCCGCGCGCCGCGGGGCCACGGCACCCCGGCGCCAGCGAGGCCACCCGGCTCCTGTGTGCGGGCACCTACCTCGACCCCGCCTACCGCGACGCGGTGATCGACGAGCTGTACGTCCACGAAGAGCGCCTCGCCGCCCCGTCGCTGGGCTGCGACGCGGCCCGCGTGCTGGCCCACGCGCTGCGCGCCCGCCGCATCGAACTGGCCTGGGCCGCCGCCGTACTGCTCCTGTGGATCGTGTCCGTCCCGCTCTCCTCCGGGCTGACCCTGCTGTACCTGCTGCCGGTCCTGCTGCTCTCGCTGGCCACCTTCGTACGGGGCCGCGCCGCACGGCCGCCCTGGTACCGGCGGGCCGCCGGCTGGCTGCTGCGCTGGTACGGGCGCTTGAGCGCGCTGGGCGTGGCCGTGGCGCTGCTGGCCATGGTGTTCGGTGGCGACGACTCCGGCGGGTCCGCGTACGACTCCTCCGGAGGCTTCCCCGGCCCGTCCGACAACCCGCTGACGCTGTTCCTGCCCGCCGGACTCCTCGGTCAGGGCACGATCGCGGCACAGCCGCTCCACGCCTGGCTCGCCCTGGCGCTCCCCGCCCTCCTGGCCTGGGCCGTCGGCGCACAGCACGGCCAGATCGCCAGGGTGCTGACCACCGAGCTGTCCCGGAGCCGGTTCCCGGACGCCGCCGCCGACCCCGCCGAACGGGCCGAGGGCGCCCGCTTCCAGCGGCTGCGCCACCGCATCCGTACCGAACAGCACGGCCCGCTGGTCATGTACCGCGCGGCCGACCCGTTCTGCGGCGCGGGCACGCCGTACGAGACCTGGTCGCTGTCGGTGGAGCTGCGACCGCGCAAGGACGCGGCGGCGGCCGCGGACGGCGACGCCGGCGGGCCGCTGCCGCTGGACAACGACACCGTCCTCCGGCGGATCATCCCCCTGGTCGCGGCGCTGCGCGAGCCCTCGGCACACGGCTCGCCGCAGGCCGCAGCCGCGGTCCGCGACCGGCTGCGCGAGCTGGAGATCGACGAGTGCGTCTTCCTGCCGGTGGCCGGGCTGCCGTCCAGGGCCGCCGCCCCGTACGGGCCCGGCGGCTTCGAGGAGCACCGGGCCGGCGCGGTCGAGGAGGGCGGCGAGACCCGGCGGCACTTCCTGCGCGTCCGCGTCGGCGGCTGGGGCGAGGGCATCGTCACGACGGTGTTCGTACGGGTCCACACACAGGGCAACATGCTCATGCTGGAGGTCGCGCCGCACGTCCTGTGGCCCGTACGGGCCCTGTACCGCGAAGCCGACCGGATCGCGCACCGCTACCGCCACAACAACCCCTTCGGCAAGGCCGTGTGGGCACTCGCCCGGACGCCGCGCTCCGCCGGGCGCGCCGTGGTGAGCCTGTGGCGCGGCTTCGTGTCCACATGGGGCATGCTCACCGGCGGCCACCGCGGCGCGCTGCCGGACGGCCCCGCGGCCTCGGTCCGCGAACTGGGCTCCGACGGCGACGCCTCGCTCTTCCAGGAGATGGACGTCACCCGCTACCTGAAGAGCATCCAGGACCGGGTGGCGAGCGGCGTGCGGCTGGCGCTGCACGAGGCGGGCTGGCAGACCGACGAGTTCGAGCAGCGGATCGTCAACGTCGGCAACGGGGGCGTCTTCATCGAGTCCGCGCACGGCGCCGTCGGCATCGGCGACCACAACACGATCACCGGCAACGGCTTCGGCGGCGGGGGCACAATCGTGCCGGAGGCCGGAGCGTACGGCACAGCGGACGGACGGGGAGGCAGAGATGGCAAGCTCTGACGAAGGCAACCGCGGCATCCACATCGGCGAGGTGCACGGCGCCTTCGCCATCGGTGACAACAACACGGTCACCCACAACGAACACGCGCCCGGCCACCCGGGCACCGACCCCGCTCAGGAGGAACTGCTCGCCGCCGTACGCCAGTTGCGCGCAGACCTCGCCAGGGTCATCGAAACGCCGCAGGTCACGCTGCTCAGCGCCGAACTGGCCGACGCCCAGCAGGAGATCGAGACCGGCGGCCGGACTGCCCCGGGCCGGCTGGACCGGCTGCGCGTGGCCCTCTCCGACGCGGGCGCCGTGACCGGCATGCTGGCGTCCGGCGCCGCCGTGGCCCAGGCCGTGGCCGGGCTGCTGGGAGGGTGAGCATGAGCGAGCAGGGCCACGGCGCGGCCGGTGTGCGCTGGAACGACGAAGCCCAGTGCTGGGACACCGGCGGCCCCGCCCCGGCGCCGTACACCGACCCGCTGCCCCCGAAGCCGGGCTTCGTCCCCGACCAGGGACCGGTGCCCCCGCCCGGCGATGCCGGGGCACCGCCTTCCCGCCGGACCGCCTGGTCGGCGCCCGTCGTCGTCGGCGCGGCGGTCGCCGTGGTGGCCGCGGGCTTCGGTGGCGGATGGCTGCTGTGGGGCGGTGACAGTGGCGCGGTCCGCGCCGAGGACCCCCGGTCGCCGGCCTCGGCGTCCGCCGGGACCCCGGGCCCGCACGAGGCGCCGGGGACGGGCGACGTACCGGCCGGCTCCGCCACCGGCGGCCCGGCCTCCGGCTCGCCCTCGGGCGCGCTCCCGGCCGGCTACCGGCTGGCGCGGGACAGCGCGGGCTTCACCCTCGCCGTACCGGAGAACTGGCAGCGCTCCGCACGCAAGGACGGCGTCTTCTACACCGCCCCCGACGAGCGGTACCTCCTCCAGGTCTTCGAGATCACCGAACCGGACATCACGCCGTACGAGGCCCTCAAGGCCACTTCCGAGAGCCTGGCCGACAAGCCCGGCTACGTGGAGATGAGCCTCGGCCCCGTCGGCGACGTCGGCGTCGGCTCCGGCGCCACCGAGCTGGTGTACGCCTACGACAGCGAAAAACTCGGCGTCCGCGCCCGCGTCACGGACCGCGCCTTCACCGTCCCCGACGGCCGCCAGTTCGCCGTCCTCGTCCTCGGCCCCGACGCCGAATGGCCGGCCCAGGCCCGTATCCAGCGCACCGCCCTGGAGCACTTCGCCCCACGCGGCTCCTGAACGGCGGCACCCGGCGCGACCGGGTGCGCGCCCTGGCCCATCGCCTGACCACCGGCCCGTCAGGCGTACGCCGGACCGGGTGGAAGGGGCCGAATGGTGGGTTTGAGGGGGGTGGGGTGGGGCCAGTGACCCGATGCGAGGGCGGCAAACCTGTATTCAGGGGGCTGGAGGAGTGAGTCGGGTCACTTTCCGCGAACGTTTCGGCATAGGTAAAGGGGTTCCGGGGAGGGGTCCTCGTTGCTGGTGTGAACCAGTGGCAGCAAACCGGTAGTCGAAAGGCAGAACAGACGTGTCGGCAAACGAGACGATTCACGTAGACGGGGTGTGGCGCTCCGCCGTATCCGGCGCCACCCGGGAGGTCCTGGACCCCGCCGATGCGAAGACGCTCGAAGTCGTCGCCGAGGGCGGCGCCGAAGATGCCGACGCGGCGGTCGAGGCCGCGCGCCGCGCGTTCGACGGCGGGGCGGGCCAGTGGCCCCGTACCCCGGTCGCGGAACGGGCCGCGCTGCTGCGGCGGGTCGCGGACCTGCTCCAGCGGGACCGCGAGGAGATCGCCCTCATAGAGAGCCGGGACACCGGCAAGACCCTCGAAGAGGGCCGGGTGGACGTGGACGACGTCACCAACGCCTTCCGTTACTTCGCCGACTTGGTGATGAACGAGAGCGGGGGGCGCGTCGTGGACGCGGGCAGCCCGGACGTGCACAGCGTCGTCGTGCACGAGCCGGTCGGCGTCTGCGCGATGATCACCCCCTGGAACTACCCGCTTCTGCAGGCGAGTTGGAAGGTCGCTCCGGCGCTCGCCGCGGGCAACACCTTTGTGATCAAGCCGAGTGAGGTCACTCCGCTCTCGACGGTGTACCTCGTCAAGCTGCTGGTCGAGGCCGGGCTGCCGGCCGGGGTCGCCAACATCGTCACCGGCGCCGGCCTGCCGGTCGGCCAGCGGCTGGCCGAGCACCCGGATGTGGATCTCTTCTCCTTCACCGGTGGGCTGGTCAGCGGCACGAAGGCCGGTTCGGCCGCCGTCGCGGGGGCCAAGAAGATCGCGCTGGAGCTGGGCGGCAAGAACCCGAACGTCGTCTTCGCCGACTCCTGCGCCACCGACGAGGGCTTCGACACCGCCGTCGACCAGGCGCTGAACGCCGCGTTCATCCACAGCGGCCAGGTCTGCTCGGCGGGCGCCCGCCTGATCATCGAGGAATCGGTGCGGGACCGTTTCGTGGCCGAACTGGCGCGCCGCGCCGAGAAGATCAAGCTGGGCCGCGGCACCGCCGAGGGCGTCGAGTGCGGCCCGGTCGTCTCGCAGCAGCAGCTGGAGAAGGTCGAGGCGTACGTGGCCTCCGCCCTCCAGGAGGGCGCCCAGCTGCGGTGCGGCGGCCGCCGTCCCGAGCCCAGCGACGTCCGCCCGGCCACCGGTTACTTCTACAGCCCGACCGTCCTGGACGGCTGCCACCGCGACATGAAGGTGATCCGCGAGGAGACCTTCGGGCCGATCCTGACCGTGGAGACGTTCACGACCGAGGACGAGGCCGTCGCGCTGGCCAACGACACCGAGTACGGCCTGGCCGGCGCCGTCTGGTCGGCCGACACCGCCCGCGCGCGCCGGGTCGCCGCCCGCCTGCGGCACGGCACGATCTGGATCAACGACTACCACCCGTACCTGCCGCAGGCCGAGTGGGGCGGCTTCGGGAAGTCCGGCATCGGCCGGGAACTGGGCCCCGCGGGTCTGGACGAGTACCGCGAGAGCAAGCACGTTTACGAGAACCTGCGGCCGGAGCCGGTCCGCTGGTTCGCGGGCTGAGGGCCCGTCTGTTCACCGCACCACGCTCGCACGAACCTTGCAGAAGGAGTACCACCTCATGCCCGTGTACGACTACGTGATCGTCGGCGGTGGGACCGCCGGATCGGTGATCGCCTCCCGGCTCACCGAGGACCCGGACGTCCGGGTCGCCGTCATCGAGGGCGGCCCGTCCGACATCGACCGCGAGGACGTGCTGACGCTGCGCAAGTGGCTCGGCCTGCTCGGCGGCGAGCTGGACTACGAGTACACGACCACCGAACAGCCCCGCGGCAACTCGCACATCCTGCACAGCCGCGCCAAGGTGCTGGGCGGCTGCTCGTCGCACAACACCCTGATCTCCTTCAAGCCGCTGCCGTCCGACTGGGACGAGTGGGAGGCGGCCGGCGCCACCGGCTGGGGCGCCAAGGACATGGACCCCTACTTCGGCAAGCTGCGCAACAACATCGTGCGGGTGGCCAAGAAGGACCAGAACCAGATCGCCACCGACTGGATCGAGGCCACCAAGAGCGCGCTCGGCGTGCCCGAGGTCGTCGGCTTCAACGACCAGCCGTTCGACGAGGGCGTCGGGTTCTTCGACCTGTCGTACCACCCGGAGAACAACAAGCGCTCCTCCGCCTCGGTCGCGTACCTGCATCCGCACATGGAGGCCGGCGACCGCCCCAACCTCACGCTGATGCTGGAGACCTGGGCGACGAAGCTGGAGCTGGACGGCACCACCGCCAAGGGCGTCCACGTCCGTACCAAGGACGGCGAGGAGGTCTACGTCGAGGCCGCGCGCGAGGTGCTGGTGTGCGCCGGCGCGGTGGACACCCCGCGGCTGCTGATGCACTCGGGCATCGGGCCGAAGAAGGACCTGGAGGCGCTGGGCATCGACTGCAAGGTCGATCTGCCGGGCGTGGGCGAGAACCTGATCGACCACCCGGAATCGGTGATCGTCTGGGAGACCGACGGGCCGATCCCGGGGAACTCCGCGATGGACTCCGACGCGGGCCTGTTCGTCAAGCGGGACCCGGACCACAAGGGCCCGGACCTGATGTTCCACTTCTACCAGATCCCCTTCACCGACAACCCGGAGCGGCTGGGCTACGAACGCCCCGAGCACGGTGTGTCGATGACGCCGAACATCCCCAAGTCGCGGTCGCGCGGGCGCCTCTACCTCACGTCCAAGGACCCCGAGGTCAAGCCCGCGCTCGACTTCAAGTACTTCATGGACGAGGACGACTACGACGGCAAGACCCTGGTGGACGGCATCAAGCTGGCCCGCAAGGTCGCCGAGGCGGAGCCGTTCAAGAAGTGGCTCAAGCGCGAGGTCTTCCCCGGCCCGGAGGTGACCGAGGACGAGGAGATCAGCGAGCTGGTCCGCAAGGCCGCGCACACCGTCTACCACCCGGCCGGCACCTGCAAGATGGGCGCCAAGGACGACAAGCTCGCGGTCGTCGACCCCGAGCTGAAGATCCGCGGCCTGTCCGGCATCCGGATCGCCGACGCGTCGGTCTTCCCGACGATGCCCGCCGTGAACCCGATGATCGGCGTGCTGATGGTGGGGGAGAAGGCAGCCGAGCTGCTGGTTGATTCCCCGACCCGGGGAGGTGGTGCGTGATGGCCGCCGCCGCCCCCGAAGCCGGTATACCCCAGCCCCGCGAGGCCGCCGACAAGCTGACGGCCGAGGACGCCCGGGACCCCCGGGACGTCGTCTTTTCCGTCCGCAACCTGTGGAAGGTCTTCGGCCCGAAGGCCGAACGCGTCCCGGAGGACGCCGAGCTGACCGGCCTGTCCGCGCGCGACCTGCGCGAGCGGACCGGCTGCACGGCCGCCGTCCGCGACGTCAGCTTCGACGTCCACAAGGGCGAGGTCTTCGTCGTCATGGGCCTGTCGGGCTCCGGCAAGTCCACCCTGGTGCGCTGTCTGACCCGGCTCATCGAGCCGACCAGCGGCGGCCTGGACATGGACGGCGAGGACGTCCGCGCCATGGACAAGACGCAGCTGCGCGAGCTGCGCCGCCGCCGCGCCGCCATGGTCTTCCAGCACTTCGGCCTGCTGCCGCACCGCTCGGTGATCGACAACGTCGCGTACGGCCTGGAGATCCAGGGCATGTCCCGCGCCGAACGCCGTGAGCGCGCCGCCGAGATGGTGGAGAAGGTGGGCCTCGCGGGGCTGGAGAACCGCCGCCCCGGACAGCTGTCCGGCGGCCAGCAGCAGCGCGTCGGGCTCGCCCGCGCGCTCGCCGTCGACCCCGAAGTCCTGCTGTTCGACGAGCCGTTCAGCGCGCTTGACCCGCTGATCCGGCGGGACATGCAAGAAGAGGTCGTCCGGCTGCACGAGGACGAGGGCCGCACGATGGTCTTCATCACGCACGACCTCGCCGAGGCCCTGCGCATCGGCGACCGGATCGCCCTGATGCGGGACGGGAAAATCGTTCAACTCGGCACCCCCGAGGAGATCGTGGGCTCCCCGGCCGACGAGTACGTCCGCGACTTCGTCCAGGACGTGCCGCGCGAACAGGTGCTGACCGTACGGCGCGCCATGCGCCCGGCCGAGGCCGGCGAGGCGGAGGAGGGGGCCGCGCTCGCGCCGGACACCCTGGTCTCCGACGCGATCGAGGCCGTCGCCCGCTCCGGCGGCGCGGCCCGCGTGATGGACGGCAAGCGCTGCCTGGGCATCGTGGACAGCACCTGCCTGCTCAACGTCGTCGCCCGCATAGACGCCGGCCGGGGCGAGGTGGCCGCCTGATGTCCGCACATTCCAGTACCGCCAACGCCGCCGCCGTGGCGGCCGGTTGGCCACCGACCCGGCGGCCGGTACGGGTCGCCCCCGCCCAGGTGCGGACGCTCCAGCCGCCGACCCGGGACCGTACCCGGCAAGCCCCCGCACCCCACTCCCTGACCGGCCGGCTGCGTGCCGCCGTACGGCACCGCTGGCACGAGGCCCAGCGCGCCGCGGCGATGAACGCGGTGGCCGGCACGGTGAAGCGGGGGCGCGCATGACGGCCGCCACCCCCACCGCACGCACCACCGCCGCGCCCGACCAGCAGGGCGCTCTCCAGGCCGCCCTCCAGAGCCGCGGCCTGCGCAAGATCCTCGTCCTCGCCGTCGCCGCGGCGGTCCTCGTACCGCTCGCCCACGCCAAGTGGTCCAGCGGCACCTGGCCGGGCGACCTGACCGTCGACCTGACCGGACCGCTCGGCAGGACCAGCGACTGGATCATCGACAACCGCGACAGCCACCCGCTGTTCGTGTACTTCCTCGGCCACCTCAGCAACGCCGTCGTCATCTCCGTACGCGCCGTCTACCAGCTCCTGCTGCTGCTCGGCTGGACCGGTGTCACCGCCGGCGTCACCCTCGTCGCCTGGCGCGTCGCGGGCCTGCGCATCGCCGCGACCGCGCTGGTCTCCTTCGCCGTCAGCGGCGTCCTGGACATGTGGCTGCCGACCATGCAGACCCTCGCCCTGATGATCGTGGCGGTTGTCGCCTCGGTCGTCGTGGGCGCGCTGCTGGGACTCGCGGGCGGCCTCTCCGAGCGGCTGTTCAAGATCCTGCGGCCGGTGCTGGACACCATGCAGGTGCTGCCGGCCTTCGCGTACCTGCTGCCCGTCGTGCTGGTCTTCGGCATCGGCGTGCCCGCGGCGCTGCTGGCCACCGTCGTGTACGCGGCCCCGCCGATGGCCCGGCTGACCGCGCTCGGCCTGCGCGGCGCGGACCCCGGCGTGCTGGAGGCCGTCTCCTCGCTCGGCGCGACCGGCCGGCAGCGGCTGCTGACCGCCCGCCTGCCGCTGGCCCGCAAGGAACTGCTGCTCGGCCTCAACCAGACGATCATGATGGCGCTGTCGATGGCCGTCATCGCGTCGATGATCGGCGCCGCCGGCCTCGGTGACCGCGTGTACCAGGCGCTCGCCTCGGTGGACGTCGGCGCCGCGCTCGCCGCCGCCGTGCCGATCGTGCTGCTGGCCATCGTCATGGACCGGACGACCGCCGCCGCCGGCGAGCGGATGGGCGCCGACCCGGCCGCCCGCGGCCCGAAGCTGCTGCGCGGCCGGCGCGCCTGGGCCGGCATCGCCGTTCTCACCGCGCTGGTGACCGCCGCCGGCCGGCTGGCCGGCTCCACCATCTGGCCCTCCGGCTGGACGGTGGCCATCGCCCGCCCGGTCAACGACTTCAAGGAGTGGATGGTCGACCACCTCTACTCCGGGGTCCCCGTCGTCGGCGGTACCGCCGACTGGGCCGCGCACTTCACCTCCTGGGTCCTGGACCCGCTGCGCGACGGCCTGACGGCGCTGCCCTGGTGGGGCGCGCTGCTGATCGTCGCCGCGCTGGCCTGGCTGATCGGCACCTGGCGCACCGCGCTGACCGCGACGCTCGCGATGGCCGCCATCGGCGTCCTCGGCGTCTGGAAGCCGTCCATGAACACCCTCTCCCAGGTCCTCGCCGCCCTCGTGGTGACCCTGGTGCTGGGCTTCGGCGTCGGCATCCTCGCCGCGGGCAGCAAGCGCCTGGAGGCGATCCTGCGCCCGGTCCTGGACGTCATGCAGACCATGCCGCAGTTCGTGTACCTGATCCCGGTGGTCGCGCTGTTCGCCGTGGGCCGCGCCCCGGCCGCTGCCGCCGCCGTCGTGTACGCGCTGCCCGCGGTCATCCGCATCACCACCCAGGGCCTGCGGCAGGTCGACCCGGCCGCGATGGAGTCCGCCCGCTCGCTGGGCGCCACCCGCTGGCAGACCCTGCGGCAGGTGCAGCTCCCGCTGGCCAGGCCCGCGCTGCTGCTGGCCGTCAACCAGGGCGTCGTCCTCGTCCTCGCGGTCGTCATCATCGGCGGCCTGGTGGGCGGCGGCGCGCTCGGCTACGACGTGGTCACCGGTCTCGCCACCGGCAACCTGGCCCTGGGCCTGGTCGCGGGCGTGGCCATCGTCTGCCTCGGCCTGATGCTCGACCGGGTGACGCAGCCGACGCAGCGCCGTACGGCGGGGAAGGGAGCCTGACCATGACCCGTACCCGTATACGCGTTGCCGGGGCCGCCGCGCTGGCGGGGGCGACGCTGCTCGCCCTCTCCGGCTGCGGCAAGGCCGACATGACCAAGCAGGGCTCGCCCTTCCAGGCGCCGGGCGGCGCCAAGTCCGTGACGCTGTCCACGCAGACCTGGGTCGGCGCGCAGGCCAACGTGGCGGTGGCCAAGTACCTGCTCGAACACGAGCTGGACTACCACGTCGACACCGTCCAGGTGGACGAGATCCCGGCCTGGGACGCGCTCAGCCAGGGCCGGGTGGACGCGATCCTGGAGGACTGGGGCCACCCGGACCAGGAGAAGCGTTACATCAAGGACAAGAAGACGATCACGGCGGGCGGCGGCAACGGCGTCACCGGCCACATCGGGTGGTGGGTCCCCAAGTACTGGGCCGACAAGCACCCGGACGTGACCGACTGGAAGAACCTCAACAAGTACGCCGACCAGCTCCGCACCTCCGAGAGCGGCAGCAAGGGCCAGCTGATGGACGGCTCGCCGTCCTACGTCACCAACGACAAGGCGCTGGTGAAGAACCTCAAGCTGGACTACGAGGTCGTCTTCGCGGGTTCCGAGGCGGCGCAGATCACCCAGATCCAGCAGTTCGCCAAGCAGAAGAAGCCGTTCCTGACGTACTGGTACGAGCCGCAGTGGCTGTTCAACCAGGTGCCGATGGTGGAGGTCAAACTCCCCGAATACACCGACGCCTGCGCGGAAAAGGGCGCGAAGGACCCGACGACCGTCGACTGCGCCTATCCGACGACGCCGCTCCAGAAGTTCTTCAACACCGACTTCGCCAAGGGCGGCTCCGCGGCCGCGGCGTTCCTGAAGAACTTCCACTGGACGAAGGAAAACCAGAACGAGGTCTCCGAGATGATCGCCTCCGACGGGCTGTCCGCCGACGAGGCGGGCAAGCGCTGGGTGGCGAAGCACCCGGAGGTCTGGAAGAAGTGGCTGCCCAAGAAGTAATTCCGGGAAGCGCTTCCGGACGAGAGCCGGGCGGGTATGTCTTCGGGCAGACCCGCCCGGCTTTTCCTCCTCCTCAAGGTGCAGCGGTTTCGGTACCGGCGTACGGATAATCGGGGACATGCCTTTCACGCCGCCGCCGACGGCCCCGCCGTACGACGCCGACCGGCCGCGCCGGCGCAAGAGGCGCCGTCTGCTCCTCCTTCTGGAGGTGGTCGGGGGATTCGGCTATCTCGGCCTGCTCGGCCCCTATTCGTTCGGGTACTTCGAACTGCTGCCGGCCGAGAAGAAAATCGCCCTGTGCGCCGTCGCGGCCCTGCTGCTGCCCGCTCGCCGGCGCTTTCCCGTCACCGTTCTGCTGGTCCTCGCCGCGTTCGCCGGCGCTCTGCCGGTGGTCGGGATGATGACCGCCCTCGTCGCCTACGACGCCATCCGGCGCATCGACGACCCCCGCCGCCGCACCGTCGTCCTCCTCACCGCGACGGTCATTCCCCTGCTCACCGCCATCGTCGGCACGGTGTGCACGGGCTACGAGAGCTGGCGCTTCGGCTTCGCCCAGGGCGCCGTGGTCGGCGGCGTCGGCATCCTCGTCCCCGGCCTGGTCGGCAGCTCGCGCGGCCAGCAGGAACGCCTGCTGGTGGCCCTGCGGGAGCGGGCCGCCGCCGCCGAGGAGGCCCGGCGGCTGGTCGACAGCGCCTCCCGCGTCGAGGAGCGCTCCCGTATCGCCGCCGAGATGCACGACCTGGTGGGCCACCGGCTCAGCCTGATCTCGCTGCGCAGCGGCGGCCTGGAGATGGCCCTCGCCTCGAAGGCGCCCGAGCTCCAGGAGGAGGCCGCCCAGGTACGGGCCGCCACCCGGGACGCCATGAACGAACTGCGCGGCGTCCTCGGGGTCCTCGGGCCGCTGGGCCGCGACACCGGCACCCAGGCGCTCACCGACGCCACCGGCACCCGCTCCGACATCGCGGCGCTGGCCGAGGAGTCCCGGGCCGCGGGCATCCCCGTCTCCGTCCGCTGGCAGGGCGCCGACCTGGACGGGCTGGAGCCGCGGGTCCGGCGCGCGGTGCACCGCGTGGTCCGCGAGTCCCTCACCAACGTCCACCGGTACGCGGCCGGCGCGGCCGTCGAGCTGACCGTGGAGCACACCGCCGACCGGGTACGGGTGACGGTACGCAACGGGGCGCCCCCGAAGCTGCCGGAGGCCACCACCGGCCTCGGCACCGGCCGCGGGCTGACCGGGCTGCGCGAGCGGGTCGGCCTGCTCGGCGGCGAGCTGCGGGCGGAGCCCACCGGCGTCGGCGGGTTCCTGGTGCGGGCGACGGTCCCCGCGCACCCGGCCTCCCCCTCGGCGTCCGCCGCCGGGGAACCGTACGCGCCACCCGCCCTCCTGGCCGCCGAGGGGCGGCAGCCCGGCGCGCTGCCCGGCGTGCTGCGCCACCTGCCCGGCCTGGCGACCGGTGTCCTCGGGCTGGTGGGGGTGGGGACGATGCTGGCGCTGGGGCTGAACCTGGTGCAGAGTTCGCGCGAGCCGGAGCCGATCTCCGAGCGGAGCATCCACGTCGGCATGACCCGGCACGACGTCGAGTCCGCTTTTCTGTACGACAGCGCCCTGGCCCGCGCCGCGGCCGAGGGCCACGAGCCGCCCAGGCCGCCCGGCACGGACTGCCTCTTCCCGTACAACTCCGACGAACCGGAGAACGGGCGGATCGAACTCAGCCGCTACTGTTTCCGCGGCGATGTCCTGACCGATATTGACAAGTTCTGGGTGCCGGTTGCGCCTGGACCGACTGATACGACGGAGGGTCCATGACCGCCGACGCCACCCCTGCCGGGGCACGCCCCGCCATCCGGGTCCTGATCGCCGACGACGAGGAAATGATCCGGCACGGTGTCCGCCTCATCCTGCGGCACGCCGAGGACATCGACGTCGTCGCGGAGGCCGCCAACGGCGCCGAAGCGGTCGACATGGCCGCGCGGCAGCCCGTGGAGGTCGCCCTCGTCGACATCCGGATGCCGGTGCTCGACGGCCTCGCCGCCATCGAGCAGCTCGTCGGGCTCGACCCCAAGCCGCAGGTCGTCATGCTCACCACCTTCGGCGACGAGGAGAACGTCACCCGCGCCCTCCAGGCCGGCGCCAGCGGCTTCCTGCTCAAGGACGAGGGGCCGCAGGAGCTGATCAGCGCCGTACGGGCCGCCGCGGCCGGCGACGCGGTGCTCTCGCCCGGCGTCACCGGCCATGTCGTCAAGCGGATGCTCCAGGGCAGCGGCCGCGTCGGCCCGGCCGGCGGACAGCGCCCCGACGAGCGGCTCGCCGCGCTGACCGACCGGGAGCGGGAGGTGCTGGCGATGCTCGGTGAGGGCCTGTCGAACCTGGAGATCGGGCGCCGCCTGGAGATCGGCCTCGGCACGGTCAAGACGCACGTCGGCCGCATCCTCGACAAGACCGGAACGGAGAGCCGGGTACAGGCGGCACTGCTGGCACACCAGGCGGGCCTGGCACGCTGAGCCCCCGGCCGTTCCCGCAGCCGGTCAGGGCCGCCGGTCGGCACGCTCCAGAGCGTATTCCACCTCGCCGTGTTCCGATCCCGGGATGGGGTCGGGCCATTCCTCGAAAAAGGTGCGTACATACCGCAGGCCCGCTTTTTCCATGACGCGCCGGGACGCGGCGTTGACCGCCATGGTGGTGGCCGTCACGCGCCGTACACCGTATTCGGCGAACGCCGCACGGATCAGCGCGCGGGCCCCTTCGGTGGCGTAACCCCGGCCCCAGGCGGAGCGGCACAGCCGGTATCCGAGCTCCACTTCGCCGGGAATTCCCCGGTTCGTCGGAGTGAGTTCGAACCAGCCGACGAATTCCCCGGTGACCGCGTCCTCGGCGGCCCGGTAGCCGAGTTCCCCGCGCTCGCCGTGCCGGGCGAGCAGAACCGGCAGAGTCCTTTCGAGAACCTCGGCGCGCGGCACGGGCTTTCCGTCGCCGAGAAAGCGCATCACTTCCGGATCGCCGTCCAGCGCGACGATGTGCGGCGCGTCCGCTTCACCGAGCCACCGCAGCTGCAACCGCGGCGTCCGCAGGTCATGTTCCGGAAAAGAATCCACGGTGAGCGCAACCCCTCGTCGGTTACCGGACGTGTCGCACAGGCATAGTAGATGCGCCCCCGGCCGGGGGCATGTCAATAAATGACGCATCTCCGGACGCACCAGGGGGAAACCGCTCCATGTCTGCCATACGCCGTACCGCCGCGGCCGCCGCCGCGGTGGTCACGCTGCTCACCGCCGCCACCGCCTGCGGCCCGGCCGACGACAAGGCCGCCGCCGGGCCGGGAAGTTCGGCGTCCGCCGGGCAGGAGGGCGACGCGGGCGGACCCGACCTGCCGGACGGCCTGCCCAAGAACCTGGACGACCTCAAGAAGTGGGAGAAGGGCGGCTGGAAGGACTGGGACCGGTGGTCCCGCAAGGCGTCCGAGTTCGCCAACCCGATGATCAAGGACCTGTGGAACCCGTCGCGGATGGCCGAGGCGAAGACCACGCCGGACGTCACCACCCAGAGCGCCGGCGACGCGGGCGGCACCGACCCGGAACCGCGCCCGGTCCAGGCCCGGCAGGTGGCGCGCCCTTACCACCAGCACATGGCCCCCATCGGCAAGATCATGTTCGACAGCCCGCAGGGCCCGATGGTCTGCTCCGGCACCGTCGTCGAGGACCCGGCCCACCCCGGCAAGTCCAACCTGGTGTGGACCGCGGGCCACTGCGTGCACACCGGCAAGAGCGGCGGCTGGATGCGCAACATCGTCTTCGTGCCGTCCTACAACGACCAGGGCCTGCCGATGAGCCAGGTCGGCCGCGCCCCGGCACAGGAGGTCGCGCCGTACGGCGTCTGGTGGGCCGACTGGGTCACCACCTCCGGCGAGTGGATCGACATGGGCAGCACCAAGTCCGGCAACGGCGGCTCCGCGTACGACTTCGCCGTACTGCACGTCAAGCCGGAGCGGGGTGGCGGCAAGTCGCTCCAGGAGACCGTCGGCGCGGCGCTCCCGGTGTGGTTCGGCGCCCCCTCGGCCGACCGCGTCAACGGCCTCCAGGCATTCGGCTACCCGGCCGCACCCCCGTACGACGGCGCCCGCATGATGAACTGCCCCTCCCGCCCCGGCCGCCTCACGATGGCCCAGGGCACGCCCGCCATGTTCCGCATCGGCTGCACGATGACCGGCGGCACCTCCGGCGGCGGCTGGTTCACCAGCCAGGGCGGCCGCACCTACCTGGTCTCCAACAGCTCGATCGGCTCCCTGAACCACACCTGGCTCGCCGGCCCGCACCTGGGCGCGGAGGCGAAGCGCGTCTTCGACGGGATCAGCCGCAAGTTCGCGTGAACGGCGGGGCGCTGGACGCACGCGTCCAGGGCCGCGCCGTACCCGGTGCCATCAGCGGGACTACTTGAGCCGGGAGGCAAGCTGGGGCCCGACAACCCGCCGGCCTCTTTCGTGAAGCCCAAGAGCAGCGGCGTTCTTGAGATACGGGCGCAGCAGCACGAACATCCGCCGCATACGCTCATCGGCGCGGCCCGATTTCACCAACGGGTAGTCGTCCAAGGCCAAGTTCCATGTGTGGCACGCTGCCTCCAGGTGCCCGATCCGCAACTGACGTTCGGCGAGCAATCCGCGCCGATGCACCCGAGAACGCCTGTACACGCTGTGCCGTGTGCGGTCCGACTCTTCCAGCGCCGAAACCGCCCCTGTGTAGTCACCGAGCTCGAAGCGGACTTGGCTGATGTGGTAGTGGAGCGAGGCAGGATCGTAAGAGCCCAGCGCTTTGCCTCGTGATTCGGCCCGGTCCATCGCCACTTCCGCTTCCCGGATGTACCGCAAGGCGCCTGCCCGGTCCCCCGTTTGTGCCGACGCGTGCGCCTGCTGTCCCGCCAGAAAGGCGCGCATCCGCGGCCCCGCCTGCGGTGACGCGGCGGCAGCAGCATCGGCGAGCCTCGTCGCTTCCGACCCGTGCCCGAGGTCAACGGCTTGGACGCTCATGCCGCGGAGAGTGGTGCAGTACGTGAGGTGATCCTTTGCCGCCCCCGCAAGTTCAAGCGCTTTGAGGTAGTACTGCTGCGCCAACTGGTGTCTTCCCTCGTCCACGGCCATGTATCCAGTGAGGTAACACAAGTCGGACGCAGCGGAACGCATGGCGGTACGTACATCTTCCGGACCGTCTGCGCGCAGGGCGGGTACCACATGGTTGATCAGAAATGAGGCTGCCATCGGCCGGGCAAAGCGCCCGCCGAATTCGTCGTCCAAATCGCTGACGCGCTCTGTCCTAGCCGCGATCATCTGCACGTCGGCCATGCCGATACGCGCGGTCTTCCCGGTCCGTAGATCGTCCGCCCTGGCGACGACGTCCGGCCACCCAGGGACGGTCACGGCAACAGAGAACAGACCGGCACCGAGCACCCCACGCCGCGACGGATCCATGTCCATCCTCCCCAGCTCGTTCAGCCCTTCCACCGTACCTATCGTCTCGTACACGTGATCGGCTGGTGCGGGGAAACCCGCATCGGAGTGGGTGATTGGGCGATTCAGGCGACGGGCGAATGCTTCGACGACGAGGCGGCGTACCGACTCGCGCGGCACGGTTCCGCCCAACCAGTGATGTACGGCGCTGCCGTTGTACCGCAGGGGCGTGTTGCTCTCGGTGCCCACTCGGTTAACGGCTCGCGCGCACTGCTCAAGAGTCCAACCGCTCTCCGCGAACAGAAGTTGCAGATCGGCGTTCGGCGTCCGCTCGGCCATGTCAACTCCTGCTTTAAAGGCTTTAAACACGGGGCTCGAAGGCAACGGTACCGCCGTTGGCCGTAAGGGAGTTGGCTGGTCAGGTGACGACACGAAGGAAGGGTAAGTGATGACCTGCCACACCAGGATGGACACGGGGTCGAACGCCCCCGGACGAGGGAACCCGGCAAGGCGTACCACCTCTCACCGGACGCGCACTCCGGTCGTGGGTGTGCTGGTCAAGGACACTGCAACGTCCCGGACCGGCGAGTACCGCGACGTGGCCGGCGGCCGGTGGCTGCTGAGGCCTGTCGGAGGCGGGCGCGAGTGGGAGGCGGCCCCTGAGAACGTGCGGCCGGCGAGCCTTGACGAGCAGGAGTGCTGCCAGGTCGATCGGCAGTGAGACGCGGCTCCCCGGACGCGTCACGTGTCCTGGTCGACGACGTGCTTTCAGGTCGGCCTGGGGCGGTCTACTACCTGGGGTGCGTGCACGAAGTTGCATCCGGACCGTGCTGGCCCCGGTTTCCCCTCACAGAGGAACCGGAGGCCGCGGACGCATGGGCGGTGGACCACACCGGGGAGACGCACGGTATGCACACGCGGTGTGACGAGCACCGCCGACGGCCGCGCAAGACGTGCAGGCTCCTTGGGAGTGGCAATGGCTGAAACTTCCGCTCGCTGCCGGTGACGGTCCGCCTTCACAGCATTTCGCTCGCCGTGAGAGACCCGGCAGCGAGCGGGCTCCAACTCCGGGCGACTGCCCTCACCAGCGGGGCAATCGAGCGGCGCACGAAGCAGGATTCCACCGAAGAAAGAGGAGTACGAGAAATGGCGATGGTTGCAACCGAACGACGAACCGGCCGTGAACTGGTCGATGCTGGCCTGTTCGACAGCTTGGCCCGCTTCGTCGTCGTCCATGACGGCGAAACCCGCGAACGGGCAGAACGGATCATCGACCAGGCCGTTGCGTTTCTGGCATCGGTCGGTGGTACCGACATTCCCCTGGTCCCATCGGACGACGTGGACAAGGGACTGCACGCGTTCATCCTGCACACGCGGGAGTACGCCAGGTTCTGTGAGCAGAACAGCGGGCGATTTCTGCACCACACTCCGGCGGGGCCCGGCAAACTCGCCCGTTCGTTCGCCGCGGTGTCGGCGAGTGCGTGTGCCATGAAGGCGCGCGGGTTCTTGGTCCACGAGGATCTGTGGACCGTGCATGGGCTGTCGGCCGGCCTGTGCGACTCGGACGACGGTCGCCCCTACGCCGTCTAGTTCCATTTTCCAGGAGCCGAGCCGGCTCCCTTGCGGGGGTCGGCTCACCCATCGAGAGGGACACCATCGTGGAACCCCCGGTCCCCTGCCCCCTACCGCGTGGCGTGGAACAAGCACTCAAACCGATCAGTACTCGGTTGGTGGTCAACCGTCGTGGATCCACTGTCTGGGACGTACAGGCGGAAGCGGAGCGGTACGCCGTGAAGGTCGGGCGCCCCGTTCCTGCGACGGACGAGCACCCTGGACACCCCTGGACCAGCCTCGCACCTGCCCGTGAAGCCTTGATCTTGCAGCGTCTGCAAACGTTCGCGGTCTATGGCACGTGGGTTTACGGCACGTGGAACGCACAGCCGTGGCACGCGGGAACCGACCTGTACGAGCTGTGGGGACCGCATCGCAGCGGTGAGATCAACATCCCGTTCGACCTGGCACCGGCTCTCGCGTGCGCCACGAAGCTCGCTGCGCTGCACGACCGGAATTGGATTCACGGAGACATCCAACCGGCGCATTTCATCATCGGGTCCGACGGCGGCGCTACGGTCATTGATCTGGCCCTGGCGCAGGGTGGTTCGCTGCCGGGGGAGCTGGATCTTCCCTATCCCGGGTGTCTGGTCCATTACGAGAGTCCCGAGATCTCCCGTAGCGTCCTGGAGAAGGGAACGGCGACTCCCACCACGGCTTCCGACGTGTACGGGTTTGGTGCGTCGTTGTTCATGAGTGCTACGGGGTGGAGGCATGTCGAGTACCCGGACGATGCCCCGCGATCGGTGCAGCGTAAGGCCGTTGCCGCCGTTCCGCACCGTCCGGTGACCGTTCCCGGAATGTTCGGCAAGCTGATCGAAGCCATGCTGAGCCCCGCCCCAGGGGACCGGCCGACCAGTGCTGAAGTGTGTTCCGTCCTCGCGCACGCCATGGGCAGCGCGGCGCGTTGACGCGTCGCGGGACGTCGTCAGTCGCCGGTGGTGGGCCGGACGTGGCGCCAGTGTTGGGTCTTGTTCTTGTCTTCCCGGACGACTACGCCCAGTTCGGCCAGTTCGGTCCTGAGCTGTTCGGCGTCCTGCTTCTCGCCCTTCTTCAGTGCGTGCGCCCGGGCCTTGAAGAGGGCGTGGGCGCCGGTGGGCAGGCCGGGTTGTGCGGGGACCCAGCGGCGGAAGTCGGCGGCGTACGGGTCGCCGTCCGGCCGCCACGGGTAGCCGTGCCGTTCGAAGGCGGCCGCGAATCGCTTCGCGTCGAAGTCGCCGTGCAGCCGGGCCAGTTCGGTGGAGTCGTGGCCGAGCAGCACCAGGTTCTTGCCGTCCTGGAAGACCGCGGCGGTGGCCGCGCGCGGCACCGTGCGGGTGACGCCGTCGACGGTCAGGGCGGCCTGGTCGGGACCGATGTCGGCGGTCACGTACTCAAGATCGGCGAAGAACGCGATGGCCAGGCCGGCGAGGACGCCGACGATCAGGGCGCCGATCGACAGCAGCGGTTCGGGCGCGGACGCGACCAGCTTGAACACGCCCTGCATGGGGGCCCAGGGGAGCGACGCCACCCAGTCCGCCGCCCTGCTGGCCAGCCACAGCGCCACTGCTCCCAGTACGGGGAAGCCGGCCCACAGCAGGGCGCGTTCGCCGGTGGTGGGGCCGACGGCGGTCGGGTCGGAGGAGGGCGGCGGGGCTTTGGACAGCGAAGTCTCGGGCGCCGGGGTGTCGGAGGTCATGGGGCCGGTTCTCCCTCTGGGACGGTGCGGGTCGGTTTCAGGTGCCGGGGCGCTTCGCCGCCGGTCAGCCAGGTGACGATGCGCCGTAGCTCGGCCGCGTGCGTGGCGGGGTCGAAGCCCGGTTCCCCGGCGGAGAGGTAGGCGGCGTCCAGCAGCCCCTGGATCCAGCCGGCGACCCGTTCGGGTGGGAAGGGGAGGGGGCGTCCCGCCGCGGCGAGGCGCGCCGTCAGGGTTTCCAGGGCGGTGCGTACCTGGGCGGTGTCGGCCAAGATCAGCCGGGCGAACTCCTCGTCCCGGTTGACCTGGAAGACGACCGCCGCCGCGAGCCCCGGCACGAGCGGGTCGGCGAGGTCGGTGAGCAGATGGTCCACGAGGAGGCGGATGCCGTCGTCCGGCCGGTCCTGGGCGACGGCGCGGGCGCAGGCCTCGGCGTTGCGCGGCAGGTCGTCGCTGAACAGCGCGTGGAAGATGTCGCGCTTGGTGGCGAAGTAGTGGAAGAGGGTGCCCGAACCGATGCCGGCGGCGCGGCAGATGCGCGCGGTGGACGTGCCGTCGACGCCGTGCGCGGCGAACTCGACCGCGGCGGCGCCGAGGATGTGGGCCCGTTTGCGGGCGTGCTCTTCGGGGTTGACGGTACGCATCGCGTCAATAGTAGAGCGGGCGCTCTAGTAAAGCCAGGGAAGAGAGGTCGTCAACCTGGGGTTGACGGTCCGGAAGGCGTCAACTTACGGTTGACGCATGACGCAACCCACTGGAAGCACCCCTCCGATCCGCCTCGACGACCTGATCGAGGCCATCAAGAAGGTCCACCCCGACGCGCTGGACCAGCTGACCGACGCGGTGCTCGCGGCCGAGCACCTCGGCGAGGTCGCCGACCACCTGATCGGCCACTTCGTGGACCAGGCCCGCCGCTCGGGCGCCTCCTGGACGGACATCGGCAAGAGCATGGGCGTCACCAAGCAGGCGGCCCAGAAGCGTTTCGTTCCCAAGACGCCCGGCGAGGCGTCCGACCTCGACCCCGGCCAGGGGTTCAGCCGGTACACGGAGCGGGCCCGGAACGTGGTGGTGACCTCGCAGAACGAGGCCCACGCGGCGGGCAACGACCAGATCGGCACCCTGCACCTGGTGCTCGGCCTGCTGGCCGAGCCGGACGGGCTCGCGGCGCGGGCGATCGTGGCGCAGGGCGTGACCCTGGAGGCCGTCCGCCGGCGCGTGGCCGAGTCGCTGCCGGCCCCGTCCGGCGAGATGCCCGCGCTGATCCCGTTCGACGCGCAGGCGAAGAAGGCGCTGGAACTCACCTTCCGCGAGGCGCTGCGCCTGGGCCACAACTACGTCGGCACCGAGCACATCCTGCTGGCGCTGCTGGAACTGGAGGACGGCGACGGCGTGCTGAACGGCCTCGGCATCACCAAGGAGGCGTCCGAGGCCGACGTCGTCGCGGCCCTGGCGGAGATCGTGGCCGCCACGCAGAAGAAGCAGAAGTGACCGGGCGGGGGTGGTGGCGGAGGCCGTCACCACCCCCGTACGGCAGGTCAGCCGGTACGGAGCGCCTCCGCCGTCGCCCGTACCGAGTCCATCGCCCGCCGGTGCAGCCCGCCGCCGAAGGTGACCCGGGACGCGCCCAGCGTGCCGAGTTCGCGGGGGGACGGGCCGGCCGGCACGGCCAGGGCGTTGACCGGCAGCCCGATCCGGTCGGCCAGTTCCCCCAGGACCTCCGGCGGCGCGAGGATCGGGTAGACGCAGTCGGCGCCGGCGGCGGCGTACCGCAGCCCGCGGCGCACCGCCTCCTCCACCTGCGCCGCCAGGTCCGTCCCGCCGCCCGCGCCGTGCAGGAACACGTCGGTACGGGCGTTGATCACCAGCGCGTCGCCCGCCGCGGCGCGGATCTCCGCGAGCCGGTCGGCCTGCCGCGCCATGTCGGTGAGCTGCCCCTGCTCGCCGTCCTCGATGTTGCAGCCGACCGCGCCGGTGGCGGCGATGCGTTCCACCAGCTCCTTCGCGGGCAGGCCGTACCCCGCCTCCAGGTCCGCGGTCACCGGTACGTCCACGGCCCGTACGATCCGGGCGACCGCGGCGAACATCTCGTCCGGCGTCGTGCTGCCGTCCGCGTACCCCAGCGACGCCGCGACCCCCGCGCTCGGCGTCGCCAGGGCCGGGAAGCCCGCCGCCGCGAAGATCCGCGCGCTTTCCGCGTCCCACGGGCCGGGCAGGACGAGCGGGTCGTCCGCCGCCCGGCCGTGATGCAGGGCGCGCAGGGCCGCGGCGGTCATGCCCCGCTCCCGATGGGCTGGCGGACCGCGACGTTGATGCGGTTCCACATGTTGATGGTGGTGATCAGGGCGATCAGGTGGGCGAGTTCGGGCTCGTCGAAGTGGGCGGCGGCGCGCTCGTAGACGGTGTCCGGTACGAAGCCGTCGGTCAGGACGGTGACGGACTCGGTCAGGGCGAGGGCGGCCTGCTCCTTCTCGGTGTAGTGGGCGCCGGCCTCCTCCCAGGCGTTGAGGAGGTAGATGCGCTCCTCGGACACTCCGGCCTTCCGCGCGTCCTTGATGTGCATGTCGAGGCAGAAGGCGCAGTGGTTGACCTGCGAGGCGCGGATCAGGACCAGTTCGGCCAGGACGTCGTCGCCCAAGCCCTTCTTCGCGGCGATGTGCGCGTTCAGCAGGGGCTGGTAGACCCCGGGGGCGCGCTGGTAGAAGTCGAGCCGGGCCGAGTCGGTGGTGGTCGTCATCATGCCTGTCCGGGGGTCATACGGGTGGTCACGCCGAAGCGGTTCCACGCGTTGATGGTCGTGATGAGGGCGATGAGCTGGGCGAGTTCGGGCTCGTCGAAGTGGGCGGCGGCGCGCTCGTAGACGGTGTCCGGTACGAAGCCGTCGGTCAGGACGGTGACGGACTCGGTCAGGGCGAGGGCGGCCTGCTCCTTCTCGGTGTAGTGGGCGCCGGCCTCCTCCCAGGCGTTGAGGAGGTACACGCGCTCCTCGGTCTCGCCCTCCTTGCGGGCCTCCTTGATGTGCATGTCGATGCAGAAGGCACAGTGGTTGACCTGCGAGGCGCGGATCTTCACCAGGTGGACCAGCGCCGGGTCCAGGCCCTTCTTGGCCGCCGCGTCGAGCGCGACCATCGCCTTGTAGACCTCGGGCGCGTTACGCGCGATGGCGATCCGCGGCTGGTGGTGCCCGTGCTGGGGGTTCGTCGTCATGCCAATGACGCTACGCCGCCATTGGCACCCGGGTATGGTCCATTCGCATGGACGATTCCTGGGCCACTTTCGGCCGTGACCTGCACCTGGACCTCGCCGGGTCCGGCGGGCTGCGCGCCTCCCTGATGCGTGCCCTGCGCGACGCCGTCCGCACCGGACGCCTGGCCCCCGGCACCCGGCTGCCCTCCTCCCGCTCGCTCGCCGCCGACCTCGGCATCGCCCGCAACACCGTCGCCGACGCGTACGCCGAACTGGTCGCCGAGGGCTGGCTCAGCGCCCGGCAGGGCTCCGGCACCCGCGTCGCCCGGCGCGCCGAGCCGTCGCGCCCCGCGCCCCCGGCCCGGCGCGCCGCCCCCGCCCGGGTGCCCGACCGTCCGCGCTACGACCTGCGGCCCGGCACCCCCGACGTCTCCGGGTTCCCCCGCACCGCCTGGCTGGCCGCCGCCCGCCGCGCGCTCACCACCGCCCCCAACGACGCGTTCGGCTACGGCCCGCCGCCCGGCCGCCCGGAACTGCGGACCGTGCTCGCCGACTACCTGGCCCGCGCCCGCGGCGTACGCACCGACCCGGAACGCATTCTCGTCTGCACGGGCTTCATGCAGGGCCTCGGCCTGATCGCCCGCGTCCTGCGCGACTCGGGTGTCCGCGCGATCGGCACCGAGGCGTACGGCCTCCCCTTCCACCGCGACGTACTGGACCGCGCCGGGCTGCGCGCCGCCCCGGTCCCGGTCGACGGGCACGGCGCGGACACGGAACGGCTGGCGGACCTGCCGGGCGTACGGGCGGCCCTGCTCACCCCGGCGCACCAGTTCCCCACCGGCGTACCGCTGCACCCGGACCGCCGCGCCGCCGTCATCGACTGGGCGCGTTCCAGTGGCGGGCTGGTGCTGGAGGACGACTACGACGGTGAGTTCAGGTACGACCGGCAGCCCGTGGGGGCGCTGCAGGGACTCGACCCCGACCGGGTCGTCTACCTCGGCACCGCGAGCAAGAGCCTCGCCCCCGCGCTGCGGCTGGCCTGGATGGTGCTGCCGGACCACCTCGTCGACCCGGCGCTCGCCCTCAAGAGCACCGGGGAGTGGCAGACCGGCGCGCTGGAGCAGCTGACCCTCGCCGAGTTCCTCTCGTCCGGCGCGTACGACCGGCACGTACGCGGTATGCGGCTGCGCTACCGGAGGCGGCGCGACCAGCTCGTCGCCGCGGTGGCCGAACAGGCGCCGCACATCAAGGTCGGCGGCATCGCCGCGGGCCTGCACGCCGTCCTCGAACTGCCGCCCGGCACCGAGCAGTCCGTCGTCCAGGCCGCCCGCTGGCAGGGCCTCGCACTGGAGGGGCTGAGCGCCTTCGCACACCACGCGGCCGCGGGAGGGGGCGGCGAGGTGCCGCGCGACGGTCTGGTCGTGACGTACGGCAGGCCGCCGGACCACGCGTTCGCGGGCGCCCTGGAGGCGCTGCTACGGGTGCTCCCGCCCGCGCCGTAGACCGCTCGCGGCCGGTTCCCGGGCCGCAGCGCCGGCCGGCTCCGCCGTGTCCGGCACCTCGCCGAAACGTGCCAGGGCGAGTGCGCCCAGCACCGCCAGGGCGAACCCGGCGAAGCCCAGCGGCGCCAGGCCGGCGCGCGTACGGTCGCCCAGCCAGACGACGCCGACCAGTGCGGGCCCCAGGGTCTCGCCGATCACCATGCCCGCTGTGGCCGCCGTCACCGAACCGCGCTGGAGGGCCGAGGTCAGCAGCAGGAACGCCGCGCCGCCGCCCACAAGCAGGGCGTAGGCGGCCGCATTGGACACCAGCGGAGCCGGCGAGAGGTCGGGGATCAGGCGGACGGCGACCTCCACGACACCGAAGCCGAACCCGGCGCCGAGCCCCAGCGCCGCCGCCCGCGCCCGGTCGGGCAGCCGCCCGGCCAGCGCCCCCGAGGCCAGGATCGCCAGCGCCACGGCCAGCACACCGAAGCGCAGCGCGGTCGAACCCGTACCGCTGCCCTCCGCGCCGGAGGCGAGCCCCAGCATGGCCAGCCCGCCGCACACCACCGCCACGGCGGCCCACTCGGCCCGGCGGAGCCGCACGTGGAGCAGCGGTACGGCGACGACCGCGGTCACGGCGAGGCCGGCGGCCAGGGCCGCGCCCACCGCGTAGATCGGCAGGGAGCGCAGCGCCACCAGCTCCAGGAGGAAGCCGCAGCCGTCGAGCGCCAGGCCGAGCAGGTAGCGCCACTGGCCGAGGACGCGCAGCAGCAGTCTGGGATCCACCCCGGAACCGGAGCCGGTTCCGGGGGCCGTGGCGCGGGCCGCCACTGCCTGGAGTACCGAGGCCGTACCGAAGCAGACCGCCGAACCGAGCGCACAGATCATCCCAAGCAGCACACATCGACTGTAGGCGCGGCACCTCCCGCGGCCCGTTGCGGCCGCCCGCGGGACGGCCTTTAGGCTGGCCTGGCTGAAAACTGATGCCACGGATGTACGGGGGAAGACAGGGATGGCAGAGCACACGAAGGCCCGGCGGCGGTTGCGGTCGAGCACGGTGATCCTCGGCGGCATGGGGGCGCTCGCGGCGGCGCTGACCTCCTGCGGCTCGGAGCCGGACAAGCGCTGCGTGGACAAGAACAGCTACGACGCCGTCAAGGGTTACCGGGTCGTCGACTCCAAGTCCTGCACCGGCAAGAGCGGTTCCGGTGGCACCGGCAGCACGGGCGGCACCGGCGGCGGCTCGTCGTCCGGCAAGGGCAAGGGCACCGCGGGCCAGGGCCGGAAGCCGGTCGACGGCCGGTGGTATTACGGCTCCGACGTCAACGGCCGGTACGCCGACTCCGGGACCTTCAGCCACAGTGCGGCCGTCAACCGCGGCGGCTTCGGCTGCTCCGGCTCCAGCGGCGGGTGACGGCGGTGCGGCAGGCAGGGAACGCGGGCGGGACCCGCACGTGAAGCGGCACACCACACAGCCGCGCGCCGGCTGGCAGCAGACCGTCGAGGCGCAGGGCCTGATCTACCCGCTGACCCGCTACCCGGACGACTCGCTGCGCCCGTACTGGGACGAGAGCGCGTACTACTCCTTCTCGCTGCCCGAGGTCGAGGCGCTGGAAGAGGTCGTCGAGGAACTGCACGCGATGTGCCTGGCCGCCGCCGCGCACATCGTCGAGCACCGGCGCTTCGCCGACCTCGGCATCGAGGACGGGCGGCTGGCCGGGCTGGTCGCCGAGTCGTGGCGGCGGCGCGCCGAACTGCCGACCCTCTACGGGCGGTTCGACCTGCGCTACGACGGCACCGGGCCCGCCAAGATGCTGGAGTACAACGCGGACACGCCGACCTCGCTGGTCGAGGCGGCGGGCCCGCAGTGGTTCTGGATGGAGGACCGGTTCCCCGGCGCCGACCAGTGGAACTCCCTGCACGAACGGCTGATCGAGGCGTGGCGCAAGCAGGCCGGGCTGCTGCCGCCGGGCGCCCCCGTGCACTTCGCGCACTCGGCGGGCGACGAGCTGGGCGAGGACCTGATGACCGTCGCCTACCTGGAGGAGACGGCGCGGCAGGCCGGGCTGGAGACGGTGGCGATCCCGGTCGAGGACATCGGCTGGGACGGCCTCTCCGGCCGCTTCGTGGACCAGCGGCTGCGCTTCATACGGGCCTGCTTCAAGCTCTACCCGTGGGAGTGGCTGGCCACCGACGCGTTCGGCCCGCACGTCCTGGACACCCTCGACAACGGCGGCGGCACCGGCAGCACCCTGTGGATCGAGCCCGCGTGGAAGATGCTCCTCTCCAACAAGGCGCTCCTCGCGATCCTCTGGGAGCTGTACCCGGGCCACCCGAACCTGCTGCCCGCCTACCTCGACGGTCCGCGCGGCCTGGCGGACGGGCCGGGTTACGTGGCCAAGCCGCTGCTCGGCCGCGAGGGCGCGGGCGTCACCGTCCACGAGCCCGGCGCGGCCCCCGTCGTCCGCGACGAACCCTGCTGCTACCAGGAGTTGGCCCCGCTGCCCGACTTCGACGGCAACCGGGTGGTGCTCGGCGCGTGGGTCGTCGAGGACGAGTCGGCGGGGCTCGGCATCCGGGAGTCCGCAGGGCTGGTCACGGACGAGTACGCGCGGTTCCTGCCGCACGTGATCCTGTAGGGCGGTAGGCCCCGCGCGGGGCCTACCTGCCGGTGTCACCCGCCCAGCACCGTCCGCAGCTGGTCCAGGCCCCAGTCCAGGTCCTCCTTGCTGATGACCAGCGGGGGTGCCAGCCGGATCGTGCTGCCGTGGGTGTCCTTGGCCAGCACGCCGCGCGCCATCAGCCGCTCCGAGATCTCCCGGCCCGTCCCCAGGGACGGGTTGACGTCGACGCCGGCCCACAGCCCGCGCCCGCGCACCGCGTCCACCGCGCCGCCGCCCACCAGCATCCCCAGCTCGTGGTGCAGGTGCTCGCCCAGTTCCGTGGCGCGCTGCTGGTACTCGCCGGTCCGCAGCATCGCGAGGACCTCCAGCGCCACCGCGCAGGCGAGGGGGTTGCCGCCGAACGTCGAGCCGTGCTCGCCCGGCCGGTACACGCCCAGCACCTCGCGCGAGGAGACCACCGCCGACACCGGCACGATGCCGCCGCCCAGCGCCTTGCCGAGCACGTACATGTCGGGTACGACGTCCTCGTGCCGGCAGGCGAAGTCGGTGCCCGTGCGCCCCAGCCCCGACTGGATCTCGTCCGCGATGAACAGGACGTTCCGCTCGCGGGTCAGCTCCCGTATCCCCGCCAGGTAGCCGGGCGGCGGCACCAGCACGCCCGCCTCGCCCTGGATCGGCTCGACCAGTACCGCCACCGTGTCGTCGTCCACGGCGGCCGCCAGCGCGTCCAGGTCGCCGTACGGAACGATCTCGAAGCCGGGCGTGTACGGGCCGAAGCCCGCGCGCGCCTCCGGGTCGGTGGAGAAGGAGACGATCGTCGTGGTCCGGCCGTGGAAGTTGTTCTCCGCGACGACGATCTTCGCCAGGCCGTCCGGGATGCCCTTGACCTGGTAGCCCCACTTGCGCGCCGTCTTGACCGCCGTCTCGACGGCCTCGGCGCCGGTGTTCATCGGCAGCACCATCTCCATGCCGCAGAACTCGGCGAGCTGCGTACAGAAGTCGGCGAACCGGTCGTGGTGGAAGGCGCGCGAGGTGAGCGTCACCCGCCCCAGCTGCGCCGTGGCCGCGCCGATGAGGCGGCGGTTGCCGTGGCCGAAGTTGAGCGCCGAGTACCCGGCCAGCATGTCCAGGTAGCGCTTGCCCTCCACATCCGTCATCCAGGCCCCTTCGGCGGAGGCCACGACGAGGGGGAGCGGGTGGTAGTTGTGGGCGCTGTGGGCTTCGGCGACGGCGATGCTGCGTTCCGTGGACGTCGTGGGGCTCACCATGGACTCCGTTCGGTATGCGGGCGATCTCGGGCGAGGAAATGCCGTTGAGCGGACGGTATGCGAAGAACCTTGCGCCGCACACCCCCCGTTAGAATGGCCTCGCGCACCGCGACTGGCGCACGGGGAAGCGACCCCGAGGGAGCGGTGCGCGGCCGTCGGAGCACGGCCGCCACGAGGTGCCGCCCGCCTGGGCACCCCGGGAGTACGACCGGTAAGCCGAACCGCACCCGATCGCCCCGGAGGACCTCATGAGCCATCCCCTGTCCCATCCCGCCCTCTTTGCCGCCGACCCCGAACTGGCCGCCCTGGTCGGTGCCGAGGAGGTCCTCCAGGCCGAGACGCTGCGCCTGATCCCCTCCGAGAACTACGTCTCCACCGCGGTACTGGAAGCCACCGGCACCGTCCTGCAGAACAAGTACAGCGAGGGGTACGCCGGCCGTCGCTACTACGAAGGCCAGCAGAACATCGATCGTGTCGAGCGCCTGGCGATCGAGCGCGCCAAGGCCGTCTTCGGCGTCGAGCACGCCAACGTACAGCCGTACTCCGGCTCGCCCGCCAACCTCGCCGTCTACCTCGCCTTCGCCGAGCCCGGCGACACGGTGATGGGCATGTCCCTGCCGATGGGCGGCCACCTCACCCACGGCTGGGGCGTCTCGGCCACCGGCAAGTGGTTCCGCGGCGTCCAGTACGGCGTACGGGCCGACACCGCCCGGATCGACTTCGACGAGGTGCGCGACCTGGCCCGCAAGGAACGCCCGAAGCTGATCTTCTGCGGCGGTACGGCCGTGCCGCGCACCATCGACTTCGCCGCCTTCGCCGAGATCGCCCGCGAGGTGGACGCCGTCCTGGTCGCCGACATCGCGCACATCGCCGGGCTGGTCGCGGGCGGCGCGCACCCCTCCCCGGTGCCGCACGCCGACGTCATCTCCACCACCACCCACAAGACGCTGCGCGGCCCGCGCGGCGCCATGCTGATGTCCCGCGAGCAGTACGCGAAGCCGCTGGACAAGGCGGTCTTCCCGGGCCTCCAGGGCGGCCCGCACAACCACACCACCGCGGCCGTCGCGGTCGCCCTGCACGAGGCGGCGCAGCCGTCCTTCCGCGACTACGCGCACGCCGTCGTCGCCAACGCCAAGGCCCTCGCCGACCAGCTGCTGGCCCGCGGCTTCGACCTGGTCTCCGGCGGTACGGACAACCACCTGATCCTCATGGACCTCACGCCCAAGGAGGTCCCGGGCAAGGTCGCGGCGAAGGCCCTGGACCGGGCCGGCATCGTCGTCAACTACAACACCGTCCCGTTCGACCCCCGCAAGCCGTTCGACCCGTCCGGCATCCGCATCGGCACCCCGTCGCTGACCTCGCGCGGCCTGGGCACCGAGCACATGCCGCAGGTCGCGGACTGGATCACGAGGGGCGTGACGGCCGCGGGCGCGGGCGACGAGGCGGCGATCGCCACGATCCGCGCCGAGGTGGCCGAGCTGATGGGCGCCTACCCGGCGCCGGGGCTGGTCGCCGACCCGGCCTGACGGGCTCCGGGGCGGCGGCCGGCCGCGGAACCCGCCGGCCGCCCCGCCCCGGCCTCCCGGGTGCCCGGCCCCGCGCCGTTCCCGTCCGCGGACCTGAGACAATGACTGCCATGGCTCTCGATCGTCCGCGTGTACTCTCCGGGATTCAGCCCACCGCCGGCTCCTTCCACCTCGGCAACTACCTCGGCGCCGTCCGCCAGTGGGTGGCGCTGCAGGAGTCCCACGACGCCTTCTACATGGTGGTGGACCTGCACGCGATCACCATCCCGCAGGACCCGGTGGCGCTCCGCGCGAACACCCGGCTGGCCGCCGCCCAGCTGCTGGCCGCCGGGCTCGACCCGGAGCGGTGCACGCTCTTCGTCCAGAGCCACGTCCCCGAGCACGCCCAGCTCGCCTGGGTCATGAACTGCCTGACCGGCTTCGGCGAGGCCAGCCGGATGACGCAGTTCAAGGACAAGTCCGCCAAGCAGGGTGCCGACCGCACCAGCGTCGGCCTGTTCACGTACCCGATCCTGCAGATCGCCGACATCCTGCTGTACCAGGCCAACGAGGTCCCGGTGGGCGAGGACCAGCGCCAGCACATCGAGCTGACCCGCGACCTCGCCGAGCGCTTCAACGGGCGCTACGGCGACACCTTCACCGTCCCCAAGCCGTACATCCTCAAGGAGACCGGCAAGGTCTACGACCTCCAGGACCCGGCGGTCAAGATGAGCAAGTCGGCGTCGTCGGTGAAGGGGATCATCAACCTCCTGGACGAGCCCAAGGCCTCCGCCAAGAAGATCAAGAGCGCGGTCACGGACACCGACACGGTGATCCGCTACGACGCCGAGGCGAAGCCGGGCGTCTCCAACCTGCTGACGATCCACTCCACGCTCACCGGCGAGTCCATCGCCGACCTGGAGAAGAAGTACGAGGGCAAGATGTACGGCGCCCTCAAGACGGACCTCGCGGAGATCATGGTCGAGTTCGTCACACCCTTCCGGGACCGTACGCAGGAATATCTGGACGACCCCGAGACGCTGGACTCGATCCTGGCCAAGGGCGCCGAGAAGGCCCGCTCGGTGGCCGCCGAGACGCTGGCCTCGGCGTACGACCGGATCGGCTTCCTGCCCGCCAAGCACTGACCGGCCGGGGCGGGGCCGCAGAGGTCCTTCCCCCGCCGTAAAGGGCCCTCGGTCCCGTCGTGGTCGGGACCGAGGACGGTCGCCGCGGGCCCGGCCCACCCGGCACACTGGCAGCCGGGACACCAACAGCTTCAGGAGGAGGACGCAGTGGGGACCGTAACGCTCGGCGTTTCGATCGCGGTCCCGGAGCCGTACGGCAGCTTCCTCCAGGAGCGGCGCGCGGGCTTCGGGGACCCTCACGCACACGGCATCCCCACGCACATCACCCTCCTGCCGCCCACGGAGGCCCGCGCGGAGGACATCCCCGCCGTCGAGGAGCACCTCGCCGAGGTCGCCGCGGGCTTCGCCCCCTTCCGGCTCCGCCTGGAGGGCACGGACAGCTTCCGGCCGTTGTCCCCGGTGGTTTTCGTCAAGCTGGTCGAGGGCGAAGAGGCGTGCACCGCCCTCCAGGAGCGGGTGCGCGCGGTGTCCGGCCCGTGCGCCCGCGAACTTCAGTTCCCGTACCACCCGCATGTGACCGTCGCGCACGGCATCTCCGAAGAGGCCATGGACGAGGCGTTCGTGGCGCTCAAGGACTTCGAGGCCGCCTGGACGATCGACGGGTTCGCGCTCTACGAGCAGGGGGCGGACGGCGTCTGGCGGCTGGAGCGGGAGTTCCCCTTCGGGGCGCCCGCCTCCGGCGTCCCGCGCCAGGCCGACCTGTCCCGGCCGCCGACGCCGACCCGGTAGCGGCCCGGCCCGCGGGGCGTCACAGCGGGAGCCGTCGGAAGAGTGCCCGTGGCATATGCCGGAGTACGCACATCACCGGCCGCAGCGCCCCCGGCACCCACACCACCTCGCTCCGCCGCCGCAGCCCCAGCTCGACGGCCTCCGCGACCGCCTCCGGCGTCGTCGCCAGCGGCGCGGCCTCCAGGCCCGCCGTCATCCTCGTCCGCACGAAACCTGGCCGGACGGCCATCACGTGGACGCCCGTCCCGTACAGCGCGTCCCCCAGGCCCTGCGCGAACGCGTCCAGGCCGGCCTTGCTGGAGCCGTAGACGAAGTTCGATCGGCGGGCGCGCTCACCGGCGACCGAGGAGAGCACGACCAGCGAACCGTGCCCCTGGACGCGCAGCGACCTGGCGCAGACCAGGCCCGCGGAGACCGCGCCGGTGTAGTTGGTCTGCGCGACGCGGACCGCCTCGGCGGGCTCGGCCTCCGCGCGCTCCTGGTCGCCCAGGACCCCGAAGGCCAGCAGCACCACGTCCACGTCCCCCTCGGCGAAGACCTTGCCCAAGGCCTCCTCGTGGCCGCCGGTGTCCAGCGCGTCGAAGGCCACCGTACGGACCTCGGCGCCCAGCGAGCGCAGCCGTACGGCCGCGTCCTCCAGCGCGGCGGACGGGCGGCCCGCCAGCCAGACCGTGCGGGCCCGGCGGGCGGTCAGGCGGCGGGCGGTGGCCAAGGCGATCTCGGAGGTGCCGCCGAGGACCAGAAGGGACTGGGGGGAGCCGAAAGCGTCCTTCACGGGTGTCCTTGCGAGAGCGGGAAAGGGGAGGAAATGCCTGGTCACAGGGCCAGGCGCCGGGAGAGGTCCGAGGTGAACACCCCGCGCGGGTCGAGGCGGGCGCGCAGCGCGCGGAACGCGTCCGCGCGCGGGTACATCGCGTCGACCAGCTCCGGCCGCAGCCGGGCGTCCTTGGCCAGGTAGACCCGGCCGCCCGCCGCCGCCACCGCCTCGTCCAGCTCGTCGAGGAACGCGCCGAGACCGGGCAGCCCGGCCGGCACGTCCAGGGCCAGCGTCCAGCCCTCGGCGGGGAACGACAGCCAGCCGGGGCCGCCCGCGCCGAACCGCTTGAGGACGGCCAGGAACGACGGGCAGCCGCGCGCCGCGACGCGCTCCACGACGTGCCGCAGCGTCGCCTCCTCCCCGTGCCCGACCACGAACTGGTACTGCACGAAGCCGCCGCGCCCGTAGACGCGGTTCCAGTGCGGCACCCCGTCCAGCGGATGGAAGAACGCGGAGATCTTCTGCAGCTCGCCGGTCCTGCGGCGGGGCGCCTTGCGGTACCAGCACGCGTTGAACAGGCCGGCGGACCGGCGCCCGAGCAGCCCCTCGGGCAGGCCGCGGGGGGCCGGCGGCAGCCGCCGGGGGCGGAAGGCCAGCGGGGCACGGCGGGCGCGCGCGTGCAGGGCCTCCGGCGGGGCGTGGTCGCCGCGGGTCAGCACCGCGCGGCCGGTCGCCGCGCCGCGCGCGAGAAGGTCCACCCAGGCCACCGAGTAGCGGTAGCGGTGGTCGCCGGCGGACAGCCGCGCCAGCAAGTCGTCCAGGTCGGCCGCGCGTTCGGTGTCCACCGTCATCAACGACGTCCGTACGGGCACGAGCCGGACCGTCGCGGCGAGGATCACCCCGGTCAGCCCCATGCCCCCGGTGGTCGCGTCGAAGAGGTCCGTACCGGGCCGTACGGTGCGCACCCCGCCGTCCGCCGTGAGGAGTTCGAAGGACCGCACGTGCCGGGCGAAGGAGCCGCTCACGTGGTGGTTCTTGCCGTGGATGTCCGCGCCGATCGCGCCGCCGACCGTCACGTACCGCGTGCCCGGCGTGACCGGCACGAACCAGCCCAGCGGCAGCAGCACCTCCATCAGCCGGTGCAGGCTGACGCCCGCGTCGCACACCACGACGCCCGCCTCGGCGTCGATGGAGCGGATGCGGTCCAGTCCCGTCATCTCCCACACCGCGCCGCCCGCGTTCTGCGCGGCGTCCCCGTAGGCGCGCCCGAGTCCCCGGGCGATGCCGCCGCGCGGCCCGCACTCCCGTACCGCGGCGGCGGCCTCCTCGTACGAGCCGGGGCGGACCAGCCGCGCGGTGGTGGGGGCGGTGCGGCCCCAGCCGGTGACGGAGGCGGTACGGAAGCCGGCCGGGCCGGCGGGCGACGACATGCCAGTGACCGTAGTGCGGCCTTTGCGTTGAATGGGGCTCTTGCGCCGCTACCCGCCGAAAAGAGTGATTAATGGGGTGGATGGGCTAATCACGGCGACAGGGCGGGCGGTGCGCCCGAGAGTCGGTGAGGAGCCCCGCGGACACACCCGGGGGCTTGAGGGATAGGCGCCGGGCGGGTCGCGACGAAGCGGGCGGCCCGCCCGGCGGGCTCGCACGCGGACCGGATCGAGGTGACCCCGCTGTCCCCGGAAGAGATGGACCACCGCCTGCTCGCCGCACTGCGCGCCTGCGGTACCGACGCGCGCGTGGCCGCCGCCACCCGCGCCCTCTCGCACGGCGGCGAGCACGGAGCGCTCTGGCTCGCCGCCGGGCTGGCGGGCGCCGCGGCCGACCGGCCCCGGCGCGCCGCCTGGCTCCGCGGCACGGCCCTGGCCCTCGCCGCCCACCTGCTGAGCGTCGGCCTCAAGCGCGTGGTCCGCCGCCCCCGCCCCCGGCTCCCCGGTCCCGCACCGCTCGTACGCACCGCGAGCGCGCACTCCTTCCCGAGCGCTCACGCCGCCTCCGCCACCGCGGCCGCCGTCGCGCTGGGCGCGCTGCGGCCCGCGGGCGCGGCACTGCCCGTGCCGGCCGCGGCGATGTGCCTGTCGCGGCTGGTGGCGGGGGTGCACTATCCGTCGGACGTGGCGGCGGGCGCGGCGCTGGGGGCGCTCACGGCGTCCCTCGGCGGCGGCCGTGCCGCCGGCTCCCGGACAGGCGGTGGCCGTGACTGAACGCACCGCCGTCCTGGAGGAGTCGCCGCCCGGCCCCGGCATGGCCCCCGCGGCGCCCGTCGGCCTGCGCGCCCGCGCGCTCGTGCTGCCCCTCGGCCTGCTGCGCACCGCCCGCCCGCGCCAGTGGGTCAAGAACGTTCTCGTGGCCGCCGCCCCAGCCGCCGCCGGCGACCTCTTCCTGCGGCCCACGCTCATCCGACTCCCGGTGCTGTTCGTCCTGTTCACCGCCGCCGCGGCCGCCGTCTACCTCGTCAACGACGCGCGCGACGCCGAGGCCGACCGGGCACACCCCGACAAGCGCCGCCGCCCGGTCGCCGCGGGCGAGGTCCCCGTACCGGTCGCCTACGCCGTCGGCGGCCTGCTCGCCGTCCTCGCGCCCGCCTCCGCCGCCGTGCTCTGCAACCCGGCCACCGCCGCCCTGCTCTGCGCGTACCTCCTCATGCAGCTCGCCTACTGCGTCAGCCTGAAGAACGTCCTGGTCGTCGACCTCGCCGTGGTCACCACCGGCTTCCTGATGCGGGCGCTGGCCGGCGGCCCCGCGCTCGGCATCCCGCTGTCCCGCTGGTTCCTGATCACCGCGGGCTTCGGCGCGCTGTTCATGGTCGCCGCCAAGCGCTACTCCGAAGCGCTGCGGGTGGCGGGGGAGCGGCGCGAGGACAAGGGCGAGACACGGCCGCTGCTGCGCGAGTACAGCGACGGCTACCTGCGCTTCGTGTGGCAGCTGGCGGCCGGCGGCGCCGTCCTCGCGTACTGCCTGTGGGCGCTGGAGAGCGGTGGCACGGCCGCGAGCGTGCTCCCGTGGCGCCAGCTGTCCATGATCCCGTTCATCCTCGCCGTCCTGCGCTACGCGGTCTTCGCCGACCGGGGCGCCGCGGGCGCGCCGGAGGACGTCGTGCTGCGGGACCGCCCGCTGGCCGTCATCGGGCTGGCCTGGACCGGGCTGTACGCGATGGCCGTCGCGGACGTATGAGCGAGGCGAACGCCGCCCCGATGGCCCCCGCCCCCCGCCCCCGGCTGCCGGAGCGGCTGCGCGCCCTCGCCCCGGAAGTACTCGGCTTCGCGGTGGCCGGCAGCCTCGCGTACGCCGCCGACCTGGCGCTCTTCGTCTGGCTGCGCGGCGGGTGCGGCCTCGACCCGTTCACCGCCAAGTCCCTCTCCTTCCTGGCCGGCTGCACGGTCGCGTACGCCGGGAACGCGATCGGCACCTACCGCACCCGGACCCGCCCGGCACCGCACCCGCCCACGGGGCACGGCGCCCGCCCCCGCCCCCACACCCGCGCACGCGTCCGCCGCTACGCCGTCTTCCTCGCCGTGAACCTCGCCGGCGCCCTCGTTCAGCTGACCTGCCTGGGCGTCTCGCACCACCTCCTCGGCCTCACCTCCGCGCGCGCCGACACCGTCTCGGGCGCGGGCGTCGGCATGGCGCTGGCGACCTGCCTGCGTTTCTGGGGTACGCGGACGCTAGTCTTCCGCCACGCGGGCGACATACCTGTTCAGATGGTGTCGAAGGCTGACGAAGGGTAGGCGTGGCGCATGGAATGGTTGAGCAAGCTGCCGGTCCTCGGCCCGGCCGTGTCCTGGCTGATGACCACGCACCTGTGGCGGGCGTACGAGCGCATGCAGGCCGTGCACTGGACCCGGCTGGCCGCCGCGATCACCTTCACCAGCTTCGTGGCGATCTTCCCGCTGATGACGGTGGCCGCCGCGATCGGCGCCGCGCTGCTCAGCGAGCAGCAACTGCACGACCTGCAGAAGAAGATCGCGGAACAGATCCCCGGCATCTCCGGCCAGCTCGACTTCGGCGGACTCGTCGAGAACGCCGCCACCGTCGGCGCCATCGCCGCCGTGGCCCTGCTGTTCACCGGCGCCGGCTGGGTCGAGTCGCTGCGCGACTGCCTGCGCGCCGTCTGGGAGAAGGACGACGAGGACACCAACATCTTCGTCGCCAAACTCAAGGACGTCGGCCTGCTGCTCGGCCTCGGCGGCATCGCCCTGCTCTCGCTGGCCTGCTCCGGCTTCGCCACCGCGGCCGTGGGCAAGGCGGCCGACGCGCTCGGCCTGGCGGAAGGCGGCGTGGGCAGCGTCCTGCTGACCGCCGCCGGCTTCTGCATCGCCGTACTCGCCGACTTCCTGCTGCTCGCCTACGTCCTGACCAAGCTGCCCGGCGTCCACCCGCCCCGCCGCGCCGTCGTCATCGCCGGCTTCATCGGCGCCATCGGCTTCGAACTCCTCAAGCTCCTCCTCAGCGGCTACCTCAAGGGCGTCGCCGCGAAGAGCATGTACGGCGCCTTCGGCACCCCCATCGCACTGCTCCTGTGGATCAACTTCACCGCGAAGCTGGTGGTGTTCTGCGCCGCCTGGACGGCGACCGAACGCTGCGATCCGGAGTCGTCCCGCAAGTCGCTGGACTGCGACGACGGGGCGGAGGGCGGCAGCAAGAAGCCGGACGGCCGCAACAGCGACAAGGGGGCGGGCGCATAAGCGCTCCGCCCCTTACCTGCGCCTACCCCCGGCGGCGGCGCATCAGCTCGGGGAGCGGCCAGCGCCGGTGCACCGCGAACGCCAGCCCGCCCAGCACGACCAGCACGCCGCCCGCGATCGCCGCCGCGGTCCAGGCGCCCCCCGACCCGCCGGACGAGTCCTCAAGACCGGCCTTCGCCTTGTCGCCGTCCAGCTTGGCGCCGCCGGCCCGCGCGTCGCCCTCCTCGCTCCTGGGCCCGACCAGCCGGCCGACCGGCTCGACCTTGTCCGCCGCCGCGAAACCCCAGTCGAACAGCTTGGCCGTCTCCTTGTACGCCTCGTTGTGCTCCTTCTTCTCCGGGTTCATGACCGTGACGAGCAGCTTGCGCTCGCCGCGCTGGGCGACCCCGGTGAACGTCGAACCGGCATTGGTGGTGGAACCGTTCTTCACACCCGCTATGCCCGGGTAGGGCTTGACGTCGTAATCCCCGCTGAGCAGCCGGTTGGTGTTCTGGATACCGAACGACCCGCGCTTTCCGTCCTTCATCTCACCCGGGAACTGCGCGCTCACCGTGGAGCAGTACTCCCGGAAGTCCGCGTTCTGCAGCCCCGCGCGGGCGAACAGACTCAGGTCGTACGCGCTCGACACCTGACCCGGCGCGTCGTAGCCGTCCGGCGTCACCACATGCGTGTCCGTCGCGTTCAGCGCCTCGGCCTGCTTCTGCATCTCCTGCACGGTCTTGGCCGTACCACCATTCATCGCGGACAGCGTGTGAACAGCGTCATTCCCGGAGCGCAGAAAAACCCCCAGCCAAAGGTCGTGAACCGTATAACTCAAATTCTCCTTTATCCCCACCAGGCTGCTGCCGTCGCCCATGCCCGCCAGGTCGGCCGGCTTGACCGTGTACTTCTGGTCCTTGGGGAACTTCGGCAGCACCGTGTCGGCGAACAGCATCTTCAACGTGCTCGCCGGCGGCAGCTGCCAGTGCGCGTTGTGCGCCGCCAGCACCTTGCCGCTCTCGGCGTCCGAGACGATCCAGGAGCGCGCCGTCAGGCCCTCCGGCAGCTTGGGCGCCCCCGGCTTGAGCTGCACCTGCGTACCGGCCTGGGCCAGCCGCCCGCCACCGACCTTCGACATCTCCGCGGGCGGCACCGGGGCCTTCGGCGCGTGCTGCCCGCCCTTGCCGTCCGTCGGCTTCTCGTCGGCGTGCGCGGGAGCGGCCAGGAGAAGCGGCGGCAGCAGGACGGCGGTGCCGGCCAGGGCCGCGGCCGTACGGGTGAAAGCGGGCCGCGCGGCGAAGGGACGGACCGCGGCACGCGCGGCGGCGGTGTCACCGGATACGGGCCCGGATACGGCCCCGGGCGTCGCGGCGGTCGGATGAACGGCAGGAGTGGTCGGCACGTCGGTGAACGTACCCTCCGCCGCGCCGGACCCGTCCGGCACCCCACGGAAGAGTGCCCCGGCCGACCGCCGTATGGAGCCGCTGTCCATACTGGATTCCATGAAGCTCTCGCGCCCCGTCGCCTGGTTCCTGCTCGCCTTCGGGGTATGGAGCTGGTTCATCTGGATCACTTTCGCCAAAAACCTGTGGAAGGACGGGAGCGGCCTCGCCTTCGACGACGCGGGTGACCCGACCGCCTACTTCTGGGTGCACCTCGCGCTCGCGGTGACGTCCTTTCTCTTGGGGACGGCAATCGGTGTGATCGGGTTCCGCGGCGTACGAGCCCTCCGCAACCCCACCCCCACCCCAACCCCCTGACCCCCGCCCGTCACCCCTTCCCACCCCACCGCTCGTGCGCTATCTCACACGTGGCGCGCCACTTGCGCGGTGAAATTCCGTGACGCCTCGTCCGCGGTGGTGCCGAATACGGTGCGACGATTGTGGGCCGGTGCGTGTCAGAGAGGCCCTGGAACGGGCATGCATCGCGGGTGAGTTGTGGTGTGCCACGGGGTGGATGGGTTGCGTTGCAGCAATGCAGCCGCAAATGTCGACGACATTTGGTGTGCAATCGGGCAAATCATGACTTCTGATCTTGCGGTCCACCCTCTGCTGCCCCTACTTTTTACACTCTTTGCATTGCTCTGCGCGCGCCAGCCGGACCGCCTTGCGGTACCGGGTGTGGCGGACCCGCGCGGCGGCGGTGCGGGGTAACGGGGAAGGACTTCGATGGGCGAGCAGTACCGGGTCGATCTGCACGAACTGGACAGTGTCGTACGCAAGCTCAAGGGCTTGCAGGGCGACATGGACGAACCGAGCCAGAAGGTCAAATACAGCACGAGCATTCCGAAGTCCGCCTTCGGCTCCAATTTCCAGGAGGCCTCGGATCTCGGCACGGCGCACGACAAGATGCAGAACTACATGACGCAGGTCGTCGACGCGCTCCAGGATCTCATCCGGGAATTCGGCGAGAAGGCCGATCGCAGTCGCGGGGCGTACGAGGACCGGGAACAGGAAGCCCGTACGTCGATGAACGGCTGAGGTCCCGGCAGTACGAGAACCGAGAGAACGACGACCGAGGGGGAAGGTCATGGCCGGTGGCCAGATGGATGCCGAGGGCACCAAGGCGTACGCCAAGCAGATCGACGAGAAGCACCGGAAAGAGAACCTCAAGCAGTTCGATTCCTACAAGCCCATTCCGGTTTCGAAGTCGGACTTCCATCACCACGGGCTGAACGCCCTGCGGGCGATGATCGAGCACGCCGACCCGGGGGCGCTGGAGACCTCCGGCGACCACTGGCGCGCGTCCGCCGACCGGCTGGCCGGCCAGGACGGCAACGGCGGCATCCGCAAGGCGTTCATGGACGCCGTCGACCACGCCACGGCCCACTGGGAGGGCAAGGCCGCCGACGCGTTCCGGCGTGAGGCGGCACAGGTCCTCAAGAAGATCGACCGGACCTACGGACACGCCCGCAACGTCGAGTCGATGCTGATCGGTACCCGGTCGTCGGGACCGGAGTCCGGTATCGCGCACAACCTGCGCCAGGCGAAGAAGACGATGTCCGGGATCGAGGACCCGGGCAAGATGGAGAGCGCCTTCAACTCCTCGGGTGACGACTCCCAGTTCCACCGGGACATGGCGAACCCGAAGATGGACGCCAGGATGGCGCTGGAGGCCAACCGCGACAAGCTCTCCCTGAGCAAGGAGCGCCAGGTCGAGGCGGTCATCGTCATGGAGGAGCTGGCCAACCACTACCGGCTGCAGAGCGGCAAGGTCAGCGACCCGCCCGGCCCGCCGCCCGGCAAGGGATCCGACTGGCCGACGGAGCCCGGTGTCTACCCGCCGGCCCCGCCCGTCAACATGCCGGTCCCCGGCGGCCCCCGGCCCAAGCCCTCCTCCGTCACCCCGCACGGTTCGGCCAAGGGCAGCGGTTACGACGGCATCGGTGGCGGCATGAACATCCAGCCGACGCACGAGCCCGTACGCACCGGTCTGGACGGCCTCCAGGGCGGCACCATCACCCCGGTGGGCCCCGGCATCACCGGCGGTGGCGGCAGCGGCGGTCCCGTCAGCGGCCTGGGTGGCGGCACGTCCACCGGCGGCCCGTCAGGCGGCTTCATCGCGCCCGTCCCGTACGGCAGGACGGGCGGTCCGGGCGGCGGTGGCGCGCGTTCCAACCCCGGCGGCCGGGGCGGCGTACTGGGCGGCACCAAGGGCGGCGGCGCGGGCGCCGGACGTACCGGCACGCCCGGCGGCATGGGCGGCGGTGCCGTGGGCGGCGGCGCGGGACGTGGCGCCGCCGGCCGGGGCGGCTCCCCGGCCCGTACGCGCGGTGGAGTCGTCGGAGCTCCGGGCGGTTCGGGAGGCGGCGCCAAGCAGGGTGGCGGCGGTCTGCACCGCAGCCGTGGTGGCACACAGGCGGGCGCCCCGGGGGCAGCCGCCGCGAACAACCGCGCGAAGGACAAGGACCGGACCAAGAAGGAGCGCCCCGACTACCTGGTCGAGGACGAGGAGACCTGGACGCCGCAGCGCAACGTGGCCCCTCGCGTGATCGAGTAGGGATGTACGTACCGTCGGCGCCGGCTCTATGAAGTGGTACGAAGAGGTGCCCCGCACGCTCGGTGCGGGGCACTTCCGACGGAAGTAGTGAGGATCAAGGCATGAAGGTCACCCGAACCCTGCGCGCGGCCGCCGGTGCCGCGCTGACCGGAGCGCTGCTCCTCACCGCGGCCGGGCCGGCTTCGGCGGACCAGGTACGGTCCGGGCTGTGGCCGTTCCAGGCGTACGACGTACAGAGCATCTGGAAGCAGGCCACCGGCAAGGGCGTCACCGTCGCCGTCATCGACTCCGGCTTCCGTACGACGCACCAGGACCTGGCCGGTGCCCTTCTGCCCGGCAAGGACTTCCCCAACGCCTCCGCGGACCAGAAGAAGGAGACCGCGTCTCCGGGGCAGGACATCCGCGACCACGGCACCGGCATGGCGGGGCTCATCGCGGGGCGCGGCCACGGGCCGGGCGGCAGCCAGGGCGTCAAGGGGCTGGCACCGGGCGCGAAGATCCTGCCGTTGACGGCCGACAAGAGCGCCCCGGAGGCGACCCGCTACGCCGTGGACCACGGCGCCCAGGTGATCAACATGTCGTTCGTCGCGGACGACAACACTCCCGACATGTGCGAGTCCATCCACTACGCGGTCGAGAAGGGCGTCGTCGTCCTCGCCGGTGTCGGCAACGACGCCCTGCCGGACACCCGCATCCCGGCCGGCTGCCCCGGCGCCATCGGCGTCGGAGCCGTGGACGAGTTCGGCAAGGCCTGGGACGGCGGCAACTACAACAAGTCGGTCGACGTCCTGGCACCCGGCGTGAAGATCCCGTACCCGAACGGCACGAGCGACACGGGCTACTTCACCGCCGACGGCACCTCGATGGCCACCGCCTACGCCTCGGCCACGGCAGCCCTGCTGCGCGAGAAGTACCCCGACCTCACCCCGGGCCAGATCGCCAACCGCCTGGTGAAGACCGCCGGCCTGGCGAAGCGGCAGAAGGCCGAGAACCTCAAGCTGCCCGACGTTCACTACGGCTACGGCTTCATCCAGCCCCTGGCCGCGCTGACCCGCGACATTCCCGCCGGACCCGCCGAGGGCCCGCTGCCCATGCCGCAGGGCAAGGCGTCGAAGGACGCGGTGGTCGCGGGCGCCGACAAGGGACAGGACCCCGACCCGCCGATCGGCGGGAAGAAGATGCTGCTCTACGGGGGCGGGGCAGTGGGAGTGATCCTGCTGGTCGGACTCGTCGTGCTCGTCGTCGTCCTCGTACGCCGCCGCGGCAACACCGGCCCGCAGGCCTGGCGCTGAAGCCCGCCCCCTCCCATAATTCAAGCGACACCCACCCACCCCCTTTGTTAGTTTCCACAGTCATGGATCCGTTGGGTGAAAAAGAGATACGCGCCTCCTTCGTGAATTGTTCGAAGGGGGAGGCGAGCCGGATCAATCTTCCGGTGGGGCTTTCCGGGGTGCCGTGGGGGGATCTGGACTTTCTTGGGTGGCGGGATCCGGGGGCGCCGGACCGGAGTTATCTGGTGGCGCCCCGGGAGGGCGGGATCGTCGGGGTGACGTTGCGGGTGCCGCAGGGGGTGCGGCGGAGTTTCACCAAGACGACCGTGTGTTCGCTGTGTATGACCGGGCATCCGGGATCCGGGGTGAGCCTGCTCGCCGCGCGGAAGGCCGGAGTGCTGGGGCGGCAGGGGAATACCGTCGGTACGTACATCTGCGCCGATCTGGCGTGCTCGCTGTACGTGCGCGGGAAGAAGAAGTCCGAACTCGCCGGGCGGCATGAGGAAACCCTGCCGTTGGAGGACCGTATCGCTCGCATGGTGATGAATCTTGACGCGTTCCTGGACAAGGTTTTCGAGGCGGCGGCGAGCTGAGGGTGAGCGGCGCGGCGGCTGTGGTGCCGCGCCGTGTACGGATCCCGGGCTCACGAGCGGGCGGGGCGGGTTGCCGCGCCCGCGGCCGCGGGGAAGACGAATTCGGCGAGTACGTCGGTGACTTCCCGCACGAGCGGGCGCAGCACCCGGAAGCGGGAGGCGGCGACCGCGCGGGCGACCAGGGGAGAGGTGCGTTCGACCAGGCGGCGGCTGCGTTCGCGGTGCTCCGAGCGGTCGTGCACCCAGTACAGGATCAGGCCCATGTGCTGGAGCCAGAGCAACTGGGGGAGCCGTTCGGCCAGTTCCGGGTCGGCCTTGGTGTCCGCGCCGGCCAGGACCTGCCGGTGCAGGGCGATGGCGGCCTCGCGCGGGCCTTCGGAGGCGTCCGAGAACGGGCTGAGCGGGCTGTCGGGGTCGGCGGCGTTCTTGAAGAACTGGGCGGCGAACCGGTGGTACGGCTCGGCGATGTCGAGCCAGGCCGTCAGCACGCCGCGCAGCCGGCCCGCCAGGTCCCGCTCGCGTTCCAGTACGTCCGCCACGGCCGCCGCGTGCTCCGCGGTGATGCGGTCGTAGAAGCCCTGGATCAGGTGCTCCTTGGAGGCGAAGTAGTAGTACGCGTTGCCGACCGAGACGCCGGCCTCCTGGGCGATGGCCCGCATGGTGGTCTTGTCGTAACCGCGTTCCTGGAAGAGGCGGAGGGCGGTTTCGAGGATGAGGGTGCGGGTCCGGGAGCCGTGCGGGCTCCGTTCGGGCGCGTGGCCCGCCGTACGGCCGGCCACCGCGCCCCGGTCCGCGCCGCCGTCCGCCGGACCACGCGCTCCGCCGTCCGCCGGGCCGCGTGCCCCGCCCGCACCCGCCCTCGTCGTTTCGTCCACGCCACCGACCCTAATACCGGCCCCGGCGTGGCCCCCTACAGCTCCCGCTCGGCCAGGAACTTCAGGATCAGGCCCTGCCACTCCTCCGGCCGCTCCGCCATCGGCACGTGCCCGGTGGCGATCTCCGCGTACTCGGCTCCCGGGATGTGGTCGGCCAGGTAGCGCGAGTTCGACGGGTGGATCAGCTGGTCCAGCGTGGCGGCGATGACCAGCGTCGGTACGGCTATCGCGGCCAGGTCGCCGGTGGTGTCCACCTCCTTGACCAGCGCGGACTGCTCCGCCGAGCCGGCCGGCGGCCCGTCGGGGCTGTCGTCGAGCACGACGGCCAGTTCGGCCGGCGACATGGCGTTCACGGCCTCGGGGGAGAGGCCGCTGAGCGCGCGGGCCTGTGCGAAGCCGGCGTAGTCGCCGCGCTCCAGCAGGCGCAGCCACAGGTCGAGCCAGATGTTCGCGCGGTGGTCGGGCTTGGCGAGTCCGGCGGTCAGGACGAGGCCGCGGACCCGCTCCGGGTGCCGTGTCGCGGCCCGTACGGCCACCGCGGTACCGAGGGAGAAGCCGATCAGGGTGAAGGTCTCGACGCCCGCCGCCACGGCCTCGGCCACGAGGGCGTCGGCGAGGCCGTCCAGCTCCAGGGGGCCGTCGGCGCGCGGCGTGTCGCCGGAGCCAGGGTAGTCGGGCGCGACGACCGTGTGGCCGGTGGCCGCCAGTGCGGGGACGAGGTCGGCGTAGTTGCCGGCGATGCTGCCGGTCGCGCCGTGTGCGAGCAGGATGCCGCGGGCGGCCGGGGTGGTGCCGGGCTGGGCGGGGGTGACGGAGGTGGACAGGGCGGGAAGGCGCGGGGCGACCGCGGGAATCTTCGTCATGTGCGACAGGTTGACCCCTGACATCGGTGTGAAGGTCAAGTTGCCCGAGCGCTCCGGAGCCAGCGCCCGCTCGCTGCGCTACTACGAGCAGCAGGGCCTGCTACGCGCGGACCGCGACGCCAACGGCTACCGCCGCTACGGTCCGGACGCGCTGGACACCGTCGCCCGTATCCGCGAACTCCTCGCCACCGGCCTGAGCGCCGACGCCATCCGCCACTTGCTGCCCTGCGCGCAGGGCGGCCCGGGGCTGGTCTTCTGCGACCTGTCGTGCAGCGTGCTGGAGCGGCAGATGGCCCGGCTGGACGCGGAGATCGCCGAACTGGCGCACCGGCGCGAGGCGTTGGCGCGTTACGCGCACGTCATGCGCCAACGGCGGGGCCAAGGACGGGCGTTGGCGCAGCTGTCGCTGCGTTCGGCCTCCTGACCTGCGCGGATGTTCTCTCATTCCTTTCTCATTGAACAAATTTGGGCTCAACGGCGCGTACGGCTTGCGCGAGCGGCACCCGAGCCGGATCCTCGGTGCACCGCTGTTCGGGGGAACAGTGGTGCGGTCACAGCATCGGGGGATTGTTGTGTTACGTGTGCACTTCACGGCAGAGGACCTGAACCGGACACGGATCGCCGAGGGGGCCGACCCCCTGTGGGAAACCGTGCTGAGCTTGCACCGGCTGCGGGACAGCCGCACCGAACCGGCCCTGTCCGCCTGGCGGCAGCACGCCGCACGCCACGGCCCCGGCCCCTTGCGGAGGCTGCTGCCGCTCGTCCCGCCGCGCGGCTACTTCCCCGACTTCCTGACCCCGGTGGCCGGTTCGGCCGGTGTGGAACCGGGCCTGGAAGCGGTGATGACGACGCCCCGGCACCGCCTGCGCACCGAGATCGGCCTGCTGGCCGGGCAGGCGTAGCGCTCCGGGCACGGGCAGCACGCCGCCCCGCACTCCTGGATGCGCTCCCTCGCCGACGGTGAGCCGGCCGCCCTGCGCGCACTCGCCCGGAGCCTGCGCACTTATCACCACACCGCCCTCGGCCCCGGCTGGCCGCTGATCGGGCGGCGCGTCGAGGCCGACCGCACGCTGCGGCAGCACGCGCTGCGCCAGGAGGGCGCCGAGGCCATGCTGCGCACCTTCGGGCCCGCGATGCGCTGGCGGCGCCCCGTCCTGGAGGTGGCCTACCCGCGCGACGGCGACCTGTGCCTGGAGGGACGGGGCCTGCTGCTCGTGCCGTCGTACTTCTGCACCGACCCGGTGACCCTGGCCGACACCGAGCTGCCGCCGGTCCTCGTCTACCCGGCGGCGCCGCTCGCCGGGGCGGGGCGGGCCGGGCACGACCGGCCCGGACATGCCGAAGGGCTCCGCTTCCGTACGTACGGAAGCGGAGCCCTTCGCGGCTTCCAGACCAGGTTCGGGTCGCTGACCGGAACCAGGTTCTAGGGACTGCCCCGGGATTAGAAGCGACGCGTGATCAGCGCGCGCTTGACCTCCTGGATCGCCTTGGTGACCTCGATACCGCGCGGGCAGGCGTCCGTGCAGTTGAAGGTCGTACGGCAGCGCCAGACGCCGTCCTTGTCGTTGAGGATTTCGAGCCGCTGCTCGCCGCCCTCGTCACGGCTGTCGAAGATGAAGCGGTGCGCGTTGACGATCGCCGCCGGGCCGAAGTACTGGCCGTCGTTCCAGAACACCGGGCACGAGGACGTGCACGCGGCGCACAGGATGCACTTGGTGGTGTCGTCGAAGCGCTCGCGGTCCTCGGCGGTCTGCAGGCGCTCGCGCGTCGGCTCGTTGCCGGTGGTGATCAGGAACGGCATCACGTCCCGGTACGCCTGGAAGAACGGCTCCATGTCCACCACGAGGTCCTTGAGGACCGTCAGGCCCTTGATGGCCTCGACCGTGATGGGCTTCTCCGGGTTGATGTCCTTCAGCAGCGTCTTGCACGCCAGGCGGTTCTTGCCGTTGATCCGCATGGCGTCGGAGCCGCAGATGCCGTGCGCGCAGGAACGGCGGAAGGTCAGCGTGCCGTCCTGCTCCCACTTGACCTTGTGGAGGGCGTCCAGGACGCGCTCCTTGGGGTCCATCTCCAGCTGGAAGTCCTGCCAGGTGGCGTCCTCGGAGACCTCCGGGTTGAACCGGCGGATCCGCAGCGTGATGGTGATGGTGTGCGAGGCGCCGTCCTCGGCCGCGTCCAGGGCCTTGGAGTGCTTTTCGAGGGTGGAGGTGCTCATCAGTACTTACGCTCCATCGGCTGGTAGCGGGTCTGGACGACCGGCTTGTAGTCGAGCCGGATCGACTCGGAGCCGTCTGCCGCCACCTCGCGGTACGCCATGGTGTGCCGCATGAAGTTGACGTCGTCGCGGTTGGGGTAGTCCTCGCGGTAGTGACCGCCGCGGGACTCCTTGCGGGCCAGCGCGGACACGGCCATCACCTCGGCCAGGTCGAGCAGGTTGCCCAGCTCGACGGCCTCCAGCAGGTCGGTGTTGAACCGCTTGCCCTTGTCCTGGATGGACACGTTCAGGTAGCGCTCGCGCAGCTCGCCGATCTTCTCGACCGCGGTCTTGATCGTCTGCTCGGTGCGGAACACCATGACGTTGGCGTCCATGGTCTCCTGGAGCTCCTTGCGGATCTCGGTGACCCGCTCGTTGCCCGAGGCCGAGCGCAGCCGCTCGACCTGCTCCTGGACCATCTTCGCCGGGTCCTCCGGCAGCTCGACGAAGTCGGCGGTGGCCGCGTACTCCGCCGCCGCGATGCCGGCCCGGCGCCCGAAGACGTTGATGTCCAGCAGCGAGTTGGTGCCCAGGCGGTTGGCGCCGTGCACGGACACGCAGGCGACCTCGCCGGCGGCGTACAGGCCCGGCACGACGGTGGTGTTGTCGGCCAGCACCTCGCCCTCGACGTTGGTCGGGATGCCGCCCATCGCGTAGTGCGCGGTCGGCTGGATCGGGATCGGGTCCGTGTAGGGCTCGATGCCGAGGTAGGTGCGCGCGAACTCGGTGATGTCGGGCAGCTTGGCGTCCAGCTGCTCCGGCGGCAGGTGGGTGAGGTCGAGGTAGACGTGGTCGCCCTCGGGACCGCAGCCGCGGCCCTCGCGGATCTCCGTGTAGATGGAGCGCGAGACGACGTCACGCGAGGCGAGGTCCTTCATGACGGGCGCGTACTTCTCCATGAAGCGCTCGCCGTCCTTGTTGCGGAGGATGCCGCCCTCACCGCGGGCGCCCTCCGTCAGCAGGATGCCCATCCGCCAGATGCCGGTCGGGTGGAACTGGAAGAACTCCATGTCCTCCAGCGGCAGCCCGCGCCGGTACGCGGCGGCCTGGCCGTCACCGGTCAGGGTGTGCGCGTTGGAGGTCACCTTGAAGAACTTGCCGGTGCCGCCGGACGCGAAGATCACGGCCTTCGCCTGGAAGACGTGGATCTCGCCGGTGGCCAGCTCGTACGCGACGACGCCGGCCGACTTCTTCACGCCGTCGACGTCCTGGAGCAGCAGGTCCAGGACGTAGAACTCGTTGAAGAACTCGACGCCCTCCTTGACGCAGTTCTGGTACAGCGTCTGGAGGATCATGTGGCCGGTGCGGTCCGAGGCGTAGCAGGACCGGCGGACCGGGGCCTCACCGTGGTTGCGGGAGTGGCCGCCGAAGCGGCGCTGGTCGATCGTGCCGTTCGGGGTGCGGTTGAACGGCAGGCCCATCCGCTCCAGGTCCAGGACGGAGTCGATGGCCTCCTTCGCCAGGATCTCGGCGGCGTCCTGGTCGACCAGGTAGTCGCCGCCCTTGATCGTGTCGAAGGTGTGCCACTCCCAGTTGTCCTCCTCGACGTTGGCCAGGGCGGCGGCCATGCCGCCCTGGGCCGCGCCGGTGTGGGAGCGGGTCGGGTACAGCTTCGTCAGGACCGCGGTGCGGCTGCGCTTGGTGGACTCGATGGCCGCGCGCATGCCCGCGCCACCGGCGCCGACGATGACCGTGTCGTACTTGTGGATCTTCATGAGTCGGTTACCTCAGCCCCGGGGCCTAGCGGATGTTCGGGTCGAAGGTGAAGATCACCAGCGTGCCCAGAAGGACGGTGAACACCGTGGCGGTGTACAGCAGCATCTTCAGCCAGAAGCGGGTGTTGTCCCGCTGCGCGTAGTCGTTGATGACCGTGCGCAGGCCGTTGGCGCCGTGCAGCATCGCCAGCCACAGCATCGCCAGGTCCCAGATCTGCCAGAACGGCGAGGCCCAGCGGCCGGCCACGAAGGCGAAGCCGATCTTGGAGACGCCGCCGTCCAGCACGAGCTGGATGAGCAGGTGGCCCAGGACCAGGACGACCAGCACGATGCCGGACAGGCGCATGAAGAGCCAGCCGTACATCTCGAAGTTCGTACGGGTGGTCTTGGGCGTCTTCTTCGTACGCTTGCGGGGCGGCTCGATCACGGGAGCCGGGTTGTCCACGTCGTACAGGGACACGGAGTCGTTCACAGCGGGACCTGCGGGGGATTGTGTTTCAGCAGACATCGCGCGTCATCAGCTCCCGAACAGCGTGCGCAGCGTGTGCTGCAGCACGGGGTAGAAAGCGCCGGCCATCAGGACGGCCCACACACCGACAACGGTCCACAGCAGCTGCTTCTGGTACTTCGGTCCCTTGGACCAGAAGTCCACGGCGATCACACGGAGACCGTTGAGCGCGTGGAAGAGGATGGCGGCCACGAGGCCGTACTCCATCACGTTGACGAGGGGCGTCTTGTACGTGGCAACGACGTCGTCATAGGCCTCGGGGGAGACGCGGACGAGTGCGGTGTCGAGGACGTGCACGAACAGGAAGAAGAAAATGAGGACGCCGGTGACTCGGTGAGCCACCCAGGACCACATGCCTTCCCGGCCGCGGTACAGCGTTCCAGCCGGCACGGAAAAACCCTCCGGGAGCGGGGATTGGGGCCTGCCGGCTTCTCTGTCGGTCTGGCCCGGCCGGGTACGGTCCACCGGCCCTGGCCATCGTAGCGACGGACTGTCGGTTCCTCCCGCCGGGGTCCTCAGGTGTGATCAAACAGGCACGTACGGGCTATCACACGAGGACGAACCGGCCCTATACGACCACGGGGGCCACCGGGTAGGGGGCGTACGGGCCCGGGACCGCCGGGGCCGCGCGCCGGGGCGCCGTCAGGCCGCGCGGCGGGCCAGCCGGCCGCGGGCGAGCCGGCGCAGCTCGTCCGCCGCGATGGCCCGCTCCTCCTCGGGCTCGTTGCCGAGCCGGTCGTGGATCCCGGACAGCACCGCGTTCAGCAGTTCGGTGTCGCGGTAGCCGTCCAGGCAGATGACGAAGGCGTGCCGGAACTGGCGCTCGTACTCGGCGTGCGCGGCGCGCAGCGCGGTGTGCGCCGCGAGGGTGCCCGGGCCGCGCGCGCCGACGAGCGGGCGTGGCGAGACGGTCTCCCGGACCAGCGCCTCGTCCAGGTCGCCGGGGGACAGGTCGTAGCTGGCCTCGTCGGCGGCGGCCAGCAGGGCGTCAGGGTCCGGGTACGGGCGGTGCGCGGCCAGGCGGCGGGCCCAGCGGCGGCTGCCGCAGCAGTCGAGCAGGACGGCCTCGGCGGCCTCGGGGGAGGCGGCGTTCAGGCGGTCCAGGCCGGTCGGGCGGCCGGTGGCGCCGGTGCCGGGAGGGGGTGGCGGCAGGGGGCGGGGCTTCTGGGAGGGTGTGGCGGGCCGGGGAGTGCGCAGCGGCGTCGGCGCGGCGGCCGGGGTCTCGCTGGACAGCTTGGGCTCCTCGGGGCGGCGAACGCTGGGTCGGGGCGGCCGGAGCGCACGGTTCCGGCAGGCGGGGCCCGTCGGCTCCGGGAGGGACGAACGGAATGAGACGCCACCGTAACGACGTCTGTCGATCACTGTCCGGCGGATGCACGAATTTCACCCGGATGAGGACGCTTTCGAGCGCGTAGTGGACGGCGACGTCCGTCACCTGGCAATACCTTCGCCCCGGAAAGGGAGGTTTTGCGTATATGAGGACCGGAAAACTGACCACGGCCGTCACGGCAGGCGTGACGGCCGCCCTCACGGCACTGGCCGTCGCGGGCTGTTCCCACGACGGATCCCCGCCGAGAGGCGGCCCCGCCAGCCCCGTCTCCGCCGTCCCCACCCCCACCTGGGACCCGGTGCAGGGCCCGCCGCGCACCGTGCCCGCCGTGCAGAAGTTCAGCGCGGCCGACGGGCGCGGCTGGCGGCCGGCCAAGCAGGCCCGCGTCGTGGTGCCCGACGGAGAGAAGAGCCCGGTAGCGGACGAGGCGCGCCGGTTCGCCCGTGAGCTGGGCGGCCTGCGCACGGTCTGGGGCAAGCAGACCGTCCAGCCCGGCGACGTCGAGCTGCGCCTGTCGGGCGGCGCGGACGCCGCCCGGCGGACCGACAACGCCCCCGTGTACGACACCGCCGACGAGGCCTACACCCTCACAGCGCGCGGCACCCGCCTCACCCTCACCGCCCCCACCGACGCCGGCGTCTTCAACGGCACCCGCACCGTCCTGCAGTCCGTACGAACCTCCGGCGGCGTCCCCGAAGGCACCGTCGAGGACCGGCCCGACCGCGCGCAGCGCGGCTTCATGCTGGACATCGCGCGCAAGCACTTCGACGCGCAGTGGATCGAGGACCGCATCCGCGACCTGGCCGGCCTCAAGCTCAACCAGCTCCAGCTGCACTTCTCCGACGACCAGGGCTTCCGCATCGAGAGCGAGAAGCACCCCGAGATCGTCTCCGCTGACCACCTGACCAAGGACCAGGTGCGCCACCTCGTGGACGTCGCCCGCGGCCTGCACGTCACCGTCATCCCGGAGATCGACTCGCCCGGCCACCTCGGCGCCGTGCTCCGCGCCCACCCGGACCTCCAGCTGCGCTCCGCCGACGGCCGGACCCGGCGCGGCGCGATGGACATCTCGAAGCCGGGGGCCGCCGAGATCGTGGACGACCTGCTGCGCGAGTTCGCCCCGCTCTTCCCCGGCAACCACTGGCACCTGGGGGGCGACGAGTACCGGGCCCTCGCCGACCGCGACCCGAAGTCGAACTACCCGGACCTGGCCGAGGCGGCCCGGGACAAGTACGGGGACGGCGCCTCGATCGAGGACCTGGCCACCGGCTGGCTCAACGACCGCGACAAGACGGTGCGCGCCGCCGGTGCCAAGCAGGTCGAGGCCTGGAACGACGGGTACTTCCGCGACACGGACGTCGCCCCGGACTCCGCCCGCACCGTCGCCTACTGGACGGGCAAGGAGATCGGCGCACGCGAACCGGACGAGTACCTCCGGGAGGACCGCAAGGTCGTCAACCTCAACGACGAGTACCTCTACTACGTCCTCGGCGAGCCCAACGACATGCCGTACCCGACCGGCGAGCGTATCTACACCCAGTGGACGCCCGGGGTGCTGCGCGGCACCAAGGCCGTACCGGAATCACTGTCCGGAGCCGACCGGGTGCTCGGGGCGCGCCTGGCGGTGTGGTGCGACCAGGCCGGCGAGCAGACGCAGCAGCAGGTCGCCGACGGCATCCGGATGCCGCTGCGCGCGCTGGCGCAGAAGGTCTGGGATCGCCGCGATCCGGCCCTGTCCTGGCAGGACTTCACAAAGCTGGCCGACCAGGTCTGAGCGGCCAGGGCCGGACGCGGCGAAGGGAGGGGACGACCGGGGCCGCCACCCCCCACAGGAGAGGCCCCGGCCGTCGTTCCAGAGAGGCCCGGTGAAGGGCCCCTGTTCCCTACAGCGCCGCGGGCCGCGAAAGCGTCACACGGGTGCGGGCGGCAGCCCGGGTGCCCGGTGCGCGGTCGGCCGGGTTACCGTCAGCGGGGACACACGGGTTACCAGGGGTACCGGTGAGGTCCGGGAACAGCGAATCGGCAAGGACCGGGCGGCGGACATTCCGCGTGCGACAGGATGGACCCGTGCGAGGGGACGACACTCAGCCGGACGACGGCCGGCTGACGGTCGCCGTACAGGCGGCGCAGGGTGGTGACGAGGCGGCGTTCCGTACCGTCTACCGCGCCGTACATCCCCGGCTTATCGGATATGTACGGACCTTGGTGGGGGAAGCGGACGCCGAGGACGTCGCCTCCGAGGCGTGGCTGCAGATCACCCGCGACCTGTCCCGCTTCAGCGGCGACGCCGACCGGTTCCGGGGCTGGGCCGCACGCATAGCCCGCAACCGCGCCCTGGACCACATACGGATGCGCGGACGCCGCCCCGCGGTCGGCGGCGACGAAACCGAACTCGCCGACAAACCGGGCGGGTCGGACACCGCCGACGAGGCCATGGAAGCCCTCGGTACCGGCCGCACCTTCCGGCTCATCTCACGGCTGCCGCAGGACCAGGCCGAGGCCGTGGTCCTGCGGGTGGTGGTGGGCCTGGACGCGAAGAGCGCGGCAGGCGTACTGGGCAAGCGGCCGGGAGCGGTACGGACCGCCGCCCACCGCGGACTGCGACGGCTGGCCGACCTGCTCGGCGCCGGCGGCGCGGACGGCGGCGGAACGGCGGGCGGAGTGCCCCAGCAGGGCACCGGACGGGGTGAGGGCGCGGCGGAATCGTACGTACCGGGTGTGACGGAAACGGCCGCACGAACGCAGAAGGACATGTGATGGCCGACGACCGGTACCACTGGCTCGACGAGGACGCCGCGGAGCGACTGCTGCGCGGCGACCCCGCCGGTTCCCCGGCCGGCACCGGCGCCGCGGAACTCACCGCCCTGCTGAACGCCGCCGCCGCGGCGGGCCGGGACACGGCCGGGGACACACCGCTCCCCGGCGAGGAAGCCGCCGTCGCCGCCTTCCGGCAGGCACGCGACGGCGCGGGGACCCGGCCGCGCGCCTCCGCGCGCACCCGCTTCGGACGCCCCCTCCGGCGCGGCTTCATGGTCGCGCTCGCGGGCTGCGCGCTCGGCGGCGTCGCCGTGGCCGCGGGCGCCGGCGTCCTGCCGACCCCCTTCCGCAGCGGCACCGGCCCCAATCCGGCCACCAGCGTCTCCGCCGCCGAAACCCCGGGCCCGCCGGCCTCCGACGGCACCGGCACGACCGACGAAGGCGCCTCCCGGATGCCGGACGCCACCCCCGGCACGGACCGGCCCGACCCGCTGGCCACCGACGCGGGCAGCGACGGCAAGACCGGCAGCACCCCGCCGCCCGGCCCCGGCCGGCGCACCCCCGGCGGTGACGCGACCGGCGGCGACACCGACGCCTCCGGCGGGAAGACCGGCGACGACCCGAAGGAAAAGCCGGACGCCAAGGAGAGACACCGGATCGGCGTCACGTTCTGCCGCACCTACGAGTCCGGCAGGCGCTCCGTCCTGGGCCAGGACACGCTGCGCCGTCTGGAGCGCGCCGCGGGCGGCTCCGACAAGATCCACGCGTTCTGCCGCCAGTACCTGTCACAGGGCGGCGGCACCTACGAGGACGGCCGCGACGACGGCGGCCGCGGCCACCACGGTCAGGGCGGCGGCCCCGGCCGGGGCCACAGCGACAAGGGCCACGACGACGGCCGCGGACACGCCCCGCCCATAAGCGCACCTGGCGCACCGGGCCCGTTCCGCGCCCCCGCAGCCCCCCTCGTCGCTCGGGTGTGACGTTTTCCGGGCCACCGGCGCAGTACGTAGTGAAGCCGACTGGTCATCGGCTTGCGCGCGAGCCGGGGTTCCCCCCGTACCAACGGCTCGTCGCACCCGGCGCGGGTGGGGCACGTTCCCCCGGCCCTGCCCGCGCCACCCTCCACCGCTCCCGCGGCGGCTCACTTGTAGATGACGACCTTGTCGCCCTTCACGACCTGATGGAACAGAGCGGCGATCCTCGCCTGGTCACGCACGTTGACACAGCCGTGGGACGCGCCCCGGTAACCGTGGGCCGCGAAGTCGGCCGAGAAGTGGACGGCCTGACCGCCACTGAAGAACATCGCGTACGGCATGGCCGTGTGGTAGATCGTCGAGACATGCCGACGGCTCTTGAACATGATCCGGAACTCGCCCTCCCGGGTCGGCGTGTACTGCGCGCCGAAACGCACGTCCATCGCCGACCGGACCCGCCCGTCCACCATCCACGCGAGCGTGTTGCTGCGCTTGCTGATGCACAGCACACGCCCCGCCAGGCAGCGGGGATCGGGCTCGGCGACCGGCCTGCTCGTGGGCGGATACATCTCGGCGCGCGTCGGCGGACGCGTCAGAGCCCGCAACGCCGCCCAGGACGCACGGTCGAGACTGCCGGTGCGCGGCAGCCCCTGCTGACGCTGGAGCGCCGCGACCGCGGCGGCCGTGACCGAACCGTAGAACCCGGTGGGATTGCGCTGAAACAGGCGCAACTGGGTCAACCGCGCCTGTAGTTCGCGTACGCGCGGCCCGCGGGACCCCTTCCGGAGGACGGGCCTCGGCAGGCGGTGCGCGGCTTTGGAGGTGTGGAGGCGGGTGGGGGGCGCGTTGGTGGGCACGGGCGCGGGGAACGCGTCCGCGCGCCCCGGGATGTGGTCCTGCTGCGTCACCGAAGGGACCGGTGGTGACGGGCCGCCGCCGGGTGGAGTGATCGTTACGGTCTTGCACCCGGCCGTCACGGCAAGCACCATCAGCCCTGCGGCTACGGTATGTCCTTTGCGCACCTTCTGTTGTTTCCCAGACACACGGAAACGGAACCTTCGCTTCGAGCGGTGCGCGCGGTGCGCGCTGGCGCGCGTTTTGCGCGTTAGGCCCGGTGGGCGGCGGGGCCGGGGCCCCGCAGGGGGCACTCTCCCCCCGGCCGGAGGCTGGGGGAGAGATACCCCCCTACGCGGCCCCGACCCCACCACAAACCAGCGCAACCCCGCGCGAAGCGCAAAGCCGCGCGCATCGCATCCAGCCCCACAGGAGACACTGGCTACATGTCTTCACCCCGCCGCACCTGCCCCATCTGCAGCCGCGAGATCGCCGTCGTCGGCGGCCGGTTCGCCCGGCATGATCCGCCAGGACGCCGCACCGTATTGGAACTGATCTCGTGCCCGGGATCGCGGCGGATCGCCCCCATGATGGCTCCGGCGGAGCGGCTCTTCGATCCGGAGGAGCCTCCGTTCCCGGGGCAGCAGCCGTTGTTCTGAGCCGTGTGGTGATCACCACGAGATCATCCGCGCCCGACCACGAGAAGACAGTGGGGTCGGGGTCACCCCCCGTGCCTCAAGTCACCTTCCGCATAAGGGAATCCCGGGCCGTCCAAGCGGCCCCCCGGCCGGTCCGCATGATGAGACGCGCCCCGAGGCGCAACCCCGGCATCCGGGCCGACGTCTGGCATTCCGATCGACGGAAGTAGGGGCCAGATGAGCGACGGTCGCACGGGTGATGGAGCCGGGCGGGGAGATCTGCGGGAGCCCGGCCTGGCCGGGCGCGCCGGCGAGCTGACGGTTCTCGGCGCGGTGGCCGAGGAGGCCCTCGCGGGGCGGACGCGCGTCGTGCAGTTGGCGGGCAATGCCGGCATGGGCAAGTCGGCCCTGCTGGATCACTGGCTGGACGGTGTTCCGCGGTTCCGGGAAGCGCGGGTGCGCTGCCACCGGCTGCAGCGTGACTTCGCTTTCGGTACGGTCCGGCGGCTGCTGTACCCACTGGTCGCCGCAGCCGGTGCGGAAGGCGCGGAAGGCGCGGGAGACGCGGAAGACACGGCCGGTACGGCCGGTGCGCAGGGCCGGCGGTCGTTGCTCGAAGGCGCGGGCGACACGGTGCTGCACATTCTCGACCCGGAGGGGCCGTGGAACAGCGCCTCGGGTTCCTCATCCACCTCAGCCGCCTCCGCCGCCGAGACACTGGCAGGTCTGGACCGCCTCGTTCTCCGGCTGGCGCGGCGGCAGCCGCTTCTGCTGGCGGTCGACGATCTGCAGTGGATCGATCCGCCGTCACTGCGCTGGCTGGCGCACCTGGTCAACCGGGCGGACGCCCAGCCGATCCTGGTGGCCGTCACCACCCGTACCGGTGAGCGTCCGGCGCCCGGCGATGCGTACGACGCTCTCGTACATCCTGCCGTCTGCCGCACCCTGGCGTTGGAACCGCTGGGGCCGGCGGACGTGGCGCAGCTGGTGGCGCTGGAGTTCTGGGTGCCCCGGCCGGACCCGTCCTTCAGTGCCGCGTGCCACGCGGCCACGGAGGGGCACCCGCTCTTTCTGCGGGCGCTGCTGTGTGACGCGCGGCGCGGTGGCGTGCGGCCCACGGCGGAGGACCGGGATCGGATCAGGACCTTCGGCCTGCCCACGCTCCTGCGCGAGGTACGGCACCGGCTGGGGCAGGGGTCCCCGGCCGTGGCCGGGCTGGCGCGGGGGCTGGCGGTTCTGGGGGACGGCATGCCGTGGCCGCTGCTCGCGGCGTACTGCGGCACCGGTGAGGCGGTGGTCCGTTCGGCGGCTGCCGAGCTGCACTCTCTCGGGCTGCTGGGCGCGGGGGACGAGCCGCGCTTCGTCCACCGGGTGGTGCGGGACGCCGTTCTGGCGGAGTGGCCGCCTCAGGAGGTCGGCGCGGCTCACGCGCGGGCGGCCCAGGTGTTGCATCTGAGCGGGCGCCCCGACGAGGAGGTGGCCGCGCACGTGATGGCGGCCGGGCCGGTGTCCGGCAGTTGGCCGTTGGTGGTGCTGCGCCGGGCCGCGGCGGAAGCGCTGCGCCGGGGCGCGGCCGAGACCGCAGTGACGTATCTGCGGCACGCTGTCTTCCAGCCCGCCACGCCGGGGGAGCACGCCCGGGTGCTCCTGGAACTGGCCGTGGCCGCCAGTCACTACGACACGGGTCTCGCCGTCTCGTACGGTACGGCCGCGTTGGAGAACCTCACCGACGACGCCGCCCGCTCCGAGGCCGTCGGGGTGCTGGCTTACTCGCATCTGATGGCGCGCGGCGGCCGCGATGGCGGCCCGGACCTGGCGCGCCTGGCGGCCGAGCTGGGCGCGCGCACCGGTGCCGGTGACCGGGAGGCTTCGCTGCGGATGCAGGCGCTGGCCGAGTGGCTGGAGTTCGAGCGTGCCTCGGTCCGTATCGCGGAGCGGAGCGACCGCCGCGTCGCTCCGGCCGACCTGGCGGGCCACACGCCGGGGGAGCGGCAGCTGCTGGCCGTCCGCGCCTTCGCGGCCTTGCGTGCGGGGGAGCCGGCCGAGCGGGTCACCGAGTTGCTGGAGCGGGCCAGGGTGCATCTCCCCGCCTTCTCGTACGACCTCTTCCCGCTGCACTACTTCGTCGCCCAGGCCCTGCTGTACCTGGACGACCTCGACGCGGCCGGCGAGCTGTGCGGCCGTCTCCTGCGCGGGACGCGGGACACGGGCACGGAGCCACTGGCCTCCTGGCTGCTGGTCTGCCGGGCCGCCGTCGCGCTGCGCCGGGGCGACGTGGCGCAGGTCGCGGCGGTGGCGCGGACCGTGTCCGAGCGGGCCTGTGCCGCGGGTGACGTCCCCTGCCGGATGACGTTGGACACGATCCGGATGGACGCCTTTCTGGAGCAGGGCGACCTGGCGGAAGCCGAGCGCATCGCGGCCGCCCACTCCGCGACGGACCCGGCGGACGCGTCCTGGGAGTGGCCGCGGTTCCTGATGAGCCTGGCGGCGTTGCGTACGGCCCAAGGCGACCGGCGCGGCGGGCTGGCGCTGCTGCGGGAGTGCGGGCACCACTTCGAGGCGGCGGGCACCGTCAGCCCGGCGATCGGGCCTTGGCGTTCTCGTGCCGCCGGTGTCAGCCTCCTGCTGGGGTACGGGCACGACGCGCACGCGCTCGCCGAAGAGGAACTGGAACGGGCGCGGCGCTGCCGGATACCGCGGGCCGTCGGTGTGGCGCTGCACGCCGCCGGGCAGGTCGCCGGAGGGGCGGGTGGCCTGGAGCTCGTGGCCGAGGCGGTGGACGTACTGGAGCGCACACCCGCCGAACTGGAGCTCGCGCGGGCGCTGTACACGCTCGGGGGCGCGCTGCTGCGGCGCGACGACCGGCCGGGGGCCCGTACGGCGCTGCGCGGCGGGCTGGACATCGCCGTCAGGTGCGGGGCTTCCGCGCTCGCGCGCAATCTCCAGCAGCGCCTTCACGAAGCGGGTGGCCGGGCCGGCAGCCGGGGTGCGAGCGGCTGCCCCCTGACGGCCGGGGAGGAACGCGTCGCCGCGCTGGCCGCCGAGGGGTGGAGCAACAAGCGGATCGCCGAGCACCTCTTCGTCTCCCTGCGGACCGTCGAAACGCATCTCACCGGGGTCTACCGCAAACTGCGCATCGAGGGGCGGCGCGAACTGGGGCCGGCGTTGCGGGCGTTGTGGCAACAACGCTGACCCGGCGCTGCTGGTCCGCAGTGCCGGGTCAGGGTGCCGGGCCGGTGGTGCCGGGTCAGCAGTTCACGCGCAGGACGTCGGCGTAGTTCGGCCAGGTCCCTTTGAGCTGGTAGCAGTGGTTCTTGCCGGCGTCGTCGATGGTGACCGTCTTCGGCGGGCCGCCCGTGTATCCGGCGAAGGTGACCTTGACGGTGGCTCCGGTCGCCCCTTCCGGGAAGTTCGCCTTCCAGGTGGCTCCCACGGCCTTGGCGTTGTGGCAGTAGTTCTTCTTCTCGATGCCTTCAGGCCCCTGCCATTCGTAGCAGGTGTCGACGAAGTACATCGCGTCGCTTTTGAACTGGACGAAGTTCTCCGCGCTCGCGGCGGCCGACGGGGCCGTCAGGATTCCGCCGCCCAGTACGGTGGCGAATACGGCCGCACCGAATCCGCCCGCCCGCCGTACCCGTCGCATTCTGTTTTTTGTCACGGTGTTCCTCCCGGCCGGGGCTAGCACGACTTCTCGACGATCTTCGCGGTGAACGTGGTGCCGTAGAGCGTGTAGCAGTAATCGCGCTTGAGGTCGGTGATCTGCGGTGAGAGGTTTCCGCCGCCGACCTGTGCGAGCGCGTTCACGTTGAGCTCCACGCCGGTCGCGTCGTCCGGTATCTCCACCCGCCAGGTGTCGTGGATTTTCTTCCCGGAGTCACAGCTGTCGGCGGTCTGCGAGCCCTGCCACTTGTAGCAGGAATTGACCACGAACCCGCCCTCGTTCGAGAAATTGATGTAGTGGCCCGAGCCGGCGGCGAAGGCCGGCGGTGCCGTCACCACCGCGCCGGCCAGTCCGATACCGATCGCGGCGGCGGCGCAGGCTGCCGCCCGCCTGATGTCCGTCATGGCTGCGTCCTTCCGTGGGTCCCGTGGTTCATCGTCAGCCGCACGCCTTGATGTCGGACTTGACGCGCTGGGAGTTCTCCTTGAGGAGCGCCTCGGTGCGCACCCCGGAAATCTTCGCGCCGCCGAACTTCCCGCCCTGGACGGTGATGTCGGAAACGGTGCGTTCCATGTCGTGACCCAGCTTGAGCGTGCCCCGGTACCCCGGCTTCACGGTCATTTCGACGCTTTCGGTCTTCGTTTCGGTATTGGTCTCGTTGTACTGCCCGTTGATCCCGATACCGACGCCCTTGGCCAGCGGGATGTCGACGGAGCCTCCCACGTTCCAGCCCCAGGCGAACGCGTGCATACCGCCGACCGTCTGCTTGAGGTCGGTGGTGCCCGCGCCCGTCGGGCAGTTTTCGAGCACCTTGGCCTGGGTGCCGTCGCTCCCCGCGTCGAACCACTTCGTCACCTTTTCCGGGGTGCCGACCGTGGCCGCCTTGCAGGAGACCGACTGGCTCTTGCACTGTTCAAGGGCTTCCTTGACCCGGGCCGGGTCGGTGTCCTTGATTCCGTTCTTGTACTCGACCGTCGGTGTCGCCTGGTTCACCCAGTTGTCCGTCGCGCCGTCCACGGCGGGGTATTCGGGCGGAACGGCCAGGGCTGCCGGGACGGTGCAGGCGAGTGCGGTGGTGAATACGCCGGCCACCACGCCCATGCGCGTGTACTTCCTCATGGCTCTGCTCTCTTCCTCGTGTGTCAGCAACCGGTTTGGATCAGCTTTTGCGAGCCGAGCAGGCCCTGGATCTCGAAGCAGTGGTTCTTGCCGGTGTCCTTCACCGCGGCGCTGTCCACGGCCTTGTCCCAGGGCGACAGCTTGAGGTTGACCACGGCCGAGGTGGCGTCCGCCGGGAAGTACGCGGTCCGGGACTGGCCCACGGGCCAGCTCTGGTGGCAGTAATCCTTTCCGCTGACGCCGATCCACTCGTAGCAGGTGGTGGCGACGATTCCCGCCTTGTTGGTGATTTTGACGTAGTTCTCGCTCCCCGCGTGCGCGGCCGGGGCGAGTGCCAGGGCGGCGGCGCAGAGGGTCGCACCGGCCGCCAGGCTGAATACCGTCCTTCGGGCAGTTCTCAAGGTTCCGGCCTTTCTTTGAACTGTGCTGCGGCGCGGGAGAAGAGCATCGTTTCGTGATGCCGCGCCGTGTGGTCACAGTTATGCCCGGCCGGGCCGCTGTTGGGAAGAAATAAGGCCGAGGGCTGCGGTACGGAACGGGAATTCAGCGGTCGACCACGAATTCCCGTACGGGGGACCACGACGCGAAGCCGTGGCCGGCCGCGACTACGGTGCGAGAACGTCCAGTTCGGCCATGGCGCCGGCGGTGATCTCGCGGGTGAGCGCCTCGGCGCGGTCCGCGTCGCCGGTCCGTACCGCCTCGGCGACCTGGACGTGCAGGGTCACCGCGGCCGGGTCGGGGTCGGTGAACATCACGTGGTGGTGGGTGCGGCCGGTGAGGACGGCGGCCACCACGTCGCCGAGCCGGGCGAACATCTCGTTGCCGGAGGCGGTCAGCACGACGCGGTGGAAGGCCACGTCGTGCACCAGGTACGCGTCGAGCTGCTGGCCGCGCGAGGTGGCGACCATGCCCATGGCGTGCTCGGTCAGCTCGGCGCACTGCCCGGGGGTGGCGTACCGGGCGGCCAGGCCGGCCGCGGTCGGCTCGACGGCGGAGCGCAGCACGGTCAGGGAGCGCAGCTGCCGGGGGCGGTCGGGGCCGTCCAGCCGCCAGCCGATGACGCGCGGGTCGTAGACGTTCCACTCCTCGGCGGGGCGCACGGTCACGCCGACGCGGCGCCGCGAGGCCACCAGGTGCATGGACTCCAGGACCCGTATCGCCTCGCGGATGACCGTGCGGGACACCTCGAAGCGCTCTTCGAGCTCGTCGGTGCGCAAGATCGTGCCCGGCGGGTACTCGCCCGCGGTGATGGCGGGTCCCAGGGACTCCAGTACCCGCGCGTGCAGTCCCTGCCCCGCCCCCTGGTTCTCCATGGGGCAAGCCTACGTTCCCGCGGCGGCCCGCCTTTAAGTATGACTTTTACGTCACAGAGGCTTGAATACGTCGTATCTCATGGGTTTCAGTGGGACGACAGACCGATGTCAAAGAGGACAGCGAGGTACACGGGATGAGCACCCACGTCATCGTCGTGATGGGCGTGGCCGGCACCGGCAAGACGACGATCGGGCCGCTGGTGGCCGCCGGCCTCGACGTCCCCTACGCCGAGGGCGACGACTTCCATCCCCCGGCCAACATCGCCAAGATGTCGGCCGGCACCCCGCTGGAGGACGCCGACCGGTGGCCCTGGCTCGACGCCATCGGCGCCTGGGCCCACGGCCGGGCCGGCCGGGGCGGCGTCGTCAGCAGCTCCGCGCTCAAGCGGGCCTACCGCGACCGCCTGCGGGCCGCCGCGCCCGGCATCGTCTTCCTGCACCTGACCGGCGACCGGTCGCTGATCGCGTCCCGGATGGCCGAGCGCAAGGGCCATTTCATGCCCACCGCGCTGCTGGACTCCCAGTTCGCCACCCTGGAGCCGCTCGGCGCCGACGAGGCGGGCGTCGCCGTCGACGTGTCCGGCACCCCGCAGGAGATCGCCGAGCGCGCCGTCACCGCACTGCGCCACTACGACACCGGCCGGACCACCCCCGCGTAAACCGCTCCGGGGCCACCACCACAACCAGTACCAGTACCCCTTAGGGAACAGCCGTGACACATCTCAGCGTCGAGATGCTGGCAGCGGACGCGACCGAGCCGATCACCTCGGCCGGTCACGCGCAGCTCGGCATCGCCGTCCTCGCGGGCATCGCCGTCATCGTCCTGCTCATCACCAAGTTCAAGCTGCACGCCTTCCTGTCCCTGATCATCGGTTCGCTGGTGCTGGGCGCGGTGGCGGGCGCACCGCTGGACAAGGCCATCGCCAGCTTCTCGTCCGGCCTCGGCAGTACGGTCGCGGGCACCGGCATCCTGATCGCGCTCGGCGCGATCCTCGGCAAGCTGCTCGCCGACTCCGGCGGGGCCGACCAGATCGTCGACACGATCCTGGCGAAGGCGAGCGGCCGCGTGATGCCGTGGGCGATGGTGCTGATCGCGGGCATCGTGGGTCTGCCGATCTTCTTCGAGGTCGGCATCGTGCTGCTGATCCCCGTGGTGCTGCTGGTCGCCAAGCGCGGCAACTTCTCCCTGATGCGCATCGGCATCCCGGCGCTGGCCGGTCTGTCCGTCATGCACGGCCTGATCCCGCCGCACCCGGGGCCGCTGGCCGCCATCGACGCGCTGCACGCCAACCTGGGCGTCACCCTGGCCCTCGGCGTGGTCGTCGCCATCCCCACCGCGATCGTGGCCGGCCCGCTCTTCTCCCGTTACGCCGCCCGCTGGGTGGACATCCACCCGCCGGAGAAGATGGTGCCCGAGCGCGCCTCGGGCGAGCTGGACAGGCGCCCCGGCTTCGGGATCACCGTCGCCACGGTGCTGCTGCCCGTCGTGATGATGCTGGCCAAGGCCTTGGTGGACGTGGTCGTCGACGACAAGGGGACGACCGTCCAGCGGGTCTTCGACGTGGTGGGCTCGCCGCTGATCGCGCTGCTCACCGCCGTCATCGTCGGCATGTTCACGCTGGGCCGGTCGGCCGGCTTCACCAAGGGCCGGATCGCCACCACCGTCGAGAAGTCCCTGGCCCCCATCGCCGGCGTGCTGCTGATCGTGGGCGCGGGCGGCGGCTTCAAGCAGACCCTGGTGGACGCGGGCGTCGGCCAGATGATCCTGGAGCTCTCCAAGGACTGGAACATCTCCACGCTGCTGCTGGCCTGGCTGATCGCGGTCGCGATCCGGCTCGCGACCGGCTCCGCGACGGTGGCCACCATCTCCGCCGCCGGCCTGGTGGCGCCGCTCACCGCCGACATGTCCACCACCCACACCGCCCTGCTCGTCCTCGCCGTCGGCGCCGGTTCGCTGTTCTTCAGCCACGTCAACGACGCGGGCTTCTGGATGGTGAAGGAGTACTTCGGCATGAACGTCGGCCAGACGCTCAAGACCTGGTCGCTCATGGAGACGCTGATCTCGGTCGTCGGGATCGTGTGCGTCCTGCTGCTGTCCCTGGTGTTGTAGGGCTGACGAGGGCCCGGTGGGCGCCCGGCGTGTGTCCGAACGACCGGCGGAACGCGTCGGTGAAGGCGCTGGCCGAGGCCCAGCCGCAGCGGTGCGCGATCGCGGTCACGGACAGCGCCGGGTCGTCCCGCGTCAGCAGCAACAGGGCGTGGTGCAGGCGCAGCTGCGTACGCCACTGGGGGAAGGTCATGCCCAGGTCGGCGCGGAAGAGACGGGCCAGGGTCCGTTCGCTCGCCCCGGCGCGGGCGCCCAGCGCGGCGAGCGGGCGCGGGTCGGCGGGGTCCTCCCGCAGCATCGCGCAGACCGCCGCGAGTCGCGGGTCGCGGGCCCTGGGCAGGTGCAGGGCCTGGAGCGGGGCGTGGCGCAGCTGGTCGAGGAGTACGGCCAGCAGGCGCCGCGCCTCCGCCGTGCGGCGGCTGCCCGGGCCGCTGTACGCGATGATCAGCTCGCGCAGCAGCGGGCCGACCGCCAGGACGGCGGGCCGGTCCGGACCCAGCGGATCGGCGTCCACCGGTACGCCCACGGTGTGCAGGTCGGTGTCCCCGTGCGCCCGGTGCTCGTGCACCGTTCCGGCCGGGATCCAGATCGCGCGGGTGGCCGGGGCGACCCAGCTCCCGGCGTCCGTGGTCACGGTCAGCACCCCGCGCCCCGCGTAGACGATCTGGTGGATGTCGTGCGCGTGCGCCGTCACCTCGGAACCCTGCGGCAGAAAACGGGTGATGGTCGTGACGTGCGGCGGGTGATGGCGGAAAACCGGCATGACGTGGCAGCTTATTGGAAGCCCGCCACCGGGTGCGGTCACGACGATCGACGCATGACGACGAAGCGAGCGGCCGCCGCCCGGCGGCCCGTCACGATGACGGCCGTCGGCCACGCGGCGGTGGACTTCTACCAGGGCGCCGTACCGGCCCTGGTGCCCTTCCTGGTGGCCGAGCGGCACTACGGCTACGCCGCCGCCTCCGGCATCGTGCTGGCCGCCACCCTCCTCTCCTCCCTCGTGCAGCCCCTGTTCGGCTCGCTCACCGACCGCTGGACGATGCCCTGGCTGATCCCGGTGAGCACCCTCTGCGCCGGCGTGGGCATCGCCCTGTCGGGACTCGGCGACTCCTACGTCCTGACCTGCGCCGCGGTGGCCCTCTCCGGAATCGGTGTGGCCGCCTACCACCCGGAGTCCGCACGGCTGGCCCGTGTCGCGAGCGGCGGCAGCCATGTCGCGATGGGCTGGTACTCCCTCGGCGGCAATATCGGCTTCGCCCTCGCCCCGGCCGCCGTCGGCCCGCTGCTCTCCGCGGGCTCGCTGAGCGCGTCGCCGTGGCTGGTGGTTCCCGCGGTGGCGGGCGTCCTGCTCACCGCGTCCGTGATCCGCGCCCTGGCGCCCCGGGCGGCCGTGGCCAAGGCCACGGCACGGTCGGCGGGCCGCGACAACTGGCCGGAGTTCCTGCGGCTGACGGCCGTCATCGTCTGCCGTTCCATCGTTTTCGTGGGCCTGAGCGCCTTCGTCGCCGTCTACGCCCAGCAACGTGTGGGCGGCGGCGCGACCGCGGGTTCGGCCGCGCTGTTCGTGCTGTTCGCGGGCGGTGCGGTGGGCACCGTGCTCGGCGGCCGGCTGGCGTCCCGGTGGGGCCGGGTCCGTACGGTACGGATCGCCTACGCGGCCACCGTCCCGGCCGTCGCCGGGCTGGTCCTCGTCCCCGGCCCCGCGCTGTACGTCTTCGCCGCCCTTTCGGCCACGGCCCTGTACGTACCGTTCTCCCTGCACATCACGCTCGGCCAGGACCTGCTGCCGAACCGTATGGGCACCGCGAGCGGCGTCACCCTGGGCCTGGCCGTCAGCGTCGGCGGCGTCGCCTCCCCGGCCATCGGCGCCCTCGCCGACACCACGGGCCTGCGGACCGCCCTGCTGCCGCTGATCGCGCTGTGCGCCGTGGCCTGGCTCGTCGCGCGGACGCTGACCGAGCCGGGCGAGGGGGACCGGCGTCCGGCACCCTCCGGGGAGGGTGCCGGGCAGGCCGCCACTAGCGTGCCGCAGCCGTGAGGACGCCGAACCGGGCCAGCTCGTCCGGCAGGCCGGAGGCGTCGTCGGCGGCGTAGGCCACGTAGCCGTCGGGCCGTACGAGGAACAGGCCCTCGCCGTACGCGTCGCGGGCGTGGCCCCCGGCGTCGAGCAGGTCGGGGGCCTGGCCGCCGACCCGCAGCGTACGGATCGTCTCGCCGTCGAGCGCCGGAAGGCCGGCGTCCCCGACGGCCAGCAGGGTGAAGTGCGGGCCCTGGAAGACCTCGAAGAGGCGGCGCGGGGTGCCGTCGGGGGTGGTGCAGGGCGCGTCGGGGGCCCGGTCCCCGGCGCGCAGGGCGCCGTCGGCGAGGCCGGCGCGCCGCTCGGCGGTGAGCGGTCCGTCCGGGTAACCGACATCCATCTGGTGGAGGTTCTTGTCGCGCCGCATGTTGCCCGTGCGGTGCAGCCGGGTGCTGGTCTCCAGGATGCCGGCGGCGATCGGCAGCCGTTCGGCCTCGTAGCTGTCGAGCAGGTCCTCGGGCGCGCCGTGCCGGATGACCTGGCCCAGCTTCCAGCCGAGGTTGTAGGCGTCCTGGACGCTGGTGTTCAGGCCCTGGCCGCCGGCGGGGGAGTGCACGTGCGCCGCGTCGCCCGCGAGGAAGACCCGGCCGACCCGGAAGCGGTCGGCCAGGGCGGCGTTCGGGCGGAAGGCGGAGGCCCACAGCACCTCGCCCAGCTGGTCGAGGGTCAGGTGGGTGCGTTCCGCGATCAGCTTGCGCACGCCGTCGGGCGAGGTGTCCGGTTCCGCGTCGGGGTTCTCGTAGCCCGCCATGAGCAGGAAGTAGTCGTCCCGCGGGGCCGGGAGGAACGCGACGAAGTCGGTGGCCCGGAACTCGCCCCACATGTGCCAGTGCCGCCGGTCCAGCCCGTCGAGGCGGATGTCGGCGGTGAGCATCGGGTACGGGGCGACGGACCGGCCGGTCATGGTGACGCCGAGCGCCTTGCGGACCGTGCTGCGCCCGCCGTCGGCGGCGACCAGGTAGGAGGCGCGTACCGTGCGGGCGGTGCCGTCGGCGCGCACGACGCGGGCCGTGACGCCGTCCGCGTCCTGGGTGAAGGACTCCAGGCCGGTGCCGAACGCCACCGTGCCGCCCAGCTCGGTCAGCCGCGCGTACTGGACCTCCAGGTTCCGCCACTGCGGGACCATCAGCGTGGTGCCGTACGGAGCGGTCGGCGTCGGGTCGTTGGGCACGATCATCTCGCGCTCGTCGACCATGCGGTCGTTCTCCCAGATGCCCGCCGCCGGGTACGGCCCGCCGGCGGCCCGCACGGCGTCGAGCACCCCGAAGTCCTCGTACACCTCCTGGGTGCGGGGCTGGATGCCGCTGCCGCGGGTGCCGGGCGCCAGCCGGTCCAGGCGCTCCAGGACCAGGGCGCGCACGCCGCGCCTCGCGAGGTCGAGGCCGAGGGCCAGGCCGGTGGGCCCCGCGCCGGATATCAGTACGTCCACGTGGTCGGGCAGGGCGTCGGAGGGGACCGGGTACGCGTCCTTAACGTTGTTAAGTGCCATGCTTCCGAGGGTGCGCTTAACGGTGTTAAATTGTCAACGTGGCTATGAGACTTGACCGAAAACTGGTGGCGGACACCGCCCTGCGGCTGCTGAACGACGTCGGCCTCGAAGGGCTCACGCTGCGCCGCATCGCCAAGGAGCTGGACGTCCAGGCGCCCGCGCTCTACTGGCACTTCAAGAACAAGCAGGAGCTGCTCGACGAGATGGCCACCGAGCTGTACCGGCGGATGACCGAGCCGTTGCTCGCGGCCGGCGGCGGCTTCGGCGGCGACTGGAAGGGCATGCTCACCGCGTCGTGCCGGGACATGCGGCGCACGCTGCTCGATTACCGCGACGGCGGCAAGGTCTTCGGCGGTACCCGGATGCGCGACTGGGCGCCGATGCGGCCCATGGAGATCTTCCTGGCCACGCTGACGGAGGCCGGGTTCACACCGGACCGGGCCGCGCGCGCCTGGTTCACCACGTACGCCTACACCATCGGCTACGTGATCGAGGAGCAGTCCGTCTTCCCCCTGCCCGGCGCCCCGGAGCGCGACCCGGCGTACGACCAGGAGGACCGGGTGCGGCGCCTGGGCGCCGACTACCCGCTCACGGCCGGGGCGGGCGCCGAGATGTTCGGCGACACCGCGCGCGGGTTCGAGGACGGCCTGCGGGTCGTCATCGCGGGTATAGAGGCCGTGCTGCTGCACGACCGGTAGGCCGCGGGTCGATCGCCCGCTTCAGTACGGGCGTGAGCGGGCGCTCCACCCAGCGGTGCAGCATCCACGCCAGCACCAGCATCAGCCCGACCGTCAGGACGAGGACCGCGTACGACGGCAGCCGCAGACCACCGTGCAGCGCCCGCACGGCCACCCAGCCCAGGTGCTCGTGCACGAGATAGAACGGGTACGTCAGCGCCCCGGCGACGGTCAGCCAGTGCCGGTTCGCCCACCGCATCCGGCCCAGCGCGATCGCCGCCACCAGGGCGAAGCCCGCCGTGACGATCGCGACGATCACCAGCGCCGAGCGGTAGGAGAAGGCGCCGGGGGAGGGCGGGTGCCAGAGTCCGGCCACCGCGTAGTGCTGGCCGGTCAGCCAGCTGACGCCCACCACCGCCCACGCCACCGGGTCGCGCCCGCCGTAGCGGTGCAGCAGATAGCAGCCGATGCCGCCGATGAAGAACGGCGCGTACTGCGGCATCAGCACGACGTCCAGCGCCGGGACGCGCGCGGCCTGCGCCAGCGCCGCCGCCAGCGTCCAGCCCGCGCAGAACAGCACCACCCGGCGGCGCGTCGCACCCGGCAGGACGACGCAGAGCGCGAACAGCGCGTAGAACCGCATCTCGGCCCACAGCGTCCAGCACACGCCCAGCACCCGCTTCGCGCCCAGCGGTTGCTGGAGCATGGTCAGGTTCGTCAGCACGTCGCTCGGGCCCAGCGCCTCGAACGCCACCCACGGCAGCGCGAAGACGGCCGTGACCAGCAGGACCGCGACCCAGTACGCCGGATACAGCCGCGAGACGCGGGAGGCGGCGAAGGCACGCAGCGAACGCCCCCAGCCGCTCATGCAGATGACGAAGCCGCTGATGACGAAGAAGATCTGGACGCCCAGGCAGCCGTACGCGAACACCACGTGCAGCGTGGGGAACTGGTGCGCCGGCGAGCTGCCCCACGCCTTGGCTATCTCGCCGCCCCGGCCGCCGAGATGGTAGGCGGCGACCATGAGGGCGGCGAGCAGCCGCAGCCCGTCCAGGGCGCGCAGGCGCGGCGCGCCGCGGAATCTCTTGCCGGGCGGGGCCGCCGCGCCGCCGCGTACGTCCGGCGCGGCGTGCGTCGGCCGGGGCGGCAGGGTGGACACGGGGGACGCGGACGGGCCGGGGACCGCGGCGGGCGGCGGCACCTCGGCGGGAAGCTGTGCGGTCATCCGAACGCGGCCCGCTTCTTCAGGCGCCGCTGCATCGCACGCGCCCGCCGCGCGACCCGGCGCACGGCCGCGTTGCGGGGGATGAAGGACAGCTGGGACGGGAGCGCGCCGGGCAGCGCGAGCGCGGTCAGCCGGCGGCGCTTGAAGTAGCGCCGGGTGCGCTCGTTCAGGTGGGCGGCGAGGTAGCGCTCGGCGACCGGGCGCAGGTCCGGGTAGATCTGGTTTTGCATCGCGTAACCGACCGCGCCCACCAGCCCGTTGAGGTGGGTCGGCGCCGGATGCGCGCCCGGCCCGTCCGCCAGGTCGGGCACCAGCGCGTCGACGAGGGTGACCGGGATGCGGTTGCTGTTCTGGTACGGGGTCAGGCGCTCCAGCAGCAGGGCCGTGCCGGTGCGGGCGGTCGGCAGGCCGTAGAACGCGGACGCCGTCAGCAGCGCGGTGGAGAAACAACCGACCACGAGTGCGGGCCGCGTCCGCCGGTAGAGCACCTCGGCGAGGACCGGCACGTCCAGCACGGTCAGCGCGACGCCGAGACGTTCCGCCTCCCGCTCCAGCGACCGCGACCAGCGGGCCGGCGCGGACGGGTGCGGTTTGAACACCACCTCCGTGTGCCCGCGGCTGGCCACGCCGCGCAGCATCCGGGCGTGCAACTCCTCCTCTTCCTCCGGCGTGAGGATGCCCAGGGCCGACAGGTACTGCCCGAGGAGCAGCGCGGCGCCCTCCGGCACGTCGCCCAGAGCCGGTACGCCCGGCACCCCGGCCAGCTCGTCGAGCACCGCGCGGAAGGCGTCCGCCGACACGGTCTCCGAGGGGACCCCGAACTCCGTGAGCAGCAGCGGCTTCAGGCCCGGCACCAGGTCCAGGTGCAGCAGGCGGCGGATGCGGGTGCCGACCAGCGGGTCCAGCTTGCTGCGGGTCGGCCCGTAGCTCATCAGCCCGTCCGCGTACACGTCGACCGGCGCGTCGGGGAAGAGCTGCGCCAGCGCCAGCGCCGGGTGCACCTGGACGGACTCCACGACCAGCTCGACCGGGTCCTCGCCCAGGTCCCACAGCAGCCTCAGGTGCCGTTCCCACAGCGGCACGTCGTCGGAGCGCGGGGACCAGCCGCCGGGGTGGAACGGGCTGATCGTCTCGTTCCACGACAGGACCCCGTCGAAGCGGCCGCGCAGCCGCTCGAAGCCGGGCATCCGGTCCAGGGGCGTGGACGTCTCGGGGGTCGCGGCGTTGTTGCTGACCAGCAGCAGCCTGCGGGCGGCCGGCGCGAAGCGGTCCGTGTCCAGCGCGGCGGCGAGCGTCGCGGCGCCGTACAGGGTGGACGCCAGGAAGATCTGCGTACGCGGCCGGGCCGGTGCGCCGGTGCGGGCGGCCATCAGGCGGCCACCTCCGCCGGTACCGGGCGCCGGCGCAGCCGTCGCAGACGGGAGGCGCGCTGCATGTCCATCGAATCCAGTGCTTCCTTCAGTACGTCCTGCGGCATTCTCTTCAGCGCCGCCGCGCTCATCGCGCGCAATTTACGGGCGACCTGCGGCTCGAATCGTTCGATCGAGCCGAGATGGTGGGAAATGATGGCGCAATAGGTGCGTACGGCCTTGGGCAGCAATCGCTCCGCGTCCCGGTCCTGCGCCGTTTCTTCGATCACCTGATCAAACGCGCGGATGAAATCGAGCTGCCGTACGTCCCCGATCTGCGTGAGCGAAGAAGCCACCCCGCGCCGGTAGAAGACCCCGAGCAGCCCGGAAACCGCCATCGACCGGGCCTCGCGGTGCAGCCGCCAGATCCACGGCCGGTCCTCGGCGGTGCGCAGCCCGTGCCGGAAGTGCAGCAGCCCGTCGTCCAGCAGCCTGCGGTGGTAGATGCCGGCCCAGGCGAAGGCGTAGTCGACGGAGGTGGAGCGGTCGGCGGGCAGTATCACCTCGCGCGGGTCCAGCACGACGTTGCGGCGGCCGTGCGGCACGCGGTGCACCGAACGGGCGCGGCCGGTGCACTGGACGTGGTCCGTACGCACGAAGTCACACCCCAACTCCTCGATGACGGACAGGAGTTGATCGTAGTAACCGGGCGCCAGCCAGTCGTCCCCGTCCAGGAACGCCAGGTACTCGCCGCGGGCCGCGTCCAGGCCGGTGTTGCGGGCGGTGGCCAGGCCGCCGTTCTGCTCGTGCCGCAGCACTCTGGCACCCGGCAGCTCGCCTTCGGCCCGCGCGAGGATCTGCGGCGTCTCGTCGCGTGAGCAGTCGTCGACGAGCAGGAATTCGAAGTCCTCGCGGGCGTTCGCCGCCAGGCTTCGCAGAGTGTCGGGCGCATATGTCTGCACGTTGTAGAACGGCACGACGACAGAGAGCTTAACCACCCGGGTGACGTTAGGCGCGGTCCCGGCATTCGTCTTGACGGGACGCGTACCCCGGCGTGAACGAAGAATGGCGGGATGGTTAACCGGGCTGTCCGCCCTGTCGGTTGGGCAATCGGCGGCGCGCTGTTAACCCGTTGTTGCGGCCGAGTTGGCCCGCTGAACGGAACGCCTTCCTAGCGTTTTCGTCGTGCCCACTCGTACCACTTCCCAGCCGCGTGTCGCGGTGCTCGCGGATTCGGATACCCGCTGGAAATGGGGCGCTTTGACAGCGTACCGCATCCAATCGGACATCCAGCTGGACGGATATCTGCTCCGCGGCCGCGCCACCCCCACGGTCCGCCAGCTCCGAGAGGTCGGCGCCCGTGCGGACACGCTGCGCGAAATCCGCGGCGCGGACTTCCTGCGGCTGATGAAGGACACCACGCGGTACGACGTGGTCGTCCTCGCCTGCGTCGGCGGCGCCGTCCAGGCGATGCTGCACGGCCTCGCCCGCGTCTGGGACGGTGCGCAGCGGCGGCCCGTCGTCGTCACCGGCTACGTCGGCGTCGTCTACGAGAAGCTGGCCGACGGCCTGCTGCTGCGGCACGGCGCCGACGTGGTCCTCGCCAACTCCCGCCACGACGCGGACCGCTTCCGCGCGGTGTACGAGGGCGTCGGCGCCGACGGCGGCAGCGTCGTCGAATGCGCCCTGCCCTTCCTGGGCGGCGCCCCCTACGAGCCCGCCGCCGGCGGCCGCCCGTACACGGTTGTCTTCGCCGCCCAGCCCTCCGTACCGGACCGCCGCGAGGACCGTACGTACCTCCTGCGCCGCGCCGCCGAACACGCCCGGCGCCACCCCGGCCGCGAAGTCCTGATCAAGCTGCGCAGCAAGCCCGGCGAACACACCACGCACATCGAGGAACTCCCGTACCAGAAACTGGCCGCCCGCCTCCCCGGCGGCCTGCCCCCCAACTGCCGCCTGGCCTACGGCAACATGGGCGAGATCCTGGACCGCACCGACCTGATGGTGACCGTCAGCTCGACCGCCGCCCTCGAATCCCTCCACCGGGGCATCCCCACCGCCGTCCTCACCGACCTCGGCATCCGCGAAGCCCTCGGCAACCACCACTTCCTCGGCTCCGGCTGCCTCGCCTCCTGGGACGAACTCGACGCCGGGCACCGCCCCGCCCCCGACCCGGGCTGGCCGGACCGCCAAGGCGTCGCCCCCGGAGCCCGGTACGTCACCGCCTTCGACGCGGCACGCGCCCGCGTCACCGCCCTGCGCACCGCCGACCGCCTGCCGCCCCTCACCCCGTACTACACACCCCGCACCGCCCCCGGATACCTCCCCGGCATCCTCGCCCGCTACGGCCTCGACCCCCAGGGCGAACCGCTGCCCGGACAGGCCGCGGAGCCCGCCGAGGCCGGCGGGCTGCGCCGGCTCGCCCGCGACACCGTGCGCGACGCCGCCCGCGGCGCGTACCGCCACGGCGTGCAGCGCGTCGCCCCCGCCATCCGCCGCTGGGGACAGCTGTGAGCCGCCCACCCGCCCGCCCCCGGAGCCCGCACGGCCCCCGGAAGGAGCCCGCAATGCCGACCTCACCGAGCCGTACGGCCACACCCACCGTCGTGGCCGTCATCCCCGCCCGCGGCGGCTCCAAGGGCGTACCCGCCAAGAACCTCGCCGCGGTCGGCGGCGTCCCGCTGATCGCCCGCGCGGTCCGCGAATGCCGCGCGGCCCGGCTCGTCACCGACGTCGTGGTCTCCACCGACGACGCGGGCATCGCCGCCGCCGCGCGCGGCGCCGGCGCCGTGGTCGTGCGCCGCCCGGGCGACATCGCGGGCGACACCGCCACCAGCGAGGCCGCCGTCCTGCACGCCATGGACGCGTACGAGGCCGAGCACGGCAAGCCCGTCGACGCGGTCCTCCTCGTCCAGTGCACCAGCCCCTTCCTGGTCCGCGAGGACATCGACGGCGTCGCCGCCGCGGTCGTCGAGACCGGCGCCGACAGCGCGCTGACCGTCGCGCCGTTCCACGGCTTCGTATGGCGCGAGGACGCCGACGCGGGCCCCGCGACCGGCACCACCCCCACCGGTACCGGCGTCAACCACGACAAGTCCTGCCGCCCCCGCCGCCAGGACCGCCCCCAGGACTTCCTGGAAACCGGCGCCGCGTACGCCATGGACGCCGCCGGCTTCCGCGCCGCGGGACACCGCTTCTTCGGCCGCACGGAACTCGTACGCACCGACCCGGCCCGCGTACTGGAGATCGACGACCCGCACGACCTCGCCCGCGCCCGCGTCCTCGCGCCCCTCCTCGACACCGCGCGCCCCGGCGCGCTCCCGACCCGCGACGACATCGACGCGGTCGTACTCGACTTCGACGGCACCCAGACCGACGACCGGGTGCTCGTCGACTCCGACGGACGGGAAATGGTCGCCGTGCACCGCGGCGACGGCCTCGGCATCGCCGCCCTGCGCAAGGCGGAGCTGAAGCTGCTGATCCTGTCCACGGAAGTGAACCCGGTCGTCGCCGCACGGGCGAACAAGCTGCGCCTGCCCGTGCTCCACGGCATCGACCGCAAGGACCTCGCCCTCAAGCAGTGGTGCGAGGAACAGGGCATCGCGCCGGAACGCGTGCTCTACGTCGGCAACGACGTCAACGACCTCCCGTGCTTCGGCCTCGTCGGCTGGCCCGTGGCGGTCGCCGGCGCACACGACGTCGTACGCGGCGCCGCCCGCGCCGTCACCTCCACCCCCGGAGGCAGCGGCGCGATCCGCGAGATCGCCTCGTGGATTCTCGGCCCGACCCTCTAACGAAGTAAGGAACTCACCCAGATGACCAGCAACTCCCGCCTCCGCACCCTCGGCGACCGGCTCGTCGGCCCCGGCCGCCCCGTCTACGTCACCGGTGAGATCGGCATCAACCACAACGGCGACCTGGAGAACGCCTTCGCGCTGATCGACGCCGCCGCGGACGCCGGCTGCGACGCCGTGAAGTTCCAGAAGCGCACCCCCGAGATCTGCACCCCGCGCGACCAGTGGGACATCGAGCGCGACACCCCCTGGGGCCGGATGACCTACATCGACTACCGCCACCGCGTGGAGTTCGACGAGGACGGCTACCGCGCCATCGACGAGTACGCCAAGAAGCGCTCCATCGCCTGGTTCGCCTCCCCCTGGGACGTGGAGTCCGTCGCCTTCCTGGAGAAGTTCGACGTCCCCTGCTACAAGGTCGCCTCCGCCTCCCTCACCGACGACGAGCTGCTGCGCGCCATGCGCGCCACCGGCCGCACCGTCGTCCTCTCCACCGGCATGTCCACCCCCAAGCAGATCCGGCACGCCGTAGAGGTCCTCGGCAGCGACAACATCGTCCTGTGCCACGCCACTTCGACCTACCCCGCCAAGGCCGAAGAGCTGAACCTGCGCATGATCCACACCCTCCAGGCCGAGTACCCCAACGTACCGATCGGCTACAGCGGCCACGAGACCGGCCTGCAGACCACCCTCGCCGCCGTCGCCCTCGGCGCCGCCTTCGTCGAGCGCCACATCACCCTCGACCGCGCCATGTGGGGCTCCGACCAGGCCGCCTCCGTCGAGCCCCAGGGCCTGACCCGCCTGGTCCGCGACATCCGCACCATCGAGGACTCCCTCGGCGACGGCGTCAAGAAGGTCTACGACAGCGAGCTGGGCCCGATGAAGAAGCTGCGCCGCGTCGCCGGCGTCGTCGCCGAGGCCGAGGCCGCCGACCGCGAGCCGGTCTCGGTCTGAACGCCGTGAGCTCACCAGACGGGGCCTGCGGCCCGCCCCAGGAGGCGGCGGGGACTCCCGTCCGCCGCCTCCTGGGGATACCCCGGCAGCACCGCAGACCCGGCGCCGGGACGCAGGACACCCGCGCCGCCAGACGGGACGCCCGGCGCGCGGCCGCCGGCACCCTCGCCTTCGTGGAGAGCCCGGTACAGCTGCTGAACGTCCTGGAATGGGCGCACAGCGAACAGGCCGCCGCCCTCACCGTCGTCGTCCTCGCCCCGCACGACCCGATGACCCGCGGCCAGCTCCGCCGGATGGCCGAACTCGCCCGCGACGAAGGCTTCTCCGTACGCTGGGAAGAAGCGCGCGGCGGCGCGGGCGCACCGCTGCGCACCATCGGCGGCCTCACCCCGCAGCTCAGGCGCACCGGCCGCGTGGTCATCGGCGACCCCTTCTCGCGCTACGTCCAGCTGCTCCTGACCCTCACCCGCGCCCGCGACCTCGTCGTGGTCGACGACGGCACCGCCACGATGGAGTTCATCACCCAACTGGCCAACGGGGAACGCCTCGTACGCTGGCACCGGCACGGCGGCGGACGCGGGCCGCGCGACGTCCTTTTCGCGCCATTCTCGGCCGCCGCCCGCCGCCGCCTCACCCCCGCCGGAAGCGGACGGCGCACCATCGGCCTCTTCACCTCCATGCCCGTCGCGCCGGCACCGGGCATCCACGTCCGCTCGAACGAATTCGCCTGGACCAGACGGCGGTTCGGGCCGCCCCGGCTCACCCGCGGCACCGACATCGTCGGCACCTCCCTCGTCGAGACCGGCGTCGTCGACCCCGACCACTACCTGGAAGCCGTCCGCTCGCTCGCCCGCACACACGGCGCCACCCGCTACTTCGCCCACCGGCGCGAGTCCGCCGGCAAACTCCACCGGCTCGCCGGCGAAACCGGCCTGCAGGTCGTACGCCCCGACCTGCCACTGGAACTCATCGCCCGGCGCGGGCCCATCGGGCGCCTCGTCCTCAGCTTCCCCTCCACCGTCGTGCACACGCTGCCCCTCGCGCTCGCCGGAACCGGCGCCCGCGTCGCCGTGTGCGACATCGACCCGGCCTGGCTGACGGACCAGGCGTCACCACGCGCCGAAGGGTTCCTCTCCGGAGTCACCGGCACGGCCAAGGACGTCCAACGGCTGCCGGCCCCGTGACACCCGCCGCGCGTCCGGCCCGAACGATTCCGCGAAAAAGCGGAACCAGTACTGGTACCCCCGTGATGACCAGTCCATGCGCCGGGCGGCCTAGATTTCCTTCCCCTATCGGGCTGAACTTTTGTTGATCGAGGGACAGTTGCCCCAACCACCCCCGTACCCTTCAACGGGTGAACCACTTGATGTCCCGCGAGGCCGAAACCGAAGACGCCCCTGCCGGGGAACCCCTCCCCGGCGCGCTGCCGGAAGAGCTGCGCGCCGAACTCATCGCCTTCCGGCGCGACTTGCACATGCACCCCGAACTCGGCAACCAGGAGTTCCGGACGACCGCCGCGGTCAAGACACGCCTGGAACAAGCCGGCCTCACGCCACGCGTCCTGCCCCTCGGCACCGGCCTGACCTGTGACATCACGCCCGGCCTGACACCGTGGGACAGAACCCGGCCCATGCTCGCGCTGCGCGCCGACATCGACGCGCTGCCCATCCCCGACACGAAGACGGTGCCCTACCGCTCGACCGTCCCCAACCGCGCCCACGCCTGCGGCCACGACGTCCACACCACCGTCGTCCTCGGCGCCGGCCTGGTCCTCGCCGACCTGGCCCGCGAAGGCCTGCTGCCGCGGCCGGTACGCCTGCTCTTCCAGCCCGCCGAGGAAGTCCTCCCCGGCGGCGCCACCGACGCGGTCGAGGCCGGAGCGCTGGACGGGGTCGGGCGCATCCTCGCCGTACACTGCGACCCCCGCGTCGACGCCGGCCGCATCGGACTGCGCACCGGCGCCATCACCTCGGCCTGCGACCGCCTGGAAGTCCACCTGGACGGCCCCGGCGGCCACACCGCCCGCCCCCACCTGACCACCGACCTGGTCACGGCCGCCGCCCGGGTCGCCGTCGACGCCCCCGCCCTCCTCTCCCGCCGGGTCGACACGCGGGCCGGGCTCGCGGTGACCTGGGGACGCCTGGAAGTGGGCCACGCCTGCAACGTCATCCCGCAGCACGCGGAGCTGGCCGGCACGGTGCGGTGCCTGGACCTGGACGCCTGGCGGGAGGCGCCGGACCTGGTCCACGCGGCCATCGACGAAATCGCGACGCTGCATGGGGCGAAGTGCCAGGTCAACTACGTACGGGGCGTGCCGCCCGTAGTGAACGAACCCGTCTCCACCCAACTCCTCCACGACGCGATGACCGCCCGCCGCGGCCCGCACGCCGTCGAAGGCACCGAGCAGTCCCTCGGCGGCGAGGACTTCTCCTGGTACCTGGAGCGCGTCCCGGGCGCGATGGCACGCCTGGGCGTACGCCCGCCGGGCAGCAACGCGCGGTACGACCTCCACCGCGGCGACTTCGACGCGGACGAATCCGCGCTGCGCGCGGGGGTGGAACTGTTTACGGCTGCGGCGCTGCTGTCGTAGCGACGCGCGCTGGCGCGCGTTTTGCGCGTTAGGCCCGGTGGGTGGCGGGGCCGGGGCCCCGCAGGGGGCACTCTCCCTCAGCCTCCGGCCGGGGGGGGACCCCCACACCGCACTCGCGAGAACCATGTCTTGAACGCTGAACCTGGCAGAAGCGAGCTGTCGGCTACGGGGAGCCCCCTGCGTGTCCCCGGCCCCGGGTCCGGTAGGCGGCTATCCCGCCGTCGTGGCCGAGGTCCACGGGCGGCGGTTGCGTTGCCGCACTTGGTTGCTGCGCTGCTGGCGGTTTTTCTTCTCCCCCACCCTCGCGCGGGGGTGCCAATCCGGCCGGAGGGGACGCGTAGGGGGGTGTCCCCGCAGCCGACAGCTCGCCACACCAGGTTCAGTGTTCAAGACATGGCGTCCGCGAGTGCGGTGAGGAGACGCCCCCCTGCGCGGCCCCGACCCCACCACAAACCAACGCACCCCCGCGCGACAGCGCAAAGCCGCGCGCAGCGCATACAGATCCACAGGAACGAATCGGTAACGCCACGCAGTGAAGGGTTTTGCGCCAGGTCTACGCGCGTTAATCTCCCGTCGAAGCCAGCGCCACCCTGGGCGCTGTGAGCGCCGACGTGGGCGCTGTGAGCGAAGGGAAAGACCCTTGCGTCGGGTCACCAGGTTTGCCGCCTCGGTCAGCGTCACCGCGTTTCTCGCGGTCAGCGCGACCGCTTGCGGTCAGAGCTTCGCCGAGGCGAACCGGGCCAGCCACGCCGGCGTCGGGCTCGCGTTCGACATCGGCGGGCGGGACGACCACTCCTTCAACGAGGCGGCCGCCCGCGGCACCGAGAACGCCAGGAACAAGCTGGGTGTCAACGTCAAGATGCTCACCGCGAAGAACGGCGAGACGGAGGCCGACCGTGAGCAGCGGCTTACCTCGTTCGCCGAAGCCGGGTACAACCCGGTCATAGGTGTCGGTTTCGCCTACAGCCGGTCCATCGAGAACGTCGCCAAGGACTTCCCGGAGACGACGTTCGGTGTGGTCGACGCCGTGCCGCAGGGCAAGAACGTGGACGCGATGGTCTTCGCGGAGCACGAGGGCTCGTATCTGGCGGGTGTCGCCGCCGCGCTCAAGAGCAAGAACCACAAGGTCGGCTTCATCGGCGGTGTGAACAACGCGTTGATCCAGAAGTTCCAGGCCGGTTTCGAGCAGGGTGTACGGGACACCGACCCGAACACCAAGGTCACGTCGCAGTATCTGTACCCCAACAACGACAAGGGGTTCAACGATCCGGCGGCGGCCAAGGCCAAGGCGAGCGGCATGCTGGACAGCGGCATCGACGTGATCTATTCCGCGGCCGGCCAGTCGGGCGCGGGTTCCATCGAGGCGATCAGCAAGCGCAAGGGCGCCTGGGCGATCGGCGTGGACTCCGACCAGTACCAGCAGCCGGGGCTGGCGAAGTACAAGGACTGCATTCTGACGTCGGTCGTCAAGAACGTCGACGTGGCGGTCTTCGATTTGATCAAGAGTGTCGAGGACGGCAAGCCGCTGACGGGCGTGCACGCGTACGACATGAAGAAGAAGGGCGTCACGCTCGCCACGTCGGGTGGGTTCATCAAGGACATCCAGCCGCAGATCGACGCCGCCCGGCAGAAGATCGTCGAGGGCAAGGTGAAGGTCAAGGAGACGCCGTAGCAGGGCGTGGGACGGTGCCGGTCCGGCACCGTACCGCCCATCGCGGCCGGGCCGTGCCCGCGCCTTCGACGCCGGTAGTCGCTGCCGCCGTCCGCCCGAGGACATGTCCGCCCGAGGACATACCCAGAACACGCCGTCCGTCCAGGACATGCCATCCCCGAGGGGAGTGCGCCATCAACGCAGCACCCACGACCAGCCGCCCGGCCGAGCCGGGCCCCGCAGCCGTCGAACTCCGCGGTATCACCAAGCGTTTTCCCGGTGTCGTGGCCAACCACGACATCGACCTGACCGTCCGCCGCGGTACCGTCCACGCCCTGTGCGGCGAGAACGGCGCGGGCAAGTCGACGCTGATGAAGATCCTTTACGGTATGCAGAAGCCGGACGAGGGCACCATCACGCTCGACGGGGAGCCGGCGGCGCTGGGCACCCCCGCGGACGCCATCGCCCGCGGCATCGGCATGGTGCACCAGCACTTCATGCTGGCCGACAATCTCAGCGTCCTGGAGAACGTCGTCCTCGGCGCGGAGAAGCTGCACGGCATCGGCGGCAAGGCCCGCGCCAAGATCATGCAGATCTCGGACGCGTACGGGCTCGGCGTACGGCCCGACGTCCTCGTGGAGGACCTCGGTGTCGCGGACCGGCAGCGGGTGGAGATCCTCAAGGTGCTCTACCGGGGCGCCCGTACGCTCATCCTCGACGAGCCGACCGCGGTCCTGGTGCCGCAGGAGGTCGACGCGCTCTTCGACAACCTGCGGGAGCTGAAGTCCGAGGGCCTGACCGTCATCTTCATCTCGCACAAGCTGGGCGAGGTGCTGTCCGTCGCGGACGACATCACCGTCATCCGGCGGGGCACCACCGTCGCCTCCGTGGAGCCGTCGAAGACGACACCCAGGCAGCTCGCCGAGCTGATGGTGGGCAGTGAGCTGCCGTCGCCGGAGACGCGCGAGTCGACGGTGACGGACACGCCGATGCTGGGCGTCGCGGACCTGCGGCTGTCGGCCACCGACTCCGACGGGGTCGTACGGACCGTGCTGGGCGGGATCACCTTCACGATCCACAAGGGCGAGGTGCTCGGCGTCGCCGGTGTCGAGGGCAACGGGCAGGCCGAACTGGTCGAGGCGATCATGGGCACGCGCGCTCTGGACGGCGGCACCGTGACGCTGGACGGGCAGGACCTCTCCGCCGCCAGTACGCGCAAGCGCCGCGAGGACGGCATCGGGTACATACCCGAGGACCGCCACCGGCACGGCCTGCTGTTGGAGGCGCCCCTGTGGGAGAACCGCATCCTGGGGCACGTCACCGAGCGGCCCAACAGCAAGGGCCGCCTGCTGGACCTGGCCGCGGCCCGTAAGGACACCGAGCGGATCGTCGCCGAGTACGACGTGCGGACGCCCGGTATCGAGGTGACGGCGGCCTCGCTGTCCGGCGGCAATCAGCAGAAGCTGATCGTCGGCCGGGAGATGAGCCACCGGCCCAAGCTGCTGATCGCCGCCCACCCCACGCGGGGCGTGGACGTCGGCGCGCAGGCGCAGATCTGGGAGCAGATCCGCGAGGCGCGCCGGGAGGGCCTGGCGGTGTTGTTGATCTCTGCTGACCTGGACGAGCTGATCGGGCTCTCCGACACCCTGCGGGTGATGTACCGGGGCCGGCTGGTCGCGGACGCCGACCCCGCGACCATCACCCCGGAGGAGTTGGGCTCGGCCATGACCGGTGCCGCCAGCGGTCACCTCACCGCTGAAGACGCTGACACGCGCGAGGGTGGTGACCGGGAGTGAAGACGCTGACCAGGTCGTTCACCAAGGACAAGGTGCTGCTGGCGCTCGCCGCGCCGCTGCTGGCGGTGGCCGCCGCCTTCGTCATCAGCTCGCTGGTGTTCCTGGCCTCGGGCGAGAACCCGCTGCGGGCCTACGGGATCATGGCCGACTACGGCCGCTACAGCGACAGCCAGGTCTGGATCGTCAACAAGGCGGTGCCGTACTACCTGTCGGCGCTGGCGGTCGCCATCGGCTTCCGGATGAACCTGTTCAACATCGGTGTGGACGGGCAGTACCGGCTGGCGGCCTTCGCGGCCGCGGCGGTCGGCGGCGCCATTGCGCTGCCCGGCGCGCTCCAGATCATCCTGCTCATCGTGATCGCGATGCTGGTGGGCGCCCTGTGGGCGGGCATCGCCGGCGTACTGAAGACCTCGCGCGGCGTCAGCGAGGTGATCACCACGATCATGCTGAACGCCATCGCCGCCTCCGTGATCGGCTACTTCCTCCAGGACGGCCGCCTCGCGATCAAGGACGGCAACCTGCTGCACACCAGGTTCCTGCCGGAGTCCAGCCACTTCTTCAGCTTCCCGACCCACCCCAAGCCGGTCTACGGATTCGTGGTGATCGCGGCGCTGGCGGGCTTCGTCTACTGGTTCGTGCTCAACCGCACCCGCTTCGGCTTCGACCTGCGCGCGGTGGGCGCCTCCGAACCGGCCGCCGAGGCCAGCGGCGTCAGCGTCAAGCGGATGGTCGTCATCTCCATGCTGCTCTCGGGCGCCGCGGCGGGCCTGGTGGGCATGCCCACGCTGCTCGGCGAGTCCTTCAACTACGGCACCGACTTCCCGGCGGGCATCGGCTTCACCGGCATCGCCATCGCGCTGCTGGGCCGCAACCACCCGGTGGGCATGGCCTTCGGCGCGCTGCTGTGGGCGTTCCTCGACCGCACCGGCTCCCGCCTGGAGTTCGAGGGGTACGCGCAGGAGATCGTCGGCGTGATCCAGGGCGTCATCGTGCTGTGCGTGGTCATCGCGTACGAGATCGTGCGCCGGTACGGGCTGCGCGCCCAGCAGCGCAAGGTCGGCGAGGAACTGGCCGCCCAGGCGCGTACGAACCCAGGTGAGAACGACAAGGCGGAGGCGACCGCGTGAGTACCGACCTCAAGCCCGCGGCCCGGCCCGGCGCCGGCGCGTCCGGCGGCGGCCGCCGCAAGCTGACCTACCCCGTCATCCTGCTGATCGTCGCCGGTGCGATCGTCGCGGTGTCCCTGCTGCGCGCGGTCACCGGCACCAACGACCTGACCTCGGCAGGGCAGTTCGGCGCGGCACTCGCCGCCGCCACCTCGATCGGGCTGGCCGGTCTCGGCGGCCTGTGGGCCGAGCGGGCCGGCGTGGTCAACATCGGCCTCGAAGGCATGATGATGCTCGGCTCGTTCGCGGCCGGCTGGATCGGCTGGCAGCACGGCCCGTGGGCCGCCGCGGCCATCGGCATCCTGGGCGGCGCGCTCGGCGGGCTGGTGCACGCGATCGCCACCGTCAGCTTCGGCGTCGACCACATCGTCTCCGGTGTCGCGATCAACATCCTGGCGCTGGGCGCCACGCAGTACCTGGCCACGCTGTGGTTCGGTGCCGAGGGCAGCGCGGCGATGCAGGCGGGCGGCAACGACAAGCAGTCGCCGCCGATGGCCGATATGCCGACGTTCAGCATCCCGGGCCTCTCGGACGGGCTCCAGGCCGTCGAGAACCACCACTGGTTCCTCCTCTCCGACGTGGCCGGCATCCTCGGCGGCCTGGTCACCAACGTCTCCTGGCTCACCGTGCTGGCCGTGCTGCTCTTCGTCGGCACCTTCTACCTGCTGTGGCGCTCGTCCTTCGGCCTGCGGCTGCGCTCCTGCGGCGAGGCGCCCGTCTCGGCCGAGTCGCTGGGCGTCAACGTCTACACGTACAAGTACGCGGCGGTGCTGGTCTCCGGCGCGCTGGCCGGCCTCGGCGGCGCGTTCCTCTCCATCAGCACGCACTTCTACCAGGACGGGCAGACCGGCGGCCGCGGCTACATCGGCCTGGCCACGATGATCTTCGGCAACTGGCGGCCCGGCGGCGTCGCGATGGGCGCCGGACTGTTCGGCTTCATGGACGCCATGCAGCTGCGCAGCGGCGGCCCGACCGTGCACGCGCTGCTGCTCGGCCTGGCGGCGCTGCTCGCCGTCCTCGCGCTGCTCCGGCTGCGCGCCGCCAAGCGCGCCCAGGCGTCGGTCGCGGGCGTCGCGGCGGTCCTCCTCGTGCTCTGGTACTTCCTCGCCGACGTGGTGCCGCTGGAACTGGTCGAGGCCAGCCCGTACATCGCCACGCTGCTGGTGCTGGCACTGTTCGCGCAGCGGCTGCGGCCGCCGAAGGCCAACGGCAAGCCGTACCGGCGGGGGCAGGGCGCATGACGCACGATGGCCGGATGAACGACGACCGAAGCGGCGGTGACCAGGCGCCGGTCGACTGGGAGCGGCTCCGCGAGGCGGCCCGGGACGCGATGTCCCGGGCGTACGCCCCGTACTCGGGCTACCCCGTCGGCGCGGCGGCCCTGGTGGACGACGGCCGTACGGTGGCCGGCTGCAACGTCGAGAACGCCTCGTACGGGCTCGCCCTGTGCGCCGAATGCGGCCTGGTCTCCGCGCTGGCCGCCACCGGCGGCGGCCGCCTGACCGCGTTCACCTGCGTCGACGGCCGGGGCGAACTGCTCGTACCGTGCGGCCGGTGCCGCCAGCTGCTGTACGAGCACGGCGGCCCCGGGCTGCTGATCGACGGCGGCGAGGCGGGCGTCCGGCGCCTGGACGACCTCCTCCCGGACGCGTTCGGCCCGCAGCACCTGGGCCGCTAGCGGCCGTCCGAGAAGCCCCTGGGTTCGCACCGCTTCCCGGCGGTGCGGGCCTCTCGATCTTCCGGCTCTATGCGTGTAGAACTGGACACGCCCGCTCGCCGCGTCGTTCCCGGGTACAGGGACGGGCTGAGCCGGCCGTTCCACGAAAGGAAGCCCAGATGGACGTCATCTCGGTCATCCGCGCGAAGCGCGACAAGCAGGAGCTGACCCCCGAGCAGATCGACTGGGTCATCGACGCCTACACGCGCGGCGAGGTCGCCCACGAGCAGATGTCGGCCCTGGCGATGGCCGTCTTCCTCAACGGCATGAACCGTACGGAGATCGCCCGCTGGACGGCCGCCATGATCGCCTCCGGCGAGCGGATGGACTTCTCCGCCCTCGCCCGCCCGACCGCCGACAAGCACTCCACCGGCGGCGTCGGCGACAAGATCACCCTGCCGCTCGCGCCCCTCGTCGCCGCCTGCGGCGCCGCCGTACCCCAGCTCTCCGGCCGCGGCCTCGGCCACACCGGCGGCACCCTCGACAAGCTGGAGGCCATCCCCGGCTGGCGGGCGCTGCTCTCCAACGCCGAGATGATGGACGTACTGGACCGCGTCGGCTCCGTCATCTGCGCGGCGGGCGACGGCCTGGCCCCCGCCGACAAGAAGCTCTACGCGCTGCGCGACGTCACCGGCACCGTCGAGGCGATCCCGCTGATCGCCTCCTCCATCATGTCCAAGAAGATCGCCGAGGGCACCGGCTCCCTCGTCCTGGACGTCAAGGTCGGCTCCGGCGCCTTCATGAAGAACATCGAGGACGCCCGCGAACTCGCCGCCACCATGGTGGAACTCGGCACCGACCACGGCGTACGGACCTCCGCCCTGCTCACCGACATGTCCACCCCGCTCGGCCTGACCGCCGGCAACGCCCTCGAAGTCCGCGAATCGGTGGAGGTACTGGCGGGCGGCGGCCCGGCCGACGTCGTCGAACTCACCCTCGCCCTGGCCCGCGAAATGCTCGACGCGGCCGGCCTGAAGGACGCCGACCCCGCCAAGGCCCTCGCCGACGGCTCCGCCATGGACCACTGGCGCCGCATGGTCCAGGCCCAGGGCGGCGACCCCGACGCGCCGCTGCCCGTCGCCCGCGAGCAGCACACCGTCAACGCCTCCGCCTCCGGCGTCCTGACCACCCTCGACGCCTACGCCGTCGGCGTCTCCGCCTGGCGCCTGGGCGCCGGCCGCGCCCGCAAGGAGGACCCGGTCCAGGCGGGCGCGGGCATCGAACTCCACGCCAAGCCCGGCGACGAGGTGAAGGAAGGCCAGCCCCTCCTCACCCTCCACACCGACACCCCCGAAAAGTTCCCCTACGCCCTCGAAGCACTCGACGGCGGCGTCCTCATCGCCCCCCCGGGCACGGATCACACCCCGAACCCGGTGGTCTTGGACCGCATCGGCTGAGACGGCTCCATGCCGCTGCCGTCGGGCGCGCTCCACCCGGAGCGCGCCCGACGCGCGCCGCGCTCCGTGCGGTGATGTCCTGGAAGGGGCTGACTGGGAGGAGACCGGCGATGGCGAAGAAGAAGGACGAGTTCGGCAAGGGCGACAAGGTCACCTGGAAGAGCCACGGCAGTGAGGCCGTCGGCGAGGTGGAGAAGAAGATCACGGGGCGGACGGAGGAAGCGGGGCGGACGGTGGATGCCTCGCCGGACGAGCCGCAGTACAAGGTCCGCAGCGAGAAGTCCGGCGGCTCGGCCGTGCACAAGCCCGGGGCCCTGAAGAAGAAGCGGTCCTGAGGCCGTGGTGGGCGAATCGTTCGGGTGAACGGTGGCGGTCGGCCGCCCGCCGGTTCCTCGGGGCGTGCTGGGGTCGGGGCCTGGCGACTTGAGGGGGCCTTATGGAGGCGTGGGACGGGTTGGTCCGGTTCCGGCGGGAGACGAAATGGCCCGAGGGATGCAAGGTGCAGATTGTCGAGGGACTCGTCGTTGTGGAGCCCCCGCCGGACAGTGCTCACAATGACACGGTGGGTGAGCTGCAGCGCTTGCTGTACACCGTCATTCCTCGCGACTGGGGGATCTACCAGGCTCTGGAGCTGACGCTGCCCGGCGGGCATGGGCTGTTCGTCCCGGACGTGTCGGTAGGGCCCAAGGCACGGCGCACCAAGGATGTGCCCCGGCTCGTCGCCGAAGTCACCTCGTGGTGCGGCGCGCACCACGACCGCGTGGAAAAACTCCACGCCTACGCCACCACAGGCGTTCCCCTCTACCTTCTCCTGGACCCCTGGCACTCCGGCAAGCGGACCGCGACCCTGTACGGCGAGCCGGAAGGGGGCTCGTACCGGGTGCTGGAGATGGTGAAGTACGGCGATGAGCTGCGGCTGCCCGCACCGTTCGACGTCACCGTGGACACCGCGCTGTTTCCCGTCGGCTGACGGGAGCGCGGGCGCAGACGAAGGGCCCACCCCGCCAGGACAGGTGGCGGGGTGGGCCCTTCGGGCTGCGAGGGCCGTTACGCGGCCTTTCGTACGCGTACGACGCGGCGTTCCGCCATCGCCTTGCGCGTCGCGTACAGGGTGATCGACGCGGCGCCGACCATCGCGGCCAGGCCCAGCGCGACGGTGGCCTCCCAGCCGCCCGCGTGGAAGGCCAGCGCGCCCAGTGCGCCGCCGATGCTGCTGCCGATGTAGTACGCGCACTGGTACAGCGCGGACGCCTGCGCACGGGCGGTCTTGGCGGCGCGGCTGACCGAGGAGGACGCCACCGCGTGGCCGGCGAAGAAGCCGGCGGTGATCAGGACCAGGCCCAGCAGGACCGCGAGGAGCGACGCGGTGAGGGTGAGCAGCAGGCCCGCCGCCGTCGTGCCGACCGCGAGGTACAGGGCGCCGCGCCGGCCGACGCGGGCGACGAGGCGGCCCGCCGCGGCCGAGGAGACCGTGCCGACGAGGTAGATGAGGAAGATCGAGCCGACGATGCCCTGGGGGAGGTTGAAGGGTTCGTCGACCAGGCGGTAGCCGATGACGGTGTAGACGGCGCCGAAGACGGTCATGAACAGGGCGCCGATGCCGTACAGGCGGCGCAGCAGGGGGTCGCCCAGGTGGCCGCCGAGGGTGCGGGCCAGTGCGCGCGGGCCGACCGTGCGGGGGGAGAAGTGCCGGGCTTTGGGGACCAGGAGGCGGAAGGCCACCGCGCACACCACGGCCATCAGGCCGACGGCGCCGAGCGCGGCGCGCCAGCCCCAGGCCTGGGCCACCCAGCCGGTGACGATCCGGCCCGACATGCCGCCGATGCTGTTGCCCGCGACGAACAGGCCGATCGCGGCGACCAGCGCTTTGGCCCGTACCTCCTCGGCGAGGAACGCCATCGCGGAGGCCGGCAGCCCGGCCAGCGCCACGCCCTGGACGGCGCGCAGGGCGACCAGCCAGCCCAGGTCGGGGGCGAACGGGACCAGCATGGCGATCACCGCGGCGACCGACAGGGAGGCGGTCATCATCGTGCGGCGGCCGAAGCGTTCGGACAGCGCGCTCAGCGGGATGACGGCGAGGGCCAGGCCGAAGGTGGCGGCCGACACGGTCCAGCTCGCCTGGTCGGGGGTGACGGCGAGGTCGGCGGAGATCGCGGGGAGCAGGGCCTGTGTGGAGTACAGGAGCGCGAAGGTGGCGACGCCTGCCGCGAAGAGGGCGAAGCTCATCCGGCGGTAGCCGGGGCCGCCCGGGTGCAGTTTGGCGGCCTCGGGGTCGGCGGGCGCTGAGGTGGTGGCAGGGGACGTCGGTGCGGAGGCGTCGGCGCGCGCGGTGGCCGACGCCCCGGTATCAGCGGGAGGCATGGTCAGAACGTAAGCCCGCGCGTTTCATGCGTCCAATGCATAGAAACGTCATAATCGATGCTGTGGCACATAACAGCAGCTCGCAGCAGGGTCTGTCGCACCACGGAAACAGAAAAGACATCCGGAAGCCGTCGGGTGAACTGGCGGAAACCGCGGATCTGGGGGACGGGTCGTGGGCGCTGGCCCTGACGCCCCGGCTCGCGCAGTTCGCCGCCGTCGCGCGCCACGAGCATGTGACGCGCGCCGCCCAGGAGCTGGGCATGCCGCAGTCCACGCTCAGCCGTGCCATCGTCCGGCTGGAGGGGGACTTGGGGGTCGCGCTCTTCGCCCGGCACGGCCGGACGCTTTCCCTGACCCCGGCGGGCCGCGCCTTCCTCGCCTCCACCGAGCGCGCGCTGCTGGACGTCGAGCGCGCCACCGAGTCCGTACGGGCCGACACCGATCCGACGGCGGGCAAGGTCGCCTTCGGCTTCCTGCACACCATGGGCTCGGAGACGGTGCCCGGCCTGATCCGCACCTTCCGCGCCGACCATCCCCGGGTGCGCTTCCAGCTTGTGCAGAGCTACGGCGAGGCGATGATCGAGCGGCTGCGTGCGGGCGACCTGGACCTGTGTCTGACCTCGCCCGTCCCGGACTACCCGGGGCTGGTCGCCCGCCGCCTGGACGAGCAGAAGCTACGGCTGGTGGTGCCCGACGACCACCCGCTGGCCGCCCGCAAGCGGGTCCGGCTGGCCGAGGCGGCGGGCGAGCTGTTCGTGACCCTGGAACCGGGGTACGGGCTGCGCCGCATCACGGACGCGCTGTGCGCCGAGGCGGGATTCTCGCCGAAGGTCGCGTTCGAGGGCGAGGAGGCCGAAACGCTGCGGGGCCTGGTCGCAGCCGGTCTCGGTGTGGCCCTGCTGCCGCCGCCGGCCGTGCCGCGCCCTGGTGTTGCCGAGCTGACGGTCACGGCCCCGCGCGCGGTCCGCGAGATCGGCTTGGCCTGGCTGGAGGGCCATCCCGACACGCCTCCGGTGGCGGCGTTCAAGAAGTTCCTGCTGGGGAGGCGGGGGCAGCTCATCCCCCGGTGAGCCGAAAGGAAGGCAGCCGAAAGGCAGGTAAGGGGGAAGCGCCCGGTTGTCGGCTTGTGCGCCACGGCTCAGTGCTTCAGAGATTTTCCGAAGCCGGCCGCCAGTGGCATCCGCAGGCCCAGCGGCGGCGGAGCCGCCAGCGCGTCGGCCACCGGGCGGGCGTAGTCGTACGCGAAGAGCGAGCCCAGCATGAAGTCGGCGGCCAGTGCCAGGACTTCGGAGCGGTGCTGGTGGAGGGCGTGGCCGTCGGAGTGGACTTCGAAGCGGCAGACATCGCGGTTGATCTTCTTCGCGCGCTCCGCGTAGCGGTAGGAGAGTTCCGGGTCGGTCTTCTCGTCGTTGGTGCCGTGCACCAGCAGCACGTGCCGGCCGGCGAGCTGCTTCACGGGCACGGGCTCGGCGTCCTCGGGGCCCGGACCGGGGATCCACGGGGCCAGCGCCAGCACGGAGTTGACCGCCGGGTGGCCCGCGGCGTGCAGCGCGGCGCGCGCGCCCATGCCCGTACCGACCAGGCAGACCGGGACGTCGCCGTACCGCCGTACCACCTCGTCCAGCGCCCAGGCGGCGTCCTGCGCCGGGTGGGCCGCCGCGCCGTTCCAGCCGCGGCAGCGGTAGCGCACGACATGGGCGGCCAGGTCCTCCTGCCGCCCCGCCCGCGCCAGCCGGGCGGCGAGCGGGCGGGCCGCCAGGGCGGACAGGGGGGAGGGGCGCCGGGTGCCGGAGGGGCCGCCTTCGGGCAGTAACAGTGCGACGCCGCACACCGCCCGTCCCGCCCCGGCCGCTCCCAGCGGTTTTCCGAGCCGGGCACCGCGCACCGGCAACGCTTGCTGAGCCATGACCGAAACGATGGCAGAAGGCAGCCCGGGGGCCACCCCGTGTACGGGTCACCGTTGCGTATCGTTCGTGAAGATCTACGCGCGTAGGGGCTACAGTGCCGAGATGACGAGCGAGACCACCAACCTTCCGACCGGCGACCAGATCCGCCGCGCGCCCAAGGTGCTGCTGCACGACCACCTCGACGGCGGCCTGCGCCCTGCCACGATCGTCGAGCTGGCCCGCGAAGCCGGGTACGGCAACCTCCCCGAGACCGACCCGGAGAAGCTGGGCATCTGGTTCCGCGAGGCCGCCGACAGCGGCTCGCTGGAACGCTACCTGGAGACCTTCGCGCACACCTGTGCCGTCATGCAGACCCGTGAGGCGCTGGTGCGGGTGGCCGCCGAGTGCGCCGAGGACCTGGCCGCCGACGGCGTCGTGTACGCCGAGGTCAGGTACGCGCCCGAGCAGCACCTGGAGCAGGGGCTGACCCTCGAAGAGGTCGTCGAGGCGGTCAACGAGGGCTTCCGGGAAGGCGAACGGCGCGCCCGCGCGGCCGGCCACCGCATCCGCGTCGGCGCGCTGCTGACCGCCATGCGGCACGCGGCCCGCGCCCTGGAGATCGCCGAACTGGCCAACCGCTACCGCGACCTCGGCGTGGCCGGCTTCGACATCGCGGGCGCGGAGGCCGGCTTCCCGCCCACCCGCCACCTCGACGCCTTCGAGTACCTCAAGCGGGAGAACAACCACTTCACGATCCACGCGGGCGAGGCGTTCGGCCTGCCGTCGATCTGGCAGGCGCTCCAGTGGTGCGGCGCGGACCGGCTGGGTCACGGCGTGCGCATCACCGACGACATGGAGGTCGCCGACGACGGTTCGGTGAAGCTGGGCCGCCTCGCCTCGTACGTGCGCGACAAGCGCATCCCGCTGGAAATGTGCCCCACCTCCAACCTGCAGACCGGTGCCGCGAGCTCGTACGCGGAGCACCCGATCGGTCTGCTGCGCCGCCTGCAGTTCCGGCTGACGGTCAACACCGACAACCGGCTGATGGGCGGTACGAGCATGTCCCGGGAATTCGAGCACCTGGTCAAGACATTTCGATACACGCTCGACGACATGCAGTGGTTCACCGTCAACGCGATGAAGAGCGCGTTCATTCCTTTCGACGAACGCCTTGCGATGATCAACGATGTGATCAAGCCGGGTTACGCCGAGCTGCGGTCCGAATGGCTGTTCCAGCAGGTGGACGCCACGCCCGCGGTGATCAGTGCGCCTCACTCGGAGTGACGAAAAGAAAAGCGGAAAGGGAAACGGCCGGTGCGTCAAGCGCCGGCCGTTTCCCATTGCGGGTGGGTGTTTGCGGCGTGTCGTCGGCGTCACTAGATTCCGGTGCCGGTCAAACTCCCATCACAAGGATGTATTTCCATGAAGCAGGGAACCATCAAGACTCTCGGTACCGCCGCGCTCGGCGTCGCCTTCGCCGCCACCGCGGCGGGCACCGCCTCCGCCGCGCCGGCCGGGGAGAACGGGTCGGCGCCGGCCAACGTCTCGGAAGCGCTGCAGAGCCTGCCGGTCGACCAGACCGCCAAGACCATCACCGGCGGCAAGGACGCCGGCAAGGGCAGCGAGGGTCTGAAGGCCAACAACAAGGGCAACCTGCTCGGCGGCCTGCCCCCGGGCGGCCTCACCAAGGCGCTGCCCCTCGGCTGAGCCGGTCCGTCCCGGAGCGGGACATGGCCGTGGGGCGGGCCCGCGGACACCGGCCGGGCGGGGGGCCGAGCATGAGCGGGGGAGCAGCGGTGCCGCGGGGGCCCCCCCGCCGCCGGGGGGGGGGTGGCTACGGTTGGGGGC
>NZ_JBIRJY010000004.1:133841-616300 GCF_044329785.1 Streptomyces sp. NPDC017529
GGGCGCCCTCCCCCCGGCGCCGCCCCGCGGCAGAGCCGGGGCGGCGGGGCGGGGGCCCGGGCGGGCCCCGGGCCCGCCCCCCGCGTCCGGGCGGGGCCACGGCCATGTGCGCGGGCACGGGCGTCGGCGTGGACGCCCGCGCGCGGCGGTCGGTGGTTACCAGGCGTTGCGGCTCGCGTTGTCCTCCGACGGGAGGAAGATCCACAGGCCCAGGTAGATCAGGAACTGCGGGCCGGGAAGCAGGCAGGAGAGAAGGAAGATCACGCGCATCGTGGCGGGCGTGGTGCCGAAGCGCCGCGCCAGACCCGCGCACACTCCGGCGATCATCCTGTTGTTGCGGGGACGGACCAGTGCGGCGGCCATGGCTCTCGACTCCTTGTCGACTGTGGTGCGGGGCTGTCTGCCCCGATGTCTCAAAGGTAGGTCCGGGAGCCCGACAGGGCGTCGGCCTGCGGTGCGATACCGACCCTGGTGATCGTGGGGGTCGGCCGGGCGGGGGCGTCCTCCTTGCGGCGGAGCCGGGACCGGACCCCGGGTACGACCAGCAGGTGCGCGAGTGCGACTCCGGCGGTGTTCAGTATCGCCATGTCCACATCGGGCACCCGGCCGGGCACCGCGGTCTGCAGCAGCTCGATGGCCAGCGCGACCATCGCGCCGGCGAAGACCGTACGGGCCATGGAGCCCAGCGGAGAAACGTTCAGGCGCCCGGCTGCCATGGGCAGCAGGAAGCCCAGCGGCGCCAGCAGCAGTACCGCGCCCCCGAGGCTCTGCACGGCCTCCCACGGCCCGTGCGCCAGCTCGGCACGGATCGTCGCCAGCGGCCGGAAGTTGGCGGCGGGCACCCAGGGAACCGTACGGGGGCGCAGCATCAGCCAGCCGACGATCAGCAGATGCGCCACGAGGAGGACGGCTCCCGCGGCGCGCATACGGAGGGCGGCGTTTCCGCCGCGGCCATGACGCTGCACACTGCCCAGGACGCGCCGGGCGGCAGCCGCGGTTCCGCCGGCGGTACACCGCCCTGCCGACCGGCTACTCCCGCGGTACGGGACTGCCCCACCCCGTGCTCTGCGCGCTCTCCGGATGGGCGCGTACCTCCGCCGTGCAGGCGTACCGCAGCGGGTGGCTGTCACCGGGGCCGCCCAGCACCGCGGCGTCCGTGCCGCCCAGCGCCGCGCTCCCGCCGAACGTGCACACGATCTGGGCGAGCGCGAAGGACGGCAGGTCCTCAGGCCGCGTGCTCAGCCGCAGCGTCCCCTCGGGGTCGCCCGCGCGCGGCGCGGACACCTCCAGGTCCTCGGGCACCGACGTACTGAATCCGGCCTCCTCCTCGGCGGTACCCGGCTGCTCCTGGAGCTCGTCCAGCAGGTCGCCGGCCACCTGGAGGCGGTCGGCGGGACGCTGCTTGGGCACCGTCACGGTCCGGTCCACCGTCGCCAGCGCCGAACTGCACACCAGATACACCTTGACCGGGGCACCGTCGGGCACGGCCGGGGCCGCGGGGCCCGGGACCTTGCAGCTCACCCTGGAGGGCGCGCTCCCGGCGTCGACCGGCACGGACGTGCCGCGGATGCCGCAGCCCGCGAGGGCCGGCGCGAGGGCGGCCAGGGCCGCGGCCGCCAGCGCGGCGGCCCGGCGCCGGAGCCGGACCCGGGAGCCGAGGGGGGTACGGGCGCGCCGGGTCACCGGCCGTCACCGCCTTCCGTGCCGCGGGGCTCCGCGCCCCCTTCGGGACCGGCGTCCTCGTCCGCGTCCCCGTTCCCGCTGCCGGTGCGGGCCGGGTCCGAGGTGCCCACCGGCAGACGCAGGGTGAAGACCGCGCCGCCCTCGGGCGAGTTCGCGGCCGTGATCTCACCGCCGTGGATGTGCGCGTTCTCCAGCGCGATCGACAGGCCCAGGCCGCTGCCCTCGGACCGCGGCCGGGACGCGCTCGCCTTGTAGAAACGGTCGAACACGTGCGGCAGGACCTCCTGGGGGATGCCGGGGCCGTGGTCCCGCACCCGGATCAGCAGGTCCTCGCCGTCCGCCGTGGTCTCGGTGTGCACCGACACCCGTACCGGCGAGCCGCCGTGCTTGAGCGCGTTGCCGATGAGGTTGGCCAGGATGACGTCCAGGCGGCGCGGGTCCAGCCGGGCCACGATGCCGCGCTCGGCGTCCAGTTCGACCGCGTCCAGCCAGGCCCGCGCGTCGATGCACGCGGTCACCTGGTCCGCGACGTCCACGTCGTCCTGGACCAGCCGCGCCGTCCCCGCGTCGAAGCGGGTGACCTCCATCAGGTTCTCCACCAGGTCGTTCAGCCGCCGGGTCTCGCTGACCACCAGCTTCACCGCGGGCGCGATCATCGGGTCGAGGGAGTCCTCCTCTTCCTCCAGCACCTCGGTGACGGCCGTGATCGCCGTCAGCGGCGTCCGCAGCTCGTGCGACATGTCGGCCACGAAGCGCCGGGAGGACGCCTCGCGGCCGCTCAGCTCCTCGACCCGCTGCTCCAGGCGTTCGGCGGTGCGGTTGAAGGTGCGCGACAGGTCGGCGAGTTCGTCGGTGCCGGTCACCCGCAGCCGGGTGTCCAGCCGCCCTTCGCCCAGCTGCCGGGCCGCGTGCCCCAGCCGCTGTACGGGCCGCAGCACCGTGGTCGCGGCGGCCTGCGCCAGCAGCGCGGAGCCGACCAGCGCCAGTGCGGTGGCGATACCCAGCGACCAGGCCAGCGAGTTGAGGTCCTGCCGCTCGGTGGCCAGCGACTTGAGCATGTAGCCGGTCGGGCCGCCGCCGTTCATGCGGGCTCCGGCGACGAGGTACGGGGTGTCCTGTAGCTCCTTGCGCTGCCAGTACATGTGGTACGGGACGCGGTTGCCGTCGTCGACGGCACGCTTCTCGTTGACCGCCTTCTGCAGGGCCTTGGGCACGGTGCCCAGCGTGAACAGCTCCGTGTCGGTGGACGCCACGCACTGCTTGCCGTCGCTGCCCTGCGCGACCAGCAGCACCGCGTAGTTCTGCGGGCCGCCCGCCATCTGGCGCGCGGCGTCCTGCAGCTCCGCGCACCGCGGGCGCAGCGGCAGGGAACGGGTGCTGTCCTCCAGCGATTTGCGGAAGTCGTTGAGCGCGGAGTTCTGGGTGCGGTCCAGCACGGTGTTGCGGTTGAGCCAGTACGCGATGCCGGAGGCGGAGACCGCGGCGGTCAGCGCGACCAGCGCGAAGACCACGACGAGCCGCAGCCGCAGGCTGGTCCAGCGCAGCAGCCCGAGGGCCCGCACGCACCGCCGGAGGAAGGACGGCCGCTCCGGCGCGCCCTCGCCGCCGCCGGCCGCTTCGGCATCCGTACGGCTCTCGGGAGAACGCTCCGTCACTGCGGCGTGTCCAGCCGGTAGCCGACACCGCGGACCGTACGGATCAGGGTCGGCGAGGACGGGACGTCCTCCACCTTCGCGCGCAGCCGCTGCACGCACGCGTCCACCAGCCGCGAGTCGCCGAGGTAGTCGTGCTCCCACACCAGGCGCAGCAGCTGCTGGCGGGAGAGGGCCTGCCCGGGGCGGCGGCTCAGCTCCAGCAGCAAGCGCAGCTCGGTGGGTGTCAGTTGCAGGTCCTCACCGTTCTTCGTGACCGTCATCGCCGAGCGGTCGATCACCAGCGAACCGAAGGTCGCCGCATCGTTGGACTCGCGCTCCCCGCGCCGCAGCACGGCCCGGATACGGGCGTCCAGGACCCGGCCCTGCACCGGCTTGACCACGTAGTCGTCGGCGCCGGACTCCAGCCCGACCACCACGTCGATGTCGTCGTTGCGCGCGGTCAGCAGGATGATGGGCAGTTGGTCCGTACGCCTGATCCGCCGGCACACCTCGAAACCGTCGATGCCCGGCAGCATCACGTCCAGCACGATCAGGTCCGGGCGCTGCTCGCGCAGCAGCTTCAGGCCGTCCTCGCCCGTCGCCGCGGCCACCACACGGTGACCCTGGCGCGACAGGGAGAGTTCGAGGGCCGTGCGGATGGCGTCGTCGTCCTCGATCAGCAACAGGAAAGGCACACCGGCCATTCTGGCCCATGGCGGACCGCGACTTCGACTCGCGCGGTGTCCGCGCGGTGCCCGCACCCCGGCCCGCCCGCTGTGACAGGGCTGTGACAGACGGCAGACAGCGTCATGAAACTGCTTCGGCAGAGTTTCCCCCATCACGAACCGAAGCCAGCAGGGTCTACCGACGGGGGGCGCGCGATGAACACACTGCACAGCACCACTACCAGCGCAGTCATCACGCGTCTGCACGATGTCGGCCGGGCCGCCGAGAAGTCCGGTGCCGTGGGCGGGCGGGGGTGCGCTCGCGGCACCGGGCGTCATCGCATTCCTTACATGATCGCGATCGACGCGATGACGCAGCGCGACGGGGGACGCGGAACCAACGGGGGAAACGGTGGTTCCGACGGGGGAGCGGCGTACAGGGAAGGCACGGGGGAACGGCACTCCACGTCGAAGGCGGAGGGTACGGGGGACGCCGCCGCGGCGTTCACCGCCTACGTCCAGGAGCGCCGCGCTTCCCTGTACGCCACCGCCTACCACCTGACCGGTGACCGCTTCGAGGCCGAGGACCTGCTGCAGAGCGCGCTGTTCTCGACCTACCGGGCGTGGGACCGGATCAGTGACAAGGCGGCGCTGGGCGGCTACCTGCGCCGCACGATGACCAACCTGCACATCAGCGCGTGGCGCCGCCGCAAGCTGAACGAGTACCCGACCGAGGAGCTGCCGGAGACGGCCGGCGACGCGGACGCGATGCGCGGTACGGAGCTGCGCGCCGTGCTGTGGCAGGCGCTGGCCCGGCTGCCCGAGACGCAGCGCACGATGCTCGTGCTGCGCTACTACGAGGGCCGCACGGACCCGGAGATCGCGGACATTCTCAACATCAGTGTCGGCACGGTGAAGTCCAGCATCTGGCGCTCCCTGCGCCGGCTGCGCGAGGACGAGGTCCTCAGCTTCGGCCGTGACGAGCAGGAGTCCTTCGGCGAGCTGGTGGCCTGAGGGGCGGGGAAGACGGGGGCCGAGGGGGGACCCGGGGGGAACGGGGAACACGGGGGGAACGAGGAGCGGATTCGGCCGGCCGGGGGGTGCGGCGCGAATCCGCTCCTTCGCCGTTCAGGAGCGGAGTTCCGCGGGGCCGGCGGTGGCCGCGGCGGGCCGCGGGGGCCGGGCGGCCGCGTCGGCCGGGGTCCGTGCGGCGGCTATCCGCGCCAGCGCCTCCGGTTTGGCGCACGGGAACGCGCCCAGGGCGGTGTGCCGCTCGACGAGCGCTCGCTCGGCACGCAGCAGCCGCAGGCCGCGGCGCAGCAGATACAGGGCCGGCTTGCGGCCCTCGCGCAGGTCGCGGGCGAGCCTGCGCCGGAACGTCGTGGTGGGACGGCCGCGCAGGCACAGCGCGTCGGCCAGCAGGCCCGCGGCCCGGCAGCGCGCGACGATGTCCGCCGCGAAGATGCCCTCGGCGATGAACAGCCCGGTGTCGCCCCGGTCCAGCACCGTTTCGCCGGTCCGCGCGCTGGTGGCGATGTCGTACACCGGCACGGCGGTGCGCCCCGTACGGCACAGCGCCTCGATCGCGGCGACGGCGGCACCCGCGTCCCACGACAGCGGTGAGTCCCAGTCGGCGCCGCCGCCGTCGGGCAGCTGTGGCAGCGTCGGGTCCGTGCCCTCCTTGTAGAAGTCGTCGAGGTTGAGGACGGGCAGGCCGGTGCGGGCGGCGAGGGACGACTTGCCGGAGCCGGAGGGACCGGTCAGCAGGACGACCCGGGCGGCGGGCGGCCGGGCGGGGGAGTGCGGGCTCACGGGGAGCCATTGTCGCGCATTGGGCCGTGCGGGTTACCCGGAGCGCGCTCGCTGGAACGCCCGAGCCGCCTCAACTACGCTTCGTAATCGTTCGATTACACAATGATTAGCCTTGCGATGCAACAGGTAGGTGGCACATGGCCTTTCACGCACGACCCAGGCGCCGGCGCCGCGTACCCCGCGGTCTGGTGCGCGCCGGGCTGGCGTTCACGGCGGCCGGTGCGGCGTTCGCGGTGTCCGGTGCGGCGCCGGCGGGCGCGGCGTCCGCCCACGAACTCGACATCAAGGCGGCCGGCAAGGCACTGGGCGGTGCGCTGCTGCACTCCATGGCGGGCGGCGTCGGGCCGGTCAAGAGCCTCAAGCTGGACCCGCTGGCCGGCACCACCGCCGATCCGCTGACCAACAAGGTCGGTACGCAGATCGCCGACTTCAAGCCGCTGACCACAGGCGTGGTGACGGACCCGATCGCGGGCGGGGGCGCGTTGGGGGACATGCCGGTCACGGAGAAGGTCATGGGCCTGCTGCCCGGTTGAGGGCGCCGGCGGGTACGCGGCGGAACGCGGTCCGCCCGCCCTCGTGGACGGACGAGGGCGGGCGGCGGCGGGTACGCGCGGGCGCGGACGCTCGCGGACCGGGGTTCCGGGGGGATCAGACCCCCATCGGGTGCCAGACCGTCTTGGTCTCCAGGAAGGCCAGCAGCCGTTCCGTGCCGGGGTCGGCGGCCCAGTCGGCGGCGCCGTCCACAGCCTGTGGGCGCAGTACGCGCTTGAGGTTGTCGGCCGCGGCCGTCTCCAGCGCCTTGACCAGCTCCGCGTCGGCCGCGGCGCCCGCCAGGTCGATGGCGTTGACGTCCTGGTGCGCGGCCAGCGGCCCGCCCAGCTCGTTGACGCGCCCGGACAGGATGTTGACCACACCGCCGGGCAGGTCGGAGGTGGCCAGCACCTCGCCCAGCGACAGCGCCGGCAGCGGGGACTTCTCGCTCGTGACGACCACGACCGTGTTGCCGGTGACGATCGCCGGGGCGATCACCGACACCAGGCCGAGGAACGACGACTCCTGCGGCGCCAGCACGGCCACCACGCCGGTCGGCTCCGGCGAGGACAGGTTGAAGTACGGCCCGGCGACCGGGTTCGCGGAGCCCGCGATCTGGGCGACCTTGTCGGACCAGCCCGCGTACCAGACCCAGCGGTCGATCGCCGCGTCCACCTGCGCAGCGGACTTGGCCTTCGACAGACCCTCGGCGTCGGCGACCTCCGCGGCGAACTGCTCGCGGCGGCCCTCCAGCATCTCCGCGACGCGGTAGAGGATCTGGCCGCGGTTGTACGCGGTCGCGCCGGACCAGCCGCCGAACGCCTTGCGGGCCGCGACGACCGCGTCCCGGGCGTCCTTGCGGGACGACAGGGGCGCGTTGGCGAGCCACTTGCCCTTTGCGTCGGTCACCTCGTACACCCGCCCGCTCTCGGACCGGGGGAACTTGCCCCCGACGTACAGCTTGTAGGTCTTGAGCACGCTCAAACGATCAGACATTGAGGTACGCCTCCAGACCGTGCCGGCCGCCCTCGCGGCCGAAGCCCGACTCCTTGTAACCGCCGAACGGCGAGGCCGGGTCGAACTTGTTGAACGTGTTGGACCAGACGATGCCCGCCCGGAGCTTGCTCGCCATCCACAGGATGCGCGAGCCCTTCTCCGTCCAGACGCCCGCCGACAGGCCGTAGGGGGTGTTGTTGGCCTTGGCGACCGCCTCTTCCGGCGTACGGAAGGTGAGCACCGACAGTACCGGCCCGAAGATCTCCTCCTGGGCGATGCGGTGGGCCTGGGTGACGCCGGTGAACAGCGTCGGCGCGAACCAGTAGCCCGCGTCGGGCAGCTCGCAGGCCGGGGCCCAGCGCTCGGCGCCCTCGGACTCGCCCGCGTCGGCCAGCGCCTTGATACGGGCCAGCTGCTCGGCGGAGTTGATGGCGCCGATGTCGGTGTTCTTGTCCAGCGGGTCGCCGACGCGCAGCGTGCTCATCCGCCGCTTGAGCGCGTCCAGCAGCTCGTCCTGCACGGACTCCTGCACCAGCAGGCGAGAGCCCGCGCAGCACACGTGGCCCTGGTTGAAGAAGATGCCGTTGACGATGCCCTCGACGGCCTGGTCGATCGGCGCGTCGTCGAAGACGATGTTCGCGGCCTTGCCGCCCAGCTCCAGGGTGAGCTTCTTGTCCGTACCGGCGACGGTACGGGCGATGGCCTTGCCGACCTCGGTCGAGCCGGTGAAGGCGACCTTGTTCACGTCCGGGTGCGCGACCAGCTCGGCGCCGGTCGAGCCGTCACCGGTCAGGATGTTGACGACGCCCTTCGGCAGGCCCGCCTGGCGGCAGATGTCCGCGAAGAACAGCGCGGACAGCGGCGTGGTCTCGGCGGGCTTGAGGACGACGGTGTTGCCGCAGGCCAGCGCCGGGGCGATCTTCCACGCCAGCATCAGCAGCGGGAAGTTCCACGGGATGACCTGGCCGGCCACGCCCAGCGGCTTCGGGTCGGCGCCGTAGCCCGCGTGGCCCAGCTTGTCGGCCCAGCCCGCGTAGTAGAAGAAGTGCGCGGCGACCAGCGGCAGGTCCGAGTCGCGGGACTCGCGGATCGGCTTGCCGTTGTCCAGCGACTCCAGCACGGCCAGCTCGCGGGAGCGCTCCTGGATGATCCGCGCGATGCGGAAGAGGTACTTGGCGCGCTCGGCGCCGGGCAGCGCCGACCACTTCTCGAACGCCTTGCGGGCGGCCTTGACGGCGCGGTCCACGTCGTCGGAGCCGGCCTGCGCGACCTCGGAGAGGACCTCCTCGTTCGCGGGCGAGACGGTCTTGAAGACCTTGCCGTCGGCGGCCTCGGTGAACTCGCCGTCGACGAACAGGCCGTAGGACGGCGCGATGTCGACGACGGCGCGCGACTCGGGCGCCGGTGCGTATTCGAATGCTGAGCTCATCGGTTCAGTCCACCGTGACGTAGTCGGGGCCGGAGTAGCGGCCGGTGCTGAGCTTCTGGCGCTGCATCAGCAGGTCGTTGAGGAGGCTGGAGGCGCCGAAGCGGAACCAGTCCGCGGTCAGCCACTGATCGCCCAGCGTCTCGTTGACCATGACCAGGTACTTCAGCGCGTCCTTGGTCGTACGGATGCCGCCGGCCGGCTTCACACCGACCTGTACCCCGGTCGCCGCGTGGAAGTCGCGGACGGCCTCCAGCATCAGCAGGGTCACCGGCGGGGTGGCGTTGACCGCGACCTTGCCGGTCGAGGTCTTGATGAAGTCGGCGCCCGCGAGCATCGCGAGCCAGGAGACCCGGCGCACGTTGTCGTACGTCTGGAGCTCGCCGGTCTCGAAGATCACCTTCAGGTGCGCGTACGAGCCGTCCTCGCGGCGGCACGCCTCCTTGACCTGCTTGATCTCCTCGAAGACGGACATGTACCGGCCGGACAGGAACGCGCCCCGGTCGATCACCATGTCGATCTCGTCGGCGCCGGCCGCGACCGCGTCACGGGTGTCGGCCAGCTTGACCGGCAGCGCGGCCCGCCCCGCCGGGAAGGCGGTGGCGACGGAGGCGACGTGGATGCCGGAACCGGCCAGCGCTTCCTTGGCCGTCGCCACCATGTCGGGGTAGACGCAGATCGCGGCGACCTTGGGGGTGGTGCCGTCGGTGGGGTCCGGGTGGATCCCCTTGGCGCACAGGGCCCGGACCTTGCCCGGGGTGTCCGCTCCTTCGAGCGTCGTCAGGTCGATCATCGTGATGGCGAGATCGATGGCGTACGCCTTCGCCGTGGTCTTGATCGAGCGGGTGCCGAGGGTCGCGGCGCGGGCCTGGAGGCCGACCGCGTCGACACCCGGGAGGCCGTGCAGGAAGCGGCGCAGCGCACCGTCGGAAGCGGTCACGTCCGCCATCGACGCCAGACGCCCCGCGGCTTCCTTGCCGTATGCGGGAACAGTGGTGGGCATGGTCACGAGGGGAGCATATCTACGCGCGTAGCTGCATGTCACCCCCCTGTGCCGAGGGGATGGCGCGGCGGCGCGGACAATTCCGCTTTTTGTGACGATGTCCGCTGATGCCGGGCGTACGCCTTCCCGCGTCGCGGCCGTTACGCAACGGGGGGCCAAGCAGTCAAAAGCCGTCCGTACGCCGAAGTCACCTGGGTCATCAGGCAGTTCAAGCGGCCCGCCGGCCCCCGGCGGGCCGCTTTCCGCAGGCGCGGGCGGGACTCTGTAACAGGCGCCTCCGGGAGTGATGGACTTCTGTGAGGTGGCCGTTACACAACCACGGACGGCCTGTCACGGTCGTCACCTACCTTTTTAAATGCCGCACCGCACCGCAGCACCTTCTGGCCCCACCCGTAGAGGACGGCGGATGTGGTCTCGTCGCCGAACGGCCGACCATCAACAGGGGTTTCCCATGACCGTACTGACCGCACGCCGCCGCACGCTGCGCACCGCCGTCGCGTCCGCCGCGCTGGGCGCCGCCCTCCTCGGCTCCGCCTCCGGTGCCTTCGCCGCCACACCCGCCACCGCGGCGACGGCCGCCGCGAAGCCCGCCTCCGCCGGCGCCGACCGCTACGCGGGACAGCCGGTCTACATCGGCAACGGCATGGTGGCCGTGCTGCGCAACGTGCGTTCGGCGGGCGGCCCCGAGGCGTGGATCCGCTACGTCGGGCCGCAGTGGAAGCCCGGCAGCTGGTACCTGGTCCGGGTGCTCGACGTCCTCGACCGCGGCCACCCGTCCGCGCAGGTCAAGGGCCTGTCCCTGCGCCTGTCCGGCGCCTGGGGCACGTCGCCGAAGCTGCACGTCAACGGGGGCAAGGGCGGGGCGAAGACCTATGCGCTGCCGAAGTCCGGCGCGCCGGCCACCGGCGGCAAGGAGGCCGGCAAGAGCGGCCAGGGCGGCAAGGGCGGCACCGGACAGGCCGCCCGCAAGCCCGGCGGCACCGGCTCCGACGGCCGCAAGAGCTGCGCCGTCTCCCGCCGCGTGGCCATCGGCGGCGGCACCCTGGCGGTCATGACCAACAGCTCCAAGGGGCCCAAGGTGACGTTCGAGGACGGTCCGGGCAACGCGGTGCCGGGCGTCTCCCTCGACCGTACGCACCCGACCCTGGCCCGCTTCGGTGCGAAGATCGTCGATCCGTACAGCGCCCGCCCCACCTTCCGCTTCACGATGCAGGGCGGCAGCTACCCGGCCGGTCACGCCAATTTCCCCACGATGCCCAAGGGCTGCGCCCTGGTCGCGAAGCCCGGCAAGTCTGCCGGTGTCCCGGGCGGCACGCGCACCGCCAAGGCGGCCGACAGCAAGGGCGCGGCCGCCGCAGGCTCGCAGGCCGCGCCGACCGCCACCCAGACCAAGGTGCTGCCCAAGGGCGCGGTGGCCGCCGGCTACGACGGCGCCGAGGCGCCGGACAACACCCCGCTGTTCGCCGCGGGCGGCGCGCTCGCCGCCGCCGGTGCCGCGGGCGTCGCCTTCGCGGTGCGCCGCCGCCGTCAGTCCGAGGGAGCGCGGGCTTGAGCCGTCCCACGGGGGGACACCGGGCGGGCGGCCCGCTGACGGCGGCCTGTCTGCTCCTGCTCGCGATGGGCGGCGCCCTGGTCACCTGGGGCCTCCTGCGCGGCGGTGCGTCCTTTGACGCGGCGCCGCCCGTCCACGTGGCGGACACGAGCGCCCCCACCGAGAGCCCGCGCGCCACGACGGCCGCACTGCCCGCGGCCGAGCCCGTACGCGTCCGCATACCGGCCGCCGGGGTGAACACCGGGCCCGTCCTGGGCCTGGGGCTGGCCGCCGACGGCACGGTCGAGGTGCCGTCCGTGGCCCAGGCGGGCCGGATCGGCTGGTACGACAAGGGCGTCACCCCGGGCGAGACCGGCCCCGCCGTCCTGATCGGCCACTACGACACCGCCGAGGGACCGGCCGTACTGAAGGACGTCGGCCGCATCGGGGTCGGCGACAAGATCTACGTCGACCGGGCGGACGGCCGGACCGCGGTCTTCGCCGTGCGGGAGCTCCAGCAGGTGGACAAGAAGGCGTTCCCCACCCAGCGGGTCTACGGGGACACCGACCGGCCCGAACTGCGCCTGGTGACCTGCGGCGGCGACCTGGTCGGCGGCCACCGGCCGGACAACATCGTGGTCTACGCCGATCTGGTGGCGGCCTGAGGCACGGCCGGGCGGCGGGCGTACGAATGATGCCGTAACGCAATGTCCGGCATCCGGACGCTCAGGCACAATCGGCAGCATGACGAGCCCGGAACAGTCCTCCCCGCAGCAGCAGTACGCGGACCGCAGCTACCGCTCGCCCGCCGCCCTCGTCGGCGGGGTGCTGCTGCTCGTGCTCGCCGCCTGGCTGGGCGGCGACGCGCTGGTGCGCGGCGCGGCGCACACCAAGCTGCTGGCGGTGGCCGGGCTGCTGTTCGCGGTGCCGCTGGTGACCGCCTTCACGCTGCGCCCGCTGGTGCGCGCGGGCGCGGACCGGCTGGTGGTGCGCAACCCGTTCCGTACGATCACGCTGCCGTGGGCGGCGGTCGAGGACCTGCGGGCGTCGTTCTCCAGCGAGGTCTTCACGACGGACGGCACGAAGTACCAGCTCTGGTCGATCCCCGTGTCGCTGCGGCAGCGCAAGAAGGCCAACCGGCAGGCGGCCCGCGCCGCCGGACGCCCGGACCACCACGACCCGCACCAGGGTCCGGCCCCGGCGGCGCCACCGCCGCGCGCCACCGCCGACCGGGCCCTCGACGAACTGCGGGAGCTGCGCGAGCGCGGCGCCAAGCGGGACGGCGCGCAGGGCACGCCGGTGGTGAAGTGGGCGTACGAGGTGGTCGTGCCGTGCGTGGTGGGCGCGGTGGCGCTGGCGGTGCTCGTCGCGGTGTAGCCGGGACGCCGGCACCGGCGTGCGTCACGGCGGCCCGCGGTACACCAGCGTCATGTACGCGCCGAAGTACGCCGAGCCCAGTGCGGCGGCCGACAGCGACAGCACGGCGACGCGGCGGTGCGCGCGGGCGATGGCCAGGGCCAGGGGGAGCAGCAGCGGGAAGCCGGGGAGCAGGAAGCGCGCGCGGGGGAAGTAGACACCGCCGCTGCCCAGGACGATCAGCAGCAGGGCCCCGCTGAAGACCAGGAGCGGCAGCGGCTGACGGTCGAACAGGCACAGCAGGAAGAGCGCGGCCGACGCGATCAGCACCAGCGACACCACCACCAGGAAGAGCTGCGGGTGCGACGGGTACATCAGAGTGTCGCGCATCGTGCGCAGCGTCTGCTTGCCACCGTCCCACTGGTTGTCCCACTGCCGCTGGACCGCGAAGTAGCCGTCGGCGCGCCCCAGCCGCAGGCCCACCCAGCCGACGTACACGAGCCAGCCCAGCGGCGCGAGCACCGCGCCGAGGACGATCCGGCGCACCCGGCCGCGGTCCGGGGCCGTGGGTATGGGGACGGGCGCGGTACGGCTCAGGCGCCACAAGGCCACGACGGAGCTGGCGCAGACCGCTGCGACGAGGGCCAGGCCGGTGGGCCGGGTGAGCCCGGCGAGCAGGCAGAGCGCGCCGGCCGTGACCCAGCGGTCGGTCAGTACGGCGTACAGCGACCAGGCCACCAGCGCGGTGAACAGCGACTCCGTGTAGCCCATCCACTGGATGGCGGCGACCGGCGTGGCGCCCCACAGGACGGCCAGTACGGTGCCCACCCGCCGCCCGTACAGCCGCTCGCCCACCGCGAAGATCCCCCAGGCGGCCAGCAGCGAGCAGCCGGCCGCGACGACCAGCCCGACCGACGCGCGGGAGCCGGGCGTCACCCCCGCGACGGCCTTGACCAGGACCGGGAACAGCGGGAAGAAGGCCAGGTTGCTCTCGTTGAAGCCGCTCTCGTCGAACGTGTCCGCGTAGCCGTGGTCGGCGATGCCCAGGTACCAGCGGGAATCCCACCGGTTGGCCAGCAGCGGCCACAGGCCGCGGTGCTGGAGGTGCGCCCATTTCAGCAGGACGAGGGTGCCCAGCAGCCGTACGGCGGTGTAGCCGAGCAGGGCCGGTCCGGCGCGGCGCAGCAGGCTCGGGGCCGGCCGCGCGGCGGGGCCCGGGGGAGCGGAGACCGCCGGTGCGGTGGTGGCGGCCGTACGGGACGCGCTCGGGAACACTGCGGCAACTCCCGGGCAGGCTGGGCAGCTTGTCGGACCAGACCAGGGTGTCCCGGAGCGCGCGTGCGCGCGGGGGCGTGCTGCGACAGGTGCAGTACGACTGTCACCCGTACGTGAAGGTCACCCGTACGAGAAGCGGGCCCCGGCACCCTCAGGTCCCGGGGCCCGCTCCGCGCGGGCGGCTCACGCCGGGCGCATCAGATGCCGGCCGCCGCCGACAGGTCCGCCTTGATCGCGCCGAGCACCGCGTCGGCCTTGGCGCGCGCGGCGGCCGGCCCGCCGGCGTCCGCGACCGGCACCACGACCTCCAGATAGCACTTCAGCTTGGGCTCGGTACCGCTGGGCCTGACCACCACCCGGCCGCCCTCGACGCCGTCCCGCTCCGAACCCGCGAGGTAGTAGCGCAGGCCGTCGGTGGGCGGCAGCGTGTCCGTCCCCCGGGAGAGGTCGTCGGAGGACGACACGGCCAGGCCCGCCAGGGCGGCCGGCGGCTGCTCGCGGAGCCGCCGCATGGCCGAGGCGATCAGCGAGAGGTCCTCGACGCGGACCGACAGCTGGTCGGTGGCGTGCAGGCCGAACTCCAGGGCCAGGTCGTCCAGCAGGTCCGTCAGCGTGCGGCCGGACTGCTTCAGCTCGGCGGCCAGCTCGGTGATCAGCAGGGCCGCGGTGATGCCGTCCTTGTCCCGCACGCCCTCGGGGTCGACGCAGTAGCCCAGCGCCTCTTCGTACGCGTACCGCAGGCCGTCCACGCGGGCCAGCCACTTGAAGCCGGTCAGCGTCTCCTCGTACGGGAGCGAGGCCCCGGCGGCGATCCGCGACATCAGCGAGGACGACACGATCGTGGTCGCGAAGGTGCCGGACGCCTGCTTGCCGACCAGGTGCGCGGCCAGCAGCGCGCCGACCTCGTCACCGCGCAGCATGCGCCAGCCTGCCTCGGTACCGGGGGCCGGTACGGCGACGGCGCAGCGGTCCGCGTCCGGGTCGTTGGCGATGACGATGTCCGGTCCGACGGTGCGCGCCGTCGCGAAGGACAGGTCCATCGCGCCCGGCTCCTCCGGGTTGGGGAAGGCCACGGTCGGGAAGTCCGGGTCCGGCTCCGCCTGCTCGGCGACCACGGTCGGCGCCGGGAAGCCGGCCCGCGCGAAGGCGGCGACCAGCACGTCGCGGCCGACGCCGTGCATCGGCGTGTAGACCACCTGCGTGTCGCGCGGCGAGCCGGGCGTGAGCACCGCGTCCGTACGCTCCAGGTACGCCTGGAGCACGTCCTCGCCCAGCACCTCCCAGCCGTCCTCCGGCCGCGGCACGTCGTCCAGCGACGCCACCGCCGCGATCCGCTCCGCGATCAGCCCGTCGGCGGGCGGCACGATCTGCGAACCGTCCCCCAAGTAGACCTTGTAGCCGTTGTCGCGCGGCGGGTTGTGGCTCGCGGTGACCTCGACGCCGGCGACGGCGCCCAGGTGGCGTATGGCGAAGGCCAGGACCGGGGTGGGCAGCGGGCGCGGCAGCACCGCGGCGCGCAGCCCCGCGCCCACCATCACGGCCGCGGTGTCCCGCGCGAAGTCGGCGCTCTTGTACCGCGCGTCGTACCCGATGACGACCAGGCCCCCGGCCTGGCCCTGGTCCTTGAGGTACGCCGTGAGCCCGGCCGCCGCCCGGATGACGACGGCACGGTTCATCCGCATCGGGCCCGCGCCCAGCTCACCGCGCAGCCCGGCGGTGCCGAACTGCAGCGTGCCCGCGAACCGGGCCGCCAACTCGTCGGCGTCCTCGGCGTCGATGAGCTTGGCCAGCTCTTCGCGGGTCTCCGGGTCGGGGTCCTCGGCCAGCCATGCCTTCGCCCGGCTGATCAGCTCCGCGGAATCGGTTGCCACGTGATGCTCCTGCCTGTGGTTGCGGTGGTGGGGGGGGAAGCGCCCGGCGCTCTCAACGCTTACCCACTCCGCGCGATGGTTCGACCGGCGTACGCGCGGGCGCCGGCCACGCACGCCGCGCCGGGCCGCCGGGGGACTGCCCCGGCCGGCCCGGCCCGTTCCGCAGGGGACGCACCGGCGCGCCCCGTACGGCTCCCTACAGCTACAGCTACGGTGCTACGGCCGCGCTCAGAGCTTGCCGAGCACCTGGGCGAGCAGGCTGCCCATGCGGGTCGCGGAGTCGCGCCCGGCCTGGAGCACCTCTTCGTGGTTGAGCGGCTCGCCGGTCATGCCCGCGGCCAGGTTGGTCACCAGCGAGAGCCCGAGCACCTCGGCGCCGGCCTCGCGGGCGGCGATCGCCTCCAGCACGGTGGACATGCCGACCAGGTCCGCGCCCATGGTGCGCAGCATCTTGATCTCGGCGGGGGTCTCGTAGTGCGGGCCGGGGAGCTGGGCGTACACGCCCTCCTCCAGCGTCGCGTCGACCTCCTTGCACAGCGCGCGCAGCCGCTGCGAGTACAGGTCGGTCAGGTCGACGAAGCGGGCGCCGACGATCGGGGAGGTGGCGGTCAGGTTCAGGTGGTCGCTGATGAGGACCGGCTGGCCGGGGCTCATGCCGTCGCGCAGACCGCCGCACCCGTTGGTGAGCACCACGGTCTTGCAGCCGGCGGCGACGGCGGTCCGCACGCCGTGCGCCACGGGGGCGACACCGCGGCCCTCGTAGTAGTGCGTACGGCCCAGGAAGACCAGGGCCCGCTTCTCGCCGATCTTGTACGAGCGGATCTTGCCGCCGTGGCCCTCGACGGCGGGGGCCGGGAAGCCGGGCAGCTCGGTGACCGGGAATTCGTGCTCGGGCGCGCCCAGGGCCTCGGCGGCCGGAGCCCAGCCGGAGCCCATCACCAGGGCGACGTCGTGGGTCTCGGCGCCGGTCAGCTCGCGCAGGCGGGCGGCGGCGTCAGCGGCGGCACCCTGCGGGTCGCGCGCGATGTCCGGGGTAACAGATGCGTTCACGCGGACGAGGGTAGCCGGTAATTGCCTACGCGCGTAGATGTCGCAGCCGACGGGGCCGCCGGGATCTTTTCGTACGAATGACCGAGGCGGGGGCCCGCCGCCGGGACGCGGGCCCGTGGCGGCCCTTCGGCCCACGGGGCCGACGGGCGCGGAACCGGGCGCCGGCCGGTCAGCAAGGCCGCTTGCGGAGCTCCATCACATAGTCGTGCGGCGCGCCCGCCGACTCGGCCGCGTCGGCGATCTCGCCCAGGTAGCGGGCGGCGGGCAGGCCGCCCTCGTAGCCGTTGAGGACGTACAGCCAGGCCGCCTCGTCGCCTTCGAGGGTGTGGACGCGTACCCGCATCCGGCGGTAGATGTCCATGCCGACGCCCTCCCAGCGGTCCATGGACTCCTCGTCCATGGGCGCGATGTCGTAGAGGGCGACGAAGACCTGGGAGCGGGGGGCCTCGACGATCGTCGGCAGCGCTCCCTCCCAGCCCATCTGTTCTCCGCCGAAGGTGAGCCGCCAGCCGTTGAGCCAGCCGGTGCCGCGCAGCGGCGAGTGCGGAGCGCGGCGGGTCATCAGCCGCGCGTCGAGGTTGCCGGCGTACGCGGCGTAGAGCGACATGGTTCCGAGGGTACGGGAGGTCAGGGTGTGTGCTCGTGGTACGCGAGGTTCGAACGGCGGCCCCCGGGGGGTAACCCGGCGCGGGCGTGCGGGACAATGGAGTACGTGACTCGGATCGTGATCATCGGTGGCGGACCCGGCGGATACGAGGCGGCCCTGGTGGGCGCCTCTCTCGGCGCGGAGGTGACCGTCGTCGACTGCGACGGACTGGGCGGGGCGTCGGTGCTGACCGACTGCGTCCCGTCCAAGACCCTCATCGCGACGGCCGAGGTGATGACCACCTTCGACTCCTCGTACGACGAACTCGGCATCATCGTCGAGGACGACACCCCGCCGGTCGACCGGCCCGCGCGGGTCGTCGGGGTGGACCTCGGCAAGGTCAACCGCCGGGTCAAGCGCCTCGCGCTCGCCCAGTCGCATGACATCACCGCCTCCGTCACCCGTGCGGGTGGCCGGGTGCTGCGCGGCCGCGGCCGCCTGGAGCCGGGGCAGTCGCCGGACGGTTCTCGCACGGTGACGGTCACCGCGGCGGACGGCACCGAGGAGACGCTGACCGCGGACGCGGTGCTCGTCGCGACCGGCGCGCACCCGCGCGAGATCCCGGACGCGCAGCCGGACGGCGAGCGCATCCTGAACTGGACGCAGGTCTACGACCTCGACGAGCTGCCGGAAGAGCTGATCGTGGTCGGCTCCGGCGTCACCGGCGCCGAGTTCGCGGGCGCCTACCAGGCGCTCGGCTCCCGCGTCACCCTCGTCTCCTCCCGTGACCGCGTGCTCCCGGGCGAGGACCCGGACGCCGCCGCCGTCCTGGAGGACGTCTTCCGCCGCCGCGGCATGAACGTGATGGCGCGCTCGCGGGCCGCCTCCGCCAAGCGAGTGGGGGACCGCGTCGAGGTCACCCTGTCGGACGGCCGTACGATCACCGGTTCGCACTGCCTGATGGCGGTGGGCTCCATTCCGAACACCGCGGGCATCGGGCTCGAAGAGGCCGGCGTACGGCTGAAGGAGTCCGGCCACATCTGGACGGACAAGGTCTCGCGCACCTCGGCCCCCGGCGTGTACGCGGCCGGCGACTGCACCGGCGTCTTCGCGCTGGCCTCGGTCGCCGCGATGCAGGGCCGCATCGCGATGTACCACTTCCTGGGCGACGCGGTGACGCCGCTCAACCTCAAGACCGTCTCCGCGAACGTCTTCACGGACCCGGAGATCGCGACCGTCGGCTACAGCCAGGCGGACGTGGACGCGGGCCGCATAGACGCCCGGGTCGTCAAGCTGCCGCTGCTGCGCAACCCGCGCGCGAAGATGCAGGGCATCCGCGACGGCTTCGTGAAGCTGTTCTGCCGGCCCGGCACGGGCATCGTGGTCGGCGGTGTGGTGGTCTCGCCGCGCGCCAGCGAGCTGATCCACCCGATCTCGATCGCGGTGGACAACAACCTGACGGTGGAGCAGATCGCCAGCGCGTTCACGGTCTACCCGTCGCTGTCGGGCTCGATCGCCGAGGTGGCGCGGCAGCTGCACACGCGGAAGGGCGCCGGCGAGTAGGCCGGACGGCTGAATCGCCGGGGAGCGGGCGGTCCGCTTCGCGTACCGCTTGTCCGATCGTCCGACGGTGCGGGGCGCCCGGGGCCGCCGTTTCCTGGCGGTCCTGTGCCGCTGAGTGACCGGCCACCGGCATATACCACGTGCGAGGGTCGGGAACGAACAACTTCCGTTATTTGGTGCAACCTGCTGAAAGCAGACGGTCGTTGGCGTTACTGTCAGTTTCGTGTTCGCTGCAGAACGTCGCCAACTGATCCTCGAAATGGTGCGCGCTAACGGAGCGGTGTCGCTCCGTGAGCTCGCCCGCGTCGTCCAGACCTCCGAAGTAACCGTACGGCGGGACGTGCGGGCGCTGGAGGCAGAAGGACTGCTCGACCGCCGGCACGGCGGTGCGGTTCTGCCGGGCGGGTTCGCCCGGGAGTCCGGCTTCCCACAGAAATCCCATCTAGCGACCGCGGAGAAGACGGCCATCGCCGATCTCGCCGCCGGCTTCGTCGAAGAAGGCGAGGCCATCGTGGTCGGCGCCGGTACCACCACGCAGGAGCTGGCCCGCCGGCTCGCTCGGGTGCCCGGTCTGACCGTGGTCACCAACTCCCTCCTGGTCGCCCAGGCGTTGGCCCACGCCAACCGTGTCGAGGTCGTGATGACCGGCGGCACCCTGCGCGGCTCGAACTACGCGCTGGTCGGCAGCGGTGCCGAGCAGTCCCTCCAGGGGCTGCGGGTCTCCCGCGCCTTCCTGTCGGGCAGCGGCCTGACCGCCGAGCGCGGCCTGTCCACGTCCAACATGCTCTCCGCGAGCGTGGACCGGGCGCTGGTGCAGGCGGCGGCGGAGGTCGTGGTGCTGGCCGACCACACCAAGCTCGGTACGGACACCATGTTCCAGACCGTGCCCACCGACGTCATCACCCGCCTGGTGACCGACGAGCCGCCGGGCCACGACGACCGGGCCGCCACCGAGCTGCAGGCCCTGGCCGACCAGGGCGTGCAGATCGCGGTGGCGGGCGGGTCGGGCGCCGGATCGGGACCGCCCGGGGCGGAGGTGATGGCGGCCGACCGCCGGGGCCCACGCAGGGACGTGCCGCTGCCGGGACAGCGGCGCAACCTGGCACCGGGCGGCGGCGGTTCGGGACCGCAGCTGCGGACGGCGACGCCGCTGGCGGAGCCGCCGGGCGGCCGGGTCGCCGACCTGGCGCCGCGCCGCCGCTGAGCGGAGGCCGGCGCTCCTGCCAGGGCGCGCCGGCACCGCGAGTCCGGACGGGCTCAGGCCCGCTGCTCGGCCCGCAGTCCCGTCAGCGTCAGCGTGAGCAGCCGGTCGGCCAGGTGCGGATCGTCCGGTGACTCCTCCACGGCCAGGGCGATGCCGTTGGTCAGCTGCATCAGATCGTTGATGTTCACATCGGGGCGTACGGCGCCGGCTTCCTGCGCGCGGGCGAGCAGTTCGCCGCCCGCCTCGCGCATCGGGACGCTGCACCGCGACAGCCCCGAACTGGCGTCGCCGGGCGCGGCCATCAGCGCCCGCGACAGCCCGCGGTAGGTGCTCGCGTGCGCGATGATCGCCCGCAGCCACTCCACCAGCGCCGCGCACGGCTGCGGAGCGTCCCCCAGCTCCCTGGCGTGCGCCAGCAGCGCGTCCACCTCCCCCTGGAACACGGCGCCCATCAGAGCCGTCCGGTTCGGGAAGTGCCGGTAGAGCGTGCCGATCCCCACGCCCGCGCGCCGCGCGATGTCCTCCAGCGAGGTGTCGGTGCCGTGGTCCGTGAAGGCCGTGCGGGCCACCGCGAGCAGCCGCTCGTAGTTGCGGCGCGCGTCGGCACGCATGGGTCGTACGGATTCCTGCCCTGCCGTCTCGGTCACCATCGCCGTCCTCGCCGTCCTCCCTGAGCGCGGCCCCTGGACCGGACCGGTGTCCCCAGGATGCCACTGCCCCCACCGCACAAGCCTTCGGACGGCTGCCGCGCCCTGCCCCGGTGCGCGGCGCCGGGCGCCGGGTGGACGCGAGGCGGCCCGCAGGTGTCGGGGAGGGAAGGGAGCGTGGGCGCCTTGGGGAACAAGTGCGCAAGGTGGCAACGGGACGCGGCCGGGGGGCATCAAACCTGGCGCAATGAGGTCTTTAGGGGCCGTCGGAACGTGTGCCGGAACACCTGGGGAAGCAATGGAACTGACCAGCAGACCGCTGCTGTACACGACGATCGCGGTCGCCGTGGTGTGTGTGGGGCTCACGCTCTGGCAGTGGCCGCGCTTCGCCAAGCGCGGACCGCTGGCCTGGCTGGGCCGTATCGGGTCCATCGTCGCCACGCAGCTGTCGATCGTCGCCGCGCTGGGCCTCGTCGTGAACGCCAACTTCCAGTTCTACGGTTCCTGGCACGAACTGCTCGGCCTGTACGACGACGCCCCCGGCGCGGTCGCCAAGTGGGGCGACGGGGGAGCGGGCCCGGCCGGCGACCCGTCGAAGGGTCTCGTGCAGCCCGCCGGCCCCGAAGGGCTGGACAAGGTGCACGGCATTCCGCAGGGCCCGCCGGAGAAGGCGGGCCGGGTGGAGTCCGTACGGATCGTCGGCAAGCGCACCAAGGCCGTGGACCCGGCGTACGTCTACCTGCCGCCGCAGTACTTCCAGAAGCAGTACCAGCGCCAGCGCTTCCCCGTCGTCGTCGCGATCAGCGGCTACCCCGGCGGCCACTTCCTGCTGGGGCAGCACCTGCGGCTGCCGCAGACGGCCGGCGAGCTGATCGCGCAGCAGAAGATGCAGCCCACCGTCATCGTCATGCTGCGGCCGACCATCGCGCCGCCGCGCGACACCCAGTGCGTGGACGTGCCGGGCGGCCCCCAGGCCGAGACGTTCTTCGCGGCCGACCTGCCCGACGCGCTGAAGTCGCACTACCGGGTCGGGCACGACCCGGGCGGCTGGGGTGTGCTCGGCTACTCGTCGGGCGGCAGCTGCGCCCTCCAGCTGACCATGCGCCACCCTCGTACGTACACGTCGGCGGCGGCCCTCTCGCCGGACTACAAGGTCACCAGCGACCCCACCACCGGCAACCTCTTCGGCGACGACAAGGACCGCGGCAAGCGCAAGCAGGAGCACGACCTGATGTGGCGCCTGGCGCACCTGCCGGCCCCGCAGGTGTCGGTGTTGATCGGCACCAGCCGGGAGGGCGAGAAGAACTACCCGGCGGCGAAGGAGTTCCTGAGTGCCGTCAAGCCGCCGATGAAGGCCGAGTCGATCATCCTGGACCAGGGCAGCCACAACTTCGCGACCTGGCGGCGCGAACTGCCCGCCGCACTCCAGTGGATGAGCAGGCAGCTGACGTTCCCGCAGGACGTGGTGGGCAACTCCTGATACGAGCGGCGGGGCCGGGCACACCGCCCGGCCCCGCCCTTGCCCGTCTCAGTCCTTGATTTCGCAGATGGCGGCGCCGGAGGAGAGGGAGGCGCCGAGTTCGGCGGTCAGGTTTTTGATGGTGCCGGAGCGGTGGGCGTTGAGCGGTTGTTCCATTTTCATGGCTTCCAGGACGACGACGAGGTCGCCTTCGGCGACCTGCTGGCCTTCCTCGACGGCGATCTTGACGATGGTGCCCTGCATGGGGGAGGCGAGGGTGTCGCCGGAGGCGGCGGAGCCGGACTTCTTGGCGGCCTTGCGCTTGGGCTTGGCGCCGCCGGCGACCGCGGCGCGGGCCAGCGGCATGCCGAGCGAGGCGGGCAGGGAGACTTCCAGGCGTTTGCCGCCGACCTCGACGACGACCGTCTCGCGGGTGTCGGCTTGGGCTTCGTCGGTGCCGGGTGCGGTGAACGGCTGGATGTCGTTGGCGAACTCCGTCTCGATCCAGCGGGTGTGCACGGTGAACGGGTCGGTGGAGCCGGTCAGTTCGGGGGCGAAGGCGGGGTCTTGGACGACGGTGCGGTGGAAGGGCAGGGCGGTGGCCATGCCGTCGACGGTGAATTCGCCCAGGGCGCGGGCGGCGCGCTGGAGGGCCTGTTGGCGGGTGGCGCCGGTGACGATGAGCTTGGCCAGCAGCGAGTCCCAGGCGGGGCCGATGACGCTGCCGGCTTCCACGCCGGCGTCCAGGCGCACGCCGGGGCCGGTGGGGGCGTCGAAGGTGGTGACGGTGCCGGGGGCGGGCAGGAAGTTGCGGCCGGGGTCTTCGCCGTTGATGCGGAATTCGAAGGAGTGGCCGCGGACCGGCGGGTCGTCGTAGCCGAGTGCTTCGCCGTCGGCGATGCGGAACATCTCGCGGACCAGGTCCAGGCCGGTGACCTCTTCGGTGACCGGGTGTTCGACCTGCAGGCGGGTGTTGACTTCCAGGAAGGAGATGGTGCCGTCCTGGCCGACCAGGAATTCGCAGGTGCCGGCGCCCTGGTAGCCGGCCTCCTTGAGGATGGCCTTGGAGGCGCGGTAGAGCTCGGCGTTCTGCTCTTCGGTCAGGAACGGGGCGGGGGCCTCCTCCACCAGCTTTTGGTGGCGGCGCTGGAGCGAGCAGTCGCGGGTGGAGACGACGACGACGTTGCCGTGCTGGTCGGCCAGGCACTGGGTTTCCACGTGCCGGGGGCGATCCAGGTAGCGCTCGACGAAGCATTCGCCGCGGCCGAAGGCGGCGACGGCCTCGCGGACGGCGGAGTCGTAGAGCTCGGGGACCTCCTCGAGGGTGCGGGCGACCTTCAGGCCGCGGCCGCCGCCGCCGAAGGCGGCCTTGATGGCGATGGGCAGGCCGTGCTCCCGGGCGAAGGCGACGACCTCCTCGGCGCCGGAGACCGGGTCGGGGGTGCCGGCGACCAGGGGGGCGCCGGCGCGTTGGGCGATGTGGCGGGCGGCGACCTTGTCCCCGAGGTCGCGGATGGCCTGGGGCGGGGGGCCGATCCAGGTCAGCCCGGCGTCGATGACGGCCTGGGCGAACTCGGCGTTTTCGGAGAGGAAGCCGTAGCCGGGGTGGACGGCGTCGGCGCCCGCGTCGGCGGCGGCGGCCAGGACCTTGGCGATGTCCAGGTAGCTGGTGGCCGGGGTGTCACCGCCCAGCGCGTAGGCCTCGTCCGCCGCGCGCACGTGCAGGGCGTCCCGGTCGGGATCGGCGTAGACGGCTACGCTCCCGATTCCGGCATCCCGGCAAGCACGGGCCACGCGGACAGCGATTTCGCCTCGGTTGGCGATGAGCACCTTGCGCACGATCGGTTCCTCCTTGGCGCTTCGCCGCATCAAAATTTTGGACGTCGCGAGTTTAGGGACTGGCGACACCGCGTGCCGACCCGTTCCCGGTAGTGAGCTTGCCCACACGGAGCGTGTGCCCGGTGCGGTCGCGGGACCGAAGTCCCCCGGTATCCCAGGGTAGGCCCGTATTCCCGGGCCTGGGCAGTGATCAAGATGTGGGCAAGGTCTCGCCCGGCGGACGATCATCGTTCCCCGGTTTCTTTGTGGAGTCCCTACGAATGGGCGAAGGAATCTTTGCCCGTGCGTGCGGCTCCCGCTCCGGTTGTTACCCGGCGCTGGGCCCTTGAAGAGCGGGGGGTACTCCGGGGTAACGTGCGCGATGTCTTCTGTACTCGCGGTAACAGCGGCACGGGGAAGTGGGTGGGCGAGGTGGCTGCGCGCAGACCGGTGGCGTGGACGGCGGCGGTGGTGCTGGTCGCGGAGGCGCTCGGCGTCCTCTTCCTCAACTGGGTGCTGAGCATCGTCGTGGACAAGCAGCAGATGTCCATGGCGGGGATCGACCCCGGCGCGATGTCCGCCGGCGCCTGGATCCTCGGCGCGGTCTTCGCCCTCTACCTGCTGTGCTGCGCCGTGCTCCTGGCCCGCACCGGCCTGCGCGACCGCGCGCCGGGCACGTTCGGGCGCGTCCTGCTCGTCACCTGCGCGGTGGTGCACGCCGTCCTCGGCGCCTTCGCCGTCGGGCTGGTCGGCTGGGGGGCGTTCGCCGCGGCGATGGCCGTCCTCGCGCTGCTGGTGCTGACGCTGCTGGCGTACGGGACGGCGTACGGCGGGAACGGTGCCGGTGCCGGGACGCCGGCTACAGCTCCGGCTCGCCCCACGACCTGACGGCCACCGCCGGGTTGGCGTATCCCAACCCGGTCACGACCGCCCGCCCTCAGGCCAGCGCCGCCACCTCGCGCCGCAGCGCCTCGGTGAGCGGGGCGCGCAGCCGCGCGAAGTCCTCCAGGGGCAGCGCGGCCGACACGGCGGTCAGGGCGGTGGCCGGGGTACCGGGCCCGCCGGGCCGTACCGGCACCGGAATGGCGACGCAGGCCATCCCGGACGCCGCCTCCTCCTTCTCCACGGCGATCCCGTCCCGGCGGACCCGGCGCAGTTCGCGCTCCAGCCGTTCGGGCGTGGTGATGGTGCGCGCGGTCCGCGCCCGCAGGTCGCCGGCGGCCAGGTACCGGCGCCGGGCGGCGGCCGGGAGGGCGGCCAGCAGGGCGCGGCCGTGCGCCGTGGCGTGCGCGGCGGTGTCCTGGCCGACGGAGAAGGCGGAGCCGGGGCCGGCGGCGCCGTCCACCACGGCGATCTCGCCGTCCCGGTACGTGCTGAAGAAGACGTCGGCGCCGGACGACCGGCGCAGCCGCACCAGCGCCTCGTGCACCCGCTCGTCGATCCGCAACTGCCGCTGGAAGGCGTGGTGCAGGGCCGGGACGCGGTAGCCGAGGGTGTAGCCGGCCGCCGTACGGGCCAGGTGGCCGCGTTCGGTCAGGGTGCCGAGCAGGTCGTAGACCGTGGACAGCCCGCAGTCCAGCTGCCGGGCCAGCGCCTTGGCCGTCACCGGGCCCGCCGCCCCGGCGACCGCGTCGAGCAGGTCCAGGGCACGGTCGACGGACTGCGGCATGGCGGTCTCCCTCCGGGGCGGGTGCGGGGCGTGGGTACGCGGGCGGGCGGCGTGCGCGTACGGCCTTCCAGCCTCGCACAGCCGGAGCGGGGCCTTCCGCGGAAGTACGCTGTTGCGGGGCCCGGCGGAATGCCGGCCCGGCGCCGGCGGCGGAAGAAAAGCAAAAGCGGAAATGCAAGGAAGTACGGGTTCCGTGGCGAACACGCCGCGGCCCGCGGTATCGAAGGTGAGAGCGATGGACCGGCGGGCCGAACTACGGGAATTCCTCCGTTCGCGGCGGGCACGCGTACGCCCCGAGGACGCGGGCATCGCGTCCGGCACCGGATTCAGCGGCCGCCGCCGCGTCCCGGGCCTGCGCCGCGAGGAGCTCGCCCAGCTCTCCGGAGTCAGCGTCGACTACTACGTACGCCTCGAACAGGGCCGCGGGGGCAACGCCTCCGCCGAGGTGCTGGACGCCATCGCGCACGTCCTGCGGCTGGACGCGCACGAGCGAGCGCACTTGTACGCGCTCGTGCGCGGCGACGAGCACCGGCACGAGGAAGCGGGCGGGCGGGACCAGGAGGTGCGGCCCGGCGTGCGCCGCCTCCTGGAGACCTTCGAGTGCGCGCCCGCCTACGTGGTCGGCCGCCGCCAGGAGGTGCTGGCCTGGAACGAGCCGGCCCGCGTCCTGATCGCCGACTTCCCCGCCCTCGCGCCCGAGGAGCGCAACCTAGCCCGGCTCACCTTCCTGGACCGGTCGGCCCGCCGGCGGTACGTCCACTGGCAGCAGAAGGCCGACGACACGGTGGCGTTCCTGCGGCTGGACACCGGGCGGCACCCGGACGACCCGAAGCTGGCCGCGCTGATCGCCGAACTCACCGAGCACAGCGAGGACTTCCGGCGCCTGTGGTCGGACCACAACGTCCGCGACAAGACGTACGGGAGGAAGCCGCTCCACCACCCGCTGGCCGGCGCCCTCGACCTGTCCTTCGAGACGCTGCGGCTGCCCGACGAACCGGACCAGGCGGTGGTGGTCTACCTGGCCGAGCCCGGCTCGGAAACGGACCGGAAACTGCGCCGGCTGGCCGCCGGGGACTGAGGGCCCGCGCCCGTTCCCCGTCCGGGAATCCCCGGGTGGTAACGCCATTCCCAGGAATGCGGTTCCCGGGAGAAAGCGGGCCTGGCCGGCTCCGGAATTCCGCGGCACGGTGAAGGCCGCGCCCGTACGTGGAAATCCCGGGAATGTACGGAGGGCGAACACGGTTGACCTGAGACGACCATCCATTGCCCCCTACGGGAACAAGTTCACCAGGAGTAGTTGAAATGCAGTGCTTCGACTGTGCGGAACTCGGCAGCGAGACCGCCGCACTGGCCGTCTGCGCGGACTGCGGAGCGGCGGCGTGCGGCGCGCACGCCGCCGCCGTACCGCGCACGGTCCACCGCACGGCGGGCCTGGGCCGCAGCACGGCCCACTCGGCGGGCCGCCGCCTGCTGTGCACGCACTGCCGCCACGCCGCGACGGCGGCCGCCTGACCTTCTCAGGGCGCCACCAGGCGCACGACCTCGCGCGGGCGCGCTTCCCGCTCGTCGTAGCCGGTGTCCAGCCCGGCCGCCTGCACGGCGGCGAGCGACGCGGCCTGCGCGTCCTCGGACTCCCACTGCACGACCGACACCACCGCGTCGCCGTCCGGCGCCAGCCAGCAGTCCGCCGACAGGCACCCCGGCGAGCGCCGGAACTCCTCGGCGACGCGGTGGACGCGCGCGACGAACTCCTCGCGGTGCGCGGCGTGCGGGTAGTGGTGTGCCACCATGCCGACCTTCATGACGTACTCCTTCGCGTGGTCCGGTGGTGTGCCATGCGGTTCGCGGGGCCGTCGGGCGCGGCGGTGAGCCCGAGGGCGCCGGCGGCGGCCGCGGCCACCAGCGACTCGTCGTGCGGTGCCTGGCCGGCCAGCGCGATCGACGTGCCCTCGATCGCGCCGACGAAGGCGAGCGCGACGGCGCCGACGGGCGGCCCCTCGGGGTTCGAGCCCGCCGCGCGCCCGGCTGCGACGAGGCCGGCGCAGCGCTCGACGAGCATCCGGTAGCCCTTCTCGACCTCGCGGCCCACCGGGTGGTCCTGCCCGGCGAACTCCAGCCGCAGGGCCATCGCCACCCGGGCGAAGTCGCGCCGGCAGTAGACGGCGTGGCCGCGCGCCAGGGTGAGCAGCGCCGCGAGCGGGTCCGGCTCCTGTTCGACGAGCCGCCCGACCTCCTGCCGCCAGGTGTCCAGGATCCACGCGCTGACGGCCAGGGCCAGGTCCTGCTTGCCCGTGAACTGGTGGTAGAGCGCCCCGCGGGCCCTCACGTCCACAGATCGGTGATCGCCACGTCCAGGTCGGCCAGCAGACGGCGCAGCAGCGGCAGGGACAGGCCGATGACGTTGCCGGGGTCGCCGTCGATGCCGTCGATGAACGGCGCGGAACGGCCGTCGAGAGTGAAGGCGCCCGCGACGTACAGCGGCTCGCCCGAGGCGACGTACGCGGCGATCTCCGCGTCGCTGGGCTCGCCGAAGCGCACGGTGGTGGAGGCGGTGGCCGACACCCGGCGGCCCCCGTGCGCCGTGTCGATCACGCAGTGGCCGGTCCGCAGGACGCCGGAGCGGCCGCGCATCGACTTCCAGCGGGCGGCGGCGTCCTCCGCGTCGGCGGGCTTGCCCAGGGCCCGGCCGTCCAGCTCCAGCACCGAGTCGCAGCCGATGACGAGGGCGCCGGCGGCCTCGGGGCGCGCGGCCACCACGTCCGCCTTCGCCTCGGCGAGCACCCGGGCCAGCTCGCCGGGGGAATCCGCGGTGATCGCGTCCTCGTCCACGCCGCTGACGACGACCTCGGGCGCGAGCCCGGCCTGGCGCAGCAGGCCGAGCCGGGCGGGGGACTGGGAGGCGAGGACGAGACGGCGGGCGGCGGTGCCGGGCTGAACGGTCATGCCCGTCATCGTACGGAGCGGGGCGGGCGCCGTCCGACGCCCGCCCCGCTCCGCTCGCGACCGCTCACTTGCTGAGCACGGCCTCCATGACCTTCTTCGCGATCGGGCCGCCCAGCTTGCCGCCGGCGATCTCCTTGCGCGGGATGTCCATGTCGGAGGGGTCGACGAAGACCGCGACCGCGACCGGCGAGCCGTCGCCCTGCTTGGCGTACGAGACGAACCAGGCGTACGGGCGCTCGTCGTCGACGTTCACGCCGTGCTGGGCGGTGCCGGTCTTGGCGCCGACCTTCACGCCGTCGATCAGCGCCTTCTTCGCGGTGCCGTTCTCCGCGGTGTTCTCCATCATCTCCTGCACCTTCTTCGCGGTGCTCTCGGAGACGGCCTGGCTCAGCTCCTTGGGCTCGAACTTCTCCAGCGTCGACAGGTCGGGCCCGCGCGTCTCCTCGACCATGTACGGCTGCATGACCTTGCCGTTGTTGGCGAGCCCGGCGACGACCATGGCCATCTGGAGCGGCGTGGCGGTCAGGCTGCCCTGGCCCATGCCGGTCAGCGCGGTCTGCGGCTTGTCCAGCTTCTTCGGGTAGCCGCTGGGGGCGGTGCGCACGGGGGTGAAGATCTTCTGGTTGAAGCCGAACTTCTCCGCCGTCTCGCGCATCTTGTCCGTGCCGAGCCGGTTCGCCGCCTCCAGGTAGGTGTTGTTGCAGGACCACTGCATGCCGACCTTGAGGGACGCGTTCTCGCAGGGCGCGGTGGGGATGTCGTTACGTACCTTGGTGGCCGTGTTCGGGAGGGTGTACGGGACCTTGGCCTGCACCGGGGTGTCGATGTCCGGAACCATGCCGTGCTCCAGGGCCGCGGCGGCGGTGAGGATCTTGAACGTGGAGCCGGGCGGGTAGATCTCCAGGGACGCCCGGTTGTTCATCGGCTTGGACTTGTCCTTGCTCAGGGCGACGAACCTGTCGCCCTCCTTGATGGAGTTGCCCGCGAAGACCGACGGGTCGTAGGACGGCGTGCTCGCCATCGCGAGGATCTTGCCGCTGCGCGGGTCGAGAGCGACCACCGCGCCCTTGGCCTTGAGGTCGGTGAGCCCCTTGTAGGCGGCCCGCTGCGCCTTCTCGTCGATCGTCGTCAGCACGTCGCCGCCGCGCGGCTTCTCGCCGGTCAGGATGTCCTTGGCGCGCTTGAGGAAGAGCTTGTCGTCCTTGCCGCTGAGGATGTCCTTGTAGACGCCCTCCAGGAACGTGCTGCCCTGGGACTGCGAGGCGTAGCCGGTGATCGGCGCGTACATCGGGCCGTCCGTGTAGACCCGCTTGTACTTGAAGTCGCCGGGCGTCTCGACCGACCCGGTGATCGGCTTGCCGCCGACGATGATGTTGCCGCGCGGATAGGAGAACGCCTCGATCTTCACCCGCCGGTTGTTCTCGTCGTTCGCCAGCGAGTCCGCCTGCACGAACTGGATCCAGGTGGCCCGCATCAGCAGCGCCAGCACCAGCACCCCGCAGAAGACGGCTATGTGCCTCAGTGGCCTGTTCATCGCTCTCCACTTCCCTCGCCGGACGGCCGGTGCCGCGCGGACCGGCCGCACTGGCGCCCGAATTGCGGCCTTCAGGGGTAAAGGATGTCCCAAGTGGGAGCGGCGGTTGCAGTCGGGGTGTGTGAGCTGGTCCTCTTTGTCTGTTCTCGTTGCGGACATGTCCTGTGATGTCCGCCGCGGGAGCTGTTTGTGCCGGGTCTCCCGCCGCCGGGCACCAGGCGCGGGCGAGCCACCCCAACTGCCGACCCTGCAAGCGCAGTTGCCATACTGGGGCCCGTTCCCATACGGGTGACGAGGGGGAGGCGTTGGGTATGGTCCGCACTGTGGTGCCTGTGGGGTTGGCGGTTGTCCTCGCGGCAATCGGCGTGCTGCACTTCGTCTGGGCTTTCTCGACCTGGCCGATGAAGGATGCGGTGACGTTCACCAAGACGATCGGCGGCAGCGACGACGGTGTGATGCCGTCGGCACCGAGCACGGTTCTCGTGGGTCTGGCACTGGTCGGCGGCGCCGTGCTCACCCTCATGGTCAACGAGTCCGTCCCGGCGATCGGCCCGGACTGGCTCCGGCTGGTGGGTATGTACGGCCTGGCCGTGGTGCTGCTCGCCCGTGGCCTGGGCGGGTACTTCATGAACTCCGGAGCCGCCGTCGAGTTCCAGCGGTTGAACAGCTTCCTGTACTCGCCGCTGTGCGTGGCGCTCGGCGTTCTGGGCGGCGTGGTCGCGGTGGCCGCGAGCAAGCGCTGAGACGCCGCGGGCGCGATGCCGCGAGGATCCTGACCCGGCCGTTCAGGCCCCGCCGACCAGCATGACCATCAGCACCACCGCGGCGACGGCCAGCACGATGCCCATCCGGCGGAGCATCGCCTGTACCTGGCGCAGCTCCTCGGGAGGCTCATCGGGCGGATCGGACCACAGCATCCTTCGATCCTGCGCCGGGAACGCCGACGGCGCCTGAGTACGCGTACTCAAGCGCCGTCGGGTGATGCGCCCTAGGCGGTCCGGCCTCAGCGCGGCCAGTAGCTCGTGCGCCAGGCCCGCGGGCCCGGGTGGGGCAGCCGGCGGCCGGGGACCGTGAACGCGGGGTCGGCCCATTCGTCCGTACGGTCCGTGCCGGGCGCGGCGGCGTCGGCGGCAGCGGCGGCGGCCGCCGCGCGGGTCCGGACCACCGCCAGTGCGGCGGCCAGCTCCTCGGGTGTGGGGTTGCCCCGAACGACCTTGATCATGGTCAACCGACCTCCGTCCTACAGCGGGATGTTGCCGTGCTTCTTCGGGGGCAGCGACTCGCGCTTGTTGCGCAGCGTGCGCAGCCCGCGGACGATGTGCCGGCGGGTCTCCGACGGCATGATCACCGCGTCCACGTAGCCGCGCTCGGCCGCCACGTACGGGTTGAGCAGGGCGTCCTCGTACTCCTGGATCAGCTCCTGGCGGCGGGCGTCCTGCGCGGCCCGGTCGTCGATCGCGGCGAGCGTGCGGCGGTGCAGGATGTTGACCGCGCCCTGCGCGCCCATGACGGCGATCTGCGCCGTCGGCCAGGCCAGGTTCAGGTCCGCGCCCAGGTGCTTGGAGCCCATGACGTCGTACGCGCCGCCGAACGCCTTGCGGGTGATGACGGTGATCAGCGGAACCGTCGCCTCCGCGTATGCGTAGATCAGCTTGGCGCCGCGCCGGATGATGCCGTCCCATTCCTGGTCCGTACCCGGCAGGAAGCCCGGTACGTCCACGAACGTCAGCACCGGCACGTTGAACGCGTCGCAGGTACGCACGAACCGCGCGGCCTTCTCGCTCGCGTTGATGTCCAGCGTGCCCGCGAACTGCATCGGCTGGTTGGCGACGATACCGACCGCGTGCCCCTCGACCCGCCCGAAGCCGGTGACCATGTTCGGCGCGAACAGGGCCTGCGTCTCCAGGAACTCGCCGTCGTCGAGAACGTGCTCGATGGCGGTGTGCATGTCGTAGGGCTGGTTCGCCGAGTCCGGGATCAGCGTGTCCAGCTCGCGGTCGTAGTCCGAGGTCTCCAGGTCCGCCTCCTCGGGGAAGGCGGGCGGCTCGGAGAGGTTGTTGGACGGCAGGTAGGACAGCAGCGCCTTGACGTACTCGATGGCGTCCTTCTCGTCGCCCGCCATGTGGTGCGCGACGCCCGAGGTGGTGTTGTGCGTACGGGCGCCGCCCAGCTCCTCGAAGCCCACGTCCTCGCCGGTGACGGTCTTGATGACGTCGGGCCCGGTGATGAACATGTGCGAGGTCTGGTCGACCATGACCGTGAAGTCGGTGATGGCGGGCGAGTAGACCGCGCCGCCCGCGCACGGGCCGACGATCAGCGAGATCTGCGGGACCACGCCGGAGGCGTGCACATTGCGGCGGAAGATCTCCGCGAACAGGCCGAGGGCGGCGACCCCCTCCTGGATGCGGGCTCCGCCACCGTCGTTGATGCCCACGATCGGGCAGCCGTTCTTCAGGGCGAAGTCCATGACCTTGACGATCTTCTCGCCGTAGACCTCGCCCAGCGAACCGCCGAAGATGGTGAAGTCCTGCGAGTACACGCAGATCGGGCGGCCGTCGACGGTGCCGTAACCGGTGACGACACCGTCGCCGTACGGCCGGTTCTTCTCCAGCCCGAAGTTGGTCGAGCGGTGCCGCGCGAACTCGTCGAGCTCGACGAACGATCCCTCGTCGAGCAGCAGCTCCACGCGCTCACGCGCCGTCAGCTTGCCCTTTGCGTGCTGCTTTTCCACGGCCCGCGCCGAGCCGGCGTGGGTGGCTTCCTCGATCCTGCGCTGGAGATCGGCCAGTTTGCCCGCGGTCGTGGTGATGTGTGCTTCCGGCTCGGACATCGGGATGCGGCTCCTGCTCGTCCTGGACTGGTGCTCGTACGAGGGTGGTACGGGGTTGGCTACCGCTTCGTAGCGTATCGGCGGGACTGCTCAGCGGCACTGCGTCGTTGACCACACCTAGGCTGGGGTTATGACGCCTCAACCACCGGAAAACCAGGACAAAGACCGCCCGGGCGGCGACGACGGCGACGCCCCGCGCGCCGGAACGGGCTCGGGAGCGGGCCCGGGAGCGGGCACCCCGGGGCGCTGGTCCGACCTGGAGCGCCCGCCGCTGAACGCGACGGCGCTGCGGCGCGCCCTGCTGCGGCCCGGCTCGCTGTGGACGTCCGTCGACGTCGTGGCCGCGACCGGCTCGACCAACACCGACCTCGCCGGGCGGGCCGCCGCCGGCCTGGCCGAGGGCGCGGTGCTCGTCGCCGAGGAGCAGTCGGCCGGACGCGGCCGGCTGGACCGCCGGTGGTCGGCGCCGCCGCGCTCGGGCCTCTTCTTCTCCTTCCACCTCAAGCCGCGCGTACCGGTCGAGCGCTGGGGCTGGCTGCCGCTGCTCGCGGGCGTGGCGACGGCCAGCGCGGTGGCCCGTACCGCCGGTGTGGACGCCGCTCTGAAGTGGCCGAACGACCTGCTGGTCACCGTCGGTGACGAGGAGCGCAAGGCGGGCGGCATCCTCGCGGAACGCGCCGGGGACGGCGTGGTCGTCGGCATCGGGCTCAACGTCTCGCTGCGCGCCGGGGAACTGCCCGTGCCGGGGGCCGGCTCGCTCGCCCTGGCCGGGGCGCCGGTCACCGACCGGGACCCGCTGCTGCGGGCCGTGCTGCGCTCGGTCGAGGACTGGTACGGGCAGTGGACCGCGGCGGACGGCGACGCGGCGGCCTGCCGCCTCCAGGACGCGTACGCGGCGGGGTGCGCCACGCTGGGCCGGTCCGTACGGGCCGTACTGCCCGGGGACCGGGAGCTGCGCGGCGAGGCGGTGGCCGTCGACGGGGACGGGCGGCTGGTGCTGGCCACGGACGAGGGCATGCAGCGCCCGGTCGACGCGGGCGACATCGTGCACCTGCGGCCCGCGGCGGAACAGGGGTAGCCGCGGCTCGGGCGCGGGCCGGCGATGGCCCGCGTCCAACTGCCGTCCAACCGCCGGTCGCGCCGGCCCCGCCCGGTTCGTACGGTGGCGGGGACCGCGCGGCGGCCGGCCGGCGGGGTGTGCCCGTCTTCCGCTGCCGCCTCTCCGCTCGCCCGCGTTCGCCTTCGTGCCCGCATAGCGGTCAAGAACGATCAGATGCTGGTCAAGAAAGCGCGGGAGCAATCGCACTTATGTGGCGATCGGGGCGATAGCGACGGGGTGTGAGAGTGAGCCAGAGCACACCTGCCGTATCGTTGGGGCGGCCCGCCGCGGAGCGGGCAACGAGCGAGCAGTGATCGGAAGGGCAGTGCGCACGGAACGGACAGGGAGCGGGCGGTGACCGCCGACGACTCGGGCGCCGTCCCGCGCGAAGCGGACATCGCCCCTCGTGAAACGGGGGCCGGTCCGCACGAGGGGGCCACCGCGCGCGCGGCCGGCGCGGCCGAACACCCCGACGGCGAACGCACCGGCGCCGCCGACGGCGGACACGGCGACAGCGACGACGACACCATCGCCATCCGCCTGGAACAGCTGATCCTCGGCTCCGACCGCCGCTACACCCCCTTCCAGGCGGCCCGCAGCGCCGGCGTCTCCATGGAACTGGCCTCCCGCTTCTGGCGCGCCATGGGATTCGCGGACATCGGCCAGGTCAAGGCGCTGACCGAGGCCGACGTACTGGCGCTGCGCCGGCTGGCGGGCCTGGTCGAGGCCGGTCTGCTCAGCGAGGCCATGGCGGTCCAGGTGGCCCGCTCCACCGGCCAGACCACCGCCCGGCTCGCCGACTGGCAGATCGACTCGTTCCTGGAAGGCCTGACCGAGCCCCAGGACTCCGGCCTGACCCGTACGGAGATCACCTACCCCCTCGTCGAACTCCTCCTCCCCGAACTGGAGGAGTTCCTCGTCTACGTCTGGCGCCGCCAGCTCGCCGCCGCCACCGGCCGCGTCGTACAGGCCCAGGACGACGCGGAAATGGTCGACCGGCGCCTGGCGGTGGGCTTCGCCGACCTCGTCGGCTTCACCCGGCTCACCCGCCGCCTGGAGGAAGAGGAACTGGGCGAACTGGTCGAGGCGTTCGAAACCACCGCCGCCGACCTGGTCGCCGCACACGGCGGCCGGCTCATCAAGACACTCGGCGACGAAGTCCTGTTCGCCGCCGACGACGCGGGAACGGCAGCCGAGATCGGACTCCGCCTCATCGAAACCATGGCGAACGACGAAACGATGCCCGAACTGCGCGTAGGCATCGCCTTCGGCACGGTCACGACACGCATGGGCGACGTCTTCGGCACCACCGTGAACCTCGCCAGCCGGCTCACGTCGATAGCGCCGAAGGACACGGTGCTCGTGGACGAGGCGTTCGCGGAGGAACTGGGGCGCACCGGCGAGGCACCGGTCTCCGAAGCCGACGCGAAGGCCGCCGCCGCGGCGGCCGAGGACGGCGCGGCGCCACCGCCCGCCTACCGGTTCGCCCTCCAGCCGATGTGGCAGCGGCCGGTCCGAGGGCTGGGCGTCGTCGAACCCTGGCTGCTGAGCCGGCGCACCTGACCCGCGTCGCGTCCTGCCCCGTTCCGGCCCGCCCCCTCCCTGGTTAGAGTGACGGAACGATCGTTAACCAGGGAGGGCGCTGCATGGACACGCAACGGTTCGGGGACTTCGTCGGCGTACACCGACACGGCCACGTGGCCGAACTGCGGCTCGACCGGCCCAAGGCCATGAACGCCGTGTCCACGGCCATGGCCGACAGCATCGGCGCCGCGTGCGCCGCGCTCGCCACCGACCGGGACGTCCGCGTCACCGTGCTCACCTCCACCCACGAACGCGCCTTCTGCGTGGGAGCCGACCTGAAGGAACGCAACTCCTTCAGCGACGCCGACCTGATGCGACAGCGACCGCAGGCGCGGGCCGCCTACACCGGCGTCCTGGACCTGCCGATGCCCACCATCGCGGCCGTACACGGCTTCGCGCTCGGCGGCGGCTACGAACTCGCACTGGCGTGCGACCTGATCGTCGCCGACCGTACGGCGGTGGTCGGCCTGCCCGAGGTGTCCGTCGGCGTCATCCCCGGAGGCGGCGGCACGCAGCTGCTGCCCCGCCGGGTGGGGGCGGCGCGCGCGGCGGAGCTGATCTTCACGGGGCGGCGGGTGGAGGCGGCGGAGGCACACGCGTCCGGCCTCGTCGACCAGCTGGTGCCCGAGGGCCAGGACATCACGGAAGCGCTGGCGCTGGCCTCGCGCATCGCGGCCAACTCTCCGGTGGGCCTCCGCGCCGCGAAGCGAGCCTTGCGGCTCGGGCATGGACTGGACCTGCGCACCGGCCTGGAGGTCGAGGACGGCGCTTGGCGCAGCGTGGCGTTCTCGGGGGACCGGGCGGAGGGCGTAGCCGCATTCAACGAAAAGCGGAAGCCGGTGTGGCCGGGGGAGTAAGGGTTCGCGCGGTGCGCGCTGGCGCGCGGTTTCGCGCTGGCGCGCGTTTTGCGCGTTTGGGCCGGTGTGGGGGTCCCCCCGGCCGAAGGCTGGGGGAGAGATACCCCCTACGCGGCCCCGACCCCAACGAAACCAGCGCAACCCCGCGCGGACAACACAAACCGCGCGCAAAGCACGCATCCGTTCCTACGCTGGAGTGACACGTAGTGTCCAACGTGACGGAATGTGATTGCGAGGTCCGGTGACGGACAACAGGCTTCGGGCCGTGGTGGCACTGGCACAAGCGCTGGCCGCCGCCCACACCCCGGGTGACTCGGTGCGGGCCGCCGCGGAGGGGACGCGGGTGGCCCTGGGGGGCTCCTTCGCGGCGATCTCGACGTGGGAGCGGGAGCGGGGCCGGCTGAAGGTGCTGGTCAACGTCGGGGAACTGGCCGAGGGAGAGGTGGAGTTCCCCGAAGGGGAGTCGTACCCGGTGCACGAGTTCCCGGAGATCGCCGGGGATGGCCAGCCCAGCGCCTGGGTCGAGACCGCCGACGGCGGGCCGGAGCCGGACGAAGGGCCGTGCAACCGACCGTACAACCGGTCGTTCGGCCAGCCGTACGACCGACCGTACAACCACCAGCGCGTGGCCGCGCTGCGCCGCCGCGGCCGGGGCTGCTGCGTGGTCGCGCCGATCGTGCTGCACGGGCGCGCGTGGGGTGAGCTGTATGTGGCCAGAGCGGCCGGGGAGCCGGTCTTCACGCGGGCGGACGCGGAGTTCGCGACCGTGCTGGCCGCGGTCACGGCGGCCGGGATCGCGCAGACGGAGCGGCTGGCGGAGGCGCGCCGGCTGGCGTTCACGGACGCGTTGACGGGGCTGGCGAACCGCCGCGCGGTGGACATGCGGCTCGACGAGGCGCTGGAGCGGCACCGGCGGGACGGTGCGGTGGTGAGCCTGGTGGTGTGTGATCTCAACGGGTTGAAGCGGGTGAACGACTCGTGCGGGCACGCGGTCGGCGACCGTCTGCTGGAACGGTTCGGTTCGGTGCTCTCGCTGTGCGGCGCCATACTGCCGGGGGCTCTGGCCGCGCGTCTCGGCGGGGACGAGTTCTGCCTGCTCACGGTGGGTCCGTCGGCTGACGAGGTGGCCAAGGTGGCCGCGGAACTGTGTGCGCGGGCCAATGAATTGGAGCTGGGCGAGGGCGTCGCCGTGGGTGTCGCCTCGACCGGTGACCCGATCGGCCCCGTACGGTCGGCCCGGCGCCTGTTCCGGCTGGCGGACGCCGCGCAGTACCGGGCGAAGGGCGCGGGCTCGCGCGGCCCCGTGGTCGCGGGCCGGGACGGTGGCGCGGACGACCCGGTGGTGCGTCTGGCGGATGCCCCGGAGCGGGCCTCGTCGACGGAGCGCCGCCGGTTCCGGCGTTGATCCGGCTGCGTAACGGCCATCGTGGTGACATCCTGGGATTCAGTCTCTAGGGTGCCTGAATATGGATATGCACACTGTGGTGCTGGGGACGTCCGGCACGACCGCACAGGACGTCATCGCCGTCGCCCGCGGCGCCGCCCGTATCGAGCTGTCCGAGGAGGCCACCGCCGCCGTCGCCGCCGCCCGCGCGGTCATCGACGACCTCGCGGCCAAGCCGGACCCGGTGTACGGCGTCTCCACGGGCTTCGGCGCCCTGGCCGTACGGCACATCAGCCCGGACCTGCGGGCCCAGCTCCAGCGCAACATCGTGCGCTCGCACGCCGCCGGCATGGGGCCGCGGGTGGAGCGCGAGGTGGTGCGCGCGCTGATGTTCCTGCGCCTGAAGACGCTGGCCTCCGGGCATACGGGGGTCCGGCCGCTGGTCGTCGGCACGATGGCGGAGATTCTCAACGCGGGGATCACCCCGGTCGTCCACGAGTACGGCTCGCTGGGCTGCTCCGGCGACCTCGCGCCGCTGTCGCACTGCGCGCTGACGCTCATGGGGGAGGGCGAGGCGGAGGGCCCGGACGGCGTCGTGCGGCCGGCCGGCGAGCTGCTCGCCGAGCACGGCATCGCGCCGGTCGAGCTGCGGGAGAAGGAGGGCCTGGCCCTCCTGAACGGGACCGACGGCATGCTCGGCATGCTGATCATGGCCTGTGCCGATCTGGCCCGCCTGTTCACCACCGCGGACATCACCGCGGCCCTCTCCCTGGAGGCGCTGCTCGGTACGGAGAAGGTGCTCGCGCCCGAGCTGCACGCCATCCGCCCGCACCCGGGCCAGGCCGCCTCGGCCGCGAACATGCTCAAGGTGCTGGCCGGTTCGGGACTCACCGGGCACCACCAGGACGACGCGCCGCGGGTGCAGGACGCGTACTCCGTGCGCTGTGCCCCGCAGGTCGCGGGCGCCGGCCGGGACACCCTGGACCACGCGCGGCTGGTGGCGGGCCGGGAGCTGGCCGCCGCCGTGGACAACCCGGTGGTCCTCGCGGACGGCCGGGTCGAGTCGAACGGCAACTTCCACGGCGCGCCGGTCGCCTACGTCCTGGACTTCCTCGCGGTCGCGGTGGCCGACCTCGCCTCGATCGCGGAGCGCCGTACGGACCGGCTGCTGGACAAGAACCGCTCGCACGGCCTGCCCGCCTTCCTGGCCGGCGACCCGGGCGTCGACTCGGGCCTGATGATCGCCCAGTACACGCAGGCGGCGCTGGTCAGCGAGATGAAGCGGCTGGCCGCGCCCGCTTCGGTGGACTCCATCCCGTCCTCCGCCATGCAGGAGGACCACGTCTCGATGGGCTGGTCGGCGGCGCGCAAGCTGCGTACCGCGGTGGACAACCTGGCCCGGGTGCTCGCCGTCGAGCTGTACGCGGCGACGCGGGCGGTGGAGATGCGCGAGGGCCTGACGCCGGCGCCGGCCACCCGCGCGGTGCTGGACGCCGTACGGGCCGCCGGCATCCAGGGGCCGGGCGGGGACCGATTCCTCGCGCCGGACTTGGAGGCGGCGTACGGCTTCGTGCGCGACGGCCGGCTGATCGAGACGGTCGAGAAGGTCACGGGCGCCCTGGCCTGAGGGCCTGGCCTGCGTTTTCGGCGGGGCGGGCGCGGGGCCCGCTCCGCCGGGCGAACTCGAAGATCACTTCTTCTTCGGCAGGTCGGACCGGTGCTCTAGATCCCGGCGCCGCGAGTACGGCGTACGGAGAAGCCGACCAGTCCGGCGCCGACGCCGAGGAACGCCGCGCCGCCGACGACGTACGGCGTGGTGTCGAAGCTGCCGGTGTCGGCGAGCAGCGTCTCCTGCGCCTGTTGCGTCCGGCCTGTCTGCTGCGCGCTGTGCGGCTGCGTCTGCGGGTTCTGATGGGCCGTCCGGGGGGCGTGCGGCGTCCGTTCGCCGTGTTCGACGGTGGCGTTCGCGGACGGTACGAACCACAGGGCGAGCAGTACCGATCCCGCGGCTGCGGCGGTCAGCAGTGGTCGACGTGCGGTCACGGGCACGGAAACGATCCCCCTTGTGGGCTCGGTGAATTGACCGTTGAAAACAGATGTTAGTGACAGCCGCGGGTCGCGGGGAAGTCAGGACCCGGTGGTGCTTACGCTCCCAGACATGAGCAATGACGAGACATCACGGTTTGTCCGGCTCCATGTCGAACTGGTCATGGAGGTCGCGGACCCTGACCGGCTGACCGGTGCGGCACTCGACCACATCAACGGTGACCCGTCCCTACCCGCCGAGGAGCGCGGGCATGCGCAGGAAACGGTCCAGAGCGATCCGGCGGAGGCGCTGGCGTACCTCGTGGATCCCTTCGACCTGGTCGAGGGGGTGCCCGGCGTGGAGCTGACGCAGGCGTCGTGGAGCAGTGAGGAGATCGAGTACGACGCCGACGCGGAGTGGGTCCTCGGGCACGACGCGGAGGACGACGGCTTCCCGGAGGACGACGACGCCGAGGCGGAGGCGGGCGCCGAGGGGGACGCGCGCGACCGGGACGGGGTGCGGGTCCGCTTCTGAGGCGCACGGCTACCGGGGCGCACGGCCGCCGCGCGGCTCCCGGACGACGCCCGCCGCCGTCCGGGAGCCGCGTGGCGTTTCCCACACGCGCCTTGGGTGTGGAACGGACGAAACGGAACAGACGTTCCTGAGGTGTCGCCCGGCGGTCTGCGGAGCGGCGCCCGGCTCGGGGGTTTCGGGTTCGGCAGCAAGGCAATGGAGAATCGTGTGACAACGGACAGCAAGCGTCGCAAGGGGCTGATAGCCACCGCCGCGCTGCTCGGGGGTGTGCTGACACTCGGGGCGTGCGGTGGCGGTGACGGCGGCGACGGAAGCGGCCACGACAACACGAAGAACGTCGACGAGGCGGCGGCGAAGGACGCCTCGGAAGCCAAAATCAAGATCGAACCGAAGAACGGCTCGGCCGACGCGGGCATCAACAGCACCGCCAAGGTCACCGTCGAGGGCGGCAAGCTCACCGACGTCAAGATAACCGCCGGCGAGGACAAGAAGCCGGTCGAGGGCACGCTCGCGGCGGACGGCTCCTCCTGGAAGCCGAAGAAGCAGCTGGAGCGCTCGACCAAGTACACGATCACCGCCCACGCCGCCGACGCCGAGGGCCGCAAGGCGGTGGAGAACTCGACCTTCACCACGGTCTCCCCGAAGAACAGCTTCATAGGCAACTACACGCCGGAGGACGGCTCGACCGTCGGCGTGGGCATGCCGGTGTCGGTCAACTTCGACAAGCCGGTGAAGAACAAGAAGGACGTACAGGCCGCGATCAAGGTGGCCTCCAGCAGCAACCAGGAGGTCGTCGGCCACTGGTTCGGCGACCAGCGCCTGGACTTCCGGCCGAAGGACTACTGGAAGCCCAACTCCAAGATCACCATGGATCTGAAGCTGGACGGCGTCGAGGCCGCGCCCGGCGTCAAGGGCGTCCAGAACAAGACGGTGAACTTCCAGATCGGCCGCTCGCAGGTCAGCACCGTCGACGCGAAGACCCACACGATGACCGTGGTCCGCGACGGCAAGACGATCAAGACCATCCCGATCTCCGCGGGCAGCAAGGACCACCCCACCTACAACGGCAAGATGGTGGTCTCGGAGAAGTACAAGCAGACCCGGATGGACGGCTCCACGGTCGGCTTCACCAACAACGACGGCAAGGGCGAGTACGACATCCCCGACGTGCCGCACGCCATGCGCCTGTCCAGCTCCGGCACGTTCCTGCACGGCAACTACTGGGGCAAGGGCATCTTCGGCAACGCCAACACCAGCCACGGCTGCATCGGCCTGGAGGACGTGAAGGGCGCCGGCGACCCGGGCACGGACGGCGCCTGGTTCTACGAGAACTCGCTGATCGGCGACGTCGTCCACATGGTCAACTCCCCGGACAAGACCATCAAGCCGGACAACGGCCTCAACGGCTGGAACATGGGCTGGAACGAGTGGGTCGCGGGCAGCGCCGTGAAGTAGCGCACCCCTGACCCTCCGAGGGCGGGCCCCCGCCGGTGCGCCGGCGGGGGCCCGCCCTCCGTATCGTGACCACGTGAGCAAGCGCAAGGACGGACAGCGGCAGCAGGGCCGGACCGCCGCCGGAGAACTGGTCGGCACGGTACTCGGCAGCGTCCGGTACGCCCAGGACGGGGCTCCCGCGGAGGACGCCCTTGAGGCCGGCGCCTCGATGCTGGCAGCGGCGCCCGCGGGCCCGGAGGCCGTCAGCGCCGCGCTGCTGGCCGCGGCGGAGGACGCCGTACGCCGCTGTTGGCAGGGCGGCTGGCAGCCCGCTGACCTGGAACGGATCATGCGGCGGGAGACGGGCGGCGGCCCGCGTACCGCTGTCGTCGTGGACGCGATGGCCGCCGAAGCGCGGCGTACGGGACGCGCGGCGCAGTCCGGCCGCGGCGCGCGCTGGACGGCCCAGCTGCGTGCCCTCGAAGCCGAGGTCTGGTGGGCCTCCGATACCGGCTACCTGGAGGAGCTGGCGCGCCGCCTCCGTACGTCGCGCTTCGAAGCCACCTACGACCTCCTGGCAGCACTGCGCGTCCTGGGGCGGCTGCCCCGCATCACGCCCCTGCCGGCCGCCCGGTCCGTACGCGCGAACCCACCCGCCGACTCGCGGGCACTGGGCCGCATCCGGGGGCTGCTGGCCAAGGCCGAGGCCACGGACTACCCGGAGGAGGCGGAGGCGCTGTCGGCCAAGGCCCAGGAGCTGATGGCCCGGCACAGCATCGACGAAGCGCTGCTCGACCACGCCGGCGACGGCGGCAGCGCGGGCCACGGCCGGGCCGCGGGCCCCTCGGCCATCCGCATCGGCATCGAGGGCCCGTACGAGCAGGCGAAGGCGCTGCTGCTCGACGCCGTCGCCGCCGCCAACCGCTGCCAGGCGGTCTGGTCCGGCGACGTGGGCTTCTCCACGCTCGTCGGCTTCGAAGCCGACCTGGAGTCCGCCGAACTCCTCTACACGTCGCTGCTCCTCCAGGCCACCACCGCCATGCACCGCGCGGGCGACGAGCACCACAGCCGCGGCCGGTCCCGCCGCACCCGCGACTTCCGGCAGACGTTCCTCGTCGCGTACGCCGACCGCATCCGCGCCCGGCTGGCGGCAGCCACCGACGAAGCCACCACCGAGGCCGCGGACAGCGCCCCGGACCTCCTGCCGGTACTGGCCGCCCGCGAGGTCGCGGTGGCGGAGACCACCGGCGAACTGTTCCCGGACACCGCCGCCGTACGCATGCGAGGCATACGCGACGCCGCAGGCTGGGAACAGGGCGCAGCCGCAGCCGACCGCGCCCACCTCAACCAACGAGACGCGTAGGCGCCCGGCCCCGGCCGCCTACGCCTTCGCCACCCCCACCGGGCACGAAACCCCCGTGCCTCCGATCCCGCAGTAACCCGCCGGGTTCTTGTCCAGGTACTGCTGGTGGTAGCCCTCGGCCGGGTAGAAGGGGCGGTCGGTGGCGGGGAGGATTTCGGTGGTGATGGTGCCGTGGCCGGAGGCGGTGAGGACCGTCTGGTAGGCGGTGCGGGAGGCTTCGGCGGCTTCTTGGTCGGCGGGGGAGTGGGTGTAGATCGCGGAGCGGTACTGGGTGCCGGTGTCGTTGCCCTGGCGGAAGCCCTGGGTGGGGTCGTGGGACTCCCAGAAGAGCTTCAGGAGGCCGGCGTAGGAGACCCGCGCGGGGTCGTAGACGACGCGGACCGCTTCGGTGTGGCCGGTGAGGCCGCTGCACACCTCTTCGTAGGTGGGGTTCGGGGTGTGGCCGCCCTGGTAGCCGGCCAAGGTCGTCCAGACGCCTTCGGTCTGCCAGAACTTGCGTTCGGCGCCCCAGAAGCAGCCCAGGCCGAAGTCGGCGATGCGGAGGTGGGCGGGGTAGGGGCCGAGGAGCGGGTTGCCGAGGACCGTGTGGCGGTCGGGGACGGTGAAGTCGCGCTCGGGACGGCCCTTCAGGGCCTCCTCGGGGGTGGGGAGCGCGTTCTTGAAGCGGTTGAACAGCATGTGATCAGGCTCCGGGGTGAGGAGGGACGTCGGGGCGGCCTTCAGGGGCGGCCTCTGGAGGCGGCCTCTCACGGGAACGTTCCAGGGGCGGGGGGCATTCCGGGGGAGGCAGGAGCCCCGGTGCCTACGGCTGCGGGCGGAAGTCGGCCGACGTGCCGCCGCCCCGTTCCCAACCGGCGACAGCCAGGGCACGGTACGCGGCGTACTCGGCGGCGGGGCTGCTGCCGTACGACCAGGGGACCGCGCCGACGTGGCCGTCGACCAGACGAAGCTGCTCCAGCGCCTCCGCGTAGCGCTCGGCGCGGACGAGGAACCAGATGAGCAGGTGCCGGACGTGCGGGGCCATGGGGTGGTCGGCGGGGGCCTCGCGCAGCGCGAAGTGCGCGCCCTCTATGGCGCGTTCGACGACCGCGCTCTGGTACAGGCCGCGGACCATGTTGGCCTCGGGCATGTGGTCGTAGACGGCGAAGAGGGGGAGGGCCGGGAGCAGGCTCTTGGCGGGGGCGGCAGCGGCGGCACTCTCGGTGAAGGCGACGGCCTCCTCCTTGGAGCCGTGCCACTTCTGCGACCAGTAGGGCAGGGCGGCGAGGTGGGCGCCCATGTGGTGCGGGGCGCGCTGGGAGACCTTCGACCACAGGGCTTCGTAGTCGGCGCGACGGTCGCCGAGGCCGCGGGCGACGGCCAGTTCCGTGATGTACGGGACGGGGCTGCCGGGTGCCAGCAGGGCCGCCTCGTGGCAGACCGTGCGGGCCTCCTCCAGGATCATGCGGAAGTCCTGCGAGCCGGGGTCGCGGAGTGCCTGGAGGACGAGGAACTGGGCGTGCGTCTGGGCGCCGCCCGGGTCCTTGGGCGCCTCCGAGCGCCATGTACGCAGCCAGATGCCGCCCTGCCCCGGCCGCTCCGCCAGCTCGAACGCGGCGGCCCCGGCGAGCGTCTGCACGCGCTGCCAGCGGCGCTCCCAGTCCTCGCCGGTGGCGCTGAGCAGTTGGGCGGCCGGGCGCCAGTCGTGGGTGCGCCGGATCTCGTCGAGGGCCTCCTCCAGCTCCTGGTCGGGCCCTGGCAGCCGTACGTCCAGCTCGTGGGCCGGTACGAATCCGTAGCCCGCCATCGGGTCGGCGGCCACCACCAGCCCTTGCCGGGCCTGCTGAGCGGCCTGCCTGCGCCGTATCCAGGGCAGCAGCACGAGACCGCCGAGGGCGGCAGCGGCGAAGAGAACCAGCAGAGCGTCCATGTGGTGAGTCTCGGATTCCGGTCGTGGGAGGGAGGCGGGCTGTGGGTGGGGCGCGAATGTGTCTTGTATGTATCCACTATCCAGCGAAGCAGAAAGTTCCGAAAAGTTCGCGGGTGTGGACGACTACCCTCGGCAGGCATGAGCGATCAGCGCGAACAGCGCCACCAGAATTTCGAGACCCTCGCCATTCACGCAGGTCAGGAGCCCGACGAGGCGACCGGCGCGGTGGTGACGCCCATCTACCAGGTGTCCACCTACAAGCAGGACGGCGTGGGCGGCCTGCGCGGCGGCTACGAGTACAGCCGCAGCGCCAACCCGACCCGTACCGCCCTGGAAGAGAACCTGGCCGCCCTCGACGGCGGCAGCCGCGGCCTGGCCTTCGCCTCCGGGCTCGCGGCCGAGGACTGCCTGCTGCGGACCCTTCTGGTCCCCGGTGACCACGTGGTCATTCCCAACGACGCGTACGGCGGCACGTTCCGCCTCATCTCGAAGGTCGTCGAGCGGTGGGGGGTGGAGTGGTCCGTCGCCGACACCTCCGATCCGCAGGCAGTACGGGACGCCCTGCGCCCCCGTACGAAGGCGATCTGGGTGGAGACGCCCAGCAACCCGCTGCTCGGCATCACGGACATCTCCGCGCTCGCGGCCGTCGCGCGCGACGCCGGGGTCCGCCTGGTCGTCGACAACACCTTCGCGAGCCCCTACCTCCAGCAGCCGCTCGCCCTCGGCGCGGACGTCGTGGTCTACTCCACGACCAAGTACATGGGCGGCCACTCGGACGTGGTCGGCGGCGCGCTCGTCGTCAACGACGCCGAGCTGGGCGACGAACTGGCCTACCACCAGAACGCGATGGGCGCGGTCGCCGGCCCCTTCGACGCGTGGCTGGTGATGCGCGGCCTGAAGACGCTGGCCGTACGGATGGACCGGCACAGCGCCAACGCGGCCCGGATCGCCGAGCTGCTCGCCTCGCACGACAAGGTGACGCAGGTCTACTACCCGGGCCTGGAGACGCACCCCGGCCACGAGGTCGCCGCCAAGCAGATGCGTTCCTTCGGCGGCATGGTGTCCTTCCGCGTCGCGGGCGGCGAGCAGGCCGCGGTGGAGGTCTGCAACCGTGCGCGGCTGTTCACCCTCGGCGAGTCGCTGGGCGGCGTGGAGTCGCTGATCGAGCACCCGGGGCGGATGACGCACGCCTCGACGGCGGGGTCGCTGCTGGAGGTGCCGAACGACCTCGTACGGCTGTCGGTCGGCATCGAGGCGATCGACGACCTGGTGGCGGACCTCACCCAGGCGCTCGGTTAGGAGCGCGCCGTGGCCGGCCGCGGCTCACCACCCTTCCAGGGGAGGGGTGGTGTGCACCGGCGGCGGCAGCCACGGCTGGTCGACGGCCGCCCAGGTCAGGAGCGCGGCCAGCGCCGCCAGGGCCAGCAGCCACAGCGCGTGGCGGGTCCGGCGCCGGCGGACCAGCAGCCGGCGGCCGCGCTCGGCGGCGCGGAGGGCCAGGTCGGGCGGGACCACCGGGTGCGGCCCGTCCAGCATCCGCCGCACCTCGGCCTCCTTGCGGTCCGGGAGGTTCACGACGCCGCCGCTCCGGTGAGCCCCGTATGCCCGGCGGGCGGCTTGCTGCGCAGCTGCCCCACGGCCCGCAGGCACAGCGCGTGGACGCGTTCGGCGGGCAGGCCCAGCTGTGCCGCGGTCTGTTCCTCGGCCACGCCCTCGCAGAGGCGCAGGACGAGCACCAGCCGCTCCTGTGGTGACAGCCGCTCCAGGAGGCCGCCGGCCGGCGGCCCCGCCCCGGGGAGCAGCGTGCGGGGGAGGCGGTACCGCCAGGAGGCACGTGCGTAGTGGGCGGCCATCTCCTGACGGGCGCGGTCGTACGGGTCCTCGCCGCGCAGCCGCTCCCAGACGGCGTACGTGCGGGCCAGCGCGACCGTGAGCAGCCGTTCGGCGGCGGGCGCGGGGCGGTCGGCGGGCTCCGCGGTCAGGAGCGTGGCGGCATGCAGCAGACGGCCGGCCGCGCCCGCGACGAACGCCTCGAACTCCCGGGCACGACGGCGTTCCTGTGCTGCCCGCCGCTCTCGCACAGCTACATGGCACGGCAGGCCCGGCGCCGGGTCAAGAGGCGGCCGGGAAAAACCGGGCCGCGGGCCCGGGCCCCGGCCCCGCCGAGGTCCGGCAGCGAGGCGGCGGGCAGCCCCGTGGCGGGTCCGGCGGCCTGCCGGGAATCGCTGGTCAGGAGCTGGAAGGCACCGGGGGCAGGGTCGCGGTGACCGTGGACAGGGAGGCGTTGAAGCGGGTCAGGAGCGTGCAGAACGCGTCGCGCTCCTCCTCCGTCCACTCCTCGGTGACCAGCGCCATCAGCGCGCGGCGCGAGGCGCGCACCTCCTCCAGGCGGCCCCGGCCGCGCTCGGAGAGCTGGAGCACGACCGCACGCCCGTCCTCGGGGTGCGAGGCGCGGTTGACCAGGCCCGAGTCGACCAGCGGCGCGACCTGGCGGGTGACGGTGGAGGAGTCGATGCCCATGCCGGCGGCCAGCGCCTTGACACCCATCGGGCCCTCTTTGTCCAGGCGGTTCAGGAGCAGGTAGGCGGCACGGTCCATGGAATTGCGTGCCTGGCCGACGCCGCCGAGCCGGCTCTGTTCGGCGCGGCGGGCGAAAACGGCGACTTGGTGTTGCAGCGCGTCGAGAAGAGCGGGGTCGGTGTGGGTCGTCATGTCCGAAGAGGTGGGCATGGCCGGGAGCTCGCTTCATGGGATGCGTACGGATTGGGGGACAGAGTACGCGGCCCGGGGGCGGACCGTACCGGCGCTGTCCAAAGACGCACCCCCGTGACGCCGGTCCGGTGCCCGGCCGGACCCGCCGCGGTCCGGCCTGTAAGACTGGGCTTCATGGCCGATCACACGCCGCACGAGTCCACTCCTGCCTCCGGTTCCTCTTCTGGTTCCGCTTCCGGTTCCGCCGCCGGTCGGAGGCCCGGGGCGGGGTCGGGCCCGGCCCGCGCGGAGGCGTCCGGCAGGGGCCCGGGAGCGGCGCCGGGTTCCGGTTCCGCCTCCGTTTCCGTACGGCCCGGGGGCGGGGCCGCGGCCGCCCCCGCCGCGCTCACCGTCGAGGACGTACGGGAGGCGCAGAAGATTCTGTCCGGCGTCTCCCGGTCCACCGCCCTGGAGGGGAGCCGGCACCTGTCCGGTTTGCTGGGGGCGCCGGTGCATCTGAAGTGCGAGAACCTGCAGCGCACCGGCTCCTTCAAAATACGTGGCGCGTACGTGCGGATCGCGGGCCTGTCTCCGGAGGAGCGATCAGCCGGCGTGGTCGCCGCCAGCGCCGGCAACCACGCGCAGGGCGTCGCGCTGGCCGCCTCCCTGCTCGGGGTGCGCTCGACGGTGTTCATGCCGGTCGGCGCCCCGCTGCCGAAGGTCGCCGCGACCCGTGAGTACGGCGCCGAGGTCCGGCTGCACGGCCACGTCGTGGACGAGACGCTGGCCGCTGCCCAGGAGTACGCGCGGGAGACCGGCGCGGTCTTCATCCACCCCTTCGACCACCGCGACATCATCGCCGGCCAGGGCACGGTGGGTCTGGAGATCCTCGAACAGTGCCCGGAGGTGCGCACCATCGTGGTGGGCATCGGCGGCGGCGGGCTGGCGGCGGGCATCGCGGTGGCGGTCAAGGCGCTGCGGCCCGACGTACGGATCATCGGGGTGCAGGCGGCGGGCGCGGCCGCGTATCCGCCCTCGCTGGCGGCCGGGCACCCGGTCTCGATCGAGGCGCCGACGACGATGGCGGACGGCATCAAGGTCGGCCGGCCCGGCGACGTCCCGTTCAAGATCATCGGCGATCTCGTGGACGAGGTCCGTACGGTCTCCGAGGACGAGCTGTCCAGCGCTCTGCTGCTCTGCCTGGAGCGGGCGAAGCTGGTCGTGGAGCCGGCGGGGGCGAGCCCGGTGGCGGCGCTGCTGTCGCGGCCCGGGTCCTTCGAGGGGCCGGTGGTCGCGGTGCTGTCCGGGGGGAACGTCGATCCGCTGCTGATGCAGCGCACCCTGCGGCACGGTATGGCCGCCGCGGGGCGTTACCTGTCGCTGCGCCTGCGGCTGACGGACCGGCCGGGAGCCCTCGCGACGCTGCTCGGGGTGATGTCAGTGGTCGACGCTAATGTCCTCGACGTGAGCCATGTGCGGACCGATCCGCGGCTCGGACTCACGGAAGCGGAGGTGGAGTTGCACTTGGAGACGAAGGGCCCGGAGCACTGCACCGAGGTCGGCGCGGCCCTGCGCGAGGCGGGTTACACCGTCATGGGCTGACAGGCGCCCGAGGTACGCGGCCGATGGCGTCGCGGTACGCAAACGCCATCTGACGTATATCGCGATGTATCGCGAGTGCGGTATGGTCCGGGTCGACGCGGAGTGCTGCCGTGCGCGGGCATGCCCTCTTCGGCGGATATGCACCTATTGGGTAAGCGTGTCCGTTAAAAGTAAAATCCTTCCTGGAGTTAACCCATACCTTGGGAGTACCCACATGCCAGGCGCCATTTACGCCGAGGGTCTGGTCAAGACCTTCGGCAAGGTGAGGGCTCTGGACGGCGTCGACCTCGACGTCCCCGAAGGAACCGTCCTCGGACTGCTCGGCCCGAACGGTGCGGGCAAGACCACCGCCGTACGGGTCCTGACGACCCTGCTCAAACCCGACCGGGGCACCGCTGTCGTCGCCGGGATCGACGTCCTCAAGCACCCCGACGAAGTACGCCGGTCCATCGGCCTGTCCGGGCAGTTCGCCGCCGTGGACGAGTACCTGACGGGCCGTGAGAACCTGATGATGGTCGGCCAGCTCTACCAGATGAGCGGGCGCGACGCGAAGGCCAGGGCCGCGGAGCTGCTGGAGCGCTTCCACCTCGCCGACGCCGGCGACCGGCCCGCCAAGACCTACTCCGGCGGCATGCGGCGCCGGCTCGACCTGGCGGCCGCGCTGGTCGTCAGCCCGCCCGTGATGTTCATGGACGAGCCCACCACGGGCCTGGACCCGCGCAACCGCCAGCAGCTGTGGGAGGTCATACAGGAACTGGTCGCGGGCGGCACGACGTTGCTGCTCACCACCCAGTACCTGGAAGAGGCCGACCACCTCGCGCACGACATCTGTGTGGTCGACCACGGCAAGGTCATCGCCCGCGGCACGTCCGACCAGCTCAAGGCCCGTACCGGCGGCGAGCGGGTGGAGGTCGTGGTGCACGCCGCCGAGCACATCGCGACGGCCGACGAGGTGCTGCGCGGCTTCGGCAAGGGTGAGACCAAGGTCGAGGCCCACACGCGCAAGATCACGGTGCCGGTGACGGGCGGCGCCAAGCTGCTCGCCGAGGTCATCCGCGAACTGGACACGCGCGGCGTGGAGATCGACGACATCGGGCTGCGCCGGCCCACCCTGGACGACGTGTTCATCTCGCTCACCGGCCACGCCGCCGAGATGGCGGAGGGCGGCGGCGAGAGCGGCGGGGGAGGCGGTACGGGCGAAGGCGCGGGCGGCAAGGTCCAGCGCGGCGGACGCCGGGCCGCGAAGCGGGCCGCGGACGCCAAGGAGGGAGCCAAGTGAGCACCGTTACGCAAGCCGCCCCGCGCGCCGGGGTGCCGAAGCGGCGCGGCGCGGTCAGCCAGTCCGTCCGGGACTCCCTGGTCGTCGCCAAGCGGAATCTGATCCGCATGCTGCGCATTCCTGAAATGATCATTTTTGGGCTTATTCAGCCCATTATGTTCGTGGTGCTGTTCAGCTACGTCTTCGGCGGATCCATCGCCGTCGGCGGCAGCACCTCGCCCGCCGCGTACCGCGAGTTCCTGATGGCGGGCATCTTCGCGCAGACCGTCACCTTCGCCACGGCGGGAGCGGGCGCGGGCATCGCCGACGACATGCACCGGGGCCTGATCGACCGCTTCCGCTCGCTCCCCATGGCGCGCGGGGCCGTCCTGACCGGCCGTACGCTCGCCGACCTGGTCCAGACGGCGCTGACGCTGGTCGTCCTCGCGGTCGTGGCCTTCATCGTCGGCTGGCGGGCCCACGAGAACATCGCCAAGGTCGTGGCGGGCTTCGCCCTGCTGCTCCTGCTCGGCTACGCGTTCTCCTGGATCGGCGCCCTGATCGGCCTGTCCGTACGGACGCCGGAGGCCGCCACCTCGGGCGGGCTGATCTGGCTCTTCCCGCTGACGTTCATCTCCAACGCCTTCGTGCCGTCGGACAACATGCCGACCTTCCTGCGGCACATCGCGGAGTGGAACCCGTTCAGCGCCACGGTCCAGGCCGCCCGCCAGCTGTTCGGCAACCTGCCGCCGAACTACCAGGCGCCCGACGCCTGGCCGATGCAGCACCCGGTCCTGGCCTCGCTGATCTGGTCCGTCCTCATCATCGTGGCCTTCCGTACGCTCGCGGTGCGCAAGTACCGGTCGGCGACGGCCTGAGGGCCGGCCGGGCCGCGGACGCACGACCGGCCGCGGACGCACGACCGGCCCGGAGCCAGCGGGCTCCGGGCCGGTCGTCGCACTGCTCGGGCGGCGCCGCGGGCGCTCAGCCCGTGTACGGCTTGGCTTCCAGGATCTTCACGGAAGCCTTCTTGCCGTTGGGGAGCTCGTACTCGGCGGTCTCGCCGATCTTCTTGCCGTTCACGCCGCTGCCCAGCGGGGACTGCGGGGAGTAGGTCTCGATGTCCGAGCTCGCGTACTCCCGCGAGGCCAGCAGGAACGTCAGCGTGTCGTCCGGGTCTCCGTCGAACGCGATGGTGACGACCGCGCCGGGGGCCACGACACCAGTGGCGGCGGGAGCCTCGCCGACCTTCGCGGTCTCCAGCAGCTGCTTGAGCTGGCGCATGCGAAGGTCCTGCTTGCCCTGCTCTTCCTTGGCCGCGTGGTACCCGGCGTTCTCCTTCAGGTCACCTTCCTCGCGGGCCGCCGCGATCTTCTCGGTGATCTCGGCGCGTGCGGGACCAGACAGGTACTCCAGCTCGGCCTTGAGCTGGTCATACGCCTCCTGGGTCAGCCAGGTGACGTTGTCGCTGGTCTGGGTCACAGGTGCTCCTCGTCGGTGCTGGGGATAAATCAAACGCCCTACCAGGAAGGCTGCGCCTCCACGGGTGGGCGAAACCACGAGCCTAACAATTCCGGCACAAAACGGGGAAGGGGAATTTCGCTGAGAACGCGTTCGACGGCATCGCCGCCGGTCAGCGCGCCGGGACGCGGCGGCGCCGCGACACACCGGCCCCGCGACACACCGGCCCCCGGCCGGCGCCGGTCAGCCTCCGGAGGACGTGCAGCCGACCAGCACGGCGTTGGTCGCGCGCGCCGTCGTGCGCACGGTGACCTCGATGTCCACCTGCTCCTTGGGCTGGTCGACGGTGACGTCCTTGCGCCCCACCTCGGCGCCGCTGTCGGACTGCGAGCGCAGCGTGCACACACCGGTGTCGTCCTTGCCCTTGACGACTTCCAGGTGCACCTTGACGGCGTGGTCCGAAATCCGGTCCCAGGTGATCACGCGGCCGCTGAGGTCCTGTCCGGAGATGTAGGAGAAGCCGGACCAGCCGACCACGCCCAGCAGCGCCACGCCCAGCACCGCGCCGACGATCTTCAGCTTGCGGTCCGCGCGCTGGTCGGCGGAGCGGCCGTAGCGTCCGTCGGGAACCCCTTGGCGCACCGCCGTCATGATCGTCCTCCTGCCGGGGGCTCCGGAATTAATCGCCCCGCGCTTCGGTCACTATAGGAAACATCTTCTCCGGCCTTTCACTGAGGATCGAGTCTTGACTGAGCAGCTGCGACTGATGGCAGTGCACGCCCATCCCGACGACGAGTCGAGCAAGGGCGCGGCCACCATGGCCAAGTACGTGTCCGAGGGGGTGGACGTGCTGGTCGCCACCTGCACGGGCGGGGAGCGCGGCTCCATCCTCAACCCGAAGCTCCAGGGCGACCCGTACATCGAGGAACACATCCACGAAGTGCGCAAGAAGGAGATGGACGAGGCCCGGGAGATCCTGGGCATCAAGCAGGAATGGCTGGGGTTCGTCGACTCCGGGCTGCCCGAGGGCGACCCGCTGCCGCCGCTGCCCGACGGCTGCTTCGCCCTGCAGGACGTCCAGGCGGCGGCCGAGCCGCTGGTGAAGCTGATCCGCGAGTTCAAGCCGCAGGTCATCACGACCTACGACGAGAACGGCGGCTACCCGCACCCCGACCACATCATGACCCACAAGATCTCGATGGTGGCCTTCGAGGCGGCCGGGGACCCGGAGCAGTACCCGGAGGCCGGCGAGCCCTGGCAGCCGCAGAAGCTCTACTACAACCAGGGCTTCAACCGGCCGCGCACCGTCGCGCTGCACGAGGCGCTGCTGGAGCGCGGCCTGGAGTCGCCGTACGGGGAGTGGCTGGAGCGCTGGAAGGAATTCGAGCGCCGCGAGCGCACGCTGACCACGTACGTGCCGTGCGCCGACTTCTTCGAGATCCGCGACAAGGCGCTGATCGCGCACGCGACGCAGATCGACCCCGACGGCGGCTGGTTCCGGGTGCCGATGGACATCCAGAAGGAGGTCTGGCCGACGGAGGAGTACGAGCTCGCCAAGTCGCTCGTCGACACGTCCCTCCCCGAGGACGACCTCTTCGCGGGCATCCGCAACAATTGAGTCCATGATGAGCGCGACTAGCACCCTCGCCGTGACGCACTTCGTCACCCTTGCCGACAGCTTCGACAAGGACAAGGTGACCCCGGGCGTCCTCGGCTTCATCGTGTTCGCGGTCATCGGCGGCGCCGTATGGCTGCTGATGAAGTCCATGAACAAGCAGATGAAGAAGGTCGACTTCGAGGAGTCGCCCGAGGCGCCCGCCGCCTCCGGCGGCACGGCGGCGAAGGGCACGGCGAAGAGCCAGGCCAAGGGGCAGCCCTCGGGGAAGGCGCAGCCCAAGGCGGGCTGAGCGGCGTCCCCTGACGCCGGGCGGGGTGGGACGGACACCGTCCACCGGCCCGTCCGGCGTCACTGCGACGAGGGTATGGACACGCCCATGACCTCGCGTGCGTGGCGGTTCGGGACCATGCCGAGCCGCCATGCCTCCCACCCCGTTTCCGGCTCGACGCCGCGGTCCAGCAGCAGCGCGAACGTCTCCGCGCAGTCCTCCAGCTTCGAGTCGCGGGTCGCGTGCCGCTCCCGCACGAGCTGCGCCAGCTCCTCCTGCGCCACCGCCGTGCCCACCACCGAACCGCCCGGTGAGGCGAACGGCAGCAGGGTGCAGCGCAGGAAGCGGGCCCAGTCCTCGCCGCGCCGGTCGCCGTAGCCGGCGAATGTCCGCGCCGCCTCGTCGGCCAGCTCCAGCGCCTGCGCCGTCCGGCCGTTCCCGGCGTCGATGATCACCAACTCCAGGCAGGACCACGCCTCGCCGTGCGGGACGCCGATCCGCTGGAAGTCCTTGCGGGCGTCCTGGAGCAGCTGCCGGGCGAAGCCGCTGTTGCGCAGCGAGCCGGTCTGCGCGGCCCGCAGGTCCCGGGTGACCCGCCCGGAGTGGTGCCGGGCGCAGGCGAGGCCGTAGCCGTCCTGCATCCGGCTGAACATCGTCCGGGAACGCTCCAGGTGCCGCAGCGCCGCGTCCAGGTCGCCCTGCTCCTCCAGCGACTGGCCGAGGTAGTACAGCGTCCAGGCCTCGCCGCGGGCGTCCTCGTACCGGCGGTGCAGGGGCAGCGCGTGCCGCAGCTGGTCCACCGCGGGGCCCGGGTCGCCGTCCACCAGCCGCGCACGGGCCAGCTGGGTCGTCGCCCACGCCTCGCCGCGGTCGTCGTGCGTACGGCCGTAGAGGTCCAGTGCCGCCTGGAACGCGCTCTCCGCCTGCGGCACCTCGCCCATCCGCAGGTACACCTGGCCGAGCTGGAAGTGCGCCCACGCCTGGCCGTGCAGGCTCTCGCTCTCGCGGTGCAGCTCCAGGGACTCGCGCAGCAGGTCCAGCGCCACCGCGACCTGCGCGCGGTCACGCTCCACCGCCGCCAGGGCGTGCAGCGTCCAGGCCCGGTCACCGCGCACGTCCGCCTCGGACTGCATCGCGAGGGCCTCGCGCAGCTTGGCCGCGGCCTCCGCCAGATTGCCCTGCTGCTGGAGCGTGATGCCCAGGTCACGCAGGGCGCGCGCGGCCCCCACCGGATGCTGCGCCTCGAAGTACAGGTCCACCACCGAGGCCAGGGTCGTCCGCGCCTTGTCCAGCTCGCCGAGCTGGCGGGCCGCGACGCCGGTGCGCCACTGCACGGACCGGACGAGAAGCCCCTGGTTGGCGGCCTTGGTCAGCTCGCTCAGCTCACCGAGGCGGTACAGGTCGCCGCGCAGCAGGCAGTAGTCGGCCAGCGCGCCCAGCAGGTGGGAGACGGCGGCCTGGTCCACGTCCTGGTCGGCGTGGCGCAGGGCGGCCGTGATGAAGCTGGTCTCGTCGTCCAGCCACTGGAGCGCCGCGTCCAGGGAGGTGAAGCCGTGCGAGCCGAAGCGGTCGGCGCGGGTGGACGTCCGGCCGTCGACCAGGCGGATCACCGAGTCCGCCAGCTCCGCGTAGCCGCGGATCAGCCGCTCCTGGGCGGTGGCGCGCTCGGCCGGGTCCTCCTCGTCCAGCAGGCGGGTGTGCGCGAAGTGGTGCACGAGCGCGTGCAGGCGGTAGCGGTCGCTGCGCACCCGCTCGATCAGCCCCGCGGTGGCCAGCGTGGACAGCTGCCGCTCGGCCTCCGGCTCGGCCACGCCCAGCAGCGCCGCCGCGGCGGCGGCCCCCAGGCTGGCCCGGCCGACCAGCGCGAGCCGGCGCAGCAGCCGCCGGGCCGTCTCCGACTGGTCCGCGTACCGCAGCCACAGCGCCGTCTCGACCGGTGCCGCCCGGTCCGCTGCCGACGGGTGACGCGCGGCGCTCTCCGCCAGGTCGGCGGCGAGCGTGGCGGGCGACCGCGGGCCCAGTGAGGACCCGGCCACCCGCAGGGCCAGCGGCAGCCCGGCGCACAGCTGCGCGATGCGCTCGACGGACCGGTGGTCGTACGGCCCCGTCTCGCCCTGGGACTCGTCGGCCGCGGCCCGCAGCAGCTCCTCCGTGCCCGCCGAGTCCAGCGCCCCGACCGGCAGCTGGTGCACCCACGCCTGGAGGTCGCCGGGCAGCGACATGGGCTCGCGGGTGGTCACCAGCACCAGGCTGTCGGAGCGGTCCGGCACCAGCAGCCGCACCTGCTCCGGATCGGAGGCGTCGTCCAGCAGAACCGTCACGGGCAGGCCCGTCAGGTGTTTGTGGTAGAGCTCCGTGAGCCGTTTGACGTGCTGGTCCAGGGAGGGCCGCTCCCGGAACAGGAGCTGCTCGCGCGGCGCGCCCAGCCGGTTGAGCAGGTGCAGCAGCGCGTCACGGGTCGGCAGCGGCGTTTCGCCCGGTGTGTCGCCGCGCAGGTCCACCACGCACGCGCCGCGGAACTGGTCGCGCAGCTGGTGGGCGGCCCGCACCGCGAGCGCCGTACGCCCCGAGCCGGGCTCGCCGTGCAGCACGACCACCGTGGGCCGGGTTTCGGTGCTGGCGCGGGCCGCGTGCACCCATTGCGCGATCTGCGTGAGGTGCCTGCGCCGCCCGGCGAACGGCTGCTCGGGCTGCGGCAGATGGGCGAAGGACTGCTCCAGCACCGACCGCTGACGGGCCGCCGCGCTGCGGTCCGTGCCGCGCAGCGGCGGCATCCGGGTGGCCCGCGAGGCGGCGGGCTTGCCGGCCGGGCCGCCGCGCGTCGCCGCCGTCAGCATCCGCTGCTGGTCGAGGAACGGCCGGATGCCCCGCACCTCCAACGCCGTCAGCCACTGCAACCGCAGCTGCTCCGGACCGCCCGGCTGGCCGCGCATCCCGGCCTGCCGGTGCGCCGCGGGCCAGTGCCCCGCGGTCAGCTTCACGACCGTCGCCGCGGCGCCCGCGGCGACCACCGCGGCACCCACTCCGAGGGCCGTGCCGGGTCCCGTCCCGTACGCCAGGTCGGTGCCGAAGGCGGCGACCGCCGCGACCAGCGTGGCCACCGCCGGCGTGCTCAGTTCCTTGCGCGTCAGCCGTTCGGACAGCGGCCGGTGCCCGGCCGCCGCCTCGTCCAGCGCGTGCACGTAAGCGCCGTACTCCTCGGCCGCCTTGCCGGCGAGATCGTCCAGCACCGCTTGCGCCCGGGACAGCAGGACGCTGCGGTCCAGGGACCCTCCCGAGCGTCGGACCTCCTCATCGACGGCCCGCGACAGCAGCCCTTCCGCATCCGCCCGGTGGCTGTCGCGCAGCCCGGCCAGTGAGCCCGGCATGCCTTTCCCCCTCCTGCAGTTCCCAGCGTCCCGGCGGCTTCCGGTGCTCCCGGAATTCCCCGGCGTCCCGGCCCGGACCGGCGGCCGGGGCAGCTCGTGCGCCCCGGCCCGCGGTGATCGGCTCCGTACCCACAGTCTTCCGCTTCCGCGCGAATTCCGGCAGGGCTGTGGATAACTCCTCCGCCGCCCCTCCGCTCCCCGCCGCGGCAACCGCGGTGAGAGAGGATGGCCCCATGCCGAACCGCCTGGCTCATGAGACTTCCCCGTATCTGCTCCAGCACGCCGACAACCCGGTCGATTGGTGGCCCTGGTGCCCCGAGGCGTTCGAGGAGGCGCGCCGGCGCGGGGTGCCCGTAATGCTGAGCGTCGGTTACAGCTCGTGCCACTGGTGCCATGTGATGGCCCACGAGAGCTTCGCGGACGAGGCGACCGCGGTGCTGCTCAACGAGCACTTCGTGTCCGTGAAGGTGGACCGCGAGGAGCGGCCCGACGTGGACGCGGTGTACATGGAGGCCGTCCAGGCGGCGACCGGCCAGGGCGGCTGGCCCATGACCGTCTTCCTCACCCCCGACGCCGAACCGTTTTACTTCGGTACGTACTTCCCGCCCGCGCCGCGCCACGGCCTGCCCTCCTTCCCGCAGGTCCTGCAAGGCGTACGCGGCGCCTGGGCCGACCGCCGCGACGAGGTCGGCGAGGTCGCCGGGCGGATCGTCGCCGACCTGTCGGGGCGCTCGCTCTCCGCATCGCTGGCCAAGGGCGACCACGCGCCGCCGGGGCCCGAGGACCTGGCGGCCGCGCTGCTGGCCCTGACCCGGGACTTCGACGCCGTGCACGGCGGGTTCGGCGGCGCCCCCAAGTTCCCGCCGTCCATGGTGCTGGAGTTCCTGCTGCGCCACCACGCCCGTACGGAGTCCGAGGCGGCTCTCCAGATGGCGCAGGCGACCGCCGAGGCGATGGCACGCGGCGGGATCTACGACCAGCTCGGCGGCGGCTTCGCGCGCTACGCGGTGGACGCGACCTGGACCGTGCCGCACTTCGAGAAGATGCTGTACGACAACGCGCTGCTGTGCCGCGCGTACGCGCACCTGTGGCGGGCCACCGGCTCCGACCTCGCCCGGCGCGTCGCCGTCGAGACCGCCGAGTTCATGGTCCGCGAACTCCGCACCGAGCAGGGCGGCTTCGCCTCCGCGCTCGACGCCGACTCCGACGACGGCACCGGCAAGCACGTCGAGGGCGCGTACTACGTATGGACGCCCGAACAGCTGCGCGAGGTCCTCGGTGAGCGGGACGCCGGGCTCGCCGCGCACTACTTCGGCGTGACCGAAGAGGGCACCTTCGAGGAGGGCGCCTCCGTCCTCCAACTGCCCGACACCGACGGCCTGGTGGACGCCGACCGGATCGAGAGCGTCAAGGAACGGCTGCGCGCGGCGCGGGACCGCAGGCCGCGCCCCGGCCGTGACGATAAGGTCGTCGCCGCCTGGAACGGTCTGGCCGTCGCCGCCCTCGCCGAGACCGGCGCCTATTTCGACCGCCCGGACTTCGTGCAGGCCGCCACGGACGCCGCCGACCTGCTCGTGCGCGTCCACATGGACTGGCAGGCGCGGCTGCACCGCACCTCGCGGGACGGTGTGGCCGGCGCCAACTCCGGCGTCCTGGAGGACTACGCGGACGTCGCCGAGGGTTTCCTCGCGCTCGCCTCGGTCACCGGCGAGGGCGTCTGGGCGGAGTTCGCCGGCCTCTTCCTGGACACGGTGCTCGTCCACTTCAGCGCCGAGGACGGCACCCTGTACGACACCGCGGACGACGCGGAACAGCTGATCCGCCGTCCGCAGGACCCGACCGACAACGCCACGCCGTCCGGCTGGACGGCGGCCGCCGGCGCGCTCTTGTCGTACGCCGCGCTGACCGGCAGCGGACCGCACCGGGACGCCGCCGAACGCGCCCTGGGCGTCGTCAAGGCGCTGGGCGGCCGGGCACCGCGCTTCATCGGGTGGGGCCTCGCCGTCACGGAGGCGGCGCTCGACGGGCCGCGCGAGATCGCGGTCGTCGGTCCGGGCGGCGACCCGGCCACCCGGGCGCTGCACCGCGCCGCCCTCCTGGGCACGGCGCCCGGCGCGGTGGTCGCCCTCGGAGAGCCCGGTACGGAGGAGGTGCCGCTCCTGAAGGACCGCCCCCTGGTCGACGGGCGGCCCGCCGCGTACGTCTGCCGCCGCTTCACGTGCGAGCGCCCGGTCACCGGCCCGGAGGAACTGGGCGAGCGGCTGCGGCCCTGAAGGGGAGGCGGGCCGGCCGCCGTCCGCCGGAAGTCCTAGGTCCAGGAGCCGACTTGAACTTCACGCGGGCGTCAAGTTCTAGCGTGGCGGCATGATGAACCGTACCGAGGGCAGCCTGCCCGCCACCCATCGCGAAGTCCGCCTGACCGGCCGGCCCGAGGGACCGCTCACCGACGACCTCTTCGAGGTGGTCGAGGTGCCGGTTCCCCGGCCGGGGCCCGGTCAGGTGCTCGTGCGCAACACGACCATGGCCGTCGCCGCCGTGATGCGCACGCTCATGGACGAGGTCACCAACGTCCCGATGCCGTCCTTCGTGCCCGGCGAGGCGCTGTACGGGTCGGCCATCGGGGAGGTGGCCGAAGCGCCCGGCGGCGAGTACGCCCCCGGCGACCTGGTGGAGCACAACCTCGGCTGGCGGGAGTACGCCCTCGTGGACGCCGCGGCGCTGCAGCGCCGCGACCCGGACCTGCTGCCCGACCCGGCGGCCTATCTCTCCCAGGGGCCGACCGCCTACATGGGCGTCGTGCGGGGCGCCGATGTGCGCCCTGGTGACACGGTGTTCGTGTCCGGCGCGGCCGGCGGCGTGGGGTCGCTGGCCGGCCAGATCGCCCGGCTGCGGGGTGCCGCGCGGGTCATCGGCAGCACGGGATCGCAGCGCAAGGCGGATCACCTGGTCAAGGAACTGGGGTACGACGCGGCCGTGATCCGCGGCGCGGGCCCCATCGAGGAGCAGCTGCGCGAGGCCGCCCCGGACGGCCTCGACGCGGTCTTCGACAACGTGGGCGGCGAGCAGCTGCAGGCGGCCATCGCGCTCGCCAACCGCGGCGCCCGCATCGCGCTGGTCGGCGCGCTGTCCACCCAGCTCGCGGATTCCGGTAGGCACACGACCGAGATCGACACGCTGTCCCTGCTCGCCCGCAGCGTCACCCTGCGCGGGGTCGCGCTCTACGACCACCCCGAAGTGATCGATGAGTGGAACGAGGAGTTCGGGCGCGGCCTGAAGGAGGGCTCGCTCACGTTCCCGCACGCCCGGCTGCACGGCATCGAGGAGGCGCCGCGCGCCCTCCAGGAGCTGATCGCGGGACGGCACCTGGGGGCCGTGCTGGTGGAGTTGTAAGAGCCAGACGCAGGCTCTGAGTCTCCGCCGTACAGACGGTTCGGTCGGCCGGCCCGGTGGTGCGGTGTCCCGGCGACGTACGGTCTGACGCAGGAGTCGACGTACGTACCGGGGCACCGCCTGCCAGGAGCCCCGGCGGGGGAGGACCGGATGCGCATCGGGGACGCCGCGGCTGCCGCGGGCCTGACGGCCAGAGCGCTGCGCTATTACGAGGAGCACGGGCTGGTGACTGCCCGGCGCACGCCGTCGGGGCACCGCGTGTACGCGCCGGAGGACGTACGCCGGCTGCGGATGGTGCGCGAACTCCTCGAAGCCGGGCTGACGGTGGGCGACATCAGGTCGTTCGCGCACCTTCTCGACACGCTGCCGCCCGACGGCGTCCCCGAGGCCCTGTTCACCGGCGACGGGCCGGTGGACGCCGGGGAGAACGGCGCGGAGGACGGCTCGGGGGCGGGCTCCTGCCGCGCGGCGGAAGCGGTGGCCCGCCGCAGGCTGGCCGATCTGGACGCCCGGATCGAGCGGCTGACCCGGCTGCGCGCGCGGCTGGCGCGGCGCCTCGGCGAACCGGCCAGGGAAGCGGGGCGGGTGGCCCCGTACGGCAGTGCCCTCAGGGAGTGAGGCGGGCGGCGGCGCTTCTCGGCTGCGGGGCGCTCAGAGCGTCAGGCCGCGGGCGAGTACGTCCATCGTCCGGCCGATGAGGGTTTCGGGGGCGTCCCGCCGGCCGTCCGCGACCCAGCGCACCAGCGCTTCCTGGAGCGCCGCCAGGATCGCCGTGGCGACCACCCGGATCTCCAGGTCGTCGGCGGGCCTGCCGGTCCGCTCCGCCAGTACGGCGCTGATCATCGCGCTGTCCCGCGCGGTGTTCTCGGCCGTCCGGCCGCGGACCGCCGGCACCTCGCGGACGAGCCGGATGCGCTGGACCAGCTCGGTGCGCTCCTCTGCCGCGAGGCGCCGCAGCGTCTCGACGGCGGCGTGCCGCATCGACTCGACCACCGGCTCGTCGGCGGGCCTGGCCCGCAGCCCCGCCGCCAGCACGGGTGCGTACGCGTCGGTGAGGACGATGTCCTCCTTGGTGGGGAAGTAGCGGAAGACCGTGCTGGGGGAGACGTCGGCGGCCTCGGCGATCCGGTCGACGGGGGTCGCGTCGTACCCCTGTTCCTCGAAGAGCCGGTAGGCGGCCCGGCGGATGGCCCGCCGGGTCTGGAGCTTCTTCCGCTCCCGCAGTCCGGGCTTCTGGGCGCCCGGCTGCGCGGCGGACTTCTGTGCGGAGGCCATGGTCGTCATTGTCCGGCACCGGTGGTCCCCGGCCCGGCCCGGCCCGCGCGGGCGAGGGGCGCCTGCCGCGCCGGGCCCGTACCCCGGCGCGGCAGGCGCCGAGAAACAGGGGATGTTGGGGGGTGAGAACTGTCGCCCCCAGGGGCATTCTTGATGTCTCCTTGTTTGTCAGTGGTGTGTGTAACGCTTTAGCCAGGGCAAGGTCACTGTCAGTGATTCTTGGAGGGGGTGTTGCGCGTATGCGTACCGCAGTCGATGTGTTTGCCGTGTTCGCGGCAGCGGTGTGCGTCGGAGGTTTCCTCGTCGGGGGGACGGCCACGGTGGTGGCGCTGGTCCTGGCCGGGGTGGCCGCCCTGACATGGCAGGTGGCCGCGGCGTCGAGGCCGCGGCCACGGGTGGGCGGGGGAGCGTGGCGCCGACGGGGCAAGGGCGCCGGGTCCCGCGGCCGGGGCGGGTCCCCGGGCGCGGCGGGAGCCTCAGGAATGCGAATAGGCCACCAGTGAGATCCCGACGTAGTGCACGACGAAGGCCGCCAGCGTCAGGGAGTGGAAGACCTCGTGGAAGCCGAACCAGCGCGGTGACGGGTTGGGGCGCTTGATCCCGTAGATGACGCCGCCCGCGCTGTAGAGGACGCCGCCGACGATGACGAGTACGAGGACGGCGATGCCGCCCTTGCGCAGGAAGTCGGGCAGGAAGAAGACGGCCGCCCAGCCCATCGCGATGTAGCAGGGGGTGTAGAGCCAGCGTGGCGCGCCCACCCAGAAGACGCGGAAGGCGATGCCGGCGAGGGCGGCCGCCCAGACGGCCCACAGAAGCGTCTGGCCGCGGGTGCCGGGGACCAGCAGCATGGTCAGCGGGGTGTAGGTGCCCGCGATGATCAGGAAAATATTGGCGTGATCCAGTCGTCGCAGGACGGCGCCCGCGCGCGGGCCCCAATTCCCGCGGTGGTAGAGGGCGCTGATGCCGAAGAGCAGGCAGGCGGAGAGGGTGTAGACGGCGCAGGCGATCCGGCCGCGGGTGCTGTCGGCCAGGGCCGTGAGCACGACACCCGAGACGAGGGCGGCGGGGAACATTCCGGCGTGCAGCCAGCCCCGCAGCTTGGGCTTCAGTGGCGCGGCCAGGCCGGCGACCGTGGATACGGCGTCGGCGGCCGCGCTGGTCACAGGAGAGGTGTGGCTTTCGGCGGCGTCGGGCGCGGAAGTCATGGCGGCAATGCTACCTACGCCACCGTAAGTTACGGATTGATCCGGAAGTGGTGACGGTCACGAGGACCTCCTCTGGACAGATATGGATCGGGGTCGGATGATCATATGAGTGCGGTCGGCACCGGATGAGCGGTCGCGAAGCATCCGGGTCGCAGCCCCCAAGGGGCAGACATCTTCAGCAGCGGGCCCTGCCGGCATGTCGGGCAGCGGTCCGTCCAACCCTCATCTAGGAGCGATCGTGGCGCGCGACAACGCGGCTCCCTCCCCCGTACCGACCACCCACCGGGAACTCGTTTCCTGGGTCGACGAGATCGCAGCCATCACCGAGCCGGACCGTGTCGTGTGGTGCGACGGTTCGGAGGCGGAGTACGAGCGCCTGTGCGAGGAGCTCGTCGCCAAGGGCACCTTCCGGAAGCTGGACCCGATCAAGCGCCCCAACTCCTACTACGCCGCGTCCGACCCCTCGGACGTCGCCCGGGTCGAGGACCGCACCTTCATCTGCTCCGAGAAGGAGGAGGACGCGGGCCCGACCAACCACTGGAAGGCCCCGGCGGAGATGCGCGAGGTCTTCACCGGTGAGCAGGGCATCTTCCGCGGCGCGATGCGCGGCCGGACGATGTACGTCGTCCCGTTCTGCATGGGGCCGCTCGGCTCGCCGCTCTCCGCGCTCGGCGTGGAGATCACCGACTCGGCGTACGTGGCCGTCTCGATGCGCACCATGACCCGGATGGGCCAGGCCGTCCTGGACGAACTGGGCGAGGACGGCTTCTTCGTCAAGGCCGTGCACACCCTCGGCGCCCCGCTGGCCGAGGGCGAGGCCGACGTGCCGTGGCCGTGCAACTCCACGAAGTACATCTCGCACTTCCCCGAGGACCGTGAGATCTGGTCCTACGGCTCCGGCTACGGCGGCAACGCCCTGCTGGGCAAGAAGTGTTACGCGCTGCGCATCGCCTCCGTCATGGCGCGCGACGAGGGCTGGCTCGCCGAGCACATGCTGATCCTCAAGCTCACCCCGCCGCAGGGCGAGCCCAGGTACGTCGCCGCCGCGTTCCCGAGCGCCTGCGGCAAGACCAACCTCGCGATGCTGGAGCCCACGATCTCCGGCTGGACCGTCGAGACCATCGGCGACGACATCGCCTGGATGCGGTTCGGCGAGGACGGCCGGCTGTACGCGATCAACCCCGAGGCCGGTTTCTTCGGCGTCGCGCCCGGCACCGGCGAGCACACCAACGCCAACGCCATGAAGACCATGTGGGGCAACTCGGTCTTCACCAACGTCGCGCTGACCGACGACGGCGACGTGTGGTGGGAGGGCATGACCGAGGAGCTGCCCGCCCACCTGACCGACTGGAAGGGCAACGACTGGACTCCGGAGTCCGGCACCCCGGCGGCCCACCCGAACGCGCGTTTCACCGTCCCGGCGGGCCAGTGCCCGATCATCGCGCCCGAGTGGGAGGACCCCAAGGGCGTGCCGATCTCGGCCATCCTCTTCGGCGGTCGCCGCGCCAGCGCCGTACCGCTGGTGACCGAGTCGCTGACCTGGCAGCACGGCGTCTTCCTCGGCGCGAACGTGGCGAGCGAGAAGACCGCGGCGGCCGAGGGCAAGGTCGGCGAGCTGCGCCGCGACCCGTTCGCCATGCTGCCGTTCTGCGGCTACAACATGGGCGACTACATGGGCCACTGGGTCAAGGTCGGCGCCGGCAAGGACCAGGCGAAGCTGCCGAAGATCTACTACGTCAACTGGTTCCGCAAGGACGAGTCGGGCCGGTTCGTGTGGCCGGGTTTCGGCGAGAACAGCCGGGTGCTCAAGTGGATCGTCGAGCGCCTGGAGGGCAAGGCCGAGGGTGTCGAGACCCCGATCGGCGTGCTGCCGACGAAGGAGGCGCTGGACACCGAGGGCCTCGGCCTGGCCGACGCCGACCTGGACTTCCTGCTCACCGTCGACAAGGACGTGTGGCGCGAGGAGGCGGCGCTGATCCCCGACCACCTGAACACCTTCGGTGACCACACGCCGAAGGAGCTGTGGGACGAGTACCACGCGCTCGTACGCCGCCTGGGGTAGTACGGCGAAACGGTCCGGCGCAGGCCGGACCGCCACGGTCGACGGCCGGGGTCACGTGCACGAACACGTGGCTCCGGCCGTCTTGTTCGCCATTCCCCGGATCGAGCCGAGGCCGTCCCCCGGGATCAGGCCGGGGGCGGGCTCCCCGGATCAGGCCGAGGCCAGCTCCTGCACCGCCGCGTGGGTCTCCATGCGCTCCGCCGCCAGCGCGGCGGCGGCCCGGTCGGACCGCGAGGTGGCGACCGCCAGGGCGCTGCCCGCCAGCATCCGGGCGCGCTGGTGCAGCCGGGGCGCGCGGGACGGGTCGCCGCCGCCGGTCGGCGCGGCACGCAGCGGGTACGCCCCGCCGCGCAGCCGCGTCACCTGGTCGGCGATGCGCTCGGCGGCGTCGTCCAGCGCGGGGTCGGGAACGGCGGCGCGCAGCTCGTCGGTGACGGTGAGCAGCGCGGTCAGGTGGCCGGCGAGCCGGATGTCCAGCTCCTCCGCGCGGGAGCGGTGCGGGACCTCCTGGTCGGCGGCCATGGAGTGGACCGACTTGGTGCGGATCGGTTCGTACATGGGACGGCCTCCTGGCAACACTCAACGGCTAGGAGACCATCCTAGCTTAGACACTGTCTAAAGTTGTGATCCGTACAGGCGTGGCGCCGCCCTCCCGGGCGCGCTCAGTACTGTCCGTAGCCGTCCAGGAACCTGCCGATGCGGGTCACCGCGTCCGTCAGGTCGTCCTTGTTCGGCAGCGTGACCAGCCGGAAGTGGTCCGGCTCGGGCCAGTTGAAGCCCGTGCCGTGCACGATCATGATCTTCTCGGCGCGCAGCAGGTCCAGCACCATCTGCCGGTCGTCCTTGATCTTGTAGACCTTCGGGTCCAGCCGCGGGAAGGCGTACAGCGCGCCCTTCGGCCTGGTGCAGGTGACGCCCGGGATCTGCGTCAGCAGCTCGTACGCGGTGTCCCGCTGCTCCAGCAGCCGGCCGCCCGGCAGCACCAGGTCGTTGATCGACTGACGCCCGCCAAGGGCGGTGGCCACCGCGTGCTGCGCGGGCATGTTCGCGCACAGCCGCATGTTGGCGAGGATCGTCAGGCCCTCGATGTACGAGGCCGCGTGCGCCTTCGGGCCGCAGACCGCCATCCAGCCGCTGCGGTAGCCCGCCACCCGGTAGGACTTCGAGAGCCCGTTGAACGTCAGGGTCAGCAGGTCGGGGGCGAGCGAGGCGAAGGGGGTATGGGTGACGCCGTCGTAGAGGATCTTGTCGTAGATCTCGTCGGCGCAGACGATCAGGTTGTGCCGGCGGGCGATCTCGGCGATGCCGCGCAGCAGCTCATCGTCGTACACCGCGCCCGTCGGGTTGTTCGGGTTGATGACGACGATGGCCTTGGTGCGGTCGGTGACCTTGCGCTCGATGTCGGCGAGGTCCGGCATCCAGTCCGCCTGCTCGTCGCAGCGGTAGTGCACCGCCGTCCCGCCGGACAGCGAGACCGAGGCCGTCCACAGCGGGTAGTCGGGCGCCGGTACGAGGACCTCGTCGCCGTCGTCCAGCAGCGCCTGCATCGACATCTGGATCAGCTCGGAGACGCCGTTGCCCAGGTAGATGTCGTCGACCGACAGCTCGATGCCCTTGGTCTGGTAGTGCTGCATCACCGCGCGCCGGGCGGACAGCAGGCCCTTCGCGTCGCCGTAGCCGTGCGCGGTGCCGACCGAGCGGAGGATGTCCTCCAGGATCTCCGGCGGGCACTCGAAGCCGAAGGCCGCCGGGTTGCCGGTGTTCAGCTTGAGGATGCGGTGCCCCGCTGCTTCGAGCCGCATCGCCTCCTCAAGGACCGGACCCCGGATCTCGTAGCAGACGTTGGCGAGCTTCGTTGACTGGATCACCTGCATGCCAGCCACCTTACGGGCGCGTAACACGGGCTGCCTGGTGTTTTTGTTCACCTTGCGGGGACCGGCGGTGTGGAGTTGCTCACCCGCCGTCACGGCGTGCGGCGCAGCGCGGGCCCGTACGCCCGGCGCACGGAGGGCTCACACCCGCGCGCGCCGCCGGTACGCTCCGGGGCAGTGAGCGGACGATCACGGGGGGCGGCACGGTGACATCGGGGCAACGGCTCGCACTGCTCAACGACGAGCCGGTGGACTCGGCCGGCGCCGACCTGCTGGGAACGGGCCGGGCCGCCCGGCAGCTGGCCGGCCTGCTGGTCGGCTCCCGGTCCTCCACCCCCTTCACGCTCGCCGTCGACGCCGGGTGGGGCATGGGCAAGAGCAGCCTGATGCGCCTGGTGGACGCGGAGCTGACGGCGGCGCCCGAGGTACACACCGTCTGGTACAACGCCTGGACCTCGACCGGCGCGGACGCACTGGAAGGGCTGATCAAGTCGGTCCTGATGCGCTTCGACCGCAGGCTGCTGCGGCGGGCGCTGCACCGGGTGTCCGAACAGCGGGCCCTGCTGCGTGCCCTGCGGGCGCTGGCGACCGTCGCGGCCGGCCCGCTCGGCGCCGCGGGGCTGGTCGACGAGCTGTGGAGCAGCCTGTCGGTCAACTCCCAGGCCCGTAACGAGATGCGCGACGCGATCCGCGACCTGGCCCAGGAGTGGGCCGACAACGCCGCCTACGCGCCGCGCCGGATGCTCGTCGTCTTCATCGACGACCTGGACCGCTGCTCAGAGGAGACGGTGCTCGCGGTGTGCGAGGCGGTCAAGGTCTACCTGGACGTGCCGGGGCTGGCGTTCGTGATCGGCTGCGACCGGTCGGTGATGGGGCCGAGCGGCCTGCTGCGCGATCTGTCACCGGCCGGCACCGCCTTCATGGAGAAGATCTTCCAGACCAGCTACCGCATCCCGGTGGCCGACGGCCGGGGCGTACGGGAGTACATCACGTGGTGCGCGCGCACCGCCGGTATCGAGCGACTCCTCGACGAGCCGCTGGTCGACCTGCTCGCCGAGCGCTCGGCCCGCAACCCGCGCCGCATCAAACGGCTGGTCAACGGCTTCGTCCTGGAAGCCACCCTGAACCCGGTGTGGGCCGACCACCCGCCGGAGGCGGTGCTGCGCACGTTACTGATCCAGTACTTCTACGCCGACTTCTACCGGATGATGACCAGCCCGCCGGGCGCCGACGAGGGCGATGTGATCGCGGACTTCTGTACGTACCGGCGGGTGCGGACGCTGCTGCGGACGGCGGCGCCCGTACCCGAGGCCGAACGGCCCCGGGTCGAAGCCTTCCTGGAGCGGCGCGACGTACCGCGCGATCTGACCGACCCGTCCGCGACGCTGGAACGGCTGGAACGCGAACTGCCCACCGTCTTCCCCGACGTGGTCGCCGACCAGGTGTTCAACTCGCTGCTCGACGGCCTGCTGGAGCTGCCCCGCTCCGGGGAACTGGTCCACAGGCTGCGCGATGGCGCGCCGGCGCTGGTGACCCTGCCGCAGCAGGACCCGGCGTACGGGGCGGGCTGGCCGGGCGGCCCCGGGCTCGGCCGGGTGCCGTCTCTCGCCGGGGCGCTCGCGGGCCGGACGATTCTGTGGGTGGACGACAACCCGGAGAACAACGCGTCGCTGATCGCCTGGTTCCGGCAGGCGGGGGCGACCGTCGAGACCGCCGTGGACTCGCTGGAGGCCGATGCCGCCATCGCCGACCGGCCGCCGTCCCTGGTGATCTCCGACATCGCCCGGGGCACGGACGGCCGGGCCGGTTTCACGCACGTCGCGGCGCTGCGCCGGGAGGAGCGTTACACGGGTCCGGTCGTCTTCTTCGCCGGCCGGGTCACGCCCGCCCGTAAGGACACCGCCAGGGAACTGGGCGCGCTGGGCGTCGCGGACGACGGCGCGGAGCTGGAACGACTGGTCAAGAGCGCGTTCGCCGGACCGCCCGCCCCGCCAGTACGTCCGTACGCCGTCCGTCCTCGATGACGAAGCGGCCGTCGATCAGGACGTGCGGGATGCCCGTCGGCAGGGTGCGCGGCGCGTCGAAGGTGGCCCCGGCGGCGACCGTGTCCGGGTCGAAGAGCACCAGGTCGGCACGGTAGCCCTCGCGGACCAGGCCGCGGTCGGGCAGCCGCAGCCGGGCCGCGGCGCGCGCGGTCAGGTGCGCCACGCACTCCTCCAGCGACAGCACGCCCAGCTCCCGCACGTACGTCCCCAGGTACTTCGGGAACGTGCCGTACGCGCGCGGATGCGGCTTGTTGCCCTGGAGGATGCCGTCGCTGCCGCCGGTGTGCACCGGGTGGCGCATGATCTCGCGGACGTTCTCCTCGTGCCCGACGTGCTGGAGGATCGTCGAGCCGAGCCGGTCCTCGACCAGCAGGCGCCGGGCCGTCGTCCACGGCTCCTCGCCGCGCTCCAGCGCCGAGCGGGCGACCGTCTTGCCGACGTGGTCCTCCAGCGCGGGGTTCGAGACGCCGGAGATCTCGATGGTGTCCCACTCGATCGGCACGCCGTGGCAGCCGTCCGCGCCCTCCACCTCCATGACGTGCCGGATGCGCCCGGCCGCCGCGTCGTCCCGCAGCCGCGCCAGGATCGCGTCGGGCCCGCCCTCGCTCGCCCAGCTCGGCAGCATCGCGACCAGGGTCGTGCAGCCGGGCGTGTACGGGTAGGTGTCCAGGGTGATGTCGGCGCCGGAGGCCAGGGCCCGGTCGAGGAGGGCGAGGAGTTCGGGGGCGCGGCCCTTGTTCACGCCGAAGTTCATGGTGGCGTGGGCGAGGTGCAGGGCGCAGCCCGCCTGGCGGGCGAGGCCGACCATCTCCTCGTACGCCTCCAGCGCGCCCGCGCCGTACGAGCGGTGGTGGGGGCAGTAGTAGCCGCCGTAGCGGGCCACGACCCGGCACAGTTCGGTGAGTTCGGCGTCGTCCGCGTACATGCCGGGGGTGTACGTCAGGCCGGAGGACAGCCCGACGGCGCCCTGCTCCAGGCCCTCCGCGACCAGCTGCCGCATCCGGGCCAGCTCGCCGGGCGTGGCCGCGCGGTCCTCCCAGCCCAGTGCCAGCATCCGCACGGTGCCCTGCGGGACGAGGTACGCCGCGTTGACGGCGATGCCCTGCCCGTCGAAGCCGTGGTCGAGGCGGTCCAGGTACTCGCCGACCGTGCGCCAGACGAAGTCGATGTCCGAGCCGTCCCCGTTCCAGCCGGTGATCTGCGCGCGGACCTCGGCGAGGGTGCGGTCGTCGACCGGCGCGTACGACAGGCCGTCCTGCCCGATCACTTCGAGGGTGACGCCCTGCGCCGCCTTCGCCTCGTGCGACGGGTCGCGCAGCAGTGCCAGGTCGCTGTGCGCGTGCATGTCGATGAAGCCGGGGGAGAGGGCGAGGCCGCCGCCGTCCACGACGCGCGCGGCGCCGGGGCGCGGCCCGGTGTCCGTCTCCCGGCGGATCTCGGCGATCCGGCCGCCGTCGAGGGCGACGTCCGCCCGGTAGGAGGGGGTGCCGGTGCCGTCGATGACGCGTACGTCGCGGACCACGGTGTCCATGACCGAACTGCCTTTCCTGTGAGCCGGGGCGCGCCGCGGCGGTGGCTGCACGACCCCGCGCCGAAGTCTCGCGGCCCGCAAGGGGCCGTGGGGACCTGGGGGCCGTCAGAAGAACGTACGGACGTAGTCCACGACCGTGCCGTCCGCCTCGGCCACCGGGATCAGCTGCCACTTGTCGAACGACGTGCACGGGTGCGACAGCCCCAGGCCGACCCAGTCGCCGACCTCCAGGTCGCCGGAGCGCTCCGTACGGACCCAGGCGTGCTGGTCGGAGAGGCCGGTGACGGTGATCCCGTCGGCGGGCCGCTCGGTGCCGTCCCGCGCGGACCGTACGACCTGGGCCTGCGGCAGGTCGAGGTCGTATGCCGCGTCGCGCTTGCCCGCGTTCAGGAACGCCTGCCCGGGGGACGGGCGCGAGACGACCTGGGCCCAGAGGCGGAAGGCGGGCCGCAGGGCGCCTTCCGCCGGGACGCGGTTGAAGGGGGTCAGCCGGCGGTAGTGGCCGTCGTCGTGGGAGACGTACGCGCCGGAGCGCAGCAGCTTCAGCAGCGGCCTGGACAGCTCGGGCGCCTCGTCGAAGACCTCGGCGACCGCGTCGAACCAGGCGCTGCCGCCCGCGCTGAGCACGATCTCGTCCAGGTCGGCGAAGCGCGCGGACCGGTCGAAGGCCACGGTGAGCGAGAGGAGCCGGCGCAGCCAGGCGGTCACCCGCTCCGGTGTGGCATCGGGCACCTCGCCCTCGTAGCCGGCGATGCCGACCAGCCGCAGGGTGTCCACGCCCGCGACGGCGTCGGCCAGTTCGACGCATTCGGCGTCGGTGCGGACACCGGTACGGGCGCCCTCGCCTGCGGCCAGTTCGATGACCACGTCCAGCGGGCGGGTGGCGCCGGCCGCGCGCAGGGCGGCGTCCATCAGCTCCACGCCGCGCAGCGAGTCGACGTAGCAGATGCAGCGGAAGCCGGGGTCGGCGTCCAGTTCGGCGGCCAGCCAGCGCAGCGCCGCGGCGTCGACGACCTCGTTGGCGAGGAAGATCCGCCGGATGCCGTGGGCGCGGTAGACGCGGGCCTGGTGGGGGACGGCGGCGGTGATGCCCCACGCGCCGCGGGCGAGCTGGCGGGCGAAGAGCTGCGGCGCCATCGAGGTCTTGCCGTGCGGCGCGAAGGCCAGGCCGTGCCGCTCGGTGTACGTCTCCATCAGCGCCAGGTTGTGGTCCAGCGACTCGGCGGACAGCGCGAGGACGGGCGTGGTGAAGCCGCCGGTGAACAGGTTGCGCCGCTCGGCCGCCAGTTCGCCGACGGTACGGCCGGCGGCATCCGGGGGAAGCCCCTTGAAACGGTGGTCGACCCGTTCGTCCGCGAGGGTCTTCGCGTGCCGCTCGGCGGCCATGGGGCCTCCTCGAGAGTCCTTGTTGCACTGCGTGCAACACCCATTGCGCATATCGCTCACTGCTGTCTAACATCCGAGCCATCGCCGGGTCAATGGTGCGTAACACGTCGCGGAACGGCTCAACACAGCCCGTACGCAAAGGAGTGCAGGAGATCGTGACCACGTCCAGCAACGCCGGCACCGGCGGCAGCGACGCCACGGACGGCACCACACCCGCCCGGCCGGGCACCGACGTCGTCTGTCTCGGCGAAACCATGGTCACCTTCATGCCCGCGGGGCCCGGGCGGCTCGCCGACGTCACCACCTTCGAGCGCGGCATCGGCGGCGCCGAGTCCAACGTCGCCTGCGCCCTCGCCCGCACCGGCCACCGCACCCGCTGGGTCTCCCGCGTCGGCGCCGACGGCTTCGGCGACCACATCCGCGACGCCGTCGCCGCCTGCGGCGTGGACGTCACCCACGTCCAGCGCGACCCGGACCGCCCCACCGGCGTCTACTTCCGTACGGCCGGGGAACGCGCCACCGGTACGGAAACGGGCGCCGGCGAGGCCGAGGTGGCCTACTACCGCGCCGGATCCGCCGCCTCCGCCATGTCCCCCGAACTGCTGGACGACCACGCCCTGCGCGACACCCGCGTACTCCACCTCAGCGGCATCACCGCGGCCCTCTCCGACAGCTGCCTCGACGTGCTGCGCGTCCTCACCGCCCCCGCCCCCGGGCGCCCCCTCGTCTCCTTCGACGTCAACTACCGCGTCGGGCTGTGGCGCGACCGCACCGCACGCGGCCCCGGGCTCCTCCTCGACCTCGCCCGCCGCTGCGACCTGGTCTTCGTCGGCGAGGACGAGGCCGCGGCCGCCTGGGACCTGCACGGCACCGCCGCCATCCGCGCCGCCCTGCCCGAACCCGCCGTCCTCGTCGTCAAGCAGGGCGGCGACGGCGCCACCGTCCACGCCCGCCGGGCGGACGGCACCGACACGCTCACCAGCGCCCCCGCCCTCGCGGTCGACGTCGTCGCGCCCGTCGGCGCCGGCGACGCCTTCGCCGCCGGATTCCTCTCCGCCACCCTCCGCGACCTGCCCGTGTTCGAACGCATCCGGCACGGTCACCTCATGGCCGCCGCCTCCCTCACCGTCCCCGGCGACCTCGGCACACCCCCGTCCCGCGGCCTCGCCGACCGCCTTGCGCGCCTGGACCCCGCCGCCTGGGGGAGACTGCGACTCGGCCCCGGCTGGACGACCCACGGTGACGCACCCGACAACCCCAGCAGCGACACCGGCAGCCACGGGGTGCACAACGCACGGGTGGAGGTCCGTACACCATGAGTCAGACAGTCGATCGCGCACTGAGCATCCTGCCGCTGCTGGCGGAAGGCCCCGCCAACCTGGAGCAGGTGGCCGGCCGCCTCGACGTGCACAAGTCCACCGCCCTGCGGCTGCTGCGCACGCTCCACGAGCACGGCATGGTCTACCGCCAGAGCGACCAGCGCTACCGCCTCGGCGCCCGGCTCTTCGCGCTGGCCCAGCAGGCCGTGGAGAACCTGGACGTGCGCGAGATCGCCCACCCGCACCTGACGAAGCTCAACGAGAAGTGCGGGCACACCGTGCACCTCGCGGTGTACGAGGAGAACGAGGTCCTCTACATCGACAAGGTCGAGAGCCGCTACCCGGTACGGATGTACTCGCGCATCGGCAAACCGGTCGCCATCACCGTCGCGGCCGTCGCCAAACTGCTCCTCGCCGACCTGCCCGAGCCCGAGCGCCGCACGCTCGCCGAGAAGCTCGACTACCCCCTCTACACGCCCCGTTCGACACCCAACGCGCAGGCCTTCCTGGCCGAGCTGGCCAAGGTGCGCGAACAGGGCTGGGCCACCGACCTCGGCGGCCACGAGGAGTCCATCAACTGCGTCGGGGCCCCCATCCGCGGCGCGGACGGCCGGCTCGTCGCCGCCATGTCGGTCTCCGCGCCGAATGTCGTCGTCACCGCCGAGGAACTCCTCACCCTGCTCCCGCTGGTACGCCGCACCGCGGACGACATCAGCCGGGAGTACTCCGGCAACACCCCGCAGAAAGACATGAAGGAAGCCTGACCATGACCGAGAAGACCGCCCTCACCCCGGCCACCCACACCACCCCGCCCGCCAAGTTCTCCCACGGCGTGAAGAAGGGCAACATCCTCCAGGTCGCCGGCCAGGTCGGCTTCCTGCCCGCCGTCGAGGGCCAGGCCCCCACCCCGGCCGGCCCCACCCTGCGCGAACAGACCCTCCAGACCTTCGCCAACGTCAAGGCGATTCTGGAGGAAGGCGGCGCGACCTGGGACGACGTCATGATGATGCGCGTCTACCTCACCGACACCGACCACTTCGCCGAGATGAACGAGATCTACAACGCCTACTTCGAGGCCGAGGGCCTCAAGGAGGTGCCGGCCGCCCGTACGACCGTGTACGTCGGCCTCCCCAAGGGCCTGCTCATCGAGATCGACGCCCTCGCGGTGCTGGGCTGACCGGGACATCCCCTTGCCGTTACCGCCGCTGAACCCGCCGCACGGCACGGCGCCCCGTACGCCCGGGGCGCCGTGCCGCGGTCCCCCCTGCCTGGAACTTCCCTGTCCGACAACGGAGTCGTCACATGATCCACGCTGCCCTCGCCGCTGCCGCGGCCCCCGCCGCACCACCGGCGCCACCCCACACCGGCGGCCTGCTCGCCCTCATACCGGGCACCCCCGGCCTCCTCACGGTCGCCGCCCTCGGCATCCTCCTGCTCCTCTTCCTCATCATCAAAGTCCGCCTCCAGCCCTTCGTGGCGCTACTGGGCGTCTCCATAGCCGTAGGCCTGGCAGCCGGCCTCTCCGTAACCGAACTCTTCGGCACGGTCCAGAAGTCGTCCCTCCCCTCCCTCATTGAGAGCGGCATGGGCGGCATCCTCGGACACGTCGCCATCATCATCGGCCTGGGCACCATGCTCGGCGCGATCCTCGAAGTCTCCGGCGGCGCGGAAGTACTGAGCGCGCGCCTGCTGGGCGTCTTCGGCGAACGCCGCGCCCCCCTCGCCATGGGCCTCACCGGCCTCATCTTCGGCATCCCGGTCTTCTTCGACGTGGGCATCTTCGTCCTGGCGCCCATCGTCTACGCAGCAGCCAAAATCCCCCAAGCACCCGACAAGCTTGGTGCAGGGGGGACCCCCACCGGCAAATCCATCCTCCTCTACTGCATGCCCTTGCTCGCCGGCCTCTCCATGACCCACGCCTTCCTCCCGCCGCACCCCGGCCCGGTCGCCGCGGCAGGTCTCTTCAAGGTGGACCTCGGCTGGATCATCCTCATGGGCGTCGTCTGCGGCATCCCCGCCGTCCTCGCCGCCTGGGGCTACGCCGCGTGGATCGGCAAGCGGATCTTCGTCCCCGTACCGCAGGACATGGTCGAGGCCGCGGAGGAGGCCCGCGCCGCGGTGACCGCCGAACAGGCGGCGGCAGGCGTACAACCCCACGAGAAACCAGTCGCCCTGGGCACCGTCCTCACCATTATCGGCACCCCCCTCGTCCTCATCCTCCTCGCCACCTTCTCCTCCGTCGCCCTCTCTCCCTCCACTCTCCGCTCCGTCGTCGAATTCTTCGGCAACCCCTTCGTGGCCCTGACCATCGCCCTGCTCCTGGCCTACTACCTCCTCGGCATCCGCCGCGGCTGGTCCCGCAAGTCCCTGGAGACCGTCTCCACCGCGTCCCTCAAGCCGGTCGGCAACATCCTGCTGGTGGTGGGCGCGGGCGGCATCTTCGGCGCCGTCCTCAAGGGCAGCGGCGTCGCCGACGCCCTCTCCGACACCTTCCACGACGTCGGCCTGCCCGTGATCCTGCTCGCCTGGCTGGTCTCCGTCGTCCTGCGCGTCGCCCAGGGCTCGGCCACGGTCGCCATCGTCACCACGGCAGGCATCGTCCTCCCCCTGGTGGACGGCCGGCACCTCTCCCAGCCCCACCTGGCCCTGATCATCACGGCCATCTCGGCCGGCTCGATCTTCGCCTCCCACGTCAACGACGGCGGCTTCTGGATGGTCGCCAAGTACTTCGGCATCTCCGAACGCGACACGCTGAAGTCGTGGACGGTGCTGGAGACGGTGCTGTCGGTGGTGGGGTTCGCGGTGGCGGCGGTGGTGAGCCTGGTGGTCTGACGGCCCCTCACATACGGGACCTCAGTACGTCGACCTCACAGCCCGGCGCGAACGGGTCGAAGCCGTGCTCGACCAGCCAGCGAACCCCCAGCAGACTTCGCAACGACCACCACGCGCGGATCACGTCGCGGTCGACGTCGGAGCCGTAGCCGGCGACGACGTCACCGAGGTGCTTCTCGTGTCCGAGCGTCAAGGTGGCGAGGTCGAACAGGGCATCACCCCGGCCCGCTTCGGACCAGTCGATGATGCCGGTGATCTCGCCGCCGTCGGCGAACACGTGAGCGATCTGCAGGTCGCCGTGCGTGAACGCCGGAGTCCACGGCCGGAGCGCGGTCTCGGCGACCTGGCGGTTGCGGGTGACCAGGCCGGTGGGCAGGACGCCGTTCGCCACGAGCCACTCGCACTCGCCGTCGAGCTCCGCCGCCAACTCGTCCAGGCCCCGGCCGCCCCGGCCGGGCCAGGGCGGCAACGGCGCGTGGTGCAACTTCGCGATGGCGGCGCCCGCCGCGGCCCACGCCGCAGGGGACGCGGTCGACGGCTCGCCGAGGCGGCCGAGCGCCGTCCCCCGGACCGCGGCGATCGCCAGCACGGGCGGCTTGCGCCACAGGACCTCCGGGGTCGGTACCGGCGCCAGGGCCATCGCCTCGACCTCGACGTCGATGCGTGCCTGATCGGTGTCCACCTTCAGGAACACGTCGCCGACGCGCAGGGTCGCCCGCTCGGAATGGGCGACGACGACTTCGACTTCATCCATGGGCGACGAGTATCCCGGGGGTGATCGCCGGTGTCGCCGGGTTTATCGCGCGTGGGGAACCGTGGCGCCGCGCGCGTTTGACCAGCCCTTTCATGGCCACCTGGGCATGTCATTCGCCAACTCACCGGGGCACGCGGGCGACCGGGGCCCGCGTCGTGGCGGGCCCCGGCCGCGAGGGCGCTCACCTCACCCGGTCTTGCAGTACTGCGCCTCCTTGCCGATCGAGCGGTACATGCAGTCGCTGTTCTCCAAGAGCCGGAGGACGGCGTCGCGGTTGCGGGAGGTCTCGCGCTGGATCACCGAGTCGCGGGGGTAGAAGCCGCCCTGGCCGGCGGAGGACGGGTACATCTCGAAGGTGTAGCCGAAGATCTTCTGGTCGCCCCAGAGCCAGTCGTCGATGGAGCCGTCCGTGATGTAGAGGTCGCTGGACTGCTCGGGGGTGTAGCCGTTGCTGGCGGCCATGGACCTGCCGACGGCGGCGAAGGCGTCGCGGTCGTCCTGGGTCATGCCGGGGGCGGTGTCGTTGTAGGTGTAGCCGTAGGGCCACAGGACCAGCTCGCTGTACGTGTGGAAGTCGATGGCGGTCTTGATCTGCTGCTTGCCGCCGACGACGCGGCCGCGCACGAAGTCGGAGACGACCTTGACCTCGGGGGCCGAGGCCGGGGACGGGCCGCGGTAGGTCTCGGAGCCGGTGCTGCCCGAGGAGCCGCCGCAGCAGCCCCACTTGAAGTCCCAGTTGCGGTTGAGGTCGGTGCCGACGTTGGCGGAGCCGGCGTTGGGCTGGCGGTTCTTGCGCCAGCTGCGGAAGGAGCCGGTGGCGATGTCGTACGCGCCGCCGTCCGGGTTCACGTCCGGGATGACCCAGATCTCGCGGGAGTCGAGCATCTTGGTGACGCGCGGGTCGCTGCCGTACTTGGACGTGTAGTCGTTGAGCAGGTAGAGGGCCATCTCCACGGTGAGGTGTTCGCGCGCGTGCTGGTGGGCGGTGAAGAGGACCTCGGGCTCGTTCTCGTCCTGGGCCACGTTCTTGCTGAGCTTGAGGGCGAGGATGTCCCGGCCCTGGTAGGTCTTGCCGATGACCTGCTTGCTCAGGATGGCGGGGTATTTGGCCACCAGGCCGTTGATCTCGGCCGTGGCCTCGGCGTAGTTGTGGTAGTTGCCGTAGCCGGAGGGGAAGTCCTTGACGCGGTCGCCGGTGCCCGACGGGGGCGCGGGCAGGGCCCGCAGCCGGTAGCCGAGCTTGCGTACGAGGGCGGCCTGGGCGGTGTCCGCGGTGATGACGACGGTGCGGCCGTGCACCTCGTCGATGGACACGCCCGTCGAGGCGAGGGCGCTGCGCTGGGCGGCGGTGGCGGGTCCGGTGATCTCGTACTGACGCGGTGTCGCGGTGTCCGCGGCCGCGGTGCCGACGGCGGCCTGCTGCGGGATGTGCTGTCGAGGGGAGTCCTCGGCCCGGGCGGCGAGGGGTGCGGCCAGGGCGAGGGAGACGAGCGCGGTGAGGACGGTGGTCCGTCTGCCGCGTGAGCGTGGTCGCATGCGGTCTCCTCCGTGGGGGTGTGAGGCGAGCGACGGCGACAGCGTTGTGCGTTGGCATGGCTCGGTCAATGGCTCGCGGTGACGGAAACCCGCCAACTTTTCCCCGGTTCCCGCAACATCGTTGCCACCCGCCCCTCCCGCACCAACAATGCGCACGACAAGTCCGGCGCAGCCCGGACTCATACCTTGAGGGGACCCCCACATGAACAGACCTCTCGCCGGCGCCCTGGCCACGGCCGTCCTGGGCGCCACCGCGCTGGCCGGCGCCGCCGGCACGGCCGCCGCGGCCACCACGCCGGACGCGGCCCCGGATGCGGCCCGGACCGCGGCGGTGACCGGCGGCGCGCTCATAGCCGGTTCCCAGGCGCCCAAGGCCAAGGCCAAGGCCGTGAACTTCGCCGGTACGGTGGCGCTCAGCAACTGCTCGGGCTCGATCGTCCGGATGCCCACTTCGACCGACAACGACCCGGCGCTGGTCATGTCCAACGGGCACTGCCTGGAGTCCGGCATGCCCGACCCGGGCGAGGTCGTCGTCGACCGGCCCTCCAGCCGCAGCTTCACCGTGCTCAGCGCCTCGGCGGGCAACCTCGGCACGGTCCGCGCCACCAAGGTCGCGTACGCCACCATGACCGACACCGACGTGTCGTTCTACGAACTCTCCTCCACCTACGCCCAGATCAAGCAGCGCTACGGCATCAAGGCGCTGGACATCGCCACCACCCACCCGGCCAAGGGCTCCGCGATCACCGTCGTGTCCGGGTACTGGAAGAAGACCTACTCCTGCAACGTCGACGGGTTCGTCCCGCAGTTGAAGGAGGGCGGATACGTGATGAAGGATTCGGTCCGCTACACCGCCGCGTGCAAGACGATCGGCGGTACGTCCGGCTCGCCGGTGATCGACGTCGCCTCCGGCAAGGTCGCCGCCATCAACAACACGGGCAACGAGAGCGGCGGACGCTGCACGATGAACAACCCGTGCGAGATCGACGAGAACGGCAAGGTCACGGTCCGCAAGGGCATCAACTACGCGCAGCAGATCTACACGATCCCCAAGTGCTTCGGTACCGGCAACAAGCTGGACCTGGGGCGGGCCGGGTGCGTGCTGCCCAAGCCGTGACGCCTCGCCGGGCCCGGTGACCCGCCGGGTGTGAGGGGGCCGCGCGCCGGCGCGCGGCCCCCGGCGGGCCGGAGCCCGCGCGGAATCCGGCGTTCCGCGGACGCGGCGGTGGCGTGCGCCGGTCCGGAAGGGAAAGGAGATGCCAAGGCGTACGCCCAGTACCCCAGAACGTGTTCTCCGGGGCGTAACTCGCCGATATGGTGCTGAGCCAACAGCAGTGCCGACAGCGCCAACAGTGCCGACAGCGCCAGCAGCGCAGTGGGAGACGCGACGTGCCGACCGCGATTGCAGTCACCAGCGCCGATCTCGCGCTGCCCGCCACCGACCGGCAGACCCCGGCCGCCGTGGTCGTGCAAGCCCCGCACGCCCAGCCGCTGGACGACGCGCTCACCGAACTGGGCGCGGTACTGGAGCACCACGGCCACCTCGTCGCGCTGTACTCCACCGCGTGCCCGCCCGACCACGTCCGGCGGCTGCACACCCTGCGCGCGGTCCTGGAGAGCGACCGCTTCGCGATCCTGCCGATGGACCTGCCGCCGCTGGGCCTGGCCGTACTCGCCCACCAGCTGCGGCAGTTGTCCCTGTGCGACTTCAGCCCGGGGCTGCTGGCCTGCGCCGCCCGACTGCTCTCCCACTACGTGCACGCGGGCGCCCTGCTGGGCAGCGTGGCGCGGTTGGACCGGGTCGATACGGACCTGCGCAACCACCTGCGTTCGTGGATGCCCGGCACGCACTTCGCGGTGCTCGCCAACCCGGAGCCACAGCTCGTCCGCCTCGACCGGCACGCCGAGCGGGCCGCCCGCTGCGGTCTGCGGGCGCCCGGCTTCGCCACCCGCCTCGCGCGGGCCGGCGGCCGGCTGCCCGGCGAGTGGGTCGAGAGCGTCCTCGCGCCGTCCTGGCAGGTGCAGGGGGCGTACGAGGTACCGCTGCCCGCCGAGTCGGCGGCGTGGTGGGGCACGCACAAACTCGTCGAGTTCGCGGCGGCCATCCCGGACCTCTCGGTGCTCTACCAGCTCGTGGCGTCCGTACGGAGAGAGGAGTGCCGCTGGTGCGGTCTCGAACTCATCGGCGACCGGTGCGCGTTCTGCGCCGCCCCGTCGGCCGCCGCGGCGCCGGGCGCCGCGGACGGCACGGGCGGCGGACGCCGGCCGAACGGGGCCGCGCGGTCCCGCACCGCGGCGGCACCGGCCGCGGCCGACGCCTCGCCGGCCTCCTCCCTGCTGCGGCGCCGCGGCCTGGCGCCGGTGTCACCGGGTGGTGTACCAGGGCCGGAACCGGGGCCGCGCCCCGCGGTACGGGTGCGCTGAGACCGCACGCACCGGCCCCTCCGGGAGCACGCGCCCGCCCGCGACCGTACCGCCCGGCCCCCGCCCGCCCCGTCCCCATCGAGGTCCCGCACCCATGAACTCTCGCCAGCGCCGCGGAGTGATACTGCTGCTCCTGTCGGTCCTCTGTGCGCTCGGCGCGTTCGTCGGCGTGCTGTCCGTGATCCGCAACGTGGAGTCCAAGGTCGGCCCCGAGCGCACCGCGTACCGGCTGAAGGCGGACGTGGCGGCCTACCAGGCGCTCGATCCGGGGCAGTTCGAGAAGGTGGCGATGCCCGAGCGGTGGCTGCCGCCCACCGCCGTCACCGACCTGGCCGCGGTCCGCGGGAAGATCGCCGTGACGCCGCTGCACAAGGGCTCGCTCCTCCAGGACGACATGGTCGTCGACCGCCCGGCGCTCAAGCCGGGGCAGCAGGAGATCGCCATCATGATCGACGCGGCCACCGGCGTGGCCGGGAAGATCAACCCCGGGGCGCGGGTGAACATCTACGCCACCTTCGAGGGCAAGCGGCCCCAGGACAAGCCCGTCTCCAAGGTCATCGTGGCCAACGCCCAGGTCATCGACCGGGGCAAGCTGACGCCGCTGGAGAACAAGGACCCCGGCGACACCCGTTCCCCCAGTGCCCGCCGCGGCGCCGAAGCCGTGCCGATCACCTTCGCGCTCAGCACCCAGGACGCCCAGCGCGTCGCCTACGCGGAGTCCTTCGCCGCGCACGTACGGCTCGCCCTCGTCGCCCCCGGCACCGAGGCCGCCATCCCGCCCGGCGAGCGCACCTACACCCTCGACGGCGACAACTGACCCGGAGGCACAGGTGACCATCCGCATCCTCGCGGCCGTCGGCGAGCCCGACGCGGCACGCGCCGTGTCCTCGCTGCTCAGCCAGTTGCCGGGCGCCGAGCCCGCGCCGCCGGTCGCCGACTCCACCGCCCTGGTCAACGCCCTCGACCAGGCCGCGGCCCGGGGCGCCGCCGGTTCAGCGGAACCGGCGGGGCCGCCGTCCGCCGCCGTCGACGAACTCCCGGAGGTCGTCCTCGTCCACGAGCGCATCGGTCCGGTGCCCGCGCTGGAGCTGATCCGCGACATCGCGCAGCGTTTCCCCGCCGTCGGCGTCGTCCTGATCACCACCGACGCGGGGCCCGCCCTGTTCGCCGCGGCGATGGACGCGGGCGCGCGCGGCATCGTGGGGCTGCCGCTCGGCTACGACGAACTGGCGGCCCGGGTGCAGGCCGCGGCCCAGTGGGCGTCGGGTGTACGGGTGCACCTCGGTGGCGGGCACGAGACGGCAGCAGGGCCGGCCGGCACGCTCGTCACCGTCACCGGAGCCAAGGGCGGCGTCGGCACCACGGTCACCGCCGTGCAGCTGGCGCTCGCCGCGCGCGCGGCCGGGCGCAGCGTCGCGCTGGTCGACATGGACCTCCAGTCCGGCGACGTGGCCTCCTACCTGGACGTGCAGTTCCGCCGTTCGATCGTGGACCTCGCGGGCATCCGGGACATCTCCGTACGCGTCCTCCAGGACGCCGTGCACGCCCACCACACCGGCCTCGGCCTGCTGCTGGCGCCGGAGGAGGGGGAGCGCGGCGAGGAGGTCGACGACCGCGCCGCCCGTACGGTGCTGGCCGCGCTGCGCTCCCGCTACGAGCTGGTGGTGGTCGACTGCGGCGCCCAGATGCAGTCGGCCAACGCCGCCGCCGTCGAACTCTCGGACATCGCCCTGCTGGTGACGACGCCGGACGTGGTGTGCGTACGGGCCGCCAAGCGGCTCGTTCGGCTCTGGGACCGGCTCCGGATCCGCAAGGCGGAGGACACCACGACCGTCGTCAACCGCCTCACCCGTCATACCGAGATCCAGCCACCGCTGGTCGAGAAGGCCACCGGCACCCGGACCGCCCGGACGCCCGTTCCCGCCGGTTTCAAGGAACTCCAGCCGTACGTCGACGCCGGCCGGATGCAGGACCTGGACGCCCGGTCGGCGGTCCGGCAGGCGCTGTGGGCGCTGGCGGGCGAACTGGGCCTGGTCGACGCGCCGGCCGGGCGGCAGGGGCGCGGCAGCCACCGCGCGCGGACCTCGCTGTCCGTGCGCCGGCGCAAGGCGCTGACGGCCGGTCCCGCAGGGGAGCAGGACAGGTTCGGGCCGCCCGGCGCCTACGAGGAGGGCTGAGGGGTGCGGGGGAGGGCCGGGCGGCCGGGGCCCGCCGACGACCGCGGCCAGGTCTCCGTCGAACTCCTCGGCCTGGCGCCGCTGATCCTGGCCACCCTCGTTCTGGTCTGGCAGTTCGTGCTGGTCGGCTACACGTACACGCTCGCCGCCCACTCGGCGGACAAGGGCGCGCGGGCGGGCACCGCGGCCGAGACGGACGGTCCGGGGGCGTGCATGGCGGCAGCCAAGGAAGACCTGCCCGGCGCGTGGCAGGGCGGCGCCGAGATCTCGTGCGGCGCCGAGGGCGGCCTGTGGAAGGCGCGGGTCGGACTCAGGGTGCCGGTGCTCTTCCCTGGCGCGGGGGACTTCCCGTGGACCGTCAAGGGCACGGCGGGCGCGGCCGAGGAGGGATCGTGAAGGAGACGGGAACGATACGGGCCCGGCCGGGCAGAAGGCCGCGCTCCCGGCGCGACGACCGCGGCCAGGTGTCCATCGAATTCATCGGCTTCCTGCCGATCCTGCTGCTGGTCGCCCTCGCCGTGGTGCAGCTCGGCCTGGCCGCGTACGCCGTCCAGCAGGCCGGTACGGGGGCGCGCGCGGCGGCCCGTACGGCCACCCTGGACGAGGCCGACCGGAAGACGACCCCGGTGGCGGCGGGCAAGGCGGCCATGAGCGACTGGGCCGCCGCGGGCGCCAAGGTCGTGGCGACCGAGGGCGGCGACGAGGTCCAGGCCACCGCCACCGTCAAGATCCCCGTGCTGCTGCCCGGCATCGGCGACCTGCACGTCACCCGCAGCGCCACCATGGCCCTGCCCGCCGACCCCGGAGGAACGACCGCCCCATGAGCCTCAAAGCCCGCATCGTCGCGCCGGAGGCCCCGCCGACGGCCCGCGGGGACGGCCGTCTCGTCGCCGTGTACCGCGCCAAGCTGCTCGAAGAGATCGACCTCGCCGAGATGTCCGCGCTGGCCGCCGCCGAGCGCCGCACCCGCCTGGAACGCGTCCTCGGCCACATCATCAGCCGCGAGGGCCCGGTCCTGTCCACCGCCGAGCGCGCCCAGCTCATCCGCCGCGTGGTGGACGAGGCGCTCGGCCTCGGCGTCCTGGAACCGCTCCTCGAAGACGCCTCCGTCACCGAGATCATGGTCAACGGGCCCGACCAGGTGTACGTGGAACGCCACGGCCGGGTGGAGCTGGTCCCCGTCCGGTTCGCCTCGCACGAGCAGCTCATGCAGACGATCGAACGCATCGTCTCCACCGTCAACCGCCGCGTGGACGAGTCCAATCCGATGGTCGACGCGCGGCTGCCCTCCGGGGAGCGCGTCAACGTCATCATCCCGCCGCTCGCCCTGAACGGCGCCACCCTCACCATCCGCCGCTTCCCGCGCGCGTACACGCTGCCCGAACTGATCGGCATGGGCACGCTCGACGACCAGATGGTGATGCTGCTGGCCGGGCTCGTCCGGGCCAAGTTCAACATCGTCGTCTCCGGCCCCACCGGCGCCGGCAAGACCACCCTCCTCAACGCCCTCTCCGGCCTCATCCCCGAGGGCGAGCGCATCATCACCGTCGAGGACGCCGCCGAACTCCAGCTCCAGCAGACCCATGTGATCCGCCTGGAGTCCCGGCCCCCGAACGTGGAGGGCGCCGGCCGCATCACCATCCGCGACCTCGTACGCAACTCCCTGCGCATGCGCCCCGACCGCATCATCGTCGGCGAGGTGCGCGGCGGCGAGACCCTGGACATGCTCCAGGCGATGTCCACCGGCCACGACGGCTCGCTGGCCACCGTGCACGCCAACAGCGCCGAGGACGCCCTGATGCGCCTCCAGACGCTCGCCTCCATGTCCGACGTCAAAATCCCCTTCGAGGCGCTGCGCGACCAGATCAACAGCGCCGTCGACTGCATCGTCCAGATCAGCCGGCACGCCGACGGCTCCCGCCGCATCGGCGAGATCGCCATCCTCGACTCGCACGGCCACGCCGGCTACCGCCTCGCCACCGTCTGCCGCTTCGAGGCCGAACCGAGCGGCGCCGACCGGACCGTACGCGGCCGCTTCGGCTACTTCCCGCTGCCGCGCCGGGTCGCCGAACGCCTCTACCTGGCCGACGAACCCGTACCCCCCGCCTTCGGCGTCGCGGCCACCGCCGACCGGCTCGCCACCCGAGAAGCCTCGTAACCGGAGGACGGACCCCCGCCCATGCCCCTGGACAGCCTCACCCTCCTCACCCTCGGCACCGCCCTGCTCTGCGCGGTGCTGGCCGTCGCGGGCCTGCGGATGTACGCGACCGGGCGCGAGCGGCACCAGGCCCTCGCCGACCGGCTCTCCGACGACCACGGACTGCCCCGCGCGGGCCACGGCCGCCGCTTCCCCGCCCTCGACCGGCGGCTGCGCGCCACCCGCCTGGGCCGCGGCCTCGCCCTGCGGCTGGCCGCCACCGGCCTGAACGTCACCCCCGGCGAGTTCTTCGTCTGCCTGCTCGCCGTGGTCGCCGGGCTCTGGGCCGCCGCGCACGCGATCCTGGCGCCGTTCTTCGGGCCCATCGCCGCGGTGGCCGCCGTCTGGGGCGCGTACACCTTCCTCAACTGGCAGCGGCAGAAACGTATCGAGAGGTTCATCAACCAGCTTCCCGAACTCTCCCGCATCCTCGCCAACGCCACCCAGGCGGGGCTGGCCCTGCGCACGGCCCTGGCCATGGCGGCGGAGGAGCTGGAAGCGCCGGCCGGCGAGGAACTCGCCAAGGTCTCCGACAAGCTGGCCGTCGGCCACTCCCTCGACGACGCCCTCGACGAACTCGCCGCCCGGCTGCCCTCGCGCGAACTCGTCGTCCTCGTCACCACCCTGGTCCTGTCCCACCGCGCGGGCGGCACCGTCGTCGGCTCGCTGCGCAACCTCACCAGGACCCTTGAGGAGCGCAAGGAGACCCGCCGCGAGGTCCGCACCCAGCTCTCCCAGGTCGTCGTCACGGCGTACGTCGTCCCGTTCCTCGGCCTCGGCACCCTCCTGCTGATGAACCGCATCGCGCCCGGCGCCATCGACCGGATGACCGCCACGTTCCTCGGCCAGGCCGCCGTGGTCGCGGCGTTCGCCCTGTATGCCGTCGGCTTCTTCGTCATCCGCCGCATCTCCAAGATCGACGTCTGACGGCCCCGCCGCGCCCCCCGCCACCCCACCCGAAGGCACCCACCCATGGGAATCGGACCGACCGGACTCCTCCTCGCCCTCACGCTCGCCCTCTCCGTCACGGGCATCTGCTACGGCATCGCCCTCTACCGCCGCGAGGCCAGGCTGCCGCCGGACATCGCCGTCGCCCTGGAGGTCGGCTCGTCCCGCACCACCGCCGTCGGCTCGGCGGTGGACCGGGCGGGCATGCGCTACGCACCGCTCGTCCTACGCCTGATGGGGGAGAAGCGGGTGGCCAAGGTGCGCAGGCGCATCGATCTGGCCGGAAACCCCGGCGGCCTGACCGTGGACCGCTACGCCGCCCGCCGCGCGGTCTACGGCTTCCTCGGTTTCGGTGGCGCTTTCGTCATGCTGCTGCGCTCCCAACTCCTGCTCGCCCTCCTCCTGGTCGCCTTCGGGCTCTTCTGGAACGAGGTCGGCATCTGGGCCGCCATTCGCCAACGCAAGGACACGATCGAACGCACACTGCCCGATTTCCTCGACGTGCTGGCCGTCGTGGTCAGCGCCGGGCTGGGCTTCCGGCAGGCACTGGACCGGGTGGCCGACAAGTACGAAGGGCCCTGGGCGGACGAGCTGCGGATCACCCTGCGCCAGATGGACATGGGCGTCAGCCGCCGCCAGGCCTTCGAGGAGCTGCGCAGGCGCAACGACTCCGACCAGGTGGCCCAGTTCGTCACCGCGCTCCAGCAGGGCGAGGAGCTCGGCTCCCCGATCGTCGACACGCTCATCCAGATCGCCGACGACATGCGCCGCACCGACGCCCAGAACGCCCGCCGCCGGGCCGCCCGCGCCGTGCCGAAGGCGACCGTGGTCGTCACCACGTTCATGGTCCCCGCCACGATGATCCTCCTGGTCGCGGGCTTCTTCCTCGGGTCGGGCACCAACTTCGGCTCGCTGATGGGCGACTGACGTGCGCCCCGTCCGCCGCCCGGCGGCTCCCCGCCTCCGTGCGCCCCTTGCGCACCCGGAATCGGCCCCTGTTGGCCCAACACCCTTCGCGTACGCAACGGGATGTGGCACAGTCGGCATCCGTGCAGTCCCCGGCCCCGGCCGCTCCGCCGGGCACACCGGGACGGGTGGACGACAGCGCTGCCGACGAGGACGGGGCGGGGGTGGGACGGATGCCGTCGGTCGGATCAGGCGTTCCGGGTGAGCCGGATGTGCGGGGCGAGTCGTGTGATGCACCTGGTGCGAATGAGGCGCCGTTAGTGCCGAGTGGCAAAAAAGCCTCTCCGAGGCTTCAACCCGCCCGCACGGGAAAGGAATGGGGGCGGTTGCCCTGTTCCGGGACGGGTGTTCCGGCGTACTTTTCTCGTGTCGCGAGCGTGCGCATGCGGGGCGACGGCACGGGGGGAGACCATCCGGACCGGAGCGGCCCGGCCGCCCATGGAGGGGAACACGATGGCGAAGCGGTTTACGGGAGACGACCGGGGCCAGACCTCGATCGAGTACCTGGGCATCATCGCCGTGGTCGTGGCGATCGTCCTGGTTCTGTCGACCACGGACTTCGGCAGCCAGATCGCGACGGCCATTTCCAACAAGATCTCCGATGTCGTGAACATCTAGCCCCGGTGCCTCCCCCGCGGGCGCGGGACGCCGGGCAGGCGTTCCCCTTCTACATCGTGGCCGTGGCGGCGCTGCTCTTCCTCGCTTTCGCGTTCTTCGCGGTCGGGCAGGCGGCGGCGACGCGCAACTCCGCGCAGACCGCGGCGGACGCCGCCGCCCTCGCCGCCGGCCAGAAGTACCGCGACCAGCTGACCGAGAAGCTCCTCGGCGCGATCCGTACGGGCGCGCCCTGGGAGGACTTCCTCGGCGCCCGCGGAGTGCCCGGTGACGAGGCGTGCCAGAACGCGCAGTGGTTCGCGGGCCGCAACGACGCCGACGTGCGGTGCACCCCCGGCTCATACCCGACGTCCTTCGCCGTGCGGGCCGACACCCGTAAGACGGTGGGCCGTTCGGTCATCCCGGGCACCGAGAACACCCACGCGTCCGCCGAGGCCAGGGCGGTGGTCGCGCCGCGCTGCACCGCCGGGCCCGCACGGCCGCCGGAGCCCGGGGACGACTCCGCCCCCGGCCAGGGCGACGGCGACGGGCCGCCCGCCGGGGACCCGCCTGCCGGGGACCCGCCCGTCGACCTCGACTGCGAGGACGGCGTGGACTGGACGATCGACCCCGCCGACCCGCGCGGACTGCCCGAAGCCGCCGACCTGTTCTCCGTACGCCTTGCCGAATGACCAGCCGACGACGAGCAGAGGGAATCGCATCCATGAGTACTGGGCGCCCTTCGAAGGCCACCAGGAGAGTGGCCGCCGCGGTGATCGCCGCCGGCCTGGCTCTCGTCGTGAGCGGCTGCGGCGGTGACGACGGCGGCGGCAAGGACCGGGGCGCCAAGCCTCCGGCACGCGCCACCACCCCCAAGGACAGCGGGCACGGCACCCCGGCCGCCGACGCCACGCGCACCATCGGCGAGATGAAGGGGCCGGACGGGGTGGTCGTCACCCTGCACTCCGCGGTCCGCGACTCCGGGGGCTTCGTCACGCTCAGCGGTACGGTGACCAACAAGGGCACCAAGATCTTCAACGCGATCAACTGGCGCTCCAACGAGACCGGCATGCGCTCGCGTTCCTCGGTCTCCGGTGCCACCCTCGTCGACAAGGCCGGCAAGAAGCGCTACCTGGTCCTGCGGGACACCGAGGGCGAATGCCTGTGCACGACCGGGCTGAGCGGCCTGAAACCGGGCGAGAGCCGGCCGCTGTTCGCACAGTTCCCGGCGCCGCCGGAGAAGGTGACCGAGGTCGACTTCCAGCTGCCGACCATGCCGCCCGTCTCCGTCACGATCTCGGACTGACCCCATGACCACCACGCCCGGGACCACGACCCGTACGGCACGGGCCGCCGCCGTCGCCGCGGCCGCCACCCTCCTCCTCGCCCTCACCACGGGCGCGCCCGCCGCCCGGGCCGCCGACCCGCCCGGCGTGGCCGAGGACACCGCCGCACCGGTCGAGATCGACCCGCGCGACCCCGACCTCCGCATGGTCCAGGGCGCGACCCTCGCCCCCGCCAAGGTGCTCAACATCAAGTCCATCGTCGAGACCGACGACGGCTCCGAGCGGCGGCAGGACACCAACTCCAACGTGACCTTCGCCCTCCAGGCCGAGGTCCTCTTCGGCAAGGACAGCGCCGAGCTGACGCCCGACGCGCTGTCGCGTATCGGGGCCATCGCCGCCGAGGTCAAGAAGCAGCAGGCCAAGAGCCTGCGCGTGTTCGGCTTCACCGACGACCTGGGCTCCGCCGCGCACGGCCTGGTGCTGTCCAAGGACCGCGCCAACGCCGTCCAGCGCGAACTGGCCAAGGGCCTCGACTCCACGGTCACGTTCCAGATCCGCGGCTACGGCGAGCAGTACCCGATCGCCGACAACGCCACCGAGGACGGCCGCAAGAAGAACCGGCGCGTCGAGGTGAGCTTCCCGCGCACGGGAACGTAGGCGCCCGACGATCCGGCGAACCCCGTATTGGACCGTTCGATCCAATACCGCTAGTGTCATCCCCATGGCCCGACCCAGGAAGTTCGACGAGGAGCGGGCGGTCGACGCCGCGATGAACGCGTTCCGGGCCGCCGGCTACGAAGCCACGTCCACGCAGGACCTGTGCGAGGCGACCGGTCTCGGCCGCAGCAGTATCTACAACACGTTCAAGAGCAAGCACGACCTCTTCGAGCGGGCGCTGGACCGCTACATGACGGAACGGAACGGTGAGCTGTTCGCGCTGCTGGAGAGCGACCTGCCGGTGCGGGAGAAGATCCGTACGCACCTCCGGCGGGTCGTCGACGAGGAGTGCGGCGACGACAGCGGCCGGCGTGGCTGCCTGGTCGTGAACACCGCCGTAGAGGTGGCGGCCCGCGACGAAGAGGTCGCGGGCGAGCTGGCGCGGGACTACCGGCTGCGGCTGGAGGCGATCCGCGCCGCGATCGCTTCCGGGCAGCGGGACGGTGACATCGACGCGGACAAGGACGCGCGCGCTCTCGCCCACCTGGTCATCGCCGCCGTCGGCGGCCTGCGCGTCTCGGCGCGCTGCGGGGCCGATCGCAAGGCGCTCGAAGGGGTCTTGGAGGGCTTCATGGCGGCGCTCTGACGTCGCAATTCCACTTGCAACGCAGGGGCTGACCCCCTGCCTTCTTTTTGCCTTTGTTTTGGACTGACCAATACATAACCCGGCCGACCCATCCCCAGGAGTACGCAAGCCATGCCCATAGCCGTCTACCTCCTCGGACTGGGGATCTTCGCCCAGGGAACCTCCGAGTTCATGCTCGCGGGACTGCTGCCCAACGTGGCCGCCGACCTCGGCGTCTCCATCCCCGACGCCGGACTGCTGGTGTCCGCCTTCGCCATCGGCATGGTGGTCGGCGCGCCCGTCCTCGCCATCGGCACCCTGCGCCTGCCGCGCCGGACCTCACTGGTCGCCTTCCAGCTCGTCTTCGTGGCGGGACACGTGGTCGGCGCGCTCGCCCCGGGGTACGGGGTGCTGTTCGCGACGCGGGTCGTCAGCGCCTTCGCGTACGCGGGCTTCTGGGCGGTGGCCGCCGCGACGGCGGTGAGCCTGGTGTCCCCCGACGCCAAGGGCAAGGCGCTGTCCGTTGTCGGCACCGGCCTCACGCTCGCGACGATCGTGGGCGTACCGGCCGGCACGGTACTGAGCCAGCACGCGGGGTGGCGCGCGGCCTTCTGGGGCGTGGTCGCCCTGACCGCCGCCAGCCTCGTGGCCCTCCTGGCCGCCCTGCCCGCCGGACGCCCCGACCACGGCGAACTCCCCTCCGTACGCGGCGAGCTCCGGGCCATGGCCCGGCCCGCCCTATGGGTCTCCTACCTCCTCACCACGCTGAGCTTCGGCGCCGCCATCGTCACGTTCAGCTACCTCGCACCGCTGCTGACCGAAGTGAGCGGTCTGCCGTCCGGGCTGGTACCGGCCGTACTCGCGCTGTACGGCGTCGGCGGGCTGCTCGGCATGACCCTCGGCGGACGCACCGCCGACCGCCACCCGCTCCGCACCCTCTTCCTCGGCATCGGCGGCCTGGCCGCCGCCTCCGCCCTGCTCGCCCTCACGGCCGGGAACCTGGCCGCGACCACCGCACTCGTCTTCGCCCTCGGACTGACCGGCTACGTCACCAACCCGGTCGTCCAGTCCCGGGTGTTCACGCTCGCCCCGGGCGCACCCACCCTGGCCCCCGCGGTCAACACCTCCGCCTTCAACGTCGGCATCACCCTCACGCCGATGCTGGGCGGCCTGACCATCGACGCGGGCTTCGGCTACACGTCGGTGGCCTGGGTGGGCGCCGCGGTCGGCGTGGCCGCACTGGGCGCGACGCTGTGGGCGGCCCTGGCCGAGCGCCGTACGAAGTCCCGTACGAAGCCCGGCGCGGCGACGGCCCGAACGCCGGACGCTCTGACGGCGGCCGACAGCAGTGAACGGGCGCCGAGTTGCGGAAGCCGCGCGAACAAGCGGGGCCGCCGACGCGCGAGGGCAGCCCAGCCGCATCGCTGAGCCGGCGGAACTTCCGCACATCGCCGTAGGGGGGTGGAGTGGCGCGGTCATGCGCGTGTTGACGGGTCGGGGCGGTGATTCCGGGGCCGGCGGCCGGGCGTGCCGACTGGAAGGGGTAATTGCGCGCCACAGGTGAGCACGTTGGCGCCGGAAGATAGTACATATGGGGGTATGTGCCCTATGGTCGTTTTCGCACCGCTCACCCGCGATCAGCTGGAAGCGCATCGCGTGGGCCTGCCTGCCTGCTCCTGCCCTGGGAGAGGCCGGCCCGCGGCAGGGAGACGAGCCACCAGCTGATGCGGCGTGCCCGGCGGTGCCGAGCTGTGGACCGGGAGGGCGAGCGGACGGGCGGTCAGCGGGTGTCGATCGTGACGCGGACGCCGGCGCGCAGCCCCCAGCGGGCCATGGCGCCGGCCTCCGCCTCCAGCACGTGCCGGGAGCGCGGGCGCGGGAGTCCGAGCCGCCCCGGCCGCATGGTGCGTACGGCCAGTACGGTGAGGTCCCGGCCGAGATAGGCGACGTCGAGCGCGAACCGCATGCCGAAGGTGTGCACCCCGCTCGCCGGGCTGAGCAGCAGCGCGCCGTCGATGCCCGCACGCCCCAGGAGGCCGCGGGAGCGCGCCCGGTAGGACGCGGCGATCTCCACGGGGACCGACGCCATCGCCGCCGTCCCGTCGGCGGCGTCTTCCGAGGTGGTCGTTTCTCCGGCGTCAAACTGCACGAAGCGGAGCGTTCCTGATCCGTTCTGCCAGCAGGCCATGGGGAGCGTTTTATCAGCCTAGGGTCGGCCGTGTGCCTGTGATGCTGATGATTCTCGCCGCGGCGTACGGCGGCGCGGCGGGGCTGCTCGTGCCGCGCCCCGCCCACCGGCTGGCCGTGGAGCCGGGGGAGGCGTGGCGCGCCGACTGTCCTGGCGGGCATCCGGTCACCGGGCCCGCGCGGGGCTGGCTGGGGCCGGGGCGCTGCCGTACCTGTGGCCCGTACGGGCCGAGGCCGGTGGTGACCGCCCTGGTCAGCGCGCTGGCCTGCGCCGTGCTCGCCGCCGCGACCGGGGCGCGCCCCGAGTTGGCCGTCTGGCTGGCGGCGGTTCCCGTGGCGGTCCTGCTCGCCGTCGTCGACTGGCGGGTGCGGCGCCTGCCCGATGTCCTGACCCTGCCGCTGGCGGCCGGTGCCGTGCTTCTGCTGGGACTCGCCGCGCCGTCCGCGCGGGCGGCGGGTTCGTGGGGTGGTGCACTGCTCGGGGGGTTGGCGCTCGGCGGTTTCTATTACGTCCTCTATCTGATCAATCCGGCAGGAATGGGGCTCGGTGACGTCAAGCTGGCGATCGGTCTCGGCGTTCCTCTCGGGTGGTACGGCTGGGCCATTCTGATCACTGGCGCGTTCGCGGGGTTGCTGCTCGGCTCGCTCTACGGATGCGCCCTGCTGCTGCGCCGCTCCGTACGCGCCGAGGGCCGCGATGATGGGCTCAAACAGGCCATGCCGTACGGGCCATTCATGATCATCGGAGTGTTTCTCGGGGTGCTCCTGGGAGCCGCGGCGGCGCCTTGATCAAAAAACTGCCGGCGCCGTTCCGGGCGAAGATGCACTGAGCACCCCCTCGATGGGGTTATGGTGGAAACCCCCCCTCGGGCCGGTCCGTATCCCCCCCACGGACCGGCCCGCTTTTTTGTGCCCGCGTCCGGATCTCGCCATGATCACTTCAGGCGGGGTTGCGCACACAGAACGTACGAACATCTCTACGGAACGTGCGGGCCGTTCCCTGGAGGCGCCGCGGACCGAACAGAATCAGCCGCGCTTGGGCCCGGATGTTGACACCATCGGTCGTCTTCGCGAATTCCTCGATCTCGGACGATTCCTCATCCGTGATCTGCGGAGCGCCCATCGCCGCGATGTCCGCCTCCAGTTGCGCCATGCCGCTCGCGCCCCGATCGGCGCCGATGCCATCCGCTCGTCCCGCAGGGCCCACAACGGTGCCGGCCGGGCCGGGGGTGCCCGCGGCGCGCCCATCGACTCTTCCGGCGGGGTGCCGGGATCGAATCGGTGCGAATAGCAGATGTCGACGTAATCGACGCCCATCCGCTTCAGGGGCGCATCCGGTGACGAGATCAGGTATTTCCGTTAACCCCATTCCCGTACGGCCGGGGGCGCATGAGATATCCGGCCTTCGCGGAGAGGATGATCTCGTCGCGGTAGGGCCGGAAGTCCCGAAAGAAGATCTTTCCGTAGTCCGGTTCGGCCGAACCGGGCGGCGGCCCCCGTAGTTGCTCGCCAGGTCGGCGGGACCCCCGGACGGAGTTCACCGAAGTCCTCGGGAGACGGTGACGCCCAGGTCGAAGGCGCGGCGCAGGATCGCCCACCGGGACTCCGAGGTGCGGTTGTCGCCGGAGTTGTGCCACAGTCCCCGTGCGGCGGCGGGAAGTCCGGGTCCGCTGGGGCCGGTGCGGCGGTACTCCACCGAGTCGTAGCGCGTTTCCGCCGCATTGCGGGGAGAGGCGCCGGTCATGGTCATCTCCCTATCACGGAGTTGTGACACACCTGATTGGGTCGCCGGGACATCCGCGACGTAAAGTTGCCGACTTGAGGCGACGGGGGCGACCGCCATTTGCACGGAGGGGCTGGACCACACATGCTGCGATCTTCCGGGGTGCGTATCCCGTACCCGCCTGCGTTGCGCAACCTCGTCTACCGGCTCTACGCCCGCCGGGTCGAAGGCCGCCTCGACCATGCCCAGGTCCCCAAGCACATCGGCGTCATCCTCGACGGCAACCGCCGCTGGGCGCGGGCCGACGGCCGCACCACGGTGCAGGGCCACCAGGCCGGCGCCGACAAGATCACCGAGCTGCTGGGCTGGTGCGAGGAGACCGACGTCGAGGTCGTCACGCTGTGGCTGCTGTCGACCGACAACCTCGACCGGCCCGAGAAGGAACTGACCCCGCTGCTGGGGATCATCGAGAACACCGTGCGCGGCCTGGCCGCCGACGGCCGCTGGCGGGTGCACCACGTCGGCAACCGCGACCTGCTGCCCGCCGGCACCCAGCGGGTGCTGAAGGAGGCCGAGGAGGCCACCACCGACCACACCGGTGTACTGGTGAACGTCGCCGTCGGCTACGGCGGCCGGCAGGAGATCGCGGACGCGGTGCGCTCGCTGCTGCTGGAGCACGCCGAGCGCGGCACCTCCTTCGAGGAACTCGCCGACGTCGTCGACATCGACCTCATCTCCGAGCACCTCTACACCCGCGGCCAGCCGGACCCGGACCTGGTGATCCGCACCAGCGGCGAGCAGCGGCTGTCGGGCTTCATGCTCTGGCAGAGCGCCCACTCGGAGTACTACTTCTGCGAGGTCTTCTGGCCCGCCTTCCGCAAGGTCGACTTCCTGCGCGCCCTGCGCGACTACGCTGCCCGCCACCGGCGTTACGGCTTTTAGGCCACCCGGCCGGCCCCTCCCGGCACGGGATCACACTCGCGCCAAATCCGTAACCAAGCGTTCACCGACCGTGCGTCATATGCCATTGCATGGGTGTGCTCGTTCGCGGGAATATCCCTTCCAGGTCGGTATCCGGCAGGACCAGTCATCGGATGCCGTATCTCAGCGGACGGCACGGGGCCGTCCGCCCGGGAGGCCCTTTGCGCATCACGGACGACCGTGCGGACAGCACGGACGACGCGGAGGGCCGGCGCTCGGCCCGTGCATCGTGGCCCGAGCCCGGCCCCGTCGCCCGCCGCCTGACGGCGCGGCGGCTCCACTTCCGCGACGCCGTCGCACCCCGACCTCATCCGAGGGGGTACGTCCACCCGTGGTGAACAGCAAGCAGCGCCGTGAGAACGGCCGGCGCACCTATGTCCTCGACACCAGCGTGCTGCTGGCGGACCCAGGCTCCATGTCCCGCTTCGACGAGCACGAGGTCGTGCTGCCGGTCGTCGTGGTCACCGAACTGGAGGCCAAGAGGCATCATCCGGAACTCGGCTACTTCGCCCGGCAGGCGCTGCGCCTGCTCGACGAGTACAGGGTGCGGTACGGGCGGCTGGACGCCCCGATCCCCATCGGGGAGCTGGGCGGAACCCTCAGGGTCGAGCTGAACCACGCCGACCCCGGCGTGCTGCCGGCCGGCTTCCGCCTGGGCGACAACGACTCGCGGATCCTCGCGGTGGCCCGCAACCTCCAGGCGGAGGGCTACGACGTCACGGTCGTCTCCAAGGACCTGCCGCTGCGCATCAAGGCGTCGGCGGTGGGCCTGCTGGCGGAGGAGTACCGCGCCGAACTGGCCATCACCGACTCCGGCTGGACGGGCATGGCGGAGCTGGGCGCCACCGCCGAGCAGATCGACGGCCTCTTCGCCGAGGAGAGCGTCTTCCTCCCGGAGGCCGCCGGACTGCCCGTGCACACCGGGCTGGTGCTCCAGTCCGAGCGGGGCAAGGCACTCGGGCGGGTCACGGCCGACGGCAGCGTACGGCTGGTGCGCGGCGACCGGGAGGTCTTCGGCATCCACGGGCGCAGCGCCGAGCAGCGCATCGCGCTCGACCTGCTGCTCGACCCGGAGGTCGGCATCGTCTCGATGGGCGGGCGGGCCGGTACGGGCAAGTCGGCGCTGGCGCTCTGCGCGGGCCTGGAAGCGGTGCTGGAGCGGCGCCAGCACCGCAAGGTGATGGTCTTCCGGCCGCTGTACGCGGTCGGCGGTCAGGAGCTGGGCTATCTGCCGGGCACCGAGGCCGAGAAGATGAGCCCGTGGGCCCAGGCCGTCTTCGACACGCTGTCGGCGGTGACCACCTCGGAGGTCATCGAAGAGGTGGTGGGCCGCGGCATGCTGGAGGTGATGCCGCTGACCCACATCCGCGGCCGGTCGCTGCACGACGCGTTCGTCATCGTCGACGAGGCCCAATCGCTGGAGCGCAACGTACTGCTGACGGTGCTGTCCAGGATCGGCGCGAACTCGCGTGTCGTGCTGACCCACGACGTCGCACAGCGCGACAATCTGCGGGTCGGCCGGTACGACGGCGTGGTCGCGGTCGTCGAGAAGCTCAAGGGCCACCCGCTGTTCGCGCACGTCACCCTCACCCGTTCGGAGCGGTCGCCGATCGCGGCGCTGGTGACCGAAATGCTGGAGGACGGCCGGATCTGACCCCATGTGGAATGCGGCGCCGTCCGGCAGGGGCGCAGGAGCTTAGCCGGGCGGCGCCGCGTTGCGCGGGCATTTCCGCAAATCCCCTGCTGCAAACGGGGTGTGAGCTTTCACACGCAACGATGAATTGATTCCGCGCGTCCGGTTCGGGCAGAGTCTGGGTCCTGTCAGGCCCCGCATACGGCACACCAGCACCCCCAGCGGTGCGGAACCCCGAGAACTGCATAGCGTCGCCGTATGCCGCCCGAGCACCACGCGGACCCCGAGGGGGACGTACCGGGCCAGTGCCTCCCGTGACCAGCCGTCCCCACCGCTCAATCGGGGCCGGAACAAGGGGAGACCAGCGCCAGGGGCACGATTGCGTCCGCGAGGTCACCTATGCGGACGATGCTGGAAGGAATGCGTGTGAGCCGGATTTCGGTCCGGGGATTCGCCGTGGCCTCCGCCACCGCGGTCACCACCGTCGGCGCCGTTGTCGGTGTCGCGTCAGGTCAGGAGCAGGGCTCGGTCGCCCACACCGAGGCCGCCGCGGCCGACGCGACGATCGCCGACATACCTGCGGGCCAGCAGGCCCAGGTGCAGACGGCCTCCCTGACGCGACAGGCGGACGAGGCATCCACCCAGGCGGACGCCGCCGCGCTGAAGTCCGCGCAGGAGTCGGCCCGCAAGGCCGCCGCCCAGGACGCGCAGGACAAGAAGGACGCGGCCGACAAGAAGGCCAAGGCCGAGCAGGACGCCAAGGAGCGCGAGAAGGAGAAGGAAGCCTCCCGCTCCGCCGCGCGTGACGCGAGCAGCTTCACCGCCAAGGCGTCGTACTCGATAGCCGAGACGCAGGCGATCGCCCGGCAGATGCTGCCGGCCGACCAGTTCCAGTGCTTCAGCAACATCGTGGACCACGAGTCCGGCTGGAACTACCGCGCCACCAACGCCTCCTCCGGCGCCTACGGCCTCGTCCAGGCGCTGCCCGGCACCAAGATGGCCTCCGCGGGCTCCGACTGGCGGACCAACCCGGCCACCCAGATCAAATGGGGGCTGAACTACATGAACAGCCGCTACAACAGCCCCTGCGGCGCCTGGTCCTTCTGGCAGAACAACCACTGGTACTAGAACGCGTGGGCGGAACACCGCGTAAGGTGGTCCGCCTCTCCGCTTCGTACGCGAAACCCCCGGCCGCGACGGCGTCGGGGGTTTTGTGCGTCCCGCACCGGTAACGTCGTCCTGACAGCACCGGGGGCGGGAGGGGAAGAGGAAGCGACATGTCCAGATTGCCTCAGTGGGTCGGTGGCCTCGGCGCCGGTCTGACGCGCCTCGCGCAGCGGCTGGAGGACCAGCGCCGGCGCGCGGAGGCCATGGAGGTCCCCCCTGGAGGGGGCCCGTCGGACTCCTTGGGGGAAGCGGAGGGCCACCCGGAAGAGCTGAGGCCCGCCGGGCACGCGGCCGGGGAGCGGACGCCGCCCAAGGACGTGTACGGGCCGGCCGGCGGCGCGGGGGCCGCCGGTCCGGGTACCGCGCAGGAAGCGCAGCAGCGGCAGCCGGACTCGGTCCCGGCCCCGCCGACGTACGCGCCCGCCGTCGCGCCACGGCCCGACCCGGTGGCCGCCGTGCCGTGGGGCGTGCGGGTCGCCGCCGAAGCGAGCTGGCGGCTGCTCGTGCTGGCCGGGACGATCTGGGTGCTGGCCAAGGCCATCACCTCCATCCAGCTGGTGGTGCTGGCGTTCGTCGCGGCGCTGCTGATCACCGCGCTGCTCCAGCCCACCGTCGCCTGGCTCAAGCGCCGCGGCCTGCCGCGCGGGCTGGCGACGGCCCTGACGTTCATCGCCGGGTTCGTCGTCATGGGCCTGGTGGGCTGGTTCGTCGTATGGCAGGTCCAGGACAACATCGACTCGGTGTCCAGCCGTATCCAGGAAGGCATCACCGAGCTCAAGGGCTGGCTCCTGAAGAGCCCGTTCCATGTGACCGAGGACCAGATCAACAACATCGCCAAGAACCTCCAGGAGGCCGTCGGCGCCAACACGGAGGCGATCACCTCGGCCGGCCTGGAGGGCGTCACGGTCGTCCTGGAGGTGCTCACCGGCATCCTGCTGGCGATGTTCACCACGCTCTTCCTGCTGTACGACGGCCGGCGCATCTGGAACTGGGTGCTCCGGCTCGTGCCGAGCGCGGCGCGCGAGGGCGTGGCGGGCGCCGGGCCACGCGCCTGGCGTACGCTGACCGCCTACGTGCGCGGGACGGTGATAGTGGCACTGATCGACGCCATCTTCATCGGCATCGGCATCTACTTCCTCGACGTGCCGCTTGCCGTGCCGCTCGCCGTCTTCATCTTCCTGTTCGCCTTCATCCCGCTGGTGGGCGCGGTGGTCTCGGGCGCGCTGGCGTGCGTGGTCGCGCTGGTGACGCAGGGCGTCTTCGCGTCGCTGATGGTGCTCGCGGTGGTGCTGGCGGTGCAGCAGATCGAGGGCCACATCCTCCAGCCCTTCATCCTGGGCCGCGCGGTACGGGTCCACCCGCTCGCCGTCATCCTGTCGGTGGCCGCGGGCGGGCTGATCGCCGGCATCGGCGGCGCGGTGGTCGCGGTGCCGCTGGTGGCGGTCACCAACACCGTCGTCGGCTATCTGCGCTCGTACTCCAGGGAACAGGCCCTCAGGATGACGCCGCCCCCGCACGGCGCCACGGCCCTCGACGTCGCGCCGACCCAGCCGCCGGGCACCGAACCGCTGAAGTAACGGTCCGCCGGAGTAACGGTCCGGCACGCCGGGAAGGCGCGCGGCGCTTCAGTACGGCGCGTCCTTCCCGGCCTCGTACGCCCGCAGCCGGGCGGTGTCCCGGCCGGTCCAGCCCGGCGGCGGGACGACCGCCGCCCAGCCGTCCACCGCGCCGGTTCCGTACCGGTGCCCGTGCGGCGGCGGCGCGCCGAAGGAGACCGCCAGATCGACGGTGGTCTGCCAGAAGGTGATGACCGGCAAGAAGTGCATCTCGTCGGTGACGTCCGGGCCGAGCGGCCGGTCCAGCCAGGCGGGCCGGTGGAAGAGCAGGTCGGGGGACCACCAGACCACGGGGTCCGAGGCGTTCTGGAGGTAGACCACCCGGGGGTGCTCCCACGGGCCGTCCGGGCGCTTGAGGTCGCGGTGCGGGTACTGCGCGAAGCGGACGTGCCGCCCGTGGTCGTACACCGGCCGCCACACCGGGCTGCCGGGATCGCGCCCGGCGGTCACCTGGTTCCAGACGGGGCTGACGTTGGGCGGCCCGGCCAGCAGCGCGCCGTCCACCTTGCCGAGCATGTCGTCCAGCCCGTCGAAGCCCGCCTCGGTCGCGTACGTGCCGAGGCTCTCGCCGCCGACCACCAGCTTGGGCCGGTCGCCGGCGGGCAGCGTCGACCACTTGGCGTACACCGCGTCGAACACCGCGCGGGCGTCCCGCGCCGCCTTCTCCTTGTCGACGAGGAAGGAGATCCAGGACGGCAGGTACGAGTACTGGGTGGCGACGATCGCGGAGTCGCCGCCGTACATGTACTCCAGCGGCTCCGGCATCCGCGGGTCCACCCAGCCGCTGCCCGTCGTGCCGATCAGCGCCAGCACCTTGCGGTCAAAGCCGCCGGTGCGCTCCAGTTCCTGTACGGCGAGGTCGGCGGTGCGCCGGAAATGTGCGCCGCCGTCCTCCTGTTCGCCGACGTACACGCGCACCGGGTCCTTGGCGGGGCGGCCGGTGAAGGCGGCGATGTCCTGTTTGCGGGGCACCGAGCCGACGAAGTTGCGGCCCTCGGCGCCCAGTTCTTCCCAGTCGACGACGGAGGTGGGGCCGCCGGAGACGTACGCGGAGGGCGGCCGGGTGATGCCGTCGGCGGTGCTCAGGTTGGCGGCCTTGGAGATCCGGTCGACGATGTCGATGAAGCCGCGTTCGTACAGGACGTCCTTGGAACCGACGGCGACCAGGAGGGCGGTCAGCGTCACGCCGATCGCGTACGCGGCCGGGCGCGGCACCCAGCGGCCGAAGAACCGGGCGAGCCGGCGGGCCAGCAGGCGTACGCAGCGGGCGAGGAGCACGAACAGCGCGCAGACCGCCACCGCGAGCAGGATGATCACCGGCGTGTGCCAGACCAGGGAGGGCTCGACCTCCTGGAGGCGGCGCAGGCGGCGCTGCGCGTGGGCGCTCCAGGAGACGGCCGCCGTGGACAGCGCGATGCCGAGGACGTGGAAGGCCAGCCAGCAGCGGGCGCGGGTGCGTTCGGTGGGGCGGCGCCGGCACAGCGCGCGGAAGAGGCTGCTCGCCGCGGCTCCGGCGGCGTAGCCGATGGCGGCGGTGATGCCGCCGACCAGGCCTTGGAGGTACCAGGGGCGGGGGAGCAGCGACGGGGTGAGGGAGAGCCAGAAGAAGAGCGCCGCGACGCAGCTCGCGGTGAGGTCGGGCCAGCGCCGGACGAGCCAGGAGGGGTCGGGGGCGTCCCGGTACGGGTGCTTGAGCCACCGGACGAGAAGGTGCAGCGCGGACATTTGCCCCATTATGCGCAAAGCCCCGCGGACTCGTGGTCCGCGGGGCTCTGTCGTTCCGGCCGGGCGCCCGCCGGGCGCCTCCGGTTCACCTATTCGGCGAGGACGGCCTCGGCGTCGAGGGTGGCGCCGACGGCCTGGAGCACGGAAGCGATCTTGATGGCCTCAAGGATCGTCTCGCGGTCCACGCCCGCCTTGCGCAGCACCTGCTCGTGCGAGTCCAGGCACATGCCGCAGCCGTTGATGGCCGAGACGGCCAGCGACCACAGCTCGAAGTCGACCTTCTCCACGCCCGGGTTGCCGATGACGTTCATCCGCAGGCCGGCGCGCATCGTGCCGTACTCCGGGTCCGACAGCAGGTGCCGGGTCCGGTAGAACACGTTGTTCATCGCCATGATGGCGGCGGCGGACTTGGCCGCGGCGTACGCCTCGTCGGAGAGGTTGGCCTTGGCCTCCGGCTCCAGCTCGCGCAGCACCTTCGGCGAGCGCGAGGCGATCGCGCAGGCCAGGACGGTGCCCCACAGCTGCTGCTTGGGCAGCTCGCTGTTGCCGATCACCGAACCGAGGTTCAGCTTCAGGTCCTTGGCGAAGTCCGGAACGGCGGACTTCAGTTCATCGAGAGCCATGACGGATCTCCTTCCGGTTCGCTGCTAGCCGCGCTTCACTCGCCCGAGAGCAGCGCGACCGGGTCGAGGGTCTCCTCGCCCTTGCTCCAGTTGCAGGGGCACAGCTCGTCGGTCTGCAGCGCGTCGAGGACCCGCAGGACCTCCTTGGGGTTACGGCCGACGGAACCGGCGGTCACCATGGTGAACTGGATCTCGTTGTTCTGGTCGACGATGAAGACGGCACGCTGCGCGAAGCCGTCCTCGCCCTCGATGCCGAGCGCGCGCATCAGCTCGTGCTTGGAGTCGGCCATCATCGGGAAGGGCAGGTCGGTCAGGTCCGGGTGGTCCTTGCGCCAGGCGTGGTGCACGAACTCGGAGTCACCGGAGAAGCCGAGGATCTGGGCGTCGCGGTCGGCGAACTCGTCGTTCAGCTTGCCGAAGGCGGCGATCTCCGTGGGGCAGACGAAGGTGAAGTCCTTGGGCCAGGCGAAGACGATCTTCCACTTGCCTTCGTAGGTCTTGTGGTTGATCTGCTCGAACTCCTTGCCGCTCTCCAGCGACACGCAGGCGGTCAGATCGAACTCGGGGAACTTGTCACCGACAGTGAGCACAGGCTCTCCTTCGTGTGCCGTAAGTCCGTTACAGGGCTTACGCGAGGGGTTGGACGGGTCCCCACACTGCCACAGGCAACATTGATCAGGGAAATAGCTAGATCAAGCCTCGTTGATCGGTGCTGGCTATCAGTGGTCCGGAGGGCGGCTCCGGTGGGCCGAGTGATCGGGCGGCGGCCGGGGTCGTGCGTAACAATGCCGGATCGGTCGAAAAGGGACACTAAACCAAGAAATCCACCGGCTATCTCCGAAACGATGTTCCCCGGGCCGGGAAGCTCGCCAAAGATTCGACAAATCGCGAGCCGTGAGACGTACAATCACCCGCATGGCACAGAAGATCGTCACTATTTACACGGATGACCTCACCGGTGAAGAATCCGCCGAGGCCGCAACGCACACTCTCGCGGTGGACGGTATTGCCTACGAGGTCGACCTCACTCCGGACAGCTACGACAAGCTGCTGGAGGCCATCGGTCCGTTCCTGAAGGCCGGGCGCCGCACCGGGCGTATCAAGGCGGGCGCCGCCCCGCGCAAGACGGGCGCCGCCGCGTCCGCCGGTTCGGGCGAGACCGCGAAGATCCGCGCCTGGGCCAAGGAGAACGGCTATGAGGTGAACGAGCGCGGCCGTGTGTCGGCCGATATCCGTGAGGCGTACCAGAACGCCAACAAGTAGGCATTGCGGGCGCCGGTCATTGTCGCCGGGGCCGGAACGGCATTCGATGTGTTCCGGCCCGCGGCCCGGCTGACCGTGCAGGTGGCAGCAGGGGTGCCGGGGAAACGGCGTCGACTGCCGCCGTCCGAATTGCGGCCGGTCGCGGCCGTCGAAAATCGGAAACGGCACGTATCCGGAACGGATCGTATACGGAGCGGTGCCGTATCGGAAGCGGTGGGGGAGACGGCTCTGCGGCGCCCCGGCAGAAAGTGGCGGGTGGGACGGCCTGGTGCCGCCCGGGGAATGCGGCGCGGACCCGGAGAATCCGAGCCGGTGCACGTCGCGGCCAATCTCCCGGCGATCGCCGGAAAACGCTCCGCGGGATTCCCTGCCGTGGTAATGCCCGCGCCGCTCTCCCGGCCCGCGCCGGCGGACGCGGGCGCCGAAACCCGCGGGTAACGCGATGCGGCATTCGACGGGCCGGCCGCCCGTACCCGCCACCCGGAAAGTCCGCATTCCGCGGGACGCGCCCGAGCGCCATTAGACTGGATCGCGTTGATCGGAGGTGGCTATCGGTGGCGTCCCCCTCGCACGCCGGGGCCCGGCCGCGGCAGCCCAGCCTGGCGCAGCTGCGTGCCTTCGTCGCCGTGGCCGAACACCTGCACTTCCGTGAGGCGGCGGCCGAGATCGGCATGAGCCAGCCCGCGCTGTCCGGTGCCGTCTCCGCCCTGGAGGAGGCCCTCGGGGTGCAGCTGCTGGAGCGTACGACCCGCAAGGTGCTGCTCTCGCCGGCGGGGGAACGGGTCGCGGCCCGGGCCCGTACCGTCCTGGAGGCGGTCGGTGACCTGCTGGAGGAGGCGGAGGCGGCCCGCGCGCCGTTCACCGGCGTACTGCGGCTCGGCGTGATCCCGACCGTGGCCCCCTATCTGCTGCCGACCGTCCTGCGGCTGGTGCGCGACCGGTACCCGGACCTCGACCTCCAGGTGCACGAGGAGCAGACCGGCTCCCTCCTGGACGGGCTCCAGCAGGGACGGCTGGACCTGCTGCTGCTCGCCGTGCCGCTGGGCGCCCCCACCATCGCCGAACTGCCGCTTTTCGACGAGGACTTCGTGCTGGTCGCGCCCAAGGACCACTGGCTGGGCGGGCGCGGGGACATCCCGCGCGAGGCGCTCAAGGACATGGACCTGCTGCTGCTGGACGAGGGGCACTGCCTGCGCGACCAGGCGCTGGACATCTGCCGGGAGGCGGGCCGCGAGGAGGGCGCGCCGGTGACGACCAGCGCGGCGGGGCTCTCCACCCTGGTGCAGCTGGTCGCGGGCGGCCTGGGAGTGACGCTGCTGCCGCGCACCGCGCTGCGCGTCGAGACCGCGCGCAACGACCAGCTGACGACCGGGTACTTCGCCGACCCGGCGCCGTCGCGGCGGATCGCGCTGGCGATGCGGGCGGGCGCCGCCCGCCAGGCCGAGTTCGAGGAGTTCGCGGCCGCGCTGCGGGAGGCGATGAAGGGCCTGCCGGTACGGATCGCGGAGTAGCAGCCCGTACCGCCTACACGTACCGCCTACTCCGTCCGCAGCCCCTCCGGCCGCATCAGCCGCCACAGCAGCGGCAGGCTGAGCGCGGTCACCGCGAGGATCACCGCGCCGGCCGTGCCGGTGAGGACGGCGATGCCGGTCCAGTCCGGCAGCACCGGGCGGTTGACCAGGTGCAGCAGCAGGACGCCGAGGCCCAGGCCGCAGCCGACCGCCAGGGCCAGGCCGAGTACGACGGGCACGGCGGTCTGCCACAGCACCGACCGGCCGAGCGTGCCGCGCGGTGTTCCGTGGGCGTCGAGGACGGACAGCAGCCGTCCGCGGTCCCGCAGTTGCTCCAGTGCGGAGAGGAGCAGGCCGCCGCCGATGAGGCACAGCACGGCCACCGCACCGGCCTGGAGCGCCGAGCGGACCATGTCGTACAGGCCGGGCGTGCCCCCGGCGCCCCCCGTCGGCAGCACGCCCAGGCGCGGGTCGATCCGCGCCGCCGTATTGCGTACGTACTCGATCGCGTCCGGCCGGTCCGGGTCGAGGTGCACCTCGACCTCGGTGAGCGGGGCCCGCAGCAGCGCGGGGTCCAGGGCGCCGGGCGTGGCGAGGACGTTGGCGCCGTGCAGGGAGAAGAAGCTGTCGCGTGCGGCGACGGTGCGTGCGGTGTCCGGGACCGTCCAGGAGGCGGGGTGCCCGCCGGGCGCCGGGGCGACGGCCAGCCGGGCGCCGGGGGCCGGAAGCGGCGCCGTGTCTTCCGGCATGTCGCCGACCCGGGTCAGGAACACGTCTCCGTCGGCGCACCGGTCGACCCTGGCCATCCGGCGCAGCGCGTCACAGTCGGCGACGGCCAGCCGGTACGGCTCCGGGTCGTACACGCCGTCCGCCCTGTTGGGCCGGGCCGGCACCGGGCCCGCGCCGTCGATCAACGCGCCGTACGCCTCCCGCACGCCGGTGGTCTCCCGCAGCCGGTGGTACGCCTCCGGGGCACGCGACGCGGGCAGCACCCGCTGCCAAGAGGCGACCTGCACCTGGTTGCCGTCGGACGGGCGGTACGGTTCGGGCAGGTCGTTCGTCCCGATACCGGCCAGCAGCAACTGCACCGCGACGGCCCCGGCGACCGCCACGGTGATGCCGCTGACGGAGCGGGCGGCGGCAGTCGTGCTCAACTGGAGGCGCCGCGCGGCGAGCTGCCAGGACGGTACGCCGCCTCCGCCGAACCGGGAGACCGAGGCGTCCAGCAGCCACGGCAGCACCGCAGCGACACCCAGCAGGAGCAGCGAGGTGCCGGCGGCCACCTGGATCCCGGCCCAGGTGCCCACCGTCGTGCCGCGGACCGCCGCCGGCCACAGCAGCGCGGCGCCCGCCGCGGGCGTCAGCAGCCGCCACCACAGGCGGCGCCGCACCACCGGCGCCGACCGGGTCACGCCGAGCGGCTCGACCGTGACCCGGCGCATCGTGAACAGGGCGACGCCGACCGAAACGACCGGAACGGCCAGCACGACCAGGGCGGCCGGCCACGGGTCGGGCACGACGTCGCGGGGAAAGACGCCGAGGCCCAGCACCCGTATCCGGGCCAGCGGGTACCGGGCGGCGAGAAAGAGGACGGCGCCGGCCAGCAGGCCCAGCAGCGACCCGGCCAGCGCCTCGCCGGCCGCGATCCGCCGGGTCGTGGACCGGTCGGTGCCCACCAGCCGCAGCGCCGCCAGCCGCCGGTCCCGGCGCTCACCGCCGAAGCGCACGGCGGCCGCGATGAACACGGCCACCGGGGCGAGCAGCGCGACGGACCCGACGAGGAGCGCCGTCACCAGCTGCGGGTTGGTGGTGAAGGGCGCGTCGACGTCGCGTCCGAAGGAGGCGATCCGTGCCGCTTCGGGGCCGGCGCCGGAGAGCCGGTCCGTCCCCCGGTAGTACGCGAGTTCGCCCGGCCCGGCCAGCCCCTCGTCGCCGATGCGCCCCACGACGCGGACGTCGGCGAAGCGCTCGCGCAGCACCGCGCCGTCCGGGGAGGCCAGCAGGTCGGCGAGGGCTGGTGAGACGACCATCTCGCCGGGCCCCGGCAGGCGCGGTACGCCGGGCGGGAGGGCGGGCCGGTCCCCTTCGGGCTGCACCAGGCGCCCGCGTACGTTCTGTTGGTGGTAGCCGCTGTCGGTCCGGGCGACCAGCACCGTGCGGGCGGAGGCGGGCGAGGTGCGGGTCAGGGTGTCGTCGCGGGCGTGGTCGCGGGCGACGGCGGTGCCGACGGCGTGCGGCACGGCCGCGGCGACCAGCAGTACGGCGACGCCCAGCCCCACTCCCAGCGCGGTCAGGGCCGTACGGATCCAGCCCGCACGGCCGCCGCTGACCGCGAAGCGCGCCCCCATGGCGACGTCGCGGCACCAGCGGCGGACCGGGCGCCGTCGGTGGTCGTACACCTGTCGGTTCACTCCGTTCGCAGGCCGTCCGGCCGCATCATCCGCCACAGCGGCGGGAGGCTGAGCAGGGTCACGAGGAGGACCACCACGCCGCCGGCGCCCGCCATGCCGGCCACCACCGGCCAGTCCACGAACACCGAACTGTCGATCATCCGGAGCAGCAGCGTGCCCAGCGCCAGCCCGCCCGCCACGGCGAGCGCCAGGCCCAGCGCCACCGGGATCGCGGTCTGCCACATGACCGACCAGCCGAGGACGGCGCGCCGGGTGCCGAACGCGTCCAGCGCCGACAGCAGGCGCCGGTGCTCGTACAGCTGCTCGACGGTGGAGACGACCAGGCCCGCGCCGATCAGCAGCAGGGTGATCACGGCGCCGGCGAACAGGCAGGTGCGCAGGCTCTCGTACTGGCCGTCGTGCCGGTTCTCGGCCATCGAGACCACGGCCAGCGTCGGGTCGACGCGCGCGGCGGTGGTGCGGATGTGTTCCAGTGTGTCCGGCTCGTCCGCGTCGTAACCGGCCGTCAGGTGCATCAGCGGGCGGTGGATACGGCCGATGTCCACCGCGGACGGGGTGATCAGGATGCCGTGGACGGCCAGGCCGTCGGTGTCCGCCCTGGCGTGCACGACGCGGGCCGAGGCGGGCAGCGTCCACAGCTGCGGCGGGCGGGCGGGCCCGGTGCCCTCGGGCGGGTCGAGGTTGAGCCGGGCTCCCGGCTTGGCGAAGGGGACATTGGCCAGGTTGTCGGTGAGGAAGACGTCGCCGTCCGCACAGGAGCCGAGGTCGGCCAGCCGGGCCAGTTCGGCGCAGTCGCCGACCGTGACATGGGCGCTGTCCGTCATGCGGAAGTCGCTGCCTTCCATGACACGGCCCCGGTCGCCCGCCGCCGAGACGGACGTCTCGATGGTGCCGCCCGCCCAGCGGACCCCGTCGGTCTCGCGCAGCTGCCGGACCGCGTCACGGGTCTGCCGCCAGCCGTCGGCGCCCCCGGTCATCTCGACCACCGGGCGGCCGGTACGGGCGTAGCTGTCCGCGAAGCCGGCCTGCATGCCGGTGAAGAGCATGTGGACGGCGATGGCCCCGGCGACCGCGACGGTGATGCCGCCGACCGCGCGGGTGGCCGCGCCGCTGTTCAGCTGGAGCCGGCGGGTGGCCAGCTGCCAGGGGACCGGGCCGCCGCGCAGCCGCCGGACCACCGCTTCGACCAGCCACGGCAGCAGCGCGGTGACACCGAGCAGCAGCAGCGTCGCGCCGATCGCGAGCCGGGAGGTGTTGAGCGCGCTGTCCACCCGGTCGCCGTCGCGCGAGACGGTGAGCAGCAGCCCGGCGCCGGCCAGCGGCACCAGCGGGCGCCACCACAGCCGGCGGCGCACGGCCGGCCGGTTGCGGACGACGCCCAGCGGTTCGACGGTCACCCCGCGCTGCGCGAACAGCGTGACCAGGACGGCGGCCGACGGCACCAGTACCGCGATCAGCGTGGCCAGCACCGGGTCGGGGGCGACGTCCGACGGGAAGACGTTGATGTCCCACAGGGTGACGACCGAGGCGAACTGCCGGCCCCCGAGGAAGAACGCGGCGCCGAGCACCAGGCCCGCCAGCGAGCCGAGCAGCACCTCGCCGGCGGCGATCCGGCGGGTCGTACGGATGTCCGTGCCGATCAGGCGCAGCGCGGCGAGCCGGTGGTCGCGGCGTTCGCCGCCGAACCGTACGGAGGTACCGATGAAGACCATGACCGGCGTCAGCAGCGCCACACACGTCATGATCACCAGCACCACCGCGGGGGCCCGCATCGGGCGGTCGACGTACCGCGAACCGAAGTGGTCGATGCGGGAGGCGAGCCGCTCGGTCAGCGTGCCGCTGCCCGCGAGGTAGGTCAGCTCGGCCGGGCCCTGGAGTCCGGCGTCACCGATGGTGCCGACCACGCGGTACGGCAGCCGTTCGCGCAGCGCCTTGCCGCCGGGGGAGTCCAGCAGCTCCTTGAGGCCGGGTGAGACCAGCATGGTGCCGGGTCCGGGGAGCGCGGCGACCCCCGGTGGCTTCGGCGGGTGGGCCCCGTCGGGCCGGACGAGCCTGCCGCGGATGTTCTGGTGGTGGAAGCGGGTGTCGGCGTGGGCGTACAGCAGCGTGTCGTCGGCGGGCCGCGGCTCGTGCTCCTGGCCCAGGTTCTCGCGCGCCTTCTCCCGGCCGTGCCAGGAGTCGAGCAGCGAGGGCACCGAAGCGCCGAGCAGCAGTACGGCGACGCCGAGGCCGACGCCGACGGCGTTCAGCACCGTGCGGATCCAGCCCTCGCGGCCGCCGCCGGCCGCGAAGCGCAGCCCCATGACCAGGTCACGGGCCCAGGCGGCGGGGCCGGTGGGCGGGGAGTGGGGCACGGCCGGGAGCGTGGGCCGGCGGTGACCGCCCGGCGGGGCGCCGCGCCCGGCGCGTCCGCCGTTGGTGCGCGGGCCGAGCAAGGTCATCCGGCGGTGCCGATCGGGGCGCGGGCGGCGGCCGGGCCGGGTGCCGCGGCCGGGCTCATATGAGGCCCGCCAGCATGTCCTTCACCTTGCCGTCGCGGACGACGATCTCGCGGTCGGAGTAGGCGGCGACCCGGGCCTCGTGGGTGACCAGGACGACGGCGGCGTTGGTGTCGCGCGCCGCGTCGGTCAGCAGGCTCATCACGCGTTCGCCGTTGAGGGAGTCGAGGGCGCCGGTGGGTTCGTCGGCGAAGATCACGCGGGGGCGGGCGGCGAGGGCGCGGGCGACCGCGACGCGCTGGCCCTGGCCGCCGGAGACCTCGCCGGGCCGCTTGGCCCCGGTGTCCTCGACCTCCAGGCGCTCCAGCCACTCGCGGGCGTGCCGCTGCGCCTCCTTGCGCTTGACGCCGTTCAGGCGCAGCGGCAGCGCCACGTTCTCCAGGCAGGTCAGTTCGGGGACCAGCTGGCCGAACTGGAAGACGAAGCCGAAGTCGGAGCGGCGCAGGGCGCTGCGCTGCGCGTCGCTCAGCCGCGTCACGTCGTGGTCGCCGTAGCGGACGGTGCCGGAGTCCGGCAGGACGATGCCCGCCAGGCAGTGCAGCAGGGTTGATTTTCCGGAGCCCGAGGGGCCCATGACGGCGACGACCTCGCCGGGGTGGATGGAGAAGTCCACTCCGTCCAGCGCGGAGGTCTGCCCGTACGCCTTGTGCAGTCCCTCGGCGGCCAGCAGCGAGCCCGCGGGCATCACGAGGCGATCACCGAGGCCAGCTTGTCCAGGCGCGCCGCGGTCAGCTCCAGCCAGCGCAGGTCGGCCTCCAGGTGGAACAGGGCGTGGTCGCAGATGAGCTGGTCGGCGAGGTCGCCCTTGCGCTTGCGCTCGGTCAGGCCGCGCATCAGCCGCAGGTGCTCGGTGCGCTGGGTGTCCAGCAGCTCGGCGGCGTCGCGGCCGGTGAGCAGCGCGAGGACCACTTTCGTGTAGAGCGTCGACTGGAGGTACGGCTCGGGCTTCTCGGGCCGGGCCAGCCACTGGGCGACGTCGGTGACGCCGGCGTCCGTGATGGCGTAGCGCTTGCGCTCGGGTCCCGCGCCCGCCTCGACGCCGTCCACCTCGACGAGGCCGTTCTTCAGCAGCCGGGACATGGTCGAGTAGACCTGTCCGTAGTGCAGCGGGCGGTCGTGGCCGAAGTGCTCGTCGAACGCCCGCTTGAGGTCGTAGCCATGGCGGGGGCCGGATTCCAGGAGGCCCAGAAGCGTATGACCGATTGACATGCCGACCACCTTACTTCGTACGTACAGCCACGGTGTATACGCGGAGCACATAGCCCCGCGCCGCTCCCGGGGCCCGCGTGCCGCGGGCCCCGGGAGCGGCTGATGGGTCACTCCGTACGCAGCCCGTCCGCGCGCATCATGCGCCACAGCGGCGGCATGCTGAGCAGCGTGACGAGCAGCACCAGACCGGCGCCGACCAGCGGCAGCGGCCACACCGCCGACCAGTCCATGCCGCTCTGGCCGGTCAGCGTCAGCAGCACCCGGCCGAGCCCGAGGCCGCCGGCGACCGCGAGCGCCAGGCCGAGGGCCATGGGGATGGCGGTCTGCCACAGCACCGACCAGGCGAGCGTGCCGCGCCGGGTGCCGAAGGCCACCAGGACCGACAGCAGACGGCGGCGTTCGCGCAGCTGCTCCAGGGTGGTGACCAGCATGCTGGCGGCGATCAGCACCATGGTCGCGACGGACGCGATCAGCAGGCCGTTGCGCACGCTCGCGAAGCGCGGGTCGGCCTTGGTGTTCGACAGCTGGAAGACGTTGGCCGCCAGGTCGATGCGGGCCGCGGTGTTGCGGGCGTGCTCGGCGGCGTCCGGGACGGCCGGGTCCAGCCGCACCATGGCCTGCGCCATGGGATGGTCCAGCTTCTTGACGTCGACCGCTCCCGGGGTGGCGAACAGGCCGGCGGTCCGGTCGCCGTTCGGGTCGAGCCGGGCGGCGATCTTGGGGATCGTCCGGGGCAGGGTCCACACGCTGGGCTTGCCCTTGATCTTGCCGGCTTCGTCGATTCCGTTGAGGAGCACCCCGGCACCGGGGCGTACGACCTTGGGCAGTTCCTCGTCGACGTAGGAGTCGGGATCCCCGTTCTCGACCTGGAAGACGTCGCCGTCCTTGCACGAGGCGGGGCGGGCGACCTCGCGCAGGGTCTCGCAGCTGCCGACCGTGAGCGAGGCGCTCGGCGGGCGGCCCGCTTCGTTGCGCTCCTTGCCGGCGGAGGAGACCAGCGACCGGACGGTGGCGATGGTGCCGCTGACCCCCTCGGTCCCGCGGAATTCGTCGATCATCTTCTGTGTGGCGGCGCCGTCCCTGGCCGGCAGGATCACCTGGAGTTGCGCACGGGACGCGTCCTGGCCGGTGGCCTTGACGTAGTCGCTGCCGACGGAGGCGAACAGCATCTGAAGCGCGATGGCACCGGCCACGGCGACGGTGATGCCGCTGACCGCGCGGGCCGCGCTGCTGCTGCTCAGCTGGAGCCTGCGGGTGGCCAGCTGCCAGGGGACCGGGCCGCTGTGCAGGCGCGCCACGACCGCTTCCACCAGCCAGGGCAGCAGCATGGTCAGGCCCAGCAGCGTCAGGATCGCGCCGCCGCCGATCTGGAACGCGTTGATGGACCGCGCGTTCTCGTCGATGCGGCCGTACGCCGCCAGCATTCCCAGCCCCACGAGCGGGATCGGCAGCCGCCACCACACCCGGCGCCGGCGCGGGACGGCGCTGCGCACGACGCCCAGCGGCTCGATGGCGATGCCGCGCAGCGCGAAGAGCGTGACGGCGACGGCGGACGCCGGTACGGCCAGCGCGATCAGGACGGCCAGGGCGGGCACCGGTGTCATGTCGGCGGGGAAGGCGTTCAGGCTGTTGATGCCGATCGCGTCGATGAACTGCCGCCCGGTCAGGAACAGCCCGACGCCCACGACCAGTCCGAACAGCGAACCGAGCAGGGCCTCGCCGCCGGCGACCCGGCGCGTCATGCGGTTGTCGGCGCCCACCAGGCGCAGCGCGGCCAGCCGCCGGTCGCGGCGCTCGCCGCCGAAGCGGACGGCGGTGGCGATGAAGATGGACACCGGCATCAGCAGGACGATGCAGCCCACGAGGACGAGCGCCAGCAGGATCGGGTCCATCGGCGGGGTCTCGTCGTGCGTCCCGAAGGAGGCGACGCGGGTGGCGCCGGATTCCGGCGTCAGGCCGGCGCTGCCCGCGTAGTAGTAGTGCTCGTACGGGCCGATCAGGCCCGCGTCACCGATGGTGCCGACCACCCGCCACGGCAGCCGGTCGTGCAGCAGCTTGCCGTCCGGCGACTCCAGCAGCTTCTTCAGTACGGGCGAGACCACCACCTCGCCGGGGCCGGGCATCTTGTCCACGCCGGGCGGCAGCACGGGGTGGTTGCCGTCAGGGCGCAGGAGGACGCCGTCCACGTCCGTTCCGCGGAACTTCGATCCCAGCTTCTGGTACAGGACGGTGCTGTCGGAGGACTTCGCCTGCTTCTCGGAGTACTGGATGTCGCGCGCGTGGCCGCGGTCGGTGCGGTTGGCCAGCAGGTTCGGTACGGAGGAGGCGCCCAGCAGCAGCGCCACGCCGAGGCCGACGCCGATGGCGGTCAGCGCCGTGCGGGTCCAGCCCTCGCGGCCGCTGGCGACGGCGAAGCGCATGCCCATGACGAGGTCGCGGACCCAGGCGGCGAGGCCGGCCGGGGCCTTGGCGGGGGATCCGCCGTGGTCCGTGGCGCCGGGGCGGTGGTCGACGGCGGTCATACGGTGCCCGCCATTTCCCTGGCCTTGCCGTCGCGGACGACGATCTCGCGGTCGGAGTAGGCGGCGACCCGGGCTTCGTGGGTGACCAGGACGACGGCGGCGTTGGTGCTGCGCGCCGCGTCGGTCAGCAGGCTCATCACGCGTTCGCCGTTGAGGGAGTCGAGGGCGCCGGTGGGTTCGTCGGCGAAGATCACGCGGGGGCGGGCGGCGAGGGCGCGGGCGACCGCGACGCGCTGGCCCTGGCCGCCGGAGACCTCGCCGGGCCGCTTGGCCCGGACCTCGCCGACCTCCAGCCGCTCCAGCCACTCCAGTGAGCGCGCCTCGGCCTCCTTGCGCTTGACGCCGTTCAGGCGCAGCGGCAGCGCCACGTTCTCGACGCAGGTCAGTTCGGGGACCAGCTGGCCGAACTGGAAGACGAAGCCGAAGTCGGAGCGGCGCAGGGCGCTGCGCTGCGCGTCGGACATCCGGGTGAGGTCGCGCGAGTCGTAGAGCACGCTGCCGGAGTCCGGGCGGACGATCCCGGCCAGGCAGTGCAGCAGCGTCGATTTGCCGGAGCCCGAGGGGCCCATGACGGCCACGACCTCGCCGGGGTGGATGGAGAACTCCGCGCCGTCGAGCGCGGGGGTCGAGCCGTACGCCTTGTGCAGCGCGCTGGCCCTGAGAAGAGAACCGGCCGGGGTCATACGAGGGCCTCCGATGGTGCGGACAGGTGCCGTCCCGGCAGGGCCGGGGGCGCTGCCGGAGGACGCGTCCGGGGCGTACCGGGTGGGGTTCCCAGCGTGCCCCAGTGGACATGACGGCACTCTACATGGCGTGTATACCTGCGGTGTATACCGGCTCGCGAAACGCCGGGAGCCCCGCCTCGTACCCGGGGCTCCCGGCATCCGGCGCCACGCGCGCGGCCCGGCCACTACGGAGGCTCCGGCTCCCCGGGCTCCGCGGCCTTCGGTGGCCGGCCCCGCCGGGGCAGGGCACCCGCGCCCTTCGGCAGCCGGCCCGCGTCCGCCAGGGCCTTGCGCAGCAGGAATTCGATCTGCGCGTTGGCGCTGCGCAGCTCGTCGTCGGCCCAGCGCGCGAGCGCGTCGTGCACCAGCGGGTCGAGCCGCAGCAGCATCTGCTTGCGCCGCTGCGGCCGCCGCTTGGGCGCCGGGTCCTCGTCCGCCGGTCCGGCGGCCCCGGAAGCGTCCCTGGGCGCTTCCGGGGAGCCGCCCTCGCTCACTGGTAGAGGGATCCGGTGTTCAGTACGGGCTGCGCGGCGCGGTCGCCGCACAGCACCACCATCAGATTGCTCACCATGGCCGCCTTCCGTTCCTCGTCCAGTTCCACGATGTCCTGCTCGCTGATGCGGGCGAGCGCCATCTCGACCATGCCGACCGCGCCCTCGACGATCTGCTGGCGGGCCGCCACGACGGCGCCGGCCTGCTGCCGCTGGAGCATCGCCGAGGCGATCTCCGGCGCGTACGCGAGGTGGCTGAAGCGGGACTCGATGATCCGTACGCCCGCGGCGTGCACCCGGGCGGTCAGCTCGACCGCCAGCTTCTCGGTGATCTCCTCGGCGTTGCCGCGCAGCGACAGGGCGTCCTCGTCGTGCGCGTCGTACGGGTACTCGATCGCGATGTGCCGCACGGCCGCCTCGGTCTGGGTGGCGACGAACTCCAGGAAGTCGTCCACCTCGAAGAGCGCCTGCGCGGTGTCCTCGACCTTCCACACGACGATGGAGGCCAGCTCGATCGGGTTGCCGTAGGCGTCGTTGACCTTCAGGACCGCGGTCTCGTGGTTGCGCACGCGGGTGGAGATCTTGCGGGCGGTGGTGAGCGGGTTGACCCAGCGCAGGCCGTCCTCGCGGATGGTGCCGACATAGCGCCCGAAGAGCTGGATGACCCGGGCCTCGCCGGGGGCGACCATCTTCACCCCGGTCATGCAGAACAGCGAGCCCACCAGCAGCAGGACGCCGACGATGACCAGCGGCACGCCCGCCGCCTTGTTCCCGCCCGAGGCGAGTACGCCACCACCGATGATCATGCCCAGCCCGGCGAACGCGCCGAGGACGGTGAGCAGCAGGCCGAGGCCGCCCGGGATGCTGTGCGCCACCGTCTCGCGTACCCGGGGCTGCGGCATCTCCGGGGCGTCGGCCGCGAGGCCGGCGCCGCCGTTCGTCCCGTCGCCGCCGCCGGCCGGTGTCTGGTCGGTCATGCTCTCTCCCCGTTTCTCGTCGGCCGCCGCCTGGTCGGTGCGGCGGCCGGTGCCGTGTCTTCCTACGTGCTGTCGCCAGCTTATCAAAGTGCTATCACTTTAAGAGCCTTCTCAGGCTGGTACGGCATCCTCCGTGGAACGGTTCCCCCAGGCCGGGTGCTCTTTGTCACGTCGGGAAAAGCCTTGATCGATGAGCATTTGTTGACAGATGCGGTGTTAGCTTCGTGAGCTGAGTATTGGGGGCGGAACGACTGGAGTTGCGGGAGCGATGGGGCGAGCGGACGCGAGGCGAGCGGCTCAGGGGCGTAAACGCCGGGCGAAGTCGAAGGGCAAGAAAGGCGGCATACGCCGCTTCTTCACCTGGAAGAAGCTCCTCGGGGCCTTCCTCGGCGTGTGCCTGCTGGGCATCCTCGGCTTCGTCGGCCTGTACCTGTACGTGGACGTGCCCGACGAGGCCAACGCCGACGCCACCCTCCAGAGCAACGTCTACAAGTACGCCGACGGCTCGATCATGGCCCGCAAGGGCGCGAAGAACCGCGAGATGGTCAAGATCGACCAGGTCCCCGAGCCCGTCCAGCACGCCTTCGTCGCGGCCGAGAACAAGACCTTCTACCAGGACTCGGGCGTCGACATGAAGGGCACCCTGCGCGGCATCCTCAACACCCTCAGGGGCCAGGGCAAGCAGGGCGGCTCCACCATCACCCAGCAGTACGTCAAGAACTACTACCTGAGCCAGGAACAGACGGTCAGCCGCAAGCTGCAGGAGATCGTCATCTCCCTGAAGGTCGACAACAAGCTCGACAAGAAGGACATCCTCGCCGGGTACATGAACACCAGCTACTACGGCCGCGGCGCCTACGGCATCCAGGCCGCCGCCCAGGCGTACTACGGCGTGGACGTGGACAAGCTGACGGTCAGCCAGGGCGCCTACCTGGCCTCCCTGCTCCAGGCGCCGAGCCAGTACGACTGGGCCATCGCCTCCGACGCCGGCAAGAAGCGGGTGCAGGAGCGCTGGGCGTACACCCTCGACAACATGGTCGAGATGAAGTGGCTGAGCGCCGACGACCGGCAGAAGCAGAAGTTCCAGGAGCCCAACAAGCCCAAGCCGCTGCCCGGCGTGGCCGGCCAGATCGGCTACTTCATCAACGCCGCCAACGACGAGCTGATCGCCAAGGGCGTCGACGAGAAGGAGCTGATGGCCGGCGGCTGGAACATCACCCTGGGCATCGACAAGAAGAAGCAGCAGGAACTGGAGAAGGCCGTCAAGCGCAAGCTCACCGACGACCTCGACCCGGCCCGCCGCAAGGTGGACGCGGACGCCCAGCTCGGCGCCGTCTCGGTCGATCCGGGCAACGGGCGCGTGGTGGCCATGTACGGCGGCGCGGGCTACACCAAGCACTACCGCAACAACGCGACCCGCGTGGACTACCAGCCTGCCTCCACCTTCAAGCCGCTGGTCCTCGCCTCGGCCCTGGAGAACCACGCCAAGACCCAGTCCGGCGTCCCGATCACGCCCGACACGGTCTACGACGGCCGCAACCGCCGCCCGGTCGTGGGCAAGAGCGGCCCCGTCGGCTTCGCGCCGCCCAACGAGGACGAGCACTCGTACGGGAAGATCACCGTCCAGCAGGCCACCAACAACTCCGTCAACGCCGTCTTCGCGCAGATGGGCGTGGACGTGGGCCTGGACGAGGTCAAGAAGACCGCCGTCGGCCTGGGCCTGGACGGCAAGATGCCGGTCAAGCCCGCCATGACGCTCGGCACCATGGGCGCCAGCCCGCTCCAGATGGCCGGCGCCTACGCCACCCTCGACAACCACGGCAAGAAGGTCGAGCCGGCCCTCGTCGTCAAGGCCGAGCACGGCTCGCAGGAGACCGAGTTGCCCGACCCCGTCGGCGCCCAGGTGATGACCCGCGGCACCGCCGACACCGTCACCTCCGTGCTGCGCGGCGTGGTCAACGACGGTACGGCCAAGTCCGCGATCGGCAACACCAGCTACCAGGCGGCGGGCAAGACCGGCACCTCCGACGACAACAAGTCGGCCTGGTTCGTCGGCTACACGCCCAAGCTGGTCACCGCGGTCGGCATGTTCGGCGAGGAGGCCAAGGGCGGCAAGCAGGTCACGCTCAAGGGCACCGGCGGCGGCGGTCGCGTCAACGGCGGCGGCTACCCGGCCGAGGTCTGGGCCGCGTACACCGCCGCCGCGATCGGCGACGACTCCGGGGGCAAGTTCGACCTGGACACCGACCTCGGCGCCGGGGTGGCACCGGCCAACACCCCGCAGCCGACCGTCACCCCCTCGCAGACGCCGACCCAGAGCCCGTCGCACTCCCCGTCGCAGACGCCGTCGCACTCCCCGTCGCAAACGCCGTCGCAGACGCCGTCCCAGACGCCGTCGCGTACCCCGTCGCGGACGCCCTCGAAGCCGACGGAGACGCCTCCGGCCAGCCCGACGGCCGACGGTGGCGGCAGCGGCCGCAACAACCGGCCGGGCGGCTTCGACGACTTCGGGTGACGGCCGCCTGACACCGCCGTGCCGTGGCCCCCACCACCTGGTGGGGGCCACGGCCTTTTCGCGTCCGGTCTTTTCGCGTACGGGCGGGCCGCCGGTACGGGCCCGGCTCAGCCGCCGTCGAACCGCGCGGCGATCCGGTCGCCGAGCGCCTTGTCGACGTTGCGCCAGTACTGGAGGGCGCGCAGCAGCACCGGGCGGCTCACGCCCTGCGACAGGTGCCCGACGATGTTGTCCACCAGCCGGCTCCGCGCGGCGTCGTCCAGCACCTGCCGCACCTGGGTGCCGGCCTGGCTCCAGTCGTCGTCGTCGCGGCGCAGCCTGTATGCCTCGCGCACCATCTCGCCCGCCGAGTGCCAGCCCGCCGGGTCGCCGAAGTTGCGCGTGTCGGCCGCCGGGCCGCCGTATGAGTTCGGCGCGTACACCGCCCCCGTGTGCGCCGGTTCGTAGCGCATCGGGCCGTCCTTCGCGTAGGAGCTGACCGTGGCGTGCGGGCGGTTCGGCGGCAGCTGCGCGTAGTTCGGGCCGATGCGGTAGCGGTGGGTGTCCGGGTAGGAGAACAGCCGCCCCAGCAGCATCTTGTCCGGCGAGGGGCCGATGCCCGGCACCATGTTGGACGGCTCGAACGCGGCCTGCTCGATGTGGACGAAGAAGTCCTCCGGGTTGCGGTCCAGCGTCATCCGGCCGACCTCGATGAGCGGGTAGTCGCCGTGCGGCCACACCTTGGTCAGGTCGAACGGGTTGAAACGGTAGTCCGGCGCGTCGTCGAACGGCATGACCTGCACGTACATCGTCCACGTGGGGGCGTCGCCGGCCGCGATGGAATCGTGCAGGTCGCGGCGGTGCAGATCGGCGTCCTCGCCCGCCAGCCGGTCGGCGTCCTCCTGGGTGAGGAAGTCGACGCCCTGGTCGGTCTTGATGTGGTACTTGATCCAGAACCGCTCGCCGCCGCCGTTGACCCACATGTACGTGTGCGAGCCGTAGCCGTTCATGTGACGGTACGTCTTCGGGATGCCGCGGTCGCCCATCAGCCAGGTGACCATGTGGGCCGACTCGGGCGACAGCGTCCAGAAGTCCCACTGCATGTCGTGGTCGCGCAGCCCGCTGTCGGGGCGGCGCTTCTGCGAGCGGATGAAGTCCTGGAACTTGATCGTGTCCCGCACGAAGAAGATCGGCGTGTTGTTGCCGACCAGGTCGTAGTTGCCGAGCTCGGTGTAGAACTTCAGCGCGAAGCCGCGGGGGTCGCGCCAGGTGTCCGGCGAGCCCTGTTCGCCCGCGACCGTCGAGAAGCGGGCCAGCATCTCGGTGCGGCGGCCCGGCTGGAAGAGGTCCGCCTTGGTGAACTGGCTCACGTCGTTGGTCACTTCGAAGAAGCCGTACGCGCCGCTGCCCTTGGCGTGCACCACCCGCTCGGGCACCCGTTCGCGGTTGAACTGGGCCATCTTCTCGATGAGGTAGTGGTCCTGGAGCAGGAGCGGGCCGTCCGGGCCGACGGAGAGCGAGTGCTCGTCGCTCTCGACCGGGATGCCGGCGTTGTTGGTCGTACGCGGGACGTCGTGCGCGGAACTGGTCATGAAGGAGCGCCTCCCGGAGGTGGGGTCGTCAGTCCCTCGTGCACCTCAGAAGTCAACTCCGCCGACGCGGTGTCGGCAACCGTTGGACGCGGTCCAGTTCGGGACGGAGTCCGGGCGCGGCGGGATCGGTTGTGCGCTCCGGCGGTACCCGTGCGCCCGCGCACGCCCGGGGGCGCACCGTTACAGCGCGCCCTCCTGCGCGCCCCCGAACGGCATGGACAGCTCGAACCACACCACCTTCCCCGTGCTCAGGCGCGTCGCGCCCCAGCGCCGGGCCATCCGGTTGACCAGATACAGGCCGCGACCGCCCTCGTCGGACGGGCGCGCCTGACGCAGCCGGGGCAGCTGCGGCACATCGTCGCCGACCTCGCAGCGCAGCACGTCCGTCCGCAGCAGCCGCAGCGTGATCGGCCGCTCCGCGTACCGCACCGCGTTCGTCACCACCTCGCTGACCAGCAGCTCCAACTGGTCGGTCAGCTCCTCCAGGCCCCACCGCGACAGCGCCCTGCGGGCCAAGCGGCGCGCCTGCCCCGCCGTCTGCGCCTTCGGGTCCAGGTACCAGTACGCGACATCGCTCGGCGCGATCCCGTCGAAGCGGGCCGCGAGCAGCGCGATGTCGTCGTCCCGGTCGCCCGGCCCGAGCATGTCCAGCACCTCGTCGCACAGCGGCTCCAGCGGCGGCGGGTTGGGCCCGGTCAGCCGGGCCGTCTCCGTCAGCCGCTCGCGCAGCTGCTCTATCCCGGTCCACACGTCCCGGATACGGGATTCGACCAGGCCGTCCGTGTACAGGACGAGCGTGGCGCCCGCCGGGGCGTCCAGCTCGACCGCCTCGAAGTCCACCCCGCCCACGCCGATCGGCGCGCCCGGCGGCACCCGCAGCACCTCGGCGCGCCCGCCGCGGTGCAGCATCACGGGCGGCGGGTGCCCGGCGTTGGCGACCATGATGCGGTGCGCCACCGGGTCGTAGACCGCGTACAGGCACGTCGCCATCCGGTCGGAGCCGAGCCGCTGCGCCTGCTCGTCGAGGTGGTGCAGCACCTCCTGCGGCGGCAGGTCGAGACCGGCCAGCGTCTGCGCGGTGGTGCGCAGCTGGCCCATGATCGCCGCCGAGGTCATGGAGTGGCCCATGACGTCACCGACCACCAGGGCCACCCGGCTGCCGGGCAGCGGGATCGCGTCGTACCAGTCGCCGCCCACCCGGGCCGTCTCGGCGGCGGGCAGGTAGCGGCTGGCCAGCCGCACGCCGGTGGGCTGCGGCAGCGAGTCCGGCAGCATCGTGCGCTGGAGCGCGTCCGCGATGTACGCCTCGCGCCCGTACAGCACCGCCTTGTCCACGCCCAGCGCGGTGTGCGTCGCCAGCTGCGCCGCCACCAGCAGGTCGTCCGCCTCGAAGGCCGGGCGGTCGGGACGGCGCAGGAACACCGCCGCGCCGATCACCCGGCGGCGGCCGCGCAGCGGCGCCAGGACCACCCGGTGTCCGGTGGGCAGGTGGGTGAGCGGGCCGAGCAGTTCGGGCAGCGCGGCGCGCGCCGCCTGGGCCTCGCCGAACAGCGGCCGTACGCCGCGCAGCACCTCCGCCAGCGGCCCGCCCGGCAGCACCTCGGACAGCTCCGCCGCGCTGCCGCCCATCGCCGGGCTCAGGTCCGGCTGCGCGGGCAGCATCGGCAGGCGGCCGCCGTTGGTGTCCGGCTCCTCGGGGATCCGGTCGGTACGGCGCAGCCGCAGCACCACCGGGCCGGTCGGCCGTTCGTCGCCCACCGGCAGCGGGTCGCGCAGGTACACCAGGATGGCGTCGGCGAACGTCGGCACGGTCGCCCGGCACAGCCCCAGCACGATCTCGTCGAGGTCTATGCCGCGGGCGATCCGCCGGGGCGCGGCGCCGATGAAGCGCAGCCGGTCGCCGCCCGCCTGACGGGCCGCCAGCACCTCGGCGCTCTCGGCCGTCTGCGCGGGGTGCGCCGACCTGGCGGGCGGCGCCTCGCGGCCGCCGGCCCGCTCGGGCTCACCGCCGCGCGCGCCGGACTCCACCGGCACGCCGTACGGGGCGGCGGGCGGCGGTACCACGGGCGGCCCGTCGGTGCGCGAGCGCGGCCGGCCGGCGCCGGGCTCCTCGCCCCGGCCCTCCAGCCCGTCGTCCGGTCCGCCGCCCGCCGGTCCGTGGCCGGCGGCGTGCCGGGGGCCGCCGTCCGCGGCGTACGCAGAATCGTCACCGCGCGGCGCCGCGGCGGACATCTCAGCCGCCCCGGCGGGCCGGGGCGCCGCCGGGCCGCAGCCGGGTGGCGCCGGCTGCCCCGGCGAACTGCGGGGGCCGGCGGCCGTACCGAAGGGCGCCGGCTCGGGCAGACCCCGGTGCGGGGTCGCCGAGGCCGCGGCAGGCGGGGCGGCCTGCCGCGTTTCGTGGGAGGTCGGGTGCTCCGTCACGCGTGGGATTCCATCCGTCCGGGGCTGCGCGCGTGGCGCGCCGCGTCTCAAGCGCGTCGCAGGTGCAGGAAGAGCTGGATCTCGGGTGGTAGGTCCGTACTGGCCGGGGCATACGCATACGAGTCCTCCCCGGTGACTTCGAAGCCCGCGTCGTGCACGACCTGGCGCAAGTCGTCCCGCAGGTAACCCGATACCCGGATCGTGTCACCCAGGAACGGAATCGCGCAGTCGTCCAGATCGGCCTCGACCATGGACAGCGCCAGCAGCCCGCCGGGCCGCAGCAGGGTGTGCAGCGATCGCAGCGCGTACGGGATCTCCCCGCGGGGCAGCATGAGCAGCGAGAAGAAGGCGACGGCCCCGTCGAAGGAGGCGGGACCGCCGAGTCGGCCGTCCCCGAGCGCCGCGACGTCGAGCCGGTGGAACTCGCCCTTCGGCACGTTCTCCCGGGCCAGCCCGACCATCGTGGGGGAGAGGTCGACCCCGACGACCTTGTGGCCCGCTTCCGCCAGCTGACGGGCCGTCGGCACGCCCGTACCGCAGCCGGCGTCCAGCACCCGGGAGCCGGGCGGCAGCCCGGCGGCGAGCCAGGCGCCGGCGGCGAGCTGGCCCTCCTTGTGCGGGAAGACCTCGTCGTACCGGTCGCCGATCGCGTCGAACGCCTCCGCCTGACCCGCCCGGTCCAGGACTAACCGGTTCAGGCCCTCGTATCCGTCGTAGCCTTCAGCGCTCACGACCTCGCCTCTCCTGCGACCGCGGTCAAGTTCCGTGCTCCGGATCGGGAGCCACGTCCGTGCAGTTCCGTGCAGTCTTGAGTTACGCCTGTGCAGTCTTGTGGAGGACGATCCTACGGTTGATCCCCAGGGGCGCATCAAGGGGGCTCACTCGCACGCCGTACCGCGCCCTCACCTGCTGGTCGGCGCGCCGGGGCGGAGACCGGGGCCACCGGCCCGCGCCCCCCGTACGCCGGCTCAGCGGCCGGTGACCGCCCGGTCCCAGTCCTCCGGCAGCCCCGGCACCTCCCACGCCGGGTCCGGCCGCCAGTTCTCCCACCCGGAGGCGAACGGCTCCCCCCACGCCCCGATGTGCGCGACCGCCGCGCGGCCCGCGGCCCGTACGTCGGCGGCCAGCGCGGGCGGCATCAGCCCGTCGCGCTGCGCCTGCGCGAACTCGTCCTCGTCGCGCCACTCCCAATGCCGGTCCGGGTACACGCAGATGTCCAGGAAGTGGTCCTGGGAGTCGATGCCGCCCGCCCAACGGTGACGGGGCTCCTCCAAGTTCACGTACCAGTTCTTGAAGTGCCAGCCGCGCTCCCAGAACAGCCACACCGACCAGGGGTCGCCGGGCCTGGCCAGCTTCAGCACCCCGCTGCCGAACCACTGGTCGCGGGCGGTGCGCCGCGGCTTGGTGTAGCGGGTGGCGAGCGGCTCGCGGTGGACGGGCGTCCCGTCGGCCAGCACCGGCTTGACGCAGGTCGTGCCGGGGGCCATCCACACCGCGAGCAGCTCGTCGGTGTCCTGTACGACGGTCATCGGACGGCAGATGTGGATGCCGTCGCCGGCGTTGTCGCGGTAGCGCCACAGGATCTGGTCACCGGGCGCCCAGCGCACCGGTCCGTCCGCGGCGCTTCGCGTGCCCTTCGCCCCGGCGGCGCCCTTCCTCGTCTCCACCATGTCCGCTGTCATGCGCAGATCTTAGAGGGGCGCCGATGTCCGTGCCGTGACGTATGCCGCACGGTCCGTTACGGATGTGTCATGCGCAGCACGTCCAGCGCCTCGTCCAACTGCCCCTCGGTCAGCAGGCCCTTCTCGACGTACCCGGACTCGACGACCACCTCGCGGATCGTCTTCCGCTCCGCGAGCGACTTCTTGGCGACCTTCGCGGCCTCCTCGTACCCGATGTACTTGTTGAGCGGGGTGACCACGGACGGGGACGACTCCGCGTACTCCCGGGCCCGTTCGGCGTTCGCGGTGATCCCGTCGACCGTACGGTCCGCCAGCAGCCGCGTGACGTTGGCCAGCAGCCGTACCGACTCCAGCACGTTCTTCGCGATGACCGGCAGCATCACGTTCAGCTCGAAGTTGCCGGCCGCGCCGGCCGCGGCCACCGTCGCGTCGTTGCCGGTGACCTGCGCGGCCACCATCAGCACCGCCTCCGGGATCACCGGGTTGACCTTGCCCGGCATGATGGACGAACCCGGCTGGAGGTCGGGCAGGTTGATCTCGGCGAGGCCGGTGCGCGGCCCCGAGGACATCCACCGCAGATCGTTGGCGATCTTCGTCAGGCCGACGCCGATGGTCCGCAGCTGGCCGCTGGTCTCCACCACCGCGTCCCGCGCGCCCTGCGCCTCGAAGTGGTTGCGCGCCTCGGTCAGCGGCAGTCCCGTCGTCCGCGCCACCTCGGCGATCACCGCGGCGGGGAAGCCGGGCGGGGTGTTGATGCCGGTGCCCACCGCCGTGCCGCCCAGTGGCAGTTCGGCCAGCCGCGGCAGCGCGGATCGCAGCCGCTCGACGCCGTAGCGGACCTGCGCCGCGAAGCCGCCGAACTCCTGGCCGAGGGTGACGGGCGTGGCGTCCATCAGATGCGTCCGCCCCGCCTTCACCACTTCGGCGAACTCCGTCTCCTTGCGCTCCAGCGCGCCCGCCAGGTGCTCCAGCGCGGGGATCAGGTCGTGCGTGACGGCCGCGGTCGCCGCGATGTGGATCGAGGAGGGGAAGACGTCGTTGGACGACTGGGAGGCGTTGACGTGGTCGTTGGGGTGCACGTCGCGGCCCAGCCGCTCGGTGGCGAGGGTCGCGATGACCTCGTTGGTGTTCATGTTCGACGACGTACCGGACCCGGTCTGGAAGACGTCGACGGGAAAGTGCTCGTCCCACTTCCCGTCGGCGACCTCCGCCGCGGCCTCCTGGATCGCCCCCGCGACGTCCTCGTCCAGCACACCCAGCTCGGCGTTGGCCTTGGCCGCCGCGGCCTTGATCCGGGCCAGCGCCTCGATGTGCGCCCGCTCCAGCCGCTGCCCGGAGACGGGGAAGTTCTCCACCGCCCGCTGCGTCTGCGCCCGCCACTTGGCACGGGCGGGCACCCGCACCTCGCCCATCGAGTCGTGCTCGGTCCGGTACTCGCCGTTCTCGCCGCTCAGGCCGTTGTCACTCATACCTGTCTCAGTGCCCGGGAACCACCATTCTGTTCCCGGGCACCGACACGTTTCGTCCGTCAGGCGGTACGTACCGGAATGCTCGTGAACGTGGGAGCCGGTGCCGGGTCCTGGAAGAAGTCGTTGCCCTTGTCGTCGACGACGATGAACGCCGGGAAGTCCTCCACCTCGATGCGCCAGACCGCCTCCATGCCCAGCTCCTCGTATTCGAGGACCTCGACCTTCTTGATGCAGTCCTGCGCCAGGCGGGCCGCCGGGCCGCCGATGGAGCCGAGGTAGAAGCCGCCGTGCGCGGCGCACGCGTCGGTGACCTGCTTGGAGCGGTTGCCCTTGGCCAGCATGACCTTCGAGCCGCCCGCCGCCTGGAACTGCTCGACGTAGGCGTCCATCCGGCCGGCCGTGGTCGGGCCGAAGGAGCCGGACGCGTAGCCCTCGGGGGTCTTCGCCGGGCCCGCGTAGTAGACCGGGTGGTTCTTCAGGTACTCCGGCATCCCCTCGCCCGCGTCCAGCCGCTCCTTGATCTTCGCGTGCGCGATGTCGCGGGCGACGACCAGCGTGCCGGTGAGCGAGAGGCGGGTCTTGACCGGGTGCTTGGTCAGCTCGGCCAGGATGTCGTCCATCGGCTGGTTCAGGTCGACGCGTACGGCGTCGAGGTCCGGGCCCGCGCCCTCGGTCAGCTCCGCCTCGGTCGTCTCCGGGAGGAAGCGCGCCGGGTCCTTCTCCAGCTGCTCCAGGAAGACGCCCTCGGCGGTGATCTTCGCCACGGCCTGGCGGTCGGCGGAGCAGGAGACGGCGATGGCGACCGGGCAGGACGCGCCGTGCCGGGGCAGGCGCACCACGCGCACGTCGTGGCAGAAGTACTTGCCGCCGAACTGCGCGCCGATGCCGATCTTCTGCGTCAGCTCGAAGACCTTCTCCTCCAGCTCCTTGTCCCGGAAGCCGTGGCCGGTGGGGGAGCCCTCGGCGGGCAGCTCGTCCAGGTAGTGCGCGGAGGCGTACTTCGCGGTCTTCATCGCGTACTCGGCGCTGGTACCGCCGACGACGATCGCCAGGTGGTACGGCGGGCAGGCGGCCGTGCCCAGCGAGCGGATCTTCTCCTCCAGGAACTTCATCATGCTCGCCTCGTTGAGGACGGCCTTCGTCTCCTGGTAGAGGAAGGACTTGTTGGCGCTGCCGCCGCCCTTGGCCATGAACAGGAACTTGTACGCGTCCCCGTCGGTGGCGTACAGCTCGATCTGGGCCGGCAGGTTGGAGCCGGTGTTCTTCTCGTCCCACATGGTCAGCGGGGCCATCTGCGAGTACCGCAGGTTCAGCTGGGTGTACGCGTCGTAGATGCCGCGGGAGAGGGCCTCCTCGTCACGGCCCTGGGTCAGGACGTGCTGGCCGCGCTTGCCCATGACGATCGCGGTGCCGGTGTCCTGGCACATCGGCAGCACGCCGGCCGCCGCGATGTTCGCGTTCTTCAGGAGGTCCAGGGCCACGAAGCGGTCGTTGGCGGACGCCTCGGGGTCCTCCAGGATGCGGCGCAGCTGGGCGAGGTGGGCCGGGCGCAGGTAGTGCGAGATGTCGTGCATCGCCTCGGCGGCCAGCTTGCGCAGCGCCTCCGGCTCGACCTTGAGGAACGTGCGCCCGTCGGCTTCGAAGGTGCTCACGCCCTCGGAAGTGACCAGGCGGTACGGGGTGTTGTCCTCGCCTACGGGCAGCAGGTCGGTATAGGCGAACTCCGGGCGGGCTGGGCGGGAGACGGGGGGCATCAGGGGTTATTCCTCACTGGGCGGTGGCTTTCGGCTGACATCTGCGGCAGCGCCTGAACAGCGTAGAACCCCCGCCGCCGGTCGCCGCTGTGAGGTAAGGCTCACCAAGGGCCGGCCCGGGGCCGCGCGTCCCCTAGTCGCGATCTATCGCGTTTCGGTACGCTGCCCCCGTGGACGAATCGTCGCTCGCCAAGCGAGCCCAGCAGCCGGTGAATCTGACCAAGCCCGTGGCCGAGGCGGAGCTGAGGGCCTCCGACGCGGACCGGGACCGGATCGCGGAGATCCTGCGCGAGGCGCTGGCGGTCGGGCGGCTGGACGCCGAGGAGCACTCCGAGCGCATCGACCTGGTCTACCGCGCGAAGACGATGGGCGAACTGGAGCCGCTGGTGCGCGATCTGCCGGCGGAGGGCGGTACGCCCCGGCCGCGGCCCGCGCCCGCCGCGTACGACGCCGAGCCGGGCGGCACGCCGCCGGACCAGACGATGGTCGCGATCTTCAGCGCCTCGACCCGCAAGGGCCGCTGGCGGGTACCCGGCCGTATCAACGCCGTCGCGGTCTTCGGCAGTGTGGAGATCGACCTGACCGAGGGGATCTTCCAGCAGCAGCAGGTCCACATCAACGTCACCGCGATCCTCGGCAGCGTGGAGATCCGGGTGCCGGAGAACGTGACGCTGCGCAGCAGCGGTTCCGGCGTGCTCGGCGCCTTCGAGGTCGAGACCAACGACTCGGTCGAGGCCGACGCCCCGGTCGTGATCGTCAACGGCTACGCGGTCCTCGGCAGCGTCGAGGCCAAGCCCAAGCGCGGCAAGTGGCTGCGCGACCTGCGCGACGACCTGCGCGAGGCCCGGCGCGCGTGGCACGAGCACCGCCACGACGAGCGGCGCGGGCGGCTGCACGGCGGATACGGCGACTGAGGCGTCGCGGACGGCGGTGTTCCGGCCGTCCCGGGCCCGAATACGCACTGCTCGGGGACGGTTCGCAACCGTGTGCATAAGCCCGCGCACAGCGGGTAGGGCTGGTGCATCGTCTCTCGTACGGCTGCGGGGTGCGAAAAGTCGTGCGCAGCGAGACGGGCAAGGGTGACTCTTTCGCCGAAGCCGTCGTCAGGAGTAGACCGTGCTGCTACCGCATCAGCCTCTGCAGGACACCGCAGTTGTTCCGCCCCAGCGAGTTCCCTCTCGCGAAGAGGCCGGTCCCTGGCACGCGGAGGCGGTGTGCCGCCGTGACGAAGCGGGACTGTTCTTCGCACCGTCCAAGGAGCCGACCGCCGCACGCTTGGCGCGGGAGGAGGCCGCCAAGCGGGTCTGCGCCCGCTGCCCGGTAGTGATCGAGTGCCGGGAGCACGCCCTGATGCAGCCGGAGCCCTACGGAGTGTGGGGCGGGCTGACCGCCGCCGAGCGCCGGGTCGTCCTGGCCCGCCGCCGGCGCAGGGAAACCGAACTGCAGCGCTCGGCACGGATGCAGGCCGCTGGTTGAGGCCGGCATGTCCGGCACGACAACGGGCCGGGGCCCCGCCGAAGAAGAACGGCGGAGTCCCGGCCCGTGCGTTGAGCGGGTGCGTGCGCCCGCACGCCGGTACGGCGGTGGCGCGTGCGGCCCGCGCTAGCTGGGGCGCTCGAAGTCGACCGAGCTGTACGCGCGCAGCTTGGAGAGCCGGTGCTCGGAGTCGACCCGGCGGATCGTGCCGGACTTGGAGCGCATGACCAGCGACGAGGTGGTCGCGGTCTCGGCGCGGTAGCGCACCCCGCGCAGCAGGTCGCCGTCGGTGATGCCGGTGGCGACGAAGAAGACGTTGTCGCCGCGGACCAGGTCGTCGGTCTGGAGCACCTTGTCCAGGTCGTGCCCGGCGTCGATCGCGCGCTGCCGCTCCTCGTCGTCCTTCGGCCACAGTTTGGCCTGAAGGGTGCCGCCCAGGCACTTGAGGGCGCACGCGGCGATGATGCCCTCCGGCGTACCGCCGATGCCCAGCAGCAGGTCGACGCCGGTGCCCTCGCGGGCCGCCATGATGGCGCCGGCCACGTCGCCGTCGGAGATGAACTTGATCCGCGCCCCGGCCTCCCGGACCTCCTTGGCCAGGCCGTCGTGGCGCGGCCGGTCCAGGATGACGACGGTGACGTCCTCGACGGAGGACTTCTTGGCCTTGGCGATCCGGCGGATGTTGACGCCGACGGGTGCGGTGATGTCGACGAAGTCGGCGGCCTCGGGGCCGGTGGCCAGCTTGTCCATGTAGAAGACCGCGGACGGGTCGAACATGGAGCCGCGCTCGGCGACGGCCATCACGGAGACGGCGTTGGCCATGCCCTTGGCGGTCAGGGTGGTGCCGTCGACCGGGTCCACGGCCACGTCGCACTCGGCGCCGGTGCCGTCACCGACCCGCTCGCCGTTGTAGAGCATCGGGGCGTTGTCCTTCTCGCCCTCCCCGATGACCACGACGCCGTTCATGGAGACGGTGTGGATCAGGGCGCGCATGGCCTTGACGGCGGCTCCGTCGGCACCGTTCTTGTCGCCGCGGCCGACCCACCGGCCCGAGGCCATGGCTCCGGCCTCGGTGACCCGGACGAGTTCCAGAGCGAGGTTGCGGTCGGGAGCCTCGGGGCTGACCTCGAGTTGGGACGGCAGATGATGCTCGGTCATCGAGCGCACCTTTCTGTACGGCGACGGCCGGAATGGCGAGGGTGGCTATGACTTTATCGGTACGTCGCCAAAATGAGCAGCGGACCCCACGCATGAGCGGCGTCAAGGCGCGAACCGGGCGCGTCCGCGTACGGCGGGGCCGGCCCCGCGAAGGGCGGGGGGTGCCTCCCGGCGGAGCCGGGCATGGGGGACGATAGAGGGCGTGGCAGGTATGCGAGGCAAGCAGACGGTTCGGGACATGGTCCTGTCGATGGCGGTGATCGGCGCCCTCGTCGCGGGCATCTATCTCTTCATCCCGCACAACGACAGCAAGACCGCCGAGGTCAACGCGGTCAAGACGGTCGACTACCGCGTCGAGGTCGCGACCGCGCGGCGCGCGGCGCCGTACCCGGTGGCGGCTCCCAAGGGGCTGCCCGAGGGCTGGCGCGCCACCTCCGTCTCGTACAAGGCGAGCAAGGACGGCAAGGGCGGCGCCTGGCACCTGGGCATGCTCGATCCGGAGCAGGAGTACGCGGCGCTGGAGCAGAGCGACGCGCCCGCGAAGAAGTTCGTCCAGGACGTCACGCTGGGCGCGGAGAAGGCCGCGGGCAAGCAGGCCGTCGGCGGCGTGAAGTGGGACCGCTACAAGGGCGAGAAGTACCGGGCCCTGGTGCGCGAGGAGGAGGGCGTCACGACGGTCCTCACGGGCACCGCGCCGTACGGGCGCCTCGCGGAGCTGGCCGCGTCCCTGGAGTCCGAGAAGGGGTAGGCGCCTTCGTCTGGCGCCTTCGCCTGGCGGCGGACCCGCCTGCCGGTCCGTACGACTCCGCAGGCATACGACGAGGCCGCCGCACCCGGGCTGGGTGCGGCGGCCTCGTCGTGCGCTGTCGCGCGGGCTGTGTCCACCAGGGGCGCCCCCGGAGCCCCGGCCGGCTCAGACGGTGGTGACGGCCTCGTCGAAGCCGAGCCGCGGCGAGCGCGGGAAGAAGGCGTCGGCGCCGGGCTTGCCGATGTTGACGACCATGAAGGCCTTCTGCTTGCCGTCGCCGAAGAACTCGTTGTCGATGCCGGCGAAGTCGAAGCCGGTCATCGGGCCGGCCGCCAGGCCGGCGGCGCGGACGCCGACGATGAAGTAGCCGGCCTGCAGCGTCGCGTTCTGGGCGCCGGCGGCCTCGCGGACGGCCAGCTCGGCGAAGTAGGCGTCCTTGATGCCGGGGGCGTGCGGGAACAGCGTCGGCAGCTTCTCGTGGAAGTCGAGGTCCGTGGAGAGGATCACGGTCAGCGGCGCGCTCAGGGTCTTCGGGCCGTTGGCGCCCATCGCGTACTTCACCAGGCGCTCGCGGGCGTCCTCGGAGCGGACCATGGTGATGCGCAGCGGCGACTGGTTGAAGGCGGTGGGGCCGAACTTCACCAGGTCGTAGATGGCCTGTACCTGCTCGTCCGTCACCGGCTCGTCCGTGAAGGAGTTGGCGGTCTGGGCCTCGCGGAAGAGGAGGTCCTGAGCGGCGGTGTCGAGAGCGAGAGACATGAGGGCACCTCGGGGGTCGTGGTTGATCCGTGTTCGGTGTCAACTGTAACCAAGATAGATTAAGTTTCAACTAATACGGGGGAAATGTGACCCGGTTCACAAAGGGGGTGACGTGCCCAGGGGACGCCCGGGGCCGCGCGGCCGCTACTCGGCCGCGTCCTCCTCCGCCAGCGCCGCGTCCAGCCGCGCCCGCGCCCCGTCCAGCCAGCGGCGGCAGACCTTCGCCAGCTCCTCGCCGCGCTCCCAGAGCGCGAGCGACTCCTCCAGCGTGGTCCCGCCGGCCTCCAGGCTGCGGACGACCTCGATCAGCTCGTCCCGGGCCTGTTCGTACCCGAGCGTGGACCCGTCCGGCTGCGCCGCGTCCGCGGTGCCGTCCGCCGTCGTGCCGTCGGCCACCGTGTCGTCCGTCTTCGCCTTCGCCATGCTTCCCACCCTATTCCGGGGCTGTGACATCGGGCCGTGAGCCGGCCACCCTGACCTGGAACTCACCCTCGGCGACCCGGGCCCGCAGCACGTCGTCGTCCGCGACCTCGCCGGGGGAGCGCACGGCCGCCCCGTCCGGCTTCTGGAGCACCGCGTAACCCCGCTCCAAAGTGGCCTTGGGGGAGAGGGCGACCACTCGCGCCAGTGTGTGCGACAGCTCGGAGTCGGCCCGGTCCAGCAGATGCCCCAGCGTGCGCCTGCCGCGCTCCAACAGAGCCGTGACCTGGTCCTCGCGCTCCTCGACCATCCGGTGGGGCCGCTCCATCGAGGGCCGGCTCAGCGCCGCGGCCAGGCCGCGCTCCTCGCGGTCCAGGTAGCCGCCGACCGCGCGCAGCGCCCGCTCCCGCAGCTGCTGGATGCGCGCGAACTCCTCGCCCACGTCCGGCACGACCTTCTTCGCCGCGTCGGTCGGCGTCGAAGCGCGCAGGTCGGCGACCAGGTCCAGCAGCGGCGAGTCCGGTTCGTGCCCGATCGCGGACACGACGGGCGTACGGGCCGCGCCCACGGCCCGTACCAGCTGCTCGTCCGAGAACGGCAGCAGGTCCTCGACGCTGCCGCCGCCGCGCGCCACGATGATCACGTCGACCTCGGGCAGCGCGTCCAGCTCCTTGACCGCCTCGATCACCTGCGGCACCGCGTGCACGCCCTGCACCGGCACGTTGCGCACCTCGAAGCGGACGGCGGGCCAGCGCAGCCGGGCGTTCTCCAGCACGTCCCGCTCGGCGGCGCTGGCCCGGCCGCACACCAGGCCGATCAGCTGCGGCAGGAACGGCAGTCCGCGCTTGCGCTCCGCCCGGAACAGGCCCTCGGCCGCCAGCGACTTCTTCAGCTGCTCCAGCCGCGCCAGCAGCTCGCCGACGCCCACCGGCTTGATCTCGGCGGCCCGCAGCGAGAGCTGGCCGCGCGGCGCGTACCACTCGGGCTTGGCGTGCACGACGACGCGCGCGCCCTCGCTGATCACGTCCGCGACCTTGTCGAAGACCTGGCGGTAGCACGTGACGCTCAGCGAGATGTCGTACGAGGGGTCGCGCAGCGTCAGGAAGACCACACCGGCCCCCGGCCGCCGCGACAGCTGCGTGATCTGCCCCTCGACCCAGACGGCCCCCAACCGGTCGATCCACCCCCCGATGAGCCGCGACACCTCGCCGACCGGGATCGGCGCCTCCGCAGACGTCCTCACACTCATCCCTTGAGCGTATAGCCCGGCACCGACAGCGGCGGGGTACGCGGCTCCGCGCCCGTACGGGCCGCCGCCGCGTCAGCCACCCGCCGCCCCGCCCTTCAGCCCGCCCTTCCGCCGCCCGTACTGCACCGCCAGCACCACCAGCCCCACCACCAACCAGACCGCGCCCACGACCTGCGCGGTCCCGGACGCCTCCACGACGACCGCGACCACCACCGCCAGGCCCAGCACCGGCACCAGGACGTGCCGCAGGAGATTCGGGCGCGCGGCCCGCTTGCGTACCCAGAACCAGCCGATCACCGACGCGTGCAGCAGGCCGAAGGCCGTCAGCGCGCCCACGTTCACGATGGAGGAGAGGTGGTCCAGGCCGTCGTCGCGCCGGGCCGCCCACACCGCCGCGACCAGCGTCACCACCGCGGCGCCCAGCAGCGCCCGCCGCGGCACCCCGCTGCCCGCGTCCACCTTCGACATCGCACCCGGCAGCCGCCGGTCCCGCGCCATCGCGAACAGCAGCCGCCCGGCCGCCGCCTGCCCGGCCAGCGCCGCGAACGCCGCACCGATCGCCTTGCTCGCCGCCACCAGCTTCTGGAGCCACTCGCCGACGGCCGCGTCCGCCGTCGTATAGAAGGCGTCACCCTGCCCGGCGGGCTGCGCCGCCAGCTCGGCCGCCGACATCGGCGCCAGCAGCGCCGCCAGATACGTCTGTACGGCGAACAGCACCCCCGCCACCACCAGGCAGGTCAGCACGGCCCGCGCCACCCGCGCCGATCCCCCCGCCGTCTCCTCCGCGAACGACGCGATCGCATCGAACCCCAGGTACGACAGCACCGCCACCGACACCGCGGCCAGCACCGCGCTCGGGGAGAAGGCCCCCTCGCCGGTCAGCGGCACCGACCAGCCCCGCTGCGCCCCGTCCGCGGCCAGCACCCACAACGCCGCCACCACGAAGACCGCCAGCACCACGAGCTCCATCGCCAGCACCGCGAAGCCGACCACGGCCGCGGCCCGCACCCCCCACAGGTTCAGGAGCGTGGTGACGACCACCGCGAGCGCCGTCCAGACCCACTGGTGCACGGACGGCACCAGCGCGTGCATGGCGATCCCGGAGAAGAGGTACGCGACCGCCGGGATCAGCAGGTAGTCGAGCATCGCCATCCACCCCGCGACGAAACCCGCGCTCTCGCCCAGCCCGACCCGCGCGTACGTGAACACCGAGCCGGCCTGCGGGGCGACCCGCACCATCTGCGCGTACGAATAGGCCGTGAAGGCCATCGCGACCGTCGCCACCACGTAGACGACGGTGATCGCCCCGTGCGACTTGGCCTGGAGCGTGCCGAAGATGCCGACCGGCGCCATCGGGGCGATGAACAGCAGCCCGTAGACGATCAGGTCACGGAAGGACAGCGTGCGCCGCAGCCCGCCGCCGTCCGGCGCTGCGGACGCGCCGGGCGCCCCGGGGGGCGGCGGGGAGGACGGGTTCGGCTCGGACGGTGCGGTCATGACGGACACCTCGGCAGGGGACATACGGGCCGACGATGATCGTCGGCTGCCCTCCAGCTTCGGGCAAGGCCGCGTCAGCGGCGGGATGGACGCGCCAGGAACGGGGCGGGCACCACGCCGACCGGGCGGGCGCGCCCGGCGCACCGCCCTCCGCGCACCCGCGACCGCGGTCACTCCATCGCGCCCCGGCAGATCACGTACCCCGAAGTCGGCCCCGTACGATGGATCGTATGACTGCTGCTACGCCCAGCCCGTCGCCCGCCACCGCCCAGGACGGAGACGTCTCGCGCGGCGAGGACCGCCGCCGGGTCCTGCTCGCCGCCCCCCGCGGCTATTGCGCGGGCGTGGACCGTGCCGTGATCGCCGTCGAGAAAGCCCTGGAGCAGTACGGCGCGCCCGTCTACGTGCGCCACGAGATCGTCCACAACAAGTACGTGGTCAAGACCCTGGAGAAGAAGGGCGCGATCTTCGTCGACGAGACGGCGGAGGTGCCCGAGGGCAACATCGTCATCTTCTCCGCGCACGGTGTCGCCCCGGTCGTCCACGACGAGGCCAAGCGCGGCAAGCTGGCCACCATCGACGCGACCTGCCCGCTGGTCACCAAGGTCCACAAGGAAGCCGTCCGGTACGCCAAGGAGGACTTCGACATCCTCCTGATCGGCCACGAGGGCCACGAAGAGGTCATCGGCACCAGCGGCGAGGCCCCCGACCACATCACCCTGGTCGACGGCCCCGACGACGTGAAGAACGTCGAGGTCCGCGACCCGGACAAGGTCGTCTGGCTCTCCCAGACCACCCTGTCGGTCGACGAGACCATGGAGACGGTCGGCGCCCTCAAGGGCCGCTTCCCCAACCTCCTCTCCCCGCCCAGTGACGACATCTGCTACGCCACCCAGAACCGCCAGATCGCCGTCAAGCAGATGGGCGCCCAGGCCGACCTCGTCATCGTCGTCGGCTCCAAGAACTCCTCGAACTCCGTCCGCCTCGTCGAGGTCGCCCTCGGCGCGGGCGCCGGCGCCGCCCATCTGGTCGACGGCGCCGAGGAGATCGAGGAGAGCTGGCTGGAGGGCGTGCGCACCGTAGGCCTCACCTCCGGCGCCTCCGTCCCCGAGGTGCTGGTCCACGGCGTACTGGACTGGCTCGCCCAGCGCGGCTACGAGGACGTCGAGACGGTCAAGTCCGCCGAGGAGTCCATCACCTTCTCGCTGCCCAAGGAACTCCGTCGCGACCTGCGCGCGGAGGCGAAGACGGCCGCTGAGGACTGAGACCGGGGGCCGAGGCCGGCCCACCGGTCCGGGCGGTGATCTCGGAAGTCGAGGGGTGAACCGGCCCGTCCGCGCCTAGCCTCATAGACATGAAGGTCTTTGGCGTGGACATCGGCGGGTCGGGCATCAAGGGCGCTCCGGTGGACCTGGAGCGCGGTGACCTGGCGGACGAGCGGTTCAAAGTGCTGACCCCGCATCCGGCCACCCCGGACGCGGTCGCGGACCGCGTCCGGCAGGTCGTGGATCATTTCGGCTGGACAGGGCCGGTCGGCGCGACGTTCCCCGGAGTGGTGACCGACGGCGTCACCCGTACGGCAGCCAACGTCGACCCGGGGTGGATCGACCGGAACGCCGCCGCGCTGCTGGCCGGCCGCCTCGGCGGCGACACCGGCGGCTGCCCGGTCACCATCCTGAACGACGCGGACGCGGCGGGCCTGGCCGAGATGCACTTCGGCGCGGGCAGGGACCGTACGGGCACGGTCGTCGTGCTCACCTTCGGAACCGGCATCGGCAGCGCCGTCTTCGCCGACGGCAAGCTGGTCCCCAACACCGAGCTGGGCCACCTGGAACTGCACGGCCACGACGCCGAGAAACGGGCGTCCACCAAGGTCAAGGACGACGAGGACCTGAGCTGGCAGCAGTGGGCGCGCCGCGTGCAGAAATACCTCGCCCACGTGGAGATGCTCTTGTCACCCAGGCTGTTCGTGATCGGCGGCGGCGTCAGCCGCAAGGCGGAGAAGTTCCTGCCGCTGATCGAGGGCGTCAAGGCGGAAATCGTCCCCGCGCAACTGCAGAACAACGCCGGGATCGTGGGTGCCGCCATGGCCGCCCGCGCCGCACTGAAGGACGGCCCCGCGGCCCCGGCGGGCGCGGGCGCCCCGCCGGGCCCCGCGGCCGCGACCGATGCCGACGCGGCCGCTACGTCGCAGGCCGGCTGGCCGGCCGATCCCTGACCTGGCCCGCGGGCTGTCCGGGGCCGCGGTGGTGCGCCCCCTGGCCCAGGCCGGGGCGCTGCCCCGGTCCCGGTCCCTGCTCCAGCCGCTGCCGCGTCCGCTCCTTGCGCGCCGGCGCTCGGCCGCCGGACGCCGGTGACGCCTGTCCCGGCGTACGCCCCCGGGGCGCGCGGCCACCCGCCCGGCGCGCCTGCCGAGCGGCCTGCCGCCGCGCGATGGCCGCCGCCTTGCGGACGACGACGATCAGCGCGCAGACCAGCGTCCCCGTGTAGAGCCAGCCGGCCTGCGTCGCCATCACCGTGAAGACGCCCATCAGCAGCCCGGCGATGCCGCCCGCGTTGTGGCTGATCGGAACGGTGCCGAGGGTGTACGCGATGGGCAGCGCGATCGGGGCGGTGATCAGGTCGTACGGCCGTACCCACAAGCCCGCGCACACGCTCACCAGCACGAAGAAGACCCCGTACACCGTCGGCGCGCCGTCGAACAGCAGCTGGTCGAGGGCGGCGAAGGCGAAGAGCGCGAGGGTGCCGAGCAGGCCGCAGCCCAGCCCGGTGAGCCGCGGCGCGGGAAACCGCGCCGCCGCGGCCGCCAGCGGAGCCAGGGGCCCGCGGCGGCGCGGCCGTACCCGGTACACGGTCGAACTCTCACCGCCGGGCTCATCCGCGCCCGGCGCGCGTGGGGCTCCGGGGGCCCGTGGGGCACCTGGCGCCCGCGGGGCGCCCGGACTCCCCGACGAAACCCGCATACCTCGGGCATCCCGGGCGTCCAAGGCATCTGAAGCGTCCGACGTAACGGCTTCCGCCGGGCGGGGAAACCGTGCGTCCTGGCCCGCTGCCGGACGGACGGTCCGGGGCGGACTGTGCTGGGGGCTGCGCGCTCTGTGTTGCTCCACTCGGCCACGGTAGGCCGCTAAGTGGGATTAATCGGTTACAGGACACGCGTTTTGTCCGACCGGACCAGCCCATTCGGTGGACAAACCACCCCACTCCCATCACACACCGTAACCACCCCTGCCCTCCTACCCCGTTCCCTGCGCTCTTCCCCTCCTCCCCCCGCCACCCGCCCGGCGGTGTCGGCTGCCCCGTAGACTGGGCGACCGGCCCATCGCGGGCCGACGGCCCCACGGGCCGCCCCGGCCCCCCGCGGGCCCGTACGAACCGCCGCCCAGTCCTCTCCCGGGAAGTCGCCACCGTGTCGCTCACGATCGGAATCGTCGGTCTGCCGAATGTCGGCAAGTCGACCATGTTCAACGCCCTGACCAAGAACGACGTGCTGGCGGCCAACTACCCGTTCGCCACCATCGAGCCCAACGTCGGCGTCGTCGGCGTCCCCGACCCGCGCCTGGCCAAGCTGGCCGAGATCTTCGACTCCCAGAAGATCCTCCCGGCCACCGTCGACTTCGTCGACATCGCCGGCATCGTCCGCGGCGCCTCCGAGGGCGAGGGCCTGGGCAACAAGTTCCTCGCGAACATCCGCGAATCCGACGCGATCTGCCAGGTCATCCGCGCCTTCAAGGACGAGAACGTCGTCCACGTCGACGGCAAGGTCTCGCCCAAGGACGACATCGAGACCATCAACACCGAGCTGATCCTCGCCGACCTCCAGACCATCGAGAAGGTCCTGCCGCGCCTCCAGAAGGAGTCGCGCATCAAGAAGGACGTCGCCCCGAAGGTCAAGGCGGTCGAGGAGGCCAAGGCGATCCTGGAGAAGGGCGACGCCCTCTTCTCGCAGGGCATCGTCCAGGGCTCCGAGCGCTCGGAACTCCTCCACGACCTCCACCTCCTCACCACCAAGCCCTTCCTCTACGTCTTCAACGTCGACGAGGACGAGCTGACCGACGAAGACTTCAAGGCCGAACAGCGCGCCCTGGTGGCCCCCGCCGAGGCCATCTTCCTCAACGCCAAGCTGGAAGCCGACCTCGCCGAACTCGACGAGGACGAGGCCCTCGAACTCCTCCAGTCCGTAGGCCAGGAAGATCCCGGCCTCGCCACCCTCGCCCACGTCGGCTTCAACACCCTCGGCCTGCAGACCTACCTCACCGCCGGCCCCAAGGAAACCCGCGCCTGGACCATCAAGAAGGGCGCCACGGCCCCCGAGGCGGCCGGCGTCATCCACACCGACTTCCAAAAGGGCTTCATCAAGGCCGAGGTCATCTCTTTCGAAGACCTGGTCGAGACAGGCTCGGTAGCCGAGGCCCGCGCAGCCGGCAAGGCCCGCATGGAGGGCAAGGACTATGTGATGCAGGACGGGGATGTGGTGGAGTTCCGGTTCAACGTGTGAGCGGATGAAATAACACCACGTCGCTGACTTAGCAAATATGCAGGTCATAAGGGATCGGACTCTCTCGAGTCCGATCCCTTCGTCGTCACCGTGCTGGCTGGGTGCTGGATATTCTGACGTGGGGTCAGCGGCAATCAGGGCTCGTAAACGGTGGACCGGTGTCCCGCGTGAACCACCCAGATCACCAGCTCTCCGTTGTCGATCGAGTAGACGGCGCGGTAGTCGCCCACGCGCAGGCGGCGACGCTCGGGCTGGGATACGAGCGCGGTGGTGTTGAAGCCGAGAGGGTCGGTTTCCAGCTCTGTCAGCTTGGCCAGGATGCGCAGCGCCATGTCGCGAGGGATCTTCCGCAGCTCTGCCTGCGCCTCGGGGCGGAAGACGGTTCGGTACTCACTCACCGCGCGCCAGTGTCTCCCTCATGATCTCCTCGATCGGGATGCCGGGTGCGGGGTTGGCCATGCGCTCGTCGATGATCCGGTTGATCTCGCGCTCTTCCCACTCCTGGTACTTGCGCAGCACCTCGATGGAGACGACGGCGGCGACTTCCTTGCCCCGGCGCGTGATCACCGTGGGTACGTCGTCGCGATCGGCGCGCTCGACGACCTCGGCCAGGTGAGCACGCACATCGCGGATGGACTCTATGGGCATCGGCTGCGTCATGTTCTCAAGCGTACCGAGTGTCCCAGGTGTACACAACGGCTGGAATCCGGAGTGGTCCCTCGCTCGCGCTGGATGACGCGAGTCCGACCCTTCCGACGTTTTCGTGTCGCCGATGGTGTACCGGCTTCAGGCGCTGCGCGGCGGAGCGAGCTTGTCCAGGTCGAGGCTGATTTCAAAGGGCACGGGGCGCCGAAGCGAGCCTCGGAAGATTCCGGCGGGCGCGTAGGCACGGGTCGGTTCGTCCAGCTCGTAGAGACACGACTTCGACGACGAGGCGTACGGCGTCGGGTGGACAGCTGGTGCGGTCGGGATCGTAAGGGAGGGTCGTCAGGAGGAGGTCCGGCTCGGGGCGGTTGCGGGCGTCGAGCCGGATGGTCATCTCCCGCTCGACCTCGAAGCCCGGGGGCGCCTGGGCCATGAGTGTGGTGGTCAGGGCGGTGACCATGCGGCCGTGCCACGACCGCTGCGGGGTCGTCCTGAACGTGAGTGCCCCGTCGATGAGTTCGGTGTGGCGTGGCGCCTCGGGGAGGCGGTCCAAGTCCTCCGCGAACCAGCCTTCCGTGCGGGGCGGTCGCATCCAGTCGGGCGGTGCGGCTGGTATAGGCCCAGCATAGCCCGGGATTTGGGGTGAATTCTTCGTTCGGGGGGATGATCTTGGGATGGGGTGGGGCGGCTTAGCTTGGTGGCATGACTGGTGCTTGTGGCGTTGAGGAATTTCGTGTTTCTGCTCCTGACGGTGTTGAGGTCGCTGTGCGGGACTATGGCGGGGATGGGCCGCCGTTGCTGCTCTTGCATGGGGCTGGGCGGACGTTGGAGGACTGGGCGTTGGTGGGGCCGCTGCTTGCTGGGCGGCATCGGGTGGTGGCGATGGATCTTCGGGCCCATGGGTTGTCGGGTGGTGGGCACGGGACGTGGACGTTTGCGATGGTGGTCGCGGATGTGGCGGCCGTGTTGGAGCGGTGTGGGATTCCGGATGCGGTGGTGGTGGGGCATTCGTTGGGAGGGATGGTTGCGGCGTTGTGTCTGGAAGGGGTGGAGGGGGCTGCGGGGGCGCCGGCTGCTGTGAATCTCGATGGGCATGGGATGGGGCGGCCTGAGCAGTATGTGGGGTTGGAGCGGGGGTATGTGGTGCAGCGGATGAGGGAGGCAAGGGAGTTCGCTGAGGCTGCTATGGGGCGGCCTTTGCCGGGAGGAGGGTTGGAGGGGGTGTTGGCGTACAACGCCACGATGGGGGATGAGTTGGGGGTTGCTGGTGGGTTGTTGGAGGCGGGGGTTCGACGGTCGGTGGGGGAGTCTGAGGATGGGCAGGTCTATTTGCGGCCCGAGCGGGTGGCGGGACTTGGGATGCAGGAGGCGATGGCGGGAATTGATTTGTTTGCGCTTTATCGGCGGGTGCGGCGGCCGCTGATGATTGCGCGGGCATTGCGTCCGAATCCTTCGACGCCTGGGCTGCCGTGGGTGGATGAGCTGATGGCGGCGTACGTGAAGGGGCTGCACGCCGATCTGGACGAGTTGGCGCGTACGCAGCCGTGGGTGGAAGTGGCGGGCGTGGAGGCGACGCACGCGATGCTGCTGGAGCGGCCGCGGGAGGTTGCCGAGCTGGTGGCGGCGTTTGTGGCGCGGGTCGCCGCACCTGGTGGCACCGGTGCCGGGAGTCAGCGGGGATAGAGCTGGAAGAGGGTGGCGGGGGTGCCGCGGTATCGGTCGCCCGCCGCGCGGAGCACGGGTTCGAGGAAGGAGCGGGCGTACGCGGCCGGGTCTTTGCCCGCGTCCTCCAGGCCCGTGATGTACGCGCGGTGTTCGGCGAGGGAGGCGACCGCCTGGTCGATTCCGGGGCCGACCTCCTTGGCGTGTGTCGGGTACGGAGAGCCGGCCACCGCGACCCAGCGGACGCCGTTCCAGGGGGCGAGTCCGAGTTCGGAGGTCAGGTCGGGGAAGATCCAGCGGTTGCCCGCGTCGCCGGCCGCGTCCAGGACGGCGCGGCCCACCACCCGGTGGTCCGGCGTGTTCCAGGCGACTCCGCCCCAGGTGTCGTGGTGGTTGAGGGTGATCAGCAGCTCGGGCCGGTGCCGGCGGACGGCGGCCGACAGGTCGCGGCGCAGGGGCAGCCCGGCCTCGATGACGCCGTCGCGGTGCCGGTCCAGGAATGCCACCGTCCGTACGCCGACCACGGCCGCGCTGGCCCGCTGCTCCGCCTCGCGGACCAGGGCGCACTCCTCGGGGCCGAGCCCGTCGATACCGGCTTCACCGCGCGTGACCAGGAGGTATGTGACCTCGCGCCCGGCGGCCGTCCACTCGGCGACGGCGGCTGCCGCGCCGTATTCGAGGTCGTCGGGGTGGGCGACGACGGCCAGCGCGCGCTGCCAGTCCTCCGGCATGGGGGAGAGGGGGGCGGCGGAGGTGGCGAGGGTGGTGGGGGTGCCGGTGCCGGCGGGGTCGTCGGGCACGGTGTGCTCCTTCCCTTGCCGCTCGGGCGCGGCTCGTGTGGGCGGGCAGCTCGTACAGACTCTCGCACGAAAGGTACGGCACCGCCGGGCGGCCGGGAACAGCCGCCTTCCGACGGCCAAGTTCCATGATCACCAGGCCGGTTGAGCTGGGCTTCATCACATCGAGTGAATTACTGGCCCAGGCTTGCGGTCAACAACACGCGGTTGCCAGGCTGTTGCTGACTGTCAAGCTGTTGGGAGGGGCATGTGCCTTTCGGTGAGCAGCCCGCGTACCTCCGCGTCGCCGGCGACCTGCGCCAGAAGATCGTCGAAGGTGTGCTGCCCCCGCACACCCGCCTCCCCTCCCAGGCTCGTATCCGCGAGGAGTACGGCGTCTCCGACACGGTCGCCTTGGAGGCCCGCAAGGTGCTGATGGCCGAGGGTCTGGTCGAGGGCCGCTCCGGGTCGGGGACGTACGTGCGCGAGCAGCCCGTCCCGCGCCGCATCGCCCGCGCCGGCTACCGCACCGGCGTCGGCGCCACGCCCTTCCGCCAGGAGCAGGCCGACGAGCGGGTCAAGGGCACCTGGGAGTCCAGCAGCGAGCGGGAGGAGGCCGATCCGGCCGTCGCGTCCCGGCTGCGCATCCAGGTGGGGGACCGGGTGATGCGGACGCGCTATCTCTTCCGGGCGGAGGGCGAGCCGTCCATGCTCTCCACGTCCTGGGAGCCGCTGGACCTGACCGGGCGCACGCCCGTGATGCTGCCCGAAGAGGGGCCGCTGGCGGGGCGGGGGGTGGTCGAGCGGATGGCGGCCATCGACGTGATCGTGGACAACGTGGTCGAGGAGGTCGGCGCGCGGCCGGGGCTGGCGGAGGAGGCCATGGCGCTGGGCGGGGTTCCGGGGCATGCGGTGCTGGTCATCTCGCGTACGTACTTCGCGGGCGGCCGCCCGGTGGAGACGGCCGATGTCGTGACGCTCGCCGACCGCCACCGGGTGGCCTACCACTTGCCGGTGCACTAGGGGGAAGGGGCGGAGGGGGGAGGCCCCCGCGCGTGCCCAAGCGGCCCCGTCCTCCCGCGCGCGATGCCCCCATCCGTGACGCGCCTCGTCCGGCTGGCCTTCGGCGGACAAGATCGCACGGTGTGTACTGATGCGTAACCCGCCAGTAGCCACCCTGGATATGCGCCTATGTCTGGATTTGAATGGCCAATTGGTGAGTGGGAAACCTCACACACCCTCAGTGGGGAGGGAGTTTTGACCTCGCTTGGGAATCCGATCTTCCAATTCGCTCTTACGATGGCGAAGTTTGTGCACGGCACGGGGGAAGATCAGGAGACCAAGCACGTTGAGCACGACGCAGACCCAGAGCGCGGAGCAGGGCTCCCACTCGAATTACCGACGGTCCCTCGGGACCATTGCCCTGACCGCCACGGGTCTTGGGTCGATCATCGGTTCCGGCTGGCTCTTCGGGGCCGAGCGGGCCGCCGCCATCGCTGGTCCCGCCGCCATCCTCGCCTGGGTCATCGGCGCGGTCGTCGCGCTCACGATCGCCCTCACGTACACCGAGCTGGGCTCGATGTTCCCCAAGGCGGGCGGCATGGTCCGCTACGGCCAGTACTCGCACGGTTCGCTCGCCGGCTACCTCGCCGCCTGGGCGAACTGGATCGCGATCGTCTCCGTCATACCCGGGGAGGCCACGGCCTCCGTTCAGTACATGAGCTCCTGGGACTTCGGGTGGGCGCAGGCCCTCTACGACGGCAAGGAGCTGACCGGCAGCGGTGTCGCGGTCGCCAGCGTCCTGCTGGTCTTCTACTTCTTCCTGAACTGGTTCGCGATCTCGCTCTTCGCGAAGACCAACACCGCGATCACGATCTTCAAGGTCGTCGTACCGATCCTGACCGCGAGCGCGCTGATGATGGCGCACTTCGACACGAGCAACATCAAGGACCACGGCGGCTTCACGCCCAACGGGTGGAGCGCGGTCTTCTCCGCCGTCGCCCTCTCCGGCATCGTCTGGGCCTACAACGGCTTCCAGTCGCCGCTGAACATGGCCGGTGAGGCCCGTAACCCGGGCAAGTCGCTGCCCAAGGCGGTCGTCTACTCGATCGTGATCGCGCTCGTCATCTACGTAGCGCTCCAGGTCGCCTTCCTGATGGCCGTCCCCGGCGGCAAGCTGGAGTCCGCCGGCGGCTGGGCCCACCTCGGCTACAACTCGCCGCTGGCCGACCTCGCCGTCGCCTGGGGCCTGAACTGGCTGGCGCTGCTGCTGTACGCGGACGCGTTCGTCTCCCCGTCGGGTACGGGCATGATCTACGCGGCCACCACCTCGCGCATGATCCAGGGCGTGCAGGAGAACGGGCACCTGCCCAAGATCTTCGGCCGGGTGGACAAGAAGACCGGTGTACCGCGTCCGGCGCTGGTCCTGAACCTGTTCATCGCCTTCCTCTTCCTCGCGGTCTTCCGCGGCTGGGGCTCGCTTGCCGAGATCGTCTCGGTGGCCACCGTGATCTCGTACATCACCGGGCCGGTCGCGGTGATGTCGCTGCGCCGCCTCGCGCCGGACCTCAAGCGGCCGGTGAAGCTGCGGATCATGCCGGTCATCGCGCCGATCGCGATGGTCTTCGGTTCGCTGGTCCTGTACTGGGGCCGCTGGCCGCTCACCGGCAAGGTCATTCTGATCATGGCCGTCGGCCTGCCGGTCTGGGCCTGGTACGAGCTGCGCAAGCCGTGGGCCGAGCTGAAGCCGCACCTGAAGGCGGGCGCCTGGATGGTGGCGTACCTGCTGGTCATGGCGTGTGTGTCGTACATGGGCGGCACGGAGTTCGGCGGCAAGGGCTACCTGGCGCCGGGCTGGGACATCGTCGTGGTCGCGGTGATCGGCCTGGTCTTCTACTGGTGGGGCGTCCGCAGCTCCTGGCGCAACCCGACGCTGCTGGCGGCCGAGGCGGAGTCGCTGGCGGCGATCGAGGCCGAGAAGGCCGGGGAGCAGGCCGCGTCCGGCGCCAAGTGCGAGGCGGGCACGTCCTGACGGTCGCGCAGGGCATCTTCCGACGGGCGTCGTCGGCGGCAGTGGCCGCCGGCGGCGCCCGTTCGTGTGTGGGCGCGGGGGTGAGCGGGGGCCGTGCGCCGTCCCGCGTCGTGTTCGATGGCCGGTTCGGTATCTCTTTGTGCAAAGGCGTATCCGGTGCGTAAAGGTCGGGCGTAGGCTCGGGCATATGCGGCATGCGGTTTCGGTAACAGGCCAGGAGGGGCGCGCGACGGCGCGCTGGACGGCGGACGGAGGGGCGCGATGACCGACAGTGGCGCGGTGCTGCCCTGGCTCGTCATTCGCCAGGACGAGGGCGGCAATCGCTATCGCGTCGGCCGCTACGCCACCCGCACGGAAGCGGAACAGGTGGCCGACCGGCTCGACACCCGCCGGCACGGGCAGCTGTACGTCGTGGAGCGGGTGGGGCACGCCACCGCCTGACGCGAAAGGGGCGGTGGCGGCGGGACGTAGGCTGCCGCTCATGACGAACGTGCGTGTGGTGGTGGGTGGTGCGGTGCTCGACCGGGGGCGGCTGCTGGCCGCGCGGCGCAGTGCGCCCGCCGCGCTGGCCGGCCGCTGGGAGCTGCCCGGCGGCAAGGCGGAGCCCGGCGAGACGCCCGAGGAGGCGCTCACGCGCGAGCTGCGGGAGGAACTGGGAATCGAGGTCGAGCCGCTGGAACGGATTCCGGGGGAGTGGGCGCCGCGCCCCGGCCTCGTGCTGTGGGTCTGGACGGCCCGCCTGGTGTCCGGCGAGCCGCGGCCCCTCCAGGACCACGACGCGCTGCGCTGGCTGGCGCCGGGCCAGGAGCACGAGGTCGACTGGCTCGACCAGGACCGCCCGGCGGTCGCCGAGGCGATGCGGCGCCTCGGCCCCTCGTACGCGTCCGGGCGCGTCTGAGCCGGCTCCTGCCCCGTACGGGCGCGTCGCCCGGCCGCGTGCCGGTTCCCCCGTACGGGCCGATCATCGGATGGGGCGGGGTCCCTCGTACGGGGCTGCCCGCCGGGGCGGGCGGCGCGCCGGAGAGCCCCGCGGCGTACCAGGCGTACGCTACGGGGTCCCGCCCGCCTCGGTACGCCGTTTGTGCCACAGTGCGCCATTGAGGGCGATATTGAAGCCCTGATACCGGGTATGTGCTGTTTACCCCCTCAAGACGGACAATCCGGAGGGTGTTCGCACCGGGCTGGGAAGTGATCGGCGTGAGCGACAGCGCAGCGGCAGGGGCCCAGGAATCCTCCCCCTACGCGCCCCGGCGCGGTGTGATCTCCGGTTCTCCCATCGCCGAGTGGAGCTTTCCGGCCGAGCCGGGCTCCGCGCGCACCGCCCGTGCCGCGGTGCGCGAGGCCCTCGGGGACTGGGGCCTGGACTCCGCCGCCGACCTCACCGTCCTGCTCGTCAGCGAGCTGGTCACCAACTCGCTGCGCTACGCCAGCGGGCCCATCGGCCTGCGCATGGTCCTCAAGAGCGGGGGCAACCTGCTCGTCGAGGTGTCCGATCCGCTGCCCGATCCGCCGCGGGAGCGGACGGCGACGCCGGAGGACGAGGGCGGCCGTGGGTTGCAGCTGGTGGCGTGCACATCGCTGCGCTGGGGCACCCGGCACGGCAGGACAGGTAAAACAGTGTGGTTCGAGCTGTCTGTGGCGGGTTAGGAGTCTGGTGGCGGCCTGATCGTTGCCGTTTCATTGACATTCTGTGGACGGCCTGCGATCGAGACTGTGCTGTGATCGTGAAGACCGTGTTCCGGATAGCCGCGGTGCTGGATACTCGGCTCGTCCGGTCCGGGCACGATGAGCTGGAGGGGACGGGGCTCGTGAGCGAGAAGTCATCTGGCGGGGCAGGACCCGCGCAGCCGGCCGGGCCGGGTGGTAAGGACGGCCCGGCACGGCCCGCGGGGCCCGACGGCCCGGAAGGCCCGCCGATATGGCAGAGCAGCCCACCCGGCTCCATTTACGACTACATCCGCGTCGCGTCGTTCTCCCTCGGCCCCGACGGGCGCATCGACCGGTGGAGCGAGCGCGCCGCGGAGATGCTCGGCATCCCCGCCAGGGACGCCGTCGGCAAGGACCCCGTGGCCGCGTTCGTGCCGCACGAGCTGCACGACCGGGCGCACCGCACGGTCTCGGAGATCCTGGACGGCCGGGAGTGGACCGGCCTGGTCCCGTACCGCACGCGCGGCGCCAACGGAACCGGCACGCCGGACGCGGACCACGGCCGGCTCGCGGAGATCTACGTGATGCCGTCCGAGACGGCGGCCGGCGAGCGCGCGGCGGTCTGCCTGGTCGTGGACGTCCGCGCGCTGCGGGGCATCGAGACCGACCTGGCGGCCTCCCAGGCCGTTTTCGGCCAATCTCCCATGGGGTTTCTCCTCTTCGGCACGGACCTGCGGATCCGGCGTGTCAACGAGCGCTTCGCGACCGTCTTCGGCGGTCCGGCGGCCAGGTACAGCGGCGGCGGACCGCACGACTTCCTGCCGCGTACCGAGGCGGAACGGCTCAACGCGGCGCTGCGGCGGGTGCTGGACACGGGCGAGCCGGTCGCGGAGATGCAGCTCGTCGGCACGGTTCCGGCGGCCCCGGCCGTTCCCGCGCAGGCCACCGAGTCCCCCTCCCCTGCGGGCTCCGCCTCCGGCCCGACGGAGGCCGACCGCCGCCGCTGGTCCGTCTCCCTGTACCGCCTGCACGGCGCCAGCGGCCGCCCCATCGGCGTCGCCGCGCTGGCCGCCGACGTGACGGGCCGGCGGCGGGCCGAGCGGGAGGCCGCCAGCGCCCGCCGCAACCTGGCGCTGCTCAACGAGGCCGGCGCGCGGATCGGCAACTCCCTCGACCTGGAGACCACCGCCCGCACGCTCCTGGACGTGGCCGTGCCGCAGTTCTGCGACCTGGCCTCCGTGGACCTCTACCAGGGGCTGCTGGCCGGTGACGAGGCGCCGCCGGGCATGGCCGACGGCAGTGCCGAGCTGCGCCGGGTCGCGTTCGCCAGCGCCGTGTCCGACGCGCCGCTGGCCACCACGACCTGTTGCGTACCCGAGGGCGAGGCCGGTCCGGTGGCGGTCGGCGCCGTCCACCGGTACCCGTTCAACTCCCCGTGCGCGGGCGCGCTGCGCACCGCCCAGGCGCAGATCATCCCGGGCCGGGAGAACGAGGAGGGGCCCGAGCTGGGCGCGGTGGTCCACTCGACGCTCGCCGTGCCGATGGTCGCCCGCGACACGGTCGTCGGGCTGGTGCAGTTCTCCCGTACCAAGGGCAGCGAGTCCTTCGGCGAACGCGACACCGCCCTCGCCGTCGAGCTGGCGGCGCGCGCCGCGGTCTGTATCGACAACGCCCGCCTGTACCGCCGGGAGCACGAGCGCGCGCTGATCCTGCAGCGCAGCCTGCTGCCGCCGGGCGACCCCGAGGCGGCGGGCCTGGACATCGCCTGCCGTTACCTGCCGGGGACCACCGCGACCGAGGTCGGCGGCGACTGGTTCGACGTCATCGAGCTGCCCGGCCACCGCACCGCGCTCGTCGTCGGCGACGTGATGGGGCGTGGGCTGCGCGCGGCCGTCGCGATGGGCGAACTGCGTACCGCCGTACGGACCCTGGCGCTGCTCGACATGGAACCGGCCGAGGTGCTCTCCGCGCTCGACGAGATCGCACGCGGGCTCGGCGCGGCCGGCGGCGGCGCCCGGACGACCGCGCGTGCCCCGCGCAGCCGGTCGGCGGGTCCCGCCGGGGCGTCCGCCGACCCCTCCGCCGAGGCGCCGCGCGCGGGTTCCGGCACCGCCGACCTCTCCGAGGTCTACCTCGCCACCTGTGTCTACGCCGTGTACGACCCGATCAGCCGGCGCTGTACGTTCGCCAACGCCGGGCATCTGCCGCCCATCCTGGTCGAGGACGGCGAAGACGCCCTGCTGCTGGACGTACCGCCCGGAATGCCGCTCGGCGTGGGCGGCGAGCCGTTCGAGGAGACCGAGGTCGAACTGCCCGACGGGGCGCTGCTCGCCCTCTACACGGACGGCCTGGTCGAATCCCGCGACCACCCGCTGGACGAGGGCCTGCGCGCCTTCCAGACGGCCCTGTCGGAGGCCGGGCGCCCGCTGGAGGACGTCTGCGACCACGTACTGAACGCGCTGGACACCCGGCACGGCGAGGACGACATCGCGCTGCTGATGGCCCGCGTGCACGGCCTGCCCAAGGACTCGGTCGGCGACTGGAACCTGGCCCCCGAGGCCCGCTCGGTGGCCCGCGCCCGCGAGCTGGCCCGCGACCAGCTCACCGACTGGGGCCTGGAGGCCCTGGTCGACACGACGGAGCTGCTCGTCAGCGAGCTGGTCACCAACGCGCTGCGGCACGGCCACGGCGAGATCCGGCTGCGCCTGCTGCTGGACCGCACCCTGGTGTGCGAGGTCTGGGACGCGGACCTGGCGCAGCCCCGCCGCCGCCGGGCCCGCGACACGGACGAGGGCGGCCGCGGCCTCCAGCTCGTCGGCCTGCTCAGCGCCGGCTGGGGCAGCCGCCGTACCCCCCGCGGCAAAACCGTGTGGTTCGAGCTTCCCCTGCCCGACGGCGACACCGCCATCCCCGACCCGGCGGACGCCTTGCTCAGCCTGTTCTGAGGGGCCTCGGTGCCCGGCCGGGCACCGAGGGCAGTGGCCAGTCGGGCGCCGAGCGGCGGTGGCTAGTCGGTGCCGTTCCGTCGCCTGATCTTGTTACCCAGCCACACCAGCGGGTCGTACTTGCGGTCGGCCGCGCGCTCCTTCAAGGGGATCAGGGCGTTGTCGGTGATCCTGATGTGCTCGGGGCAGACCTCGGTGCAGCACTTGGTGATGTTGCAGTGGCCGAGGCCGTGCTCGTCCTGGGCGGCGCGTTTGCGGTCGAGGCCGGATTCGGGGGCCGCGTCCAGGGGGTGCATGTCCAGCTCCGCGATCCGCATCAGGAAACGGGGGCCGGCGAAGGCGGTCTTGTTCTCCTCGTGGTCGCGGACGACGTGGCAGGTGTCCTGGCACAGGAAGCACTCGATGCACTTGCGGAACTCCTGGGAGCGGCCGACGTCCTCCTGCCGCATCCGGTACTCGCCCGGTCCGAGGCCCGGCGGTGGTACGAAGCTGGGGATCTCGCGGGCCTTGGCGTAGTTGAAGGAGACGTCCGTGACCAGGTCGCGGACGACCGGGAAGGCCCGCATCGGGGTGATGGTGACCGTCTCGTCGCGGGCGAAGACGGACATGCGGGTCATGCACATCAGACGGGGCCGCCCGTTGATCTCCGCACTGCACGAGCCGCACTTGCCCGCCTTGCAGTTCCAGCGGACGGCGAGGTCGGGGGCCTGGGTGGCCTGGAGGCGGTGGACGATGTCGAGGACCACCTCGCCGTCGTTGACCTCGACGCGGAAGTCCTCCAGGCCGCCGCCGTCCGCGTCGCCCCGCCAGACCCTGAAGTGCGCCTTGTAGGCGTCGGACTGCGCGCTCACCGGTTCGTCTCCTCGTCGTCCGCGGTTCCTGGTGCCCCCGCCGCGCCCGCCGCCAGTTCCTCGTCCGTCAGGTACTTCGCCAACTCGTCCCGTTCGAAGAGGCCGAGGAGGTCGGTACGGATGGGCGGGGTCTCGCGGCGGGTGAGGCTGATCTGTCCGACGGCCGGGTCCTGCGGCGGGAGTTCCGCGCCGTTCTCGGCCAGCTCGCAGACCAGGTTGATCCGGCGCCACCGCCGGTCCATCTCCGGGTGGTCGTCCCGGGTGTGCCCGCCGCGGGACTCCCTGCGTTCCAGCGCGGCCCGCGCCACGCACTCGCTGACCAGCAGCATGTTGCGCAGGTCGATGGCCAGGTGCCAGCCCGGGTTGTACTGCCGGTGGCCCTCGACGCCGGCCCGGCGGGCCCGTACCCGCAGGTCGGCGAGGCGCTCCAGGGCCTCTTCCATCTCGCCCTGCTTGCGGATGATGCCGACCAGGTCGTTCATCGCCTGCTGGAGTTCCTGGTGGAGGGTGTACGGGTTCTCGGCGGGGCGTCCCGTGTGGCGGGCGTCGGGCCCCTCGGCGCTGAACGGGCGCAGCGCCTCCGCCTCCGCGGCGTCGAGCTGGAGCGGGTCGGCGGCCGGCCGCCCGCTGGCGCGGGCGTGCTCGGCCGCGTACCGGCCCGCCCGGCGGCCGAAGACCAGCAGGTCGGACAGGGAGTTGCCGCCGAGCCGGTTGGAGCCGTGCATGCCGCCGGCCACCTCGCCCGCGGCGAACAGGCCGGGGACGCCGGTGGCGGCCGCGGTGTCCGGGTCGACCTCCACGCCGCCCATCACGTAGTGGCAGGTCGGCCCGACCTCCATCGGCTCGGCGGTGATGTCCACGTCCGCCAGCTCCTTGAACTGGTGGTGCATGGAGGGCAGCCGCCGCCGGATGACCTCGGCCGGCATACGGGTGGAGACGTCGAGGAAGACACCGCCGTGCGGGGAGCCGCGGCCCGCCTTGACCTCGGCGTTGATGGCGCGCGCGACCTCGTCGCGGGGCAGCAGTTCGGGCGGGCGGCGGTTGTGGTCGGGGTCGTCGTACCAGCGGTCGCCCTCGTCCTCGGACTGGGCGTACTTCTCCTTGAAGACGTCCGGGATGTAGTCGAACATGAAGCGCTTGCCGTCGCTGTTGCGCAGCACGCCGCCGTCGCCGCGGACGGATTCGGTGACCAGGATGCCCTTGACGGAGGGCGGCCAGACCATGCCCGTCGGGTGGAACTGGACGAACTCCATGTTGATCAGCGGGGCCCCGGCGAGCAGCGCGAGCGCGTGCCCGTCACCGGTGTACTCCCAGGAGTTGGACGTCACCTTGAAGGACTTGCCGATGCCGCCGGTCGCCAGGACCACCGAGGGGGCCTGGAGGACGAAGAAGCGGCCGGACTCACGTTCGTAGCAGAAGGCGCCGGCCACCCGGCCCTCGTCCTTGAGCACGCGGGTGACCGTGCACTCCTGGAAGACCTTCAGGCGGGCGTCGTACGCGCCGTGTTCCCGCTCGTCCTCCTGCTGGAGGGAGACGATCTTCTGCTGGAGGGTGCGGATCAGCTCCAGGCCCGTACGGTCGCCGACGTGCGCGAGGCGCGGGTACTCGTGGCCGCCGAAGTTGCGCTGCGAGATCCGGCCGTCGGGGGTGCGGTCGAACAGCGCGCCCCAGGTCTCCAGCTCCCAGACCCGCTCCGGCGCCTCGCGGGCGTGCAGCTCCGCCATCCGCCAGTGATTGAGGAACTTGCCGCCCCGCATGGTGTCGCGGAAGTGCACCTGCCAGTTGTCGCCTTCGTTGACGTTGCCCATGCTGGCCGCGATGCCGCCCTCGGCCATGACCGTGTGGGCCTTGCCGAACAGCGACTTGCAGATCACGGCCGTACGCATGCCCTGTTCACGGGCCTCGATGGCGGCGCGCAGCCCGGCACCGCCCGCGCCCACCACGACAACGTCCCACTCCTGCCGGTCGAGCTGCGTCATCACAAGGCACCCTTCCTAGAAGAAGCGCGGGTCGTCGAAGGCCCCGGTGGCGAGCAGGAAGACGTAGAAGTCGGCGGCGGCCACGCTGATCAGCGAGGCCCAGGCGAGGGCCGCGTGCCGCGCGTTCAGCTTGCCGACCCAGCCCCACAGGCGGTAGCGCACCGGGTGTTGGGAGAAGTGCCGCAACCGGCCGCCGATGATGTGCCGGCAGGAGTGGCAGGAGAGGGTGTACGCCCAGATCAGGATGATGTTGACGAGGAAGACGAGGGTGCCGAGGCCCATGTGGCCCCACGCGTAGTGCGCGTCACGGAAGGTGAGCGCGGTGTCGTAGGTGAGGATGCCCGCGACGAGGACCGCGAAGTAGAAGAAGTAGCGGTGGACGTTCTGCAGGATCAGCGGGAAGCGGGTCTCGCCGGTGTACTTCTTGTGCGGCTCGGCGACCGCGCAGGCCGGCGGGGAGGCCCAGAAGCCGCGGTAGTACGCCTTGCGGTAGTAGTAGCAGGTCAGCCGGAAGCCCAGCGGGAAGATCAGGATCAGCAGGGCGGGGGACAGGCCCCACCAGCTGCCGAACACCTCCCAGTTGGGGCCGCCGCGCATGGGGTGGCAGTTCTCCGCCAGGCACGGCGAGTAGAACGGCGAGACGTACGGTGCCGCGTAGTAGTCCGCGTTCGCGAAGGCCCGCCACGTCGAGTACACGACGAAGGCGAACAGGCCCGCCGCGGTCGTGGCCGGGTACAGCCACCAGCGGTCGGTCCGCAGGTGGCGGGCGGGGATCGCGGCGCGCGAAGGGGCGTGCACGCCGGTGCCGGACGGGCCGGCCGCGCGCTTCGCGGCGCTTGCGTCGGTATGCGGTTGGGGTTCGGTGCCAGTGGCCAACGTCGGTCTCCGTGGACGGCTGTCTGGGGGTGGGACGTGCGGCGTGGGGCGGCGCGCGGGGCTACGGCGCCCGGCGGTCGCGCGCGCCGAGACCCTCGTCCTCCGCGTCGGCCCACAGGGCGGCGTCGTACGGCGCGTCCGGGATGGTCACCATCTCGGGGCCGGGCACGGGGGCGCGGCCGGTACGCGGGGCCGCGCCGGTGCGCGAAGCGGCGGAGGGCAGCCCGCGGGGCGGATCTCCCGCGCCCTCCCGCAGCAGTTGCAGGCTCTCGCGCAGGTGGTCGGTGTCACTGCGCACGCGGCGCATCTCCAGCCCGCCGCCGACCCGTCGCTCCAGTCGTCCCACCGACCGTTCCAGGTCGTCCAAGTGGCGCTGAACTGCCGTCAGATCGTCCTGCAGGGACATGACTTGCCCTCACCTCCGCGGGTGTGGTCGGCGTCATTCCGGCCGGGTCCGGACCCAAGGGCCGGGTGCAGCGGCGTGCGCCTGCGAGTGTCGCGCGTCACAGTCGCGATTGGGAAGGGATCTGCCGCGATTGCGGAACCGGACCGGCGCGTTTCGGCGGGTGTGCGCCGTCGGCCCGTGCCGGGGGACGTGCTTTTGTACGGCGTTTCGTACGTCCGCCGGCGCCGGTCCGTACGCCGTCCCCGGCCGGCGGACCCGCGGGCACGCGGCGCGCCCCCACCGGGACCGGGAGCGGTTCCGGTTGGGCCGGGCGGGTGGCCTTCACGGCGGCGGCCGACGTGTCGCCCGCCCGTACGGGCGGAGGTCGCCTTCAGTGGGGGAGCCATAGATGTGATGAGCCGCAAAGTCGGCCGAACGTGATCCGTGGCCCCGCGGCCCGCCGCGGCGGCGCGGCGCGGGCGAGCCCCGGAGGTAACCGCCATGACCCACCCCGTCAGCTCAGGCCGCGCGGCCTGCCGCGGGCGCCGCTGCGCCGCGCTCGTCGCTGCCGGAGTGCTGCTGCCGCTGCCGGTGCTGACCGGCTGCGGCGGGGGTGACGACTCCGAGGAGGCCGGTCCCGCCTCCCGGGACATCGCCGTCACCGCACGCGACCAGGTGCGCCGGGGCGGCACGCTGCGCTGGGCGGTGGACGCGGCGCCCGCCACCCTGAACGCCTTCCAGGCGAGCGCCGACGCGGCCACCCGGCGCGTCACCGACGCGGTACTGCCCCGGCTGTTCACGCTGGACGAGCGCGGGCGCGCCCAGCGCAACGCGGACTACCTGGACGCCGCCGACGTCACCGAGCGGGAGCCCCGGCAGAAGGTCCTGTACAAGATCAACCCGAAGGCGCGGTGGAGCGACGGACGGCCGGTCGGCGCCGAGGACTTCGTCGCGCAGTGGAAGGCGCTGCGCGGCAAGGACAACGCGTACTGGACCGCGCGCAACGCCGGGTACGACCGCATCGAGAAGGTGGCGCGGGGCGGGAACGCGCACGAGGTCGAGGTGACCTTCACCAAGCCGTACGCCGACTGGACGTCGCTGTTCACGCCGCTGTACCCGAAGAGCGTCACGGGCAGCGCGGACGCCTTCAACGACGGCGCGCGCGAGCAGCTCAAGGCGGTCGCCGGGCCGTTCGCGGTGGCGGGCGGGGACAAGGCGGCCGGCACCGTCACCCTCGTACGCAACCCGAAGTGGTGGGGCGCGCCCGCCAAGCTGGACAAGGTGGTGCTGACGGCGCTGCCGCGCGAGAAGCGGGCCGCGGCGCTGGCCGCCGGGGCCGTGGACCTGGCCGAGGTGGACCCGGCCGACGCGCAGAAGATCGCCGCGGCGCGGAAGCCGGCGGCGTCCGGGTCGGCGAGCGCGGGGTCGCCGGCGGGGTCGCCGGCGGGGTCCCCGGACGCGGGCTCGACCGGCGCCGGTTCGCCGGACGGCGCGTCGCCCGAGGCCGAGCACGTCGAAGGCGCCGAACACGAGGCAGGCGGCTCCCCGGGGCCGCGCGGCGACGACGCGCCGCCGCGCCGCGCGCCCACCACCGAGCGGGACGCGCTGCGCCGCTACACCGTCCGCAAGGCCCTCGAACCCGCCTACACACAGCTCGCCCTGAACGGCAGCACCAGCCCGCTCAACGACGAACGCGTACGCCGCGCGGTGGCCCGCGCCGTCGACCGGCAGAAGCTGGCCGACACCGTCCTCAAGCCGCTCGGCCTGCCGAACCAGCCGCTCGGCAGCCACCTGCTGATGGCGGGCCAGCCCGGATACGAGGACAACAGCGGCGCCCTGGGCGGCCCGGACACCAAGGCCGCGCAGGCGATGCTGGCCGAGGCGGGCTGGCGGGCGCCGGGCGGCGCTCCCGTGCAGTCGCGGCAGCCGGGGCCGCAGCAGGAGCCGGAGAAGAAGGCGGACGCCGGCAAGGGCGCCGCCGGCGACGGCAAGGCGGGCGCCGTGCGCAGGGGCGCCGCACCGGCCGCGCCGCTGTCCTCCGCCGGTGTGCGGTCAGCCGACATCCAGCGGTCCGCGCTGCTGCGGCAGAGCGCCACCCTCTACAAGGACGCGGCCGCGAACCGCCGGGCCGCGGCCGACGCGGACACGGCCTCCCCGGCGTACGCGGACTACCGGCGGTACGAGCAGCTGGCGTCCTACGCGCTGCGCTCCGCCGAGGCGATCGAGGTGGCCCCGGTGCCCGGCAGCCAGGGCGCCGGTGCGGAGCAGGCCGCCGGGGACGGGACGGCCGACGGCAAGCCGGAGCAGCCGGCGGACCCGGCCGCCTGGGTGGACGCCGGCAACGCCGACCCCGCGGCGCGCGGCCCGGCCCCCGCCCTCAAGAAGGACGGCAAGCCGCTCGTCCTGCGCTTCGTGCTCCCGGACGGCGCCGGCTCCGAGCGGCTGCGCGACGTGGCCGGACGGATCTCCGCGATGCTCGCCCGGATCGGTGTGCAGACCGCCGTGCAGAAGGTGCCCGGCAAGAGCTACTTCGAGGACCACATCGCCTCGGGCGACTACGACCTGGCGCTGTACACCTGGCCGGGCTCCGCCTACCCCGCCACCGACGGCCGCCCGATCTACGCCAAGCCGCAGCCGGCGGCGGACGGCAGCCTCACCGTCGAGCAGAACTACACCAGGGTCGGCACCGACCACATCGACCAGCTCTTCGACCAGGCCGCCGCCGAACTGGACGCGGACGCCTCCCGGGAGCTGGTCGAGCGCGCCGACGCCCGCATCTGGGCCGCGGCCGGCTCCGTACCGCTCTACCAGCGCCCCGAGATCGTCGCGGCGCGGAACGATGTGGTCAACGCGGGCGCCTTCGGGTTCGCGACCCCGCGCTTCGCGGACATCGGGTACAAGAGGTGACGTAGCGGGCCGGCCGGGACGGGCGGCCGTCCGTCCCGGCCGGGTGCGCCCGGCGCGGTTACGGGGGGACGGCATCCAGGCGGCCGCGCGGCGAAGGGGGCGTGCGCGCCCGGCGTACGGCGCCTGTTCGAATATGCATCGACGCAGGTCAGGGCCGGTTCGTGCGACCTGGCGCTGCCGAAGCCGCGCCAGCCCCGTACCATGGGGTGAGGCCGTGGCGTCTTCATGCCCGGCAGGCACACGTACCGGACCGTACGTGCCGCCATCCACGATCCGGGAGAAGCGCCGCAGTATGCCCACGCGCCACGACATTCGTAACGTCGCCATCGTCGCTCACGTCGACCACGGCAAGACCACGCTGGTCGACGCCATGCTCAAGCAGGCCGGCTCCTTCGCCGCGCACGCAGCCGAGTCCCTCGACGACCGCATGATGGACTCGAACGACCTGGAGCGTGAGAAGGGCATCACGATCCTGGCCAAGAACACGGCGGTGAAGTACCACCCCAAGGATGGCGGCGACGTCATCACCATCAACATCATCGACACCCCCGGCCACGCCGACTTCGGTGGCGAGGTCGAGCGCGGCCTGTCGATGGTGGACGCGGTCGTGCTGCTGGTGGACGCCTCCGAGGGCCCGCTGCCGCAGACCCGCTTCGTGCTGCGCAAGGCGCTGGACGCGAAGATGCCGGTCATCCTGTGCATCAACAAGACCGACCGCCCGGACTCCCGGATCGCCGAGGTCATCGACGAGACCTACGACCTGTTCCTGGACCTGGACGCGGACGAGGACCAGATCGAGTTCCCGATCGTCTACGCCTGCGCCCGCGACGGCGTCGCCTCGCTGACCAAGCCCGAGGACGGCACGGTCCCGCAGGACAGCACCAACCTGGAGCCCTTCTTCAGCACCCTGCTGGAGACCGTCCCGGCCCCCGAGTACGACGAGTCGGCGCCCCTCCAGGCCCACGTCACCAACCTGGACGCGGACAACTTCCTCGGCCGTATCGCGCTGCTCCGCGTCGAGCAGGGCGAGCTGCGCAAGGGCCAGACCGTGGCGTGGATGAAGCGCGACGGGTCGGTCCAGAGCGTGCGCATCACCGAGCTGATGATGACCGAGGCGCTCACCCGCAAGCCGGCCGAGGTGGCGGGCCCCGGTGACATCTGCGCCGTCGCCGGTATCCCCGACATCATGATCGGCGAGACGCTGGCCGACCCGGAGAACCCGGTCGCGCTGCCGCTGATCACGGTCGACGAGCCCGCGATCTCGATGACCATCGGCACCAACACCTCGCCGCTGGTCGGCCGCGGCGGCACCGGCAAGGGCGCGGACGCCAAGGCCGCGACCAAGGACCGCAAGGTCACCGCCCGCCAGGTCAAGGACCGCCTGGACCGCGAGCTGATCGGTAACGTCTCGCTGCGCGTGCTGGACACCGAGCGCCCCGACGCCTGGGAGGTGCAGGGCCGCGGTGAGCTGGCGCTGGCCATCCTGGTCGAGCAGATGCGCCGCGAGGGCTTCGAGATGACCATCGGCAAGCCGCAGGTGGTCACCAAGGAGGTCGACGGCAAGACCTACGAGCCGGTCGAGCGCATGACGATCGACGTGCCCGAGGAGCACATGGGCGCCGTCACGCAGCTCATGGGCGTCCGCAAGGGCCGGATGGACAACATGTCCAACCACGGCTCGGGCTGGGTCCGCATGGAGTTCGTCGTCCCGTCCCGCGGCCTGATCGGCTTCCGTACGGAGTTCCTGACCAACACCCGCGGCACCGGCATCGCGCACTCCATCCACGAGGGCCACGAGCCCTGGTTCGGCACCCTGACGACCCGCAACAACGGTTCGCTGGTCGCCGACCGGGCCGGCGCGGTCACCGCCTTCGCGATGACCAACCTCCAGGAGCGCGGTGTGCTCTTCACCGAGCCGGGCACCGAGGTGTACGAGGGCATGATCGTCGGTGAGAACTCGCGCTCCGACGACATGGACGTGAACATCACCAAGGAGAAGAAGCTCACCAACATGCGCTCCTCCTCGGCCGACTCGTTCGAGGCGATCGTGCCGCCGCGCAAGCTCTCCCTGGAGCAGTCGCTGGAGTTCTGCCGCGACGACGAGTGCGTCGAGGTCACCCCGGAGGCCGTCCGCATCCGCAAGGTCGTCCTGGACCAGAAGGAGCGCGGCCGCACCGCTTCGCGCGCCAAGCGGTAACACCGCGCCCGGCCCCGAGAGGGCCCGGTCGATTTCATGACGAGGAGCGCCCCGACGGCCGGAAAGCCGTCGGGGCGCTCCTCGCTTTTCCGCAGGCATTTCGCGGTGCTTTTCATTTGAGGTCGCGGCATGTTTTCCGGTTTGCGCGGAAACATCGGGACGAAAGGGCAACAGTCCGTCCCTGCCGCCCCATAGCGGCGCCGGGCGGCGTTGTGGTCTCGTAAAACAGTGATCTGCCGGCCCTTTTTCATTGATCTCCGTCAAGGCGCTCGTCTAGCGTCCTTGGTGACCAAACAGCACGACATCCCGCCCGGGAAACCGGGGCGGGACTGTTTATATGCGGGGAGATTTGTATGCGGCACAGGGGGAAGAAGGCGGCACTCGCGGCGGCGGCGGCGTGCGGCATGGCCGTGGTGATGGGCGCGGAGCCGGCTTCGGCGGCGATCAAGCCCGGCTCCACGGAGACGGCGGCGATGAGCACCCCGAACAACTCGATCACGACCAGCCTCGCGGGAGTCGACCACCGCGGTGGCGAGGGCTGTCTGAAGACCGCGCTCTTCACGGGGCGGGTGACGTGGCACCTGGGCAAGGTCACCAAGAGCAGCATCGAGGTCAAGTCCATTGACGTGAAGTTCCAGGGCCTGCGCGGGGCCGGGATGGGCGGCTACTACCTGGTGGGCGGCGACGGGAAGGCGGCGTGGAAGACGACGTGGCGGCCCGCGCCGTACAAGCCGAGCAAGGAAGACTCGCGGAACTACAAGATCAACAAGACGGTGGCGGCGAGCCCGGGCAAGCCGATGCAGCTGACCCTGCCGTTCACCACGGAACAGGCGCCCAGCGGTGAGCCCGTCAGCTGCTACGGGCAGGGCACCTTCCTGTTCCAGCTGAAGCCGGGCAAGTACACCTCGCACGACTGAGACCGGGCGGCCGGTACGCGTGAGCGAAGTGCCCGCCGGGCCGCGACGGCCCGGCGGGCACATTACTGTGCGTGACCGGCCTCCGGAGGTCGCGACTCCTGGTGGAAGTTGTTCGACCACTGTCCGTATTGAGAACGCCACGCGTCACAACCGGCCTCCGGGAGTCCGTTTTGCGGCTACCTGGACTGATTGATTTGTCCGGATTCCGAACGTACGGCAAACGGATGTGACCAAACCGAGACCCCTTACACGTGGTTTATGGGGCGAACGTGACTGAGACTGGGGTGCATTGAGCTCGGGTCAATGGGTCACGCGCTGTGGGGAGCGCCGACTCACGAGCAGCAGGGGCTGGTCGCTGGCTGTCAGGGGTGTCAGCTGCGGGCGGCTCCTTTCCATGAAGTGAATGGACTCATGAGGAGGCAGTCCCATGCGCGGTGCCAAGAGCGCCATCTGGGTCGCAGGTGCGATAGCCATTGCCATGACGGCAACGGCTTGCGGTGGAAGCAGCGGAAGTTCGGGGGCCAACGCCGGATTCATCCGGGCCAACTGGGGTGACCCGCAGAACCCGCTGGAGCCTGCGAACACCAACGAGGTGCTCGGCGGCAAGGTGCTGGATCAGATCTTCATGAATCTGAAGGAGTACGACCCCAAGACGGGCGAGGCCAAGGACGCGGCCGCCGAGTCCATTGACACCAAGGACGCCCAGAACTTCACGATCAAGATCAAGAAGGGTCTGAAGTTCTCCAACGGCGAGCCGCTCACGGCCAAGTCGTTCGTGGACGCCTGGAATTACGCGGCGCTGGCCACCAACAAGCAGAAGAACGCCTACTTCTTCTCCGACATCGAGGGTTACGACAAGACCTCCCCCGAGGACGGCAAGCCGACCGCCCAGACGCTGTCCGGCCTGAAGGTCGTGGACGACACCACCTTCACCGTCAAGCTCAGCAAGAAGTTCGGCACCTGGCCGGTCCGCCTGGGTTACAAGGCGTTCGCACCGCTGCCCAAGCTGTTCTTCGACAAGCACGAGGAATACCTGAAGAAGCCGGTCGGCAACGGCCCGTACGCCGTGGAGTCGTACGAGCGGGGCAAGCTGATGAAGCTGGTCCCGAACGAGCACTACGCCGGTGTGCACAAGCCGAAGAACAAGGGTGTGCTGCTCCAGGTCTTCACCGACTCCAACGCCGCGTACGCCGCCCTCCAGGCCGGCAACCTCGATGTCGACGACGACATCCCGGCGGAGCAGATCAAGAACGCCAAGAACGACCTCAAGGGCAACTACCTCACCCAGCCCGCGGGTATCTACCAGGCCGTCACCTTCCCGTTCTACAAGCCGGAGTGGAACAAGCCGGGTATGGAGAAGGTCCGCAAGGGCATCTCCATGGCGATCGACCGCAAGAGCATCACGGACAAGATCTACAACGGCACCCGTACGCCCATGGTCGACCTCACCTCCCCGGTGCTCGGCGAGGCCGGCGGTTACGACAAGAACATGTGCGGCGACGTCTGCACCTACAACCCGACCGAGGCCAAGAAGCTCATCGAAGAGGGCGGCGGCATCCCCGGCGGCAAGCTGACCATCAGCTACAACGCCGACAAGGACTCCCACAAGCAGTGGGCGGACGCGGCCTGCAACAGCATCAACGCGGCCCTCGGCAACGACAACACGTGCGTGGGCAACCCCGTCGGCACCTTCGGTGACTTCCGCAACCAGATCACCAAGGGCGAGATGAACGGGCCGTTCCGTGCCGGCTGGCAGATGGACTACCCGCACATCGAGAACTTCCTCACCCCGCTGTACGCGACGGGGGCCAGCTCCAACGACGGCAAGTGGAGCAACAAGGAATTCGACAAGCTGATGGACGAGGCCGCCGCCGAGACGGACATCAAGAAGGCCACCGACATCTACAAGCAGGCCGAGAAGCTCGTCATCCAGGACGCGGTGAACATCCCGCTCTTCTACCAGAACGGCACCGTCGGCTGGTCGGAGAAGGTCTCCGACGTTGCCCTCAACCCCTTCAGCTTCCCCGTCTTCAGCGACATCAAGGTCAAGAGCTGATCCGACGCAGCCGCCCCTGAGCGGGGCGCGCAGAAAATAACCGCTTACGGCGGCAGGGGGCAGTCGGTACCCGCACTCGACGGGTCCGGCTGCTCCCGCGTCGGCGCTTTCCTGGAGGACACATGGGGCGCTACGTCATACGACGACTGCTCCAGATGGTGCCCGTCTTCATCGGCACCACTTTCTTGATCTTCGTCATGGTCTACGCGATCGGCGATCCCATCGCCGCCATGTTCGGAGACCGGACACCGGACCCGGCCACCGCCGCGGCGATCCGGGAGTCCCTGCACCTCAACGACCCGTTGTGGAGCCAGTACCTGCAATACATGGCCGGGATCTTCCAGGGCGACTTCGGTACGTCCTTCAACGGCACCCCGGTCGTGGAACTGATGGGCAACGCCTTCCCGAACACCATCAGACTGACGCTGGTCGCGTTCGTCATCGAGCTGGTGGTCGGCCTGACGCTCGGCGTCATCGCGGGCCTGCGCCGCGGGCGGCTCGTGGACACCGGCGTGCTGGTCTTCACGCTGCTGGTGATCTCGATCCCGACGTTCGTCACCGGATACGTGCTGCAGTACTTCGTCGGCGTGAAGCTCGCCTGGGCCGCCCCCGCGGTCTCCATCGACGCCACCCTGGACGAACTGCTGCTGCCCGGCATCGTGCTGGCGGGTGTCTCGCTGGCCTACGTCTCCCGGCTCACCCGGACCTCGATCGCGGAGAACCTGCGCTCGGACTACATCCGCACCGCCACCGCCAAGGGCCTGCCGCGCCGCCGGGTGGTCACCGTCCACCTGCTGCGCAACTCGCTGATCCCGGTCGTCACCTTCCTCGGCACCGACATCGGCGGCCTGATGGCCGGCGCCGTCGTCACCGAGCGGATCTTCAACATCCAGGGCGTCGGATACCAGCTGTACCAGGGCATCCTGCGGCAGAACTCACCGACCGTGGTGGGCTTCGTGACCATCCTCGTGGTCGTCTTCCTCGCCGCCAACCTGCTCGTCGACCTGCTTTACGCGGTCCTGGACCCGAGGATCCGTTATGCCTGACACCGAGACCTCCGTGCACAGCCAGGCCCCCGTGGCCGCGGCCGAGATCGTCAGCGTGGAGCTGAAGGCGGACAAGCCCCGCAGCCTGTGGGGCGACGCCTGGCGCGACCTGCGGCGCAACCCCGTCTTCTACATCTCAGCCGTGCTGATCCTCTTCCTGGTCGTCGTCTCGATCTGGCCGAGCCTGCTGACCAGCACCAGCCCGTACGCCTGTGACATCACCCGGTCCAAGCAGGGCGCGACCGACGGCCACCCCTTCGGCTTCAACGCCCAGGGCTGCGACGTCTACGCCCGCACCGTCTACGGCGCCCGGGCCTCGGTCGTCGTCGGCGTGTGCACGACCCTGCTCGCCGCCGCGTTCGGCTGCCTGATGGGCGGCCTGGCCGGCTTCTTCGGCGGCTGGTGGGACTCGATCCTCTCCCGGATCGGCGACATCTTCTTCGGCATCCCGATCCTCCTCGGCGGCATCGTCTTCCTGTCCGTCATCAAGGGCGGCTCGATCTTCACCGTGGTGCTGCTGATGGCGATCCTGGGCTGGCCGCAGATCGCCCGTATCGCGCGTGGCTCGGTGATCACCGCCAAGCAGCAGGACTACGTGCAGGCGGCGCGGGCCCTGGGCGCGAGCACCTCGCGCATGCTGCTGCGGCACATCACGCCGAACGCCCTGGCGCCGGTCATCGTCGTGGCGACCATCGCGCTCGGTACCTACGTCTCCCTGGAGGCCACGCTGTCGTTCCTGGGCGTCGGCCTCAAGCCGCCGACGGTCTCCTGGGGCATCGACATCTCCACCGCCGCCACGGACGTGCGCAACGCGCCGCACATGCTGCTCTACCCGGCGGGCGCCCTGAGCATCACCGTTCTGGCGTTCATCATGCTCGGCGACGCGGTGCGCGACGCCCTCGACCCCAAGCTGCGCTGAGGGAGGCGTACGTGACCACGATCTCAAAGACCGCGGACGTTCCCGCGCCGCGGGCCGAGGACAAGAGCGAGGGCAACCTGCTCGAAGTCCGCGACCTGCACGTGGAATTCCATACCCGCGACGGTGTCGTCAAGGCCGTCAACGGCGTCAACTACAGCGTCGCCGCGGGCGAGACCCTGGCGGTGCTCGGCGAGTCCGGCTCCGGCAAGTCCGTGACGGCCCAGGCCATCATGGGCATCCTCGACATGCCGCCGGCCAAGATCCCGCAGGGGGAGATCCTCTTCCGCGGGCAGGACATGCTGAAGATGTCCGGCGAGCAGCGCCGCAAGATCCGCGGCGCCAAGATCGCCATGATCTTCCAGGACGCGCTGTCCTCGCTCAACCCGGTGCTCAGCGTGGGCTACCAGCTCGGCGAGATGTTCCGGGTCCACCAGGGCCTGAGCAAGAAGGACGCCAAGGCCAAGGCCATCGAGCTGATGGACCGGGTGAAGATCCCGGCCGCCGCGAACCGGGTGGGCGACTACCCCCACCAGTTCTCCGGCGGTATGCGCCAGCGCATCATGATCGCCATGGCGCTGGCCCTGGAGCCCGACCTGATCATCGCGGACGAGCCGACGACGGCCCTCGACGTGACCGTCCAGGCGCAGGTCATGGACCTGCTCGCGGACCTCCAGCGCGAGTTCAACATGGGCCTGATCCTGATCACCCACGACCTGGGCGTGGTCGCGGACGTCGCCGACAAGATCGCGGTGATGTACGCGGGCCGGATCGTCGAGCACGCACCCGTGCACGAGCTGTACAAGAACCCCGCGCACCCGTACACGCGCGGCCTGCTCGACTCCATCCCGCGCCTGGACCAGAAGGGCCAGGAGCTGTACGCGATCAAGGGCCTGCCGCCCAACCTGCTCGACATCCCGCCGGGTTGCGCGTTCAACCCGCGCTGCCCGAAGGCGCAGGACGTCTGCCGCGCGGAGGTGCCGCCGCTGCACACCGTCGCCGACGGCCGCGGCAGCGCGTGCCACTTCTGGGAGGAAACGATCAATGGCTGAGCCGAAGAAGGACACGCGGCGCGAGCCCATCCTCGAAGTCCGCAACCTGGTCAAGCACTTCCCGCTCACCCAGGGCATCCTGTTCAAGAAGCAGGTCGGCGCGGTCAAGGCCGTGGACGGCATCTCCTTCGAGCTGTACCAGGGCGAGACGCTCGGCATCGTCGGCGAGTCCGGCTGTGGCAAGTCCACGGTCGCCAAGCTGCTGATGAACCTGGAGCGGGCCACCTCCGGCGAGGTCTTCTACAAGGGCCAGGACATCACCAAGCTGTCCGGGCGCGCGTTGAAGGCCGTACGCCGCAACATCCAGATGGTCTTCCAGGACCCGTACACCTCGCTCAACCCGCGGATGACGGTCGGTGACATCATCGGCGAGCCCTTCGACATCCACCCGGAGGTGGCCCCGAAGGGCGACCGGCGCCGCAAGGTGCAGGACCTGCTGGACGTCGTCGGCCTCAACCCCGAGTACCTCAACCGCTACCCGCACCAGTTCTCCGGCGGCCAGCGCCAGCGCATCGGCATCGCCCGCGGCCTCGCGCTCAACCCGGAGATCATCATCTGCGACGAGCCGGTCTCGGCGCTGGACGTGTCCGTACAGGCGCAGGTCATCAACCTGATGGAGAAGCTCCAGGACGAGTTCAACCTCTCCTACCTCTTCATCGCCCACGACCTGTCGATCGTCCGGCACATCTCGGACCGGGTCGGGGTCATGTACCTCGGCAAGATGGCGGAGATCGGCAGCGACGAGCAGATCTACGACCACCCGACGCACCCGTACACGCAGGCGCTGCTCTCCGCGGTCCCCGTCCCGGACCCCGACGCGCGCGAGGGCCGCGAGCGCATCATCCTGACCGGCGACGTACCGTCCCCGGCCAACCCGCCGTCCGGCTGCCGGTTCCGTACCCGCTGCTGGAAGGCGCAGGACAAGTGCGCCGAGGAGACGCCGCTGCTGGCCGTCCCCGAGCGGTTCGCCGGCACGGACACCCCGGCCGCGCACGACTCCGCCTGCCACTTCGCGGAGGAGAAGGACGTGGTGGGAGCGGCGTAACGGCTCCTTCGCAGCACCGCGCGAGCGCCCGGACCGGACGGTCCGGGCGCTTTCGTTTCGGCGGGCACGTGCCGCACCGGCCGTGGTGCCGTCCCTGGGTGATCCACAGGCGGGGCGGCGGCGGGCGGCGCAGACTGGAGGGGGAAGGGTGTAGCGCTGGGCAGGGTGAGGCCGATGAGGCGCCACGGAATGACAGGTTCCGCCGCGCTGCTCGCGGCAGCGGCGGCGATGGCCGCCTTGAGCGGCTGCGGGCCGTCCGGCGGAGACCGGCCGGGCGGGGCCGGACCGACGGTGACCCATACGCGTACGGTCACCGGGGAACCGGCGCCCGAGTCCTCCGGCAGCGGCACCGGGAAGGGGCCCGGCTCCTCCCCCGGGGAAACCGCCACCGAACGGGATGCCGCCTCCGTCGTCGAGGACTACTACGCCGCCGTCAACGCCCGCGACTACCGCCGCGCCTGGGACCTCGGCGGCAAGAACCTCGGAGGTTCCTACTCGGCGTTCGTGTCGGGCTTCGCGGACACCGCCCACGACACCGTCCGCGTCGTCGGAGTGAGCGGCGGCACGGTGAAGGTGACGCTCGACGCCGAGCAGCGGGACGGGTCGGTGCGGTCCTTCGCCGGTACGTACACGGTCCGGGACGGGATGATCACCGCCGCCGACATACGGGCGGTGCCCGGCCCCTCGCCGAGCGGCGGGAGCGGGACCGGGCCTTCCTATCCGCCCGGTCCGCCGGCCGGCGTACCCGATGTGGACTGCTCCGACCTGCACGGTCCCGTCGACGTGCGCTCTGCGGACCCGCATCGCCTCGACCGGGACGGTGACGGCATCGGGTGCGAGCCGGCCGACAAGTGACACGCCCCCGGGCGGAGGTGCGCGGACGTCCGCAGCCGCCTCGGAAGATCGCTCGTACGGGGGGTTCTGGGACGTGTTGCGGCCGGAAGGCCGGTGGCGGGGCGCGGGAGGTGCCAGGTTGGGGCCGGTAGGCCGGGCGGGTGGGTGCCCGGGGCCGCAGCTCTGAGGAGGCAGCTCGTTGCGCAAAGCCTTGCGCGTCGGTTCGGCGTTCTTCGCGGTCACCGCGGTCGCCCTTGCGGCCGCCGCGTGCGGCGGGGGTGACCAGGACCCCAGTGTCGTACGGGCGTCCTGGGGCGATCCGCAGAACCCGGTGGAGCCGGCCAACACCACCGACGTGCAGGGCGGCAAGGTGATGGACCTGGCGTTCAGAGGGCTCAAGCGGTACAACCCGCGGACCGCCGTTCCCGAGAACATGGTCGCCGAGTCGGTCGAATCCTCCGACGCGCGGAATTTCACCGTGAAGATCAAGCCTGGATGGTCCTTCAGCAACGGTGAGAAACTGACGGCGCGTTCCTTCGTCGATGCCTGGAATTACGGGGCCCTGGTGAGCAACCGGCAGCAGGGTGCGCCTTTCTTCAGTTATGTGGAGGGGTACGAGGAGGTGCACCCGGAGGGGACGGGCGCCAAGCCCACGGCGCGGACGATGCGCGGGCTGCGGGTGCGGGACGAGCTGACCTTCACGGTGCGGCTGAACCAGAAATTCGGCCGGTGGCCCGACATGCTGGGCTACAACGCGTTCCTGCCCCTGCCGCGGTCTTTCTTCACCGATCACGAGGGGTGGCTGGCGAAGCCCGTCGGCAACGGCCCGTATGCCGTGCAGTCGTACGCCAAGGGCGGGATCATGCGGCTGCGGACGTGGCAGGGATATCCCGGCCCGGACAAGGCGAAGAACGGCGGGGTGGACCTACAGGTCTACACGGACAACGACACCGCTTACACCGATTTGATGGCGGGGAACCTGGACCTCGTCGACGACGTGCCGGCCTCGCAGCTCAAACATGTGCACAAGGACCTGGCGGGGCGGTACATCAACCAGCCGGCGGGAATCATCCAGACCCTGTCGTTCCCGATGTACGACGCGCAATGGAACAAGCCCGGGGTGGAAAAGGTCCGGCGGGGCATTTCCATGGCCGTCAACCGGCCGGCGATCACCCGGCAGATCTTCCGGGGCACGCGTACGCCGGCCACCGACTGGACCGCGATGGCGCTGGGGGAGTCCGGCGGCTACCGGGCGGGGCTGTGCGGGACGGCGTGTACGTACGATCCCGCGGCGGCCAGGAAGCTGGTCGCCGAAGGGGGCGGCATTCCGGGCGGCGCGATGAAGGTGACGTACAACGCGGACACCGGGTCGCACAAATTGTGGGTGGACGCGCTGTGCAACAGCGTCAACAAGGCGCTGCGGCGGCATGTGTGCGACGGAAACCCGATGGGGACCTTCGCCGACTACCGCGGCAGGGTCACCGGAAAGAAGATGAGCGGGCCGTACCGGGCCGGCTGGCAGATGGACTATCCGCTCATCCAGACGTTTCTGCAGAGCCAGTATTTCACCGGTGCGTCGTCCAACGACTCGGGCTGGAGCAACAAGGAGTTCGACCGGCTGGTGAGCCGGGCGAACGCGGAGAGCGGGCAGCGGCAGGTGAACGACACCTACCACCAGGCCGAGCGGATTCTCGCCCGGGAGATGCCCGCCATTCCGCTCTGGTACCAGAACGGGAGCGGCGGGTATTCCGACCGGGTGGGGCAGGTCGCCCTGAATCCCTTCAGCGTTCCGGTGTACGACCAGATCACCATCAAGGACTGAGGGCGGGCGGCGGGCCATGGGGCGTTATGTGATCCGGCGGCTGTTGCAGATGGTGCCGGTCTTCGTCGGTGCCACTCTGCTGATTTTCGTGATGGTGTACGCGCTCGGCGACCCGGTCGCCGCGCTGTCCGGCGACCGCGCGCCCGATCCGGCGACCGCCGCGCAGATCCGCCGCGAACTCCATTTGGACCGGCCGCTGTGGCAGCAGTACCTGCTGTACATGGGGCAGATCTTCAGCGGGAATTTCGGCACGACTTTCGATGGCCAGCAGGTCCTGGACAAGATGACCACCGCCTTTCCCGTCACCCTGCGGCTGACCGCCGTCGCCATCGTCGTGGAGATCGTGGCGGGGGTGACGCTCGGCGTGCTCAGCGGGCTGCGGCGGGGGCGGCTGCTGGATTCCGGGGTGCTGGTGCTGACGCTGGTCGTGGTGTCCGTGCCGACGTTCGTCAGCGGGTACGTGCTCCAGTACCTGCTGGGCGTGAAGTGGGCATGGGTGCGCCCCGCGGTCGCGCCGGGCGCTCCCCTGGACGAACTGCTGCTCCCCGGCTGCGTGCTGGCGCTGGTGTCGCTGGCGTACGTCACCCGGCTCACCCGTACGTCGATCGCGGAGAACGCCCGCGCCGACTACGTCCGTACGGCCGTCGCCAAGGGCCTGCCACGGCGGCGGATCGTGGTGCGGCACCTGCTGCGCAACTCGCTCATCCCGGTGGTCACCTTCATCGGCGCCGACGTCGGCACCCTGATGGGCGGCGCGGTGGTCACCGAGCGGATCTTCAACGTGCACGGTGTCGGCTACGAGCTGTACCAGGGCATCGTCCGCCAGAACTCACCGACCGTCGTCGGCTTCGTGACCGTCCTGGTCATCGTCTTCCTGCTGGCGAACCTGGTCGTCGACCTCCTGTACGCCGTGCTCGACCCGAGGATCCGCTATGCCTGAGCCCTTGCCGCCCGAGCGCCCGGAGCCGTTCCCGCCGCCGGGCGCCGACGTGCCGCTGCCGGGCGGCGCGGTGCCGGTGCCCGCCGCCCGTGCCCGCAGCCTGTGGTCGGACGCCTGGCACGACCTGCGCCGCAACCCGGTCTTCGTCGTCTCCGGGCTGCTGATCGTCTTCTTCGTCCTGATCGCCGTCCGGCCGTCCCTGCTGACCGGCACGGACCCGCTCGACTGCGACATCACGCTGTCCCAGGAGGGCTCGCGCGCCGGCCATCCCTTCGGCTTCGACACCCAGGGCTGCGACGTGTTCGCGCGGACGGTGTACGGCGCCCGCGCCTCCGTCACGGTCGGCGTCTGCGCCACGGCGGGGGCGGCGCTGCTCGGCGGTGTGCTGGGCGGCCTGGCCGGGTTCTTCGGCGGTTGGTGGGACGCGCTGCTCTCGCGGGCCGCCGACATGTTCTTCGCCATCCCGATGCTGCTGGGCGGCCTGGTCTTCCTGTCGGTCGTGCCGTCCGGGTCCGTGTGGCCGGTCGTCGGGTTCATCGTGCTGCTGGGCTGGCCGCAGCTGGCGCGCATCGCCCGCGGCTCCGTACTGACCGTCAAACAGGCCGACTTCGTGCAGGCGGCGCGGGCGCTGGGGGCCGGCAACGGCCGCCTGCTGCTGCGGCACCTGGCGCCCAACGCGGTCGCGCCGGTGATCGTCGTGGCGACCATCGCGCTCGGCACGTACATCGCCCTGGAGGCGACGCTGTCCTACCTGGGCGTGGGGCTCAAGCCGCCGACGGTCTCCTGGGGCATCGACATCTCCGAGGCGTCCAAGCAGGTCCGCAACGCGCCGCACATGCTGCTGTGGCCCGCGGGCGCGCTGAGCCTGACGGTGCTCGCGTTCATCATGCTCGGCGACGCGGTACGCGACGCCCTCGACCCCAAGTTGCGCTGAGGAGACGGTGGATGACGGCTGAGGGGACGCGGGAGGCCGGGGCCGGGCCCGCGGGCGGTGGCGCGCTGCTGGAGGTCCGCGACCTGAAGGTGGAGTTCCGTACGCGGGACGGGGTGGCGCACGCGGTCAACGGGGTCGGCTACCGGGTGGACGCGGGCGAGACGCTGGCCGTGCTGGGGGAGTCCGGCTCCGGCAAGTCGGTGACCGCGCAGGCGGTGCTGGGCATCCTCGACACGCCGCCCGGCTATGTCACGGGCGGCGAGATCCTCTTCCGGGGGCGGGACCTGCTGCGGCTGGGCGCCGAGGAGCGGCGCAGGGTGCGGGGCGCGCAGCTGGCGATGATCTTCCAGGACGCGCTGTCGGCGCTCAACCCGGTGCTGACGGTCGGGGCGCAGCTCGGGGAGATGTTCGAGGTGCACAGGGGCGCGTCGCGGAAGGCGGCGCGGGCCCGCGCGGTCGAGCTGATGGACCGGGTGCGCATCCCGGCCGCCCGCAGCCGGGTGGGCGACTATCCGCACCAGTTCAGCGGCGGTATGCGCCAGCGCATCATGATCGCGATGGCGCTGGCCCTGGAGCCGGACCTGATCATCGCGGACGAGCCGACGACGGCCCTCGACGTGACGGTCCAGGCGCAGGTCATGGACCTGCTGGCGGAACTGCGCCGGGAGTACGCCATGGGGTTGGTGCTGATCACCCACGACCTGGGGGTGGTCGCGGACGTCGCCGACCGGATCGCCGTGATGTACGCCGGCCGCATCGTGGAGACCGCCCCCGTCCGCGACCTCTACCGGGCGCCCGCGCACCCGTACACGCGCGGCCTGCTCGACTCCATCCCGCGCCTGGACCAGAAGGGCCGGGAGCTGTACGCGATCAAGGGCCTGCCGCCCAGCCTGACCGCGATCCCGCCGGGCTGCCCCTTCCACCCGCGCTGCCCGAAGGCCCAGGACGTCTGCCGTACGGACCGGCCGCCGCTGTTCGACGTGGCGCCGGGCCGGGCCAGCGCCTGTCACTTCTGGAAGGAGACCGTCAGTGAGCAAGGAGGCGCCCGTGAGCGCTGAGCCGGGCGCCGCCGCGGGGGAGCCGGTCCTCGACGTGCGGGAGCTGGCCAAGCACTATCCGCTGACGCGGGGCGTCGTGCTGCGCAAGCAGGTCGGCGCGGTCAAGGCGGTGGACACCGTCTCCTTCGTCCTGCGCAAAGGGGAGACGCTCGGCATCGTCGGCGAGTCGGGCTGTGGCAAGTCCACGGTTGCCAAGCTGCTGGTCGGGCTGGAGAAGCCGACGGGCGGCCGGATCCTGTACCGGGGCGAGGACGTCACCAAGCTGTCGGGGCGCGCGCTGAAGGCCGTACGGCGCAATATCCAGATGGTCTTCCAGGACCCGTACACCTCCCTGAACCCGCGGATGACGGTCGGCGACATCATCGGCGAGCCGTACGACATCCACCCGGAGGTGGCCCCGAAGGGCGACCGGCGCCGCAAGGTGCAGGAGCTGCTGGACGTCGTCGGCCTCAACCCCGAGTACGTCAACCGCTACCCGCACCAGTTCTCCGGCGGGCAGCGGCAGCGCATCGGCATCGCGCGGGGGCTGGCGCTGCGGCCCGAGGTGATCGTGGCGGACGAGCCGGTCTCGGCGCTGGACGTGTCCGTACAGGCGCAGGTCGTCAACCTGCTGGAGCGGCTGCAGGACGAGTTCGACCTGTCGTACGTCTTCATCGCGCACGACCTGTCGGTCGTGCGGCACATCTCCGACCGGGTCGCGGTGATGTACCTCGGCCGCTTCGCCGAAACCGGCACGGAGGAGGAGATCTACGGGCACCCGACCCACCCGTACACGCAGGCCCTGCTCTCCGCCGTGCCCGTACCCGACCCCGAGGCGCGCGACCGGCGCGAGCGCATCCTGCTGGCGGGGGACGTGCCCTCGCCGGCCGATCCGCCGTCCGGCTGCCGCTTCCGCACCCGGTGCTGGAAGGCGCGGGAGCGCTGCGCGCTGGAGGTGCCGCCGCTGGCCGTGCCGGAAGGGTTCGAGGAGGTGACGGGGCCGGCCCGGCACGCCTCGGCGTGCCACTTCGCGGAGGAACGGCAGGTCGTGCCGGGCGGGTAGCGTCAGCTCCCGAAGGGCACGTCGCTGTTGGTGGCCATGCGGCGGTCGGCCGGGTGCGCGGCGACGTAATCGGTGAGGGAGGCCAGTGCTTCCTTGACGGCGGACTCGCCGGTGCCGCAGCCGCCGCGCCACTTGGACGTGCCGTCCGGGTAGCAGGCGGCCCGCGACCCGTAGATGAGGCCGTCGGCGTCGGCACCGCCGGCCGCATACGGAGCCAGCAGTTTGCCGACGTACTTTCCGTCGCCCTTACCGACCGTCCAGCCGGCCGTCGAGGCGAGTTCCTCCCTGTCCCGGGCTTTCGATCCGGCCCGGAGTTCGGAGGCGATCCTGCGGACGTCGAGCGGGATGCTGAAGAGCCCCTTGTCCATCACACGGTGGTGCTCGGGGATGTGCGAGCCGTGGTCCGCGAACGTCTTCGCCACGTCCTCGGCGTTCCCGCTGAGCCCGACCCCTTCGACCGGCCGCAGGCCGCCGGACGCGACGTCCTTCCAGCCGGTGCCGCCCTCGGTGCCGTAGAACCCGTAGAGCACACGGACGCCCTGCTTCTCGACCGTGCGGCGGGCCAGGTCGCGGAGCGCCGCGACCGAGCAGTGCCGCCACTTCGCGTCATCGCTGCGGCAGTGGTCCGGGTTCTTGATGTCCAGCCACACGAAATTGACGTTCCTGCCCTCGGCGCGCCGCTGGGCGATGCGCTTGAGCATCGTCTCCATCGGGTCACCGGTGCTGGTGAGGGTGCCGTCGTGATCCGCCCACCAGCCCTTCTTCCAGGCGGTGGCGTCGATCTCGACGGCGTTGGCGCCGTGCCGCAGCGCCGTGTCCACGCCGTCGGCGGTCAGTACCCGGTGGGCTATCGCGTAGGTGGGGCGCGGTGCGGCCTGATGCGGTGCGGTCTGATGCGGGGTGGCGGCAGCGCCGGCCGGGGCGCTCGCGCAGAGGAGCGCCAGGGCTCCGGTGGCGGCCAGGAGGGGAACGCGTATGCGGGTCCGGGCCGGAAAACGGTGAGCCATATGTGCCATCTGTCCTTTTGTGGATCCGTTGCCTCCTCGGCTTCGCCCGACCGGAGAACGGGACTTGAGGTGCCGTCACCACCTCCGCGTACGGGAAAAGCCGGAAGCGAGCGCCGCGGCCCGGTGCCGGGCCGCGGCGCCTGCTCCGGTTCGCAGCCTGCCCCGGAAGCCCGATCCGACACCGGGGGATCGCGGGGCCGCGGAGCCGGCCGGTCAGGGAGTTCCGTCGGCCGCCTCCGGCCCGGGTACCGCGTCCTCGATCGCCGCCAGCGCCGGGTCCAGCACGATGTCCGCCTCCCGCGCCGCCGTCGTCGGCTCCTCGGGGAAGTGGCAGGCCGTCAGGTGGCCGGACGTGTTGCCGCTGATCTGCACCAGCGGCGGTTCCTCGGCCGCGCACTTCTCCCGCGCCTTCCAGCAGCGGGTACGGAACCGGCAGCCGGACGGCGGGTCGATCGGCGACGGCACGTCGCCGGCCAGCCGGATGCGCTCGCGGTCCTGCCCCTGTTCCTGCGCCTCCAGCAGCCTGGCCTCGGGCACCGCGGAGAGCAGGGCGTGGGTGTACGGATGGCGCGGCCGCTGGTAGATCGACTCCCGGTCGCCGACCTCGACGATCTTCCCCAGGTACATCACCGCGACCCGCTGGCTGAAGTGCCGCACGATCGCCAGGTCGTGCGCGATGAACAGGAACGCGATGTTCAGCTCCCGCTGCAACTCCTGGAGCAGGTTGACCACTTGGGCCTGGATCGAGACGTCCAGCGCGGAGACCGGCTCGTCCGCCACGATCAGCTTCGGCTCCAGGGCCAGGGCGCGGGCGACGCCGATGCGCTGGCGCTGGCCGCCGGAGAACTCGTGCGGGAAGCGGTTGTAGTGCTCCGGGTTGAGGCCGACGGTCTCCAGCAGCTCGCGCACCCGGTGCTCCCGGCCGCCCGCGGGGTCGATGCCGTTGATCTCCATCGGGCCGCCGACGATCGTGCCGACCGTCTGCCGCGGGTTGAGCGACGAGTACGGGTCCTGGAAGATCATCTGGATCTCGGAGCGGACCGGCGCCAGCTCCTTGCGGCCGGCGTGGGTGATGTCCCGGCCCCGGTAGGTGATCGTGCCGGCGGTCGGCTCCAGCAGCCGGGTCAGCAGCCGCCCGGTCGTGGACTTGCCGCACCCCGACTCGCCGACCAGGCCGAACGTCTCGCCCGCGAGCACGGTCAGGTCGATGCCGTCCACCGCCTGCACCGCGCCGATCCGGCGTTTGAACGGGAACCCGGCCATGATCGGGAAGTGCTTGGTCAGGCCCTTGGCGGTCAGCAGCACCTCGCCGGGCCCGGCGGCGGCCGGACGGGGAGCGGGGACGACGACGTCTTCGGGTGCGTTCATCACGGTGCTCCTAGCCCAGCCGGGGCTTGATCTGCTCGGTGAACAGGGTGTGTTTCTGGTCGGGGCTCAGATGGCAGGCCGCGGAGCGGCCCGGGGCCAGCGTCGGGCGCTCGTCCTGGCAGCGGGTGCCGCCGACCTCGGCGGGGAAGGCGCAGCGCGGGTGGAAGGGGCAGCCGGACGGCGGTTCGAGCAGGCTGGGCGGCGTGCCGGGGATCGGCGTCAGCGGCTCGTCCACGCTCGCCGACAGCCGCGGCATCGAGCCCAGCAGGCCCCAGGTGTACGGGTGTTGCGGCTCGGTGAGGATCTCCTTGACGGTGCCGCGTTCCACGGCCCGCCCCGCGTACATCACCAGCAGTTCGTCGGCGGTGTTGGCGACCACCCCGAGGTCGTGGGTGATCAGGATGATGGCGGAACCGAACTCCTGCTGGAGGTCCTTGAGCAGGTCCAGGATCTGCGCCTGCACGGTCACGTCCAGCGCCGTCGTCGGCTCGTCGGCGATCAGCAGGGACGGGTTGCACACCAGCGCCATGGCGATCATGGCGCGCTGCCGCATGCCGCCGGAGAACTGGTGCGGGTAGTCGTCCACCCGCAGCGAAGGCTGCGGGATGCCCACCTTGGCCAGCATCTCGACGGCGCGCTGCCGGCCCTCGCGCTTGCTCGCGCCGGTGTGCTTGACGAACGGCTCGGCGATCTGGCGGCCCACCGTGTAGTACGGCGACAGCGACGTCAGCGGATCCTGGAAGATCATCGCCATCTTGTTGCCGCGCAGCTTCTCCAGGTCCTTCTCCCGGGCGCCGGTCAGCTCGTCGCCGTCGAGCAGGATCTCGCCCGCGATCTTCGTGTAGTTGGGGCTGTGCAGCCCCAGGATGGCGAGGTTGGTCACCGACTTGCCGGAGCCGGACTCGCCCACGATGCCGAGGGTGCGGCCGCGCTCCAGGTCGAAGGAGAGGTCGTCGACCGCCTTGACGACGCCGTCCTCGGTGGCGAACTGCACGTACAGGTCGCGTACGGAAAGGAAGGGGCCGGACCCGGGCGGGGCCGGAGCGCCCGCGGGCTGGGGGAGTGTGGTCACGGGTCTCTCCTAGGACAGCCGCACGCGCGGGTCGATGAACGCGTAGCAGGCGTCCACCACGATGTTGAAGAGGATGATGAAGGTCGCGGCGAACAGCATCACGCCCATGGTCATGGGCAGGTCGGTGTTCTGCACCGACTTCACGGCGAGGGTGCCCAGGCCCGGCAGCGCGAAGGTGTATTCGGTGATCATGGCGCCGCCGAACAGGGAGCCCAGGTCGATGCCGAAAATGGTGACGATGGGAATGAGGGAGCCGCGCCAGGCGTAACGGAAGAAGACCCTGCGGGACGCCATTCCCTTGGCCCGCGCGGTCCGTACGTGGTCCTCCTGGAGCTGTTCGATCATCGACGAGCGCGCCATGCGCGTGTACTGCGCGGTGAAGATGATGGACAGCACGCACCAGGGAATGATCAGTCCCAGGAACCAGCCCGCCGGGTCCTCGGTGATCGGCACGTATTTCGGCTGGCCGAACCAGCCGAGGTTGTACACGAGCAGCGCGAGCACGATCGGCCCGACGAAATAGATCTGCATCGAGGAGAGCACCAGCGACGCCGAGCTGAAAATCTTGTCGACGATCTTTCCCTGCTTCCAGGCCGCGATCATTCCGGTGCCGACGCCGACCGTCAGGAAGACCGCGGCGGCGCCGACGGTCAGGGAGATGGTGGTCGGGAAACGGTCCACGATCGTGTCCCAGACGGGGTCGCCGTTGGCGAACGAATAGCCGAAGCACGGGGCCGGGCAGGCGCCTTGGGCGAAATCCCGCCCGGTGACGATGCCGGACATGAATTCCCAGTACTGGACCGGAACCGGCTTGTCGAGCCCGAGGTTCTTGTGGATCAGCGCGATGGCGTCGGGCGTGCAGTTCTTTCCGCAGGACAGCAGCGCGGGATCCCGGGGGGCGGCGAAGAAGAGGAAGAACGTGAACGCGCTGATGATCAGCAGGATCACGATCGCGCCGATGGACCGGCGGAAGAGGAAACGCAGCATGGCAGTCGCAGCTCTCGTGGGCAGCCAGAGGGTCGGATGGGCGCCGGGCCCGGTGTGCCCGTCCGCGGGTGACGGGCACACCGGGCGCCGCGGTACACGGCGCGAGGGCGCCGGGGCGCCGGCTCCGCTACTTCTTCACGTACAGCTTGGTCGGGTCCACGGAGCTGATGATGTCGTTGTTGACGACACCGCCGACCTTGGAACCGTGCAGCTGGACCTGCTTGTAGTAGAAGGTCGGCAGCTGCGGCAGGTCCTGCTTGAGGATCTTCTCGCCGAGCGCGAACCAGTCGTGCGCGGCCTTCTTCTGGTCGGTCAGCTGGGAGATCCGGTCGATCTCCTTGTTGACCTCGGGGTTGTTGTAATGCGAGTAGTTCGGCGCGTTGTCCTGGATCTGCCGGCCGTCGTAGACCGGCGGGATCACGGTCAGCGAGCTGGGCCAGTCGGCGCCCCACGCGGAGGGGTAGATGTCGAAGTCGTTGTCGACCTTGCCGATGATGTCGTAGTAGGTGTCCGACGGCAGGTCCTTGTTCTGCACGTCGAAGCCGGCCTTGCGCAGGTTGTCGGCGACCGCGACCGAGTACTTCTGCGGCTCCGGCGCGTTGGTGTACGCGAAGGTCAGCTTCATGCCGACCTTGCCGGCCTCCTTGAGCAGCTGCTTCGCCTTCTCGACGTCGCCCATCGGCTTCTTGAGCTTGCCGTACGGGTCGATGTCCTTGTGGCCGGTGAGCGTCGGGCTGATGTAGCTGCCCGCCAGCTCACCGCCGCCCGGCGTGCCGTAGGCGTCCAGGATGGCCTGGATGGGGATCGCGTGGGCGATGGCCTCGCGGACCTTCTTGTCCTTCAGGCGCTTCATGTTGAAGTTGATGACGCCGACGTAGGGCTGGTAGCCGGAGGTGGAGCGCTTCTTGACGTCCGGTTCGTTGGCCACCTGCTGGAGGCTGGCGGCGTCGACCTGGTTGTTGAAGCTGATGGCCGCCTTGTTGTCGGTGCTGTCGGACATCAGGCGCTGCGTCGAGTCGGGGTAGGAGACGCCGAACTGGATGTCGAACCGGTCGACGTACTGGTGGCGCGTGATGTCCGTCTTCGGATCCCAGTTGGTGTTCCTGACCAGCGACATCCCCTTGCCGGACTTGAACGACCCCTTCTGGATCTTGTACGGGCCCGAGGAGACCGGCGCCTTGTCGTACTTCTCCTTGGTGTCGCCCTTCTCCGGCACGACGGCGTACCCCGCCATGGCCAGCGCGTACGGGAGGTCGCCGACCGGCTTCTTGAAGTGGAAGCGGACGGTGCTGTCGTCCGGTGTCTCCAGCACGCTGTCGGGCAGGTGCTTGCCGCCGTACGGGCCGCCCGGCAGCAGCTTGCGGTACTCGTTGCCCTCGGCGTCGGCCAGCCAGCGCTGCACGTACGTGGGGCCGTTGGAGATGAAGTCGGCGAAGGTTCGCTCGAAGGTGTGCCGTATGTCCTTCGCGGTGATCGGCGAGCCGTCCTCGAACTTCAGGCCCTTCTTCAGGGTGTACGTCCAGGTACGGCCGCCGTCCGTGGACTTGCCGCTGTCCGTCGCCAGGTCGCCGACGACGGTGTACTTGCCCTCGTTGTCCAGGTGGTACGAGGTCAGGCGCCGGAAGATCAGCGTCGACATGGTGCCCTCGTCGCTGACGTAGATCTGCGCCGGGTCCAGGTGGTCGTAGGTGTCGCGCTGGTAGACCTTGATGGTGCCGCCGGACGTCGCGCCGGGCACCGCCTCGGCCGGCCCGGTGGACGCCTTGGCGTCACCGAACGCGATCTGCGCGCGCTGGCTCTCGGCCCCCTTGCGGCCCTCGTCGTCCTGCGCCCCCTTGCCGGCCCCGCTGCTGCAGGCGGTCAGGACCAGTGCCCCCGCGGAGAGCGCCACGACGGTGGCGCGCGTTCTGTGCGTACGGACTGTGCTCATGGTGGTGGATGCACCTGCCTGTCGTAGTTCCGTAGCCGCTGCCTGACGTGTGCGGTGCTGGGGTGGCAGCACCCCCCGTGGAACACGGTTCACCGGGCGCGCTTCGGGTCGAAGGCGTCCCGGACGGAATCCCCCAGGAGGTTGAACGCGACGATGAAGACCACCATCGCGATGCCCGGGAAGAACAGATACGTGATGTCGTTGCGGTAGTAGTCGGCGGCGTTGGCGAACATCCGGCCCCAGTCGGGGGTGGGTTCGACCAGGCCGACGCCGAGGAACGAGAGGCCCGCGATCGAGGTGACGAAGTTGGGCAGCATGTACGTCGTCTGCACCAGGATCGGCGTCATGACGTTCGGCAGCAGCTCGCGCCGGATGATGCGGGCCGGGGAGGCCCCGCTGACCTTGGCGGCGTCGATGAACTCCCGTTCGCGCAGGGACAGGACGGTGCCGCGCAGCAGCCGGGCCAGGCTCATCCAGCCCAGGAACCACAGCACCAGGATCAGGATGAGACAGCGCATCCAGGTCTCCATCGCGTCTTCGGGAGCCACGAAGATCGCGCCGACCACGGGGACGAACGCGACGAAGAAGAGTTGGTTGGGAAAGGCCATCAGCAGGTCGATGATCCGGCCGATGAGGTAGTCGACCCGGCCGCCGAAGTAACCGGCCGCCACGCCCAGCACGATCGCGGTGACGACCGAGACGGCGGTGATGGCGACCGAGAGGTAGAGCGTGGTCCGGATGCCGTAGATCAATTGCATGAAGACGTCGCGGCCGAGGGTGGGTTCGATTCCGAACCAGAACTCGCCGGAGATGCCCCCGTTGGGCTGCGCGGGATATCCGTTGACCAGCAGACCCGGGATGATCTGGCCGTACCGGGTGTACGGATCCTTGCCGTACAGTTTCGAGATCACCGGGGCGAGCAGACCGATCAGGAAGAACGCCAGGACGACTCCGGCACTGATCACGCCGGTGCGGTCCCGTTTGAACCTGAGCCACATCAATTGGCCGGGGGAGCGGCCCACCAGTTCCCCGCTCTTACGGCCCTTTGCTTTCCCCGGACCGCCGGGACCGAGCCCGGCGGGACCGGTCTGGGTTACCGCGGCCTGGGACGGACTTGTCATCGCGAAGTTCCCCCGCACCGAGTTCACTTGCAACAGGAAGCGGAGCTGGATGGCACCGCTGGTTGAGCGGACTTTGGCAAGTGATTTATGGCCCAGTCAAGAGGACGGTGGGCGCTCGCCCGGGGGGTTGGCGCTTCTTGAGCGAAGATTGCGCAGATTGACGCCACGGCGTGCTTGACAGCCGCACCCGGTGTACGGCATGGGTGACATATCGTGCCCAACGTCTTTAACAAGAAGGCAACTTGACCGTCGTCACGCCGATATACGGACGCGCCACGCTCGACAGCGTACGGCCGTGCGGGTGCCGTGAACCGGCCGGGGCGGTCCTGTGGCCACCCCGGCCGGCTCCCGCCCGGCGCGCCGCCCGCCGTCTGCTGCCGCACTGTTGTACCGGTGCGGCGGGTGGAGTAGACCTGTCCGTGCGGGGGCAGGGGGTGGGCCACGTCATGGGGCGGAGAAAGGCTCGCGCGCGCGGTGTCGGCGGATTCGGCGCGCTCATCTGCGTACTGCTCGCGCTGCTGTGTGCCGTATGGATCGCACACGACCTGCTGGTGGCCCGGCGGCCGCTGGACGTCTGGTGGCTGTGGGCGGGGGAGCCGGTGCGGGCGGCGGGCTCCGCGGTCTGGGCGACCACGCTGCTCGACCCGGTGCTGGGGCTCGCCTGCCTCCTCGCGGCGGTGGCGGTGCTGCGCCGCTCGCCCGCCGCGCCGTGCGCGCTGACCGCGGTGGCCCTGGCGACCGTCCTGTTCCGGGCGCCGCAACTGGGCAGCCTCACCACCGACACGCTGTCCGGGCTGGAACCCGGCCTCAAGGAATGGGCGTTGGTCACCTCCGGCGTCGGCCTCGTGGCGAGCGTGCTCCTGCTGATCGCCGCCTCGGCCGGACGCGGCGGCGCCGACCAGCGGCCCGGACGCCTGCGCTTCGTGCCGGCGACGCTGGCCGCGCTGCTGCTGGGGGCCTCGGGACTGGCGCTCGCGGGCTGGCAGGCCTACTGGCTACGGGAGCTGGGCCGGGCGCCGTACTGGGACAGCGTCATCGGGGACGCCGGTGCCTTCCGCTCCCTGCTCCAGCCCCCGGAGAACTGGTACCTGCTCTCCCTCGCCCTGCTGGCCCTGGTGGCGGCCGCCGGGTTGGCCGGACGCCGGGCCTCGGCACGCCCGCTGGGCATGCTGGCGGCGGCCCTGCTGCTCGCGCACGGCCTCGCGGCACTGGCCGCCGGGCAGCACGCGGGGCTGCTCGGCCGGTTCCACGCGCTGGCCACGCGGAGCCAGCTCGACACCGTCACCGTGGCGTTCGCCGCCGTCGCCGGGCTGGTGGCACTGCTGGCGCTGGCCCTCGCCGGCGGCAGGAACGGGCCGCGGGGACCGGCGGACGGGCCGGGGCGGCCGGATTACGCGCCGCCCCCGCCCTCGGACCTGCCGCCCGGCTGGTAGCCCCTCAGCGCACGCCCAGCGAGCGCTTGAGGAAGTCGACCTGGAGCAGGAGCAGGTTCTCGGCCACCTGCTCCTGCGGCGTCATGTGCGTGACGCCCGACAGCGGCAGCACCTCGTGCGGCCGGCCGGCCGCCAGCAGGGCGGAGGAGAGCCGCAGGGTGTGCGCGGCGACCACGTTGTCGTCCGCGAGCCCGTGCACGATCATCATCGGCCGGTGCTGCTCCGCGGCGCCCGTCAGGCCCTCGTCGGTGACCAGCGAGTTGGCCGCGTAGACGGCCGGCTCCTCGTCCGGGTGCCCCAGGTACCGTTCCGTGTAGTGGGTGTCGTACAGCCGCTGGTCGGTGACCGGGGCGCCCACGATGCCCGCGTGGAAGACGTCGGGGCGGCGCAGCACCGCCAGCCCGGCCAGGTAGCCGCCGAAGGACCAGCCCCGGATCGCGACCCGGCCCAGGTCCAGCGGGAAGCTGCCGGCCAGCCCGTGCAGCGCGTCGATCTGGTCCTGGAGGACCACCGCTGCCAGGTCCCGGTGGACGGCCTTCTCCCACTCGGGGGAGCGGCCCGGGGTGCCCCGCCCGTCGGCGGTGATCACCGCGAACCCCTGGTCGGCGAACCACTGCGCGGTCAGGTGGGCGTTGTGCGCGGCCACCACCCGCTGTCCGTGCGGTCCGCCGTACGGGTCCATCAGGACCGGCAGCGGCCCGTCGCCCTCCTCGTAGCCGGTCGGCAGCACCACCGCGCACGGGATCTCCCGCTCGCCCGAAAGGACCAGCCGCGGGCTGGTGGCGAGCACCGGCACCTCGGCGTACGAACCGACCGCGGCGAGCCAGGTCTCGCCGCCGTCCGCCTCCAGGCGCACCACCTCGGTCTGCGCCCCCGGCCGTTCCAGACAGGCGTGCGAGAGCACCGCCACCGCTCCGCCGCGCACCGCGGAGGCCACCGACGGGTACGGGCGCGCACCGACCCGCTCCCAGCCTCCCTGGTCGCCGCTGCCCCGGTACCAGGCGCGGTAGACGCCGATGTCGTGCAGGTCGGCGCCGCTCGCCGAGAACAGGACGTCGTCCTCGCCGATGTCCAGCACCGCGCGTACGTGCAGCGGCGCGGCGGTCAGCGCCCGGTCGCCGACGATGAGCCGGCGCGCCCCGCCCTCGTCCGCGATGCGCACCAGGCGCCCGTCCGGAGTCCAGGCGGGCGACCCGGCGGCCAGTTCGACCCACCGCGGGTCCTCGTCGGCGTGCACGGTGCTGGTCGCACCCGTCTTCGGATCGACCGCCAGGTAGCGCTGCGCGCGCTGGTCGCGGGTCTGGACCAGCAGCAGGGGCGGCCCTGCGGCGGACCAGTGCACCCGCGCGAGGTACGGGTAGCGCTCCTGGTCCCACGTCACGTCCGTGCGCGAACCGTCCAGACCGAGCAGGGCCAGGCCCACCGAGGCGTTGGGGGTGCCGGCCGCCGGGTAGGCGGTCTTCGCCGGCTCGCGGTCCGGGTGGGCGGGGTCGGCGATCCACCAGCGCCGTACGGGTGCGGTGTCGACGCGCGCCGCCAGCACGCGGTCGCTCTCCGGCGACCACCAGAAGCCCCGGTGACGGCCCATCTCCTCGGCCGCGACGAACTCCGCCACGCCCCAGGTGACATCCGGTCCTTCCGGCCCGGCCAGGGAGCGGTCGCCCGGCGCGCCGTCGCCGTCCGCGCCCGCGGCGTCGGCCGGTACGACCCGCAGCGCGCCCTGGGACACGTACGCGACGTGCCGCCCGTCGGGTGACGGCCGGGGGTCGACGACCGGCCCGGGAACGGGCAGTTCGCGAGCGGTGCCGGCGCGCAGCTCGGCGGTGAACAGGCGGCCCGAGAGGGTGAAGGCGGCGAGTTCCACCGCGGCGTCCACGGCGTAGCCCACCACGCCGGACGAGCCCTCGCGGGTCCGTTCGCGGCGCGCCCGCTCCTCGGCGGGCAACTCCTCGTCCGCACCGGCGAGCAGGGCCGCCGGGTCGGCGGCGGCGTACTCCCGCCCCTCGTCAAGATCCAGTACCCACAGCAGGTTCGCCCGGTCGGTGCCGGTGCGGGAGCGGAGGAAGGCGACGCGCGAGCCGTCCGGCGCGACCGCGAAGCCGCGCGGCGAGCCCAGCGAGAACCGCTGGGTACGGGCGTGTTGCCGGGGGAAGGAGAGCTGTCCGGTCATGCGGACGAGCCTACGGGGCACGCGTCCGCCGGGGTCGCGCTTGCGATGATCGCGTGCGCCCCCGTTCTGCTCCCGTGCACCGACATATGCGCGCGCATGGAAAGTTATGATCCCCTCCGCGGAGTGGGTATGGGACAGGAGCGTGACATCCCCATGCCTGCAAGGCCGTCCACCGGGCGGCCTGTGTTGTCCCAACGCTGTCCGGACCGTGCGTACTTGGAGGTGAGCCGCCGTGGCACTCTCGATTTCGGCGGTGGTGCTGCTGGCGATCATCGTCTTCCTGCTCGTCAGGAAGTCCGGACTGAAGACGGGGCATGCGATCGTGTGCATGCTGCTCGGCTTCTATCTGGCCAGCTCGTCCATCGGCCCGACGATCAAGCAGCTGACGACGAATGTCGCGGGCATGCTCGGCGGTATCAAGTTCTGAGGGCGGCGCCCCGCCGCGTCCGAGCCAGGACGCCGGACGGGCGGTGAACGGGGTCCCCGGCCGGGGACGAGCCGGGCGGGCCTGGAGCGGATGCCGGGTCAGGGCCGCCCGGCTCGTACGCTGTCCCCATGACCGACCTCCCCGCCCGCCGACTGCTGCTGGTGCACGCGCACCCGGACGACGAGTCCATCAACAACGGCGCCACCATGGCCAGGTACGCGGACGAAGGCGCCCTCGTCACGCTCGTGACCTGCACCTTCGGTGAAGAAGGGGAGGTGATTCCGCCGGACCTCGCCCACCTCGCGCCCGACCGCGACGACACCCTGGGCCCGTACCGCGTCCGGGAGCTGGCCGCCGCCATGGAGGCGCTCGGCGTCACCGACCACCGCTTCCTGGGCGGGCCTGGCCGCTACCGCGATTCCGGGATGATGGGCGCCCTCCAGAACGACCGGCCGAACGCCTTCTGGCGGGCCGACGTGGACGAGGCCGCCGGGCACCTGGTCGCCGTGGTCCGCGAGGTGCGGCCGCAGGTGCTGGTCACCTACGACGCCGACGGCGGATACGGCCACCCGGACCACATACAGGCGCACCGCGTCGCGATGCGCGCGGCCGACCTCGCCGCCGACCCGGGCTTCCGTCCCGAACTGGGGGCGCCCCACCGGATTCAAAAGATCTACTGGAACCGCAATCCGCGTTCGGTGACCGAGGACGGCTTCGCGCGGCTGCGCGCCGCCGGAGCCTCCTTCCCGGGCGTCGGCGCGGTCGAGGACGTGCCGGGGGTCGTGGACGACGCCGTGGTGACCGCATCGGTCGCCGGCGGCGCGAAGTACGGGGCGGCGAAGGCCGCCGCGATGCGGGCGCACGCCACGCAGATCGCCGTCGAGGGCCCCTTCTTCGCGCTCTCCAACGGCCTGGGGCAGCCGCTGTTCACGACCGAGTACTACCAGCTCGTACGCGGCACGTCCGGCGCCGCCGGCGGGCAGTGTGAGGACGATCTCTTCGCGGGCGTGGCGGACGGCGCGGACACGGGGGAGACGGACGAGAGCGACAAGGAGCGAGCGGTATGAGCGGCCCGAAGAAGCGGACCAGGGCGGGCACCGGCGGGAACAAGCCGAACGCGGGCGCGTCGGCGTCCGCCGCGTCCGCCGCGGCACCCCGGGGCGGCAAGGGCGCTCCCGCCGCGCCGTCCACCGGCCTCGCCGCACCGCTGAGCCCCGCCCGCGCGGCCGCGTACGTCGGGCTGTTCCTGCTCGGCGCCGTCGTGGCCGCGGCGGGCGGGCTCGTCCAGGCCGCGTGGTTCCCCGGCGGGCTGCTGCTGGCGCTGGCGGCGGCGGGCGGCCTCTTCTACGGGGGCGCGACGGCGCTCGGCCGGACGGGTGGCGTACTGGCGCCGGGAGCCGGCTGGCTGGTGACCGTCATCCTGCTCAGTGACACCCGGCCGGAGGGCGACTTCCTCTTCGGCGCCGGGCTGGGCACGTACGTCTTCCTCGTGGGCGGCATCGTGCTCGCTGTGATCTGCGCCACCGGTTCGCAGCTGCGCGCCAACGGGGCGCAAACGGCCCGACTTGGCAAGTAAGCACCGGTCCCAATGATCATTTTCAGTACCGCGCGGCGGTCCGGGCGGGGGGCGTTCTCCGTCTCCCCGGGTACCCGCCGACGGCGGACAGTATGGTGGTGCGCGCCGCCGAGCCGCCCAAGCACCGTACTGACGAGCGGCGGAGCCAACCGGGAGAACCTGCTTTGAGTCGTGAATCTGACAGTTCGTCCTCCGGCGCCCAGGGGCGCGGCGGTGCCGCGTACCCGTCGGGGACGCCGCCGTACGGAACGCCTCGGACCGAGGCGGACGACGCGGCGGCCGGTGCCGCCGCGAAGCCGGAGGAGCCCAAGACCGAGACCACGCTGACGACGCGGATCAAGATCAATATTCCGGGGTCCCGCCCCATCCCGCCGGTCGTCGTGCGCAAGCCCGTCGGTGAGGAGTCCGGGATGAGCGCAGCATCCGGTTCCGGTCCGTCCGGCCCCTCCGGGGCCGACGGCGGTTCCGCCGGTGACGGCCGCGGCGGTGAGCGCACCGGCAGCACGCGCCGCCCCGAGGCGGCCGGCTCCGACGGCGCCAAGAGCGCGCCGGCCGAGAAGACCAGCGACTGGTTCTCGCCCCGCAAGCCGTCCGCCGCGTCCGCCGGTTCCGCGCCCTCCTCCTCGTCGACGACGGCGAACACCCCGGCCCCCACCCCGCAGCAGACTCCGCCCGCCGGCCAGCCGTCGCGCCCCGACCTGCCGTTCTTCTCCGACGCGACGTCCGCGCAGGACGGCAACTCCCCGTTCGACGCGCCCGCGTCGCCGTTCGACGCGCCGGCCGGCCCGTTCGGCGCCCCCGCAGGGCAGGGCGACCGTACCGACCCGTTCGACACGCCCGGCGGCGCGGCCCCCGGCCCCAGCGGTCCCACGACCGGCCCGGCCGCGGGCGACGCGTCGTTCGGCCTGCCGTCCGGTTTCCACACCCCGGGTACGCCGGGCGCGGACGCCGGACCCGGTATGAGCGACGACACGGCGGTGCTGAGGCCGCAGCCCCCGGCCTCGCCGGCCGGACCCGGCGGCGGGCTCGGCGTCACCGGCGGCATCGCGGGCGGCGTACCGGGTGCCGGCAACGGCGGCGCGCCCGGCGGCGAGGACGGCGGCTTCCCCGGCGGCGCTCCCAAGGGGCCGCGTACCGGCGGCGACCAGATCTCCAGCGACACCCTGGTCAGCGGCATCCCGGCGGTCCCCGCCGACGCCGTACCGACGCCCGCGGCCGCCTTCCCGCCCGGACCGGGCGCCGGCCGGGACACCCCGGCCCCGCCGCCGCGCGCCAAGATCCCCGAACCGATCAACCCCAAGAAGAAGGGCCGCAACAAGGTCGTCCTGCTGGGCGTTGCGGTCGTCGTGCTCGCGGGCGTCGCGTACGGCGCCGGGCTGCTCCTCGACCACGCCGACGTGCCCAACGGCACCACGGCGCTGGGCGTGGACATCGGCGGCGACACGAAGGAAGACGCCGTCAGGAAGCTCGACGCGGCGGTCAAGAAGGCCCGTACCGAGCCACTGAAGCTGACCGTGGACGGCAAGGAGCAGACGCTCCTGCCCGCCAAGGCCGGGCTGAACATCGACACCCAGGCGACGGTCCGCGACGCCTCGGGCCGGGACTACAATCCGGTCTCCGTCATCGGCTCGCTGTTCGGCGGCACGCGGACGGCCAAGCCCGCGATGATCACCGACGACGAGAAGCTGGACGTCGCGCTCAAGGCCGTGGCGGGGCCGGCGGACGCCGCCAAGGACGGCGGCATCACCTTCGAGAACGGCAAGGCCGTGCCGCACTACGGCACGCCGTACAAGGCCGTCGACGTCAAGGCGTCCAAGGGCAAGATCGAGAAGGCGTACCTGGACCGGGCCACCACCGGCAAGAACAGTCCGGTGGTGCTGGCCGCCGTCGAGCAGCGGCCGAAGGCCGGCAAGGCGGAGGTCGACCGCGCGATGAAGGAGTTCGCCGAGCCGGCGGTCTCCGGCTGGGTCTACCTCTCCGCCGGCGGCGTCGAGGTGCCCTTCAGCCAGCGGTCCATCGGCGAGCTGCTGTCCTTCAACGCAGGCTCCGACGGCAAGCTCCAGCCGGTCTTCGACCTGGCCAAGCTGGAGGACAAGTACGGCCACGCCTTCGACAACGTCGTGATCGACGGTGGCGCCGGCAAGGTGAAGATGACGCCGCAGCACGCCGCCCAGGCGCTGCGGATGGCGCTCATGAAGCCCGCGCCGCCCGCGCCGCAGAAGCGCGTCGCCAAGGTCGAGGGGGCGACCACCGGCTGAGCGCCGCACCGCCCCGGCAGGAGCCGTGTCCCGTGGCCTCGCGCACGGGACACGGCTCGCCTGCTTTCGCGGTCCGTGACGCCCGACGCGGCGCCCTAGGGGACGTCACCGATGACATCTGTCATCCCGAAGTCACGACAGCCGACACTGCCGGGCGGTACCGCCCCACCGCGAAGCTGGTACCCATGACGAGCACAGCCACCACAACAGACACGGCCGCCGGGCGCCGCGCGGACCCCGCCCCCGTGGTCAGCTTCCGGGGCGTCAGCAAGAACTACGGCGCCGTCCGTGCGGTGGCCGACCTGAGCCTGGAGCTCCACCCGGGCGAGACCGTCGCCCTCCTCGGCCCCAACGGCGCCGGCAAGTCCTCCACCCTCGACCTGCTCCTCGGCCTGCGCAACGCCGACACCGGCTCGGTGTCCCTGTTCGGTACGAGCCCGCAGCAGGCCATCGAGCAGGGCAAGGTCGGCGCCATGCTGCAGAGCGGCGGCCTGATGACCGGCGTCAAGGTCCGCGAACTGGTCCGGCTCGCCGCCGACCTGCACCCGCGCGGCTACCCGGTCGAGAGGATCCTGGAGACGGCCGGGATCGCCGACATCGCCGACCGGATGGTCGACAAGCTCTCCGGCGGCCAGGAGCAGCGGGTGCGCTTCGCGCTCGCCACGGCCGGGGCGAGCGACCTGATCGTGCTGGACGAGCCGACGACCGGCATGGACGTCAGCTCCCGGCAGACGTTCTGGGGCACCATGCGGGCCCAGGCCCAGCAGGGCCGTACCGTGCTGTTCGCCACCCACTACCTCGAAGAGGCCGACGAGATCGCGGACCGCGTGATCGTCCTGCACCGCGGCCGGGTACTGGCCGACGGCACCTCCGCCGAGATCAAGGCCAGGGCCGGCGCCCGCCGTATCGCCTTCGACCTGGACGGGCCGATCGACCGCGAGGCGCTGCGCCGCCTGCCGGCCCTGACCTCCCTGGAAGTCTCCGGACGCACCGTCCGCATCCAGTCCGAGGACGCCGACGCGACGACGCACGCCGTCTACGGGCTGGGCCTGTACCCGCACAACCTGGAAGTGGCCGGACTCGGCCTGGAGCAGGCGTTCATCGCCATCACCGACGCAGCGACCGCCGAGGAGGCGGCACGATGACCACCCTGATCAAGCTGGAGATCGTCCGCGCCCTGCGGAACAAGAAGTTCATGTTCTTCTCGGTGATCTACCCGCCGGTGCTCTACCTGATCATCGCGGGCGGCGCCGACAGCAAGCCGATACCGGGCATGACCCTGGACATGCCCCTGTACTTCATGGTTGCCATGGCGGCGTTCGGCGCGATGACCGCCGTGCTGATCGGCAACAGCGAGGCGATCGCCAAGGAGCGCGAGAAGGGCTGGGTACGGCAGCTGCGGCTGACCGCGCTGCCCGGCCGCGGCTACGTCGCCGCGAAGATGGGCTCCGCCGCGACCATCAGCCTGCCGTCCATCGTGCTCGTCATGCTCGTCGCCGCCGTGGTCAAGGGCGTACGGCTGGAGGCCTGGCAGTGGCTCGCCATCCTCCTGGCCACCTGGCTCGGCAGCTTCGTCTTCGCCGCACTCGGTGTGGCCATCGGCTACCTGGCCAGCGGCGACGCGGTCCGGCCCATCGCGATGATGATCTACTTCGTGCTGGCGTTCCTCGGCGGGCTGTGGATGCCGCTGACGATCCTGCCGCAGTGGGTGCAGAACATCGCCGAGTGGCTGCCGACCCACGCGTACGCCGCGCTCGGCACGGCCATCGAGGGCAGCCACGCCCCGGACGTCAAGGACCTGGCCATCCTCGTCGGCTACCTGGTCGTCTTCGCCGGCGGCGCGGGGTGGCTCTACCGGAAGGACACGCGTACGGCATGAAGCCAGCGGAGACCGAGACCAACCCGGCGCTGATGGGCGTGGCGCCCCGCACCCGCCGCCAGATGCTGACCAAGGTCGTCTGGGTCGTCATCTGGTTCCTGTACCTGGCGGGGCCGATCGGGCAGCTGCTCGACGGCACGATGTCCCCGGCCCACGAGGCGCTGGGCTGGTCCGGTCTCCTGACGTTCGTCGGTGTCTACTTCGTCCTGCTCTTCCGGCACATGATCCACCGAGGGCTGCCGGGCGCCGCGATCCGGGCGGCGGTGGTCCTCCTCGCGGCGCTCGCCGGCCTGCTGGCCTCGGTCCTCGGGGCCAACTGGCTGGTGCTGTTCACGTTCGTGTGCGTCGCGGTGGCCGTCACCCAGCCCATCCGCACGGCACGCTGGGCCATCCCCGCGCTCACCGCCGCCCTCGTGCTGATCGGCCTGCGCTACGAGGACATCCGGGTCTACCTCTTCGCGTACGCCCTGCCCTGCCTGCTCAGCGGGTTCGCGATGGTCGGCGTGCAGCATCTGATCCGTACGACCAAGGAGCTGCGCGAGGCGCGGGAGGAGGTCGCACGGCTCGCCGCCGACGAGGAGCGGCTGCGGCTCGCCCGCGACCTGCACGACCTGCTCGGCCACTCGCTGTCCCTGATCACGCTCAAGAGCGAGCTGGCCGGGCGGATGCTGCCGGACAAGCCCGAGGACGCGGCCCGGCAGGTCGCCGACATCGAACGGGTCGGCCGGCAGGCATTGGTGGACGTCCGCGAGGCCGTCACCGGCTACCGGCGGCCGCGCCTCGCCGTCGAACTGGCCGGGGCGCGCGCCGCGTTGCGCACCGTGTCGATCACGGCCGACATCGACGCCGCGCTGGAACGGGAGCACCAGGGCCTGGCGGCGGACGAGGAAGGCGCGCTCGCGTGGGCGCTGCGGGAGGCCGTCACCAACGTCGTACGGCACAGCGGCGCCGACCGCTGCGAGGTGCTGCTCACCGAGGAGTGGGAGGCCGACGAGCGGCGCTATCTGTGCCTGTCCGTCATCGACGACGGCACCGGGCCGCCGCGCGGCGGCGGACACGACGGCAACGGCCTGAGCGGCCTGCGCGAGCGCCTGGCCCAGGCCGGCGGGCGCCTGGAGACCGGCGCCGCCCCGCGTGGCCGCGGCTTCGCCCTCCGCGCGTATGTGCCCATCGGCGGCCGGCCGGCGACCGGCACGGGCGGGACCGCGGCCGCCTGACCGCGGGCCCGGCGGCTCCGGCGCGCGGACGGCTTCGCCTCCGCTCCCCCCGATGGGGTGGCCCGCCGGGGAACCGGCCGCACCGCCGCCGCGGGCGGCGCACGCTACGGCCATGGCACCCATCGACCCGCGGGCCGTCGTCCGTCCCCTCGCCCCGCCCGGCTGCCCCACCTGCCGGGACCGGCGCGGACTGTGGAAGGACACCAGCGACACGGGCCGGGGCCGGGAGGTCTGGCACTGGTGGTGCTCCGGTTGCCGGCAGACCTTCGAGCCGACGCCCGGGCACAGACGGTTCCACGCCTAGCCCCTCGCCCCGCCACAACCCGCTGACCTGCGCATACCCCGTCCTGGCTAGGGTGGCCGCATGACCGACCCGCAAGGCGAGCAGCCTGTGAAGAATGTGCGCCTCCTCCTCGCCGAGGACCAGTCCATGGTCCGCGAAGCGCTGGCCGCGCTCCTGGGCCTGGAGCCGGACCTGGAGGTCGTGACGCAGGTCGCGCGGGGCGACGAGGTCGTCGGCGCGGCGCGGGCACGGCCCGTGGACGTCGCCCTGCTCGACATCGAGATGCCCGGCATCAGCGGCCTGGACGCCGCCGCCCTGCTGCGGGCCGAGTTCCCCGCGCTGAAGGTCGTCATCCTCACCACCTTCGGGCGGCCCGGCTACCTGCGCCGCGCGATGGAGAGCGGCGCCGACGCCTTCCTGGTCAAGGACGCCCCGGCCGCCCGGTTGGCGGACGCCGTACGCCGGGTGCTGCGCGGCGAGCGGGTCATCGACCCGGCGCTGGCGGCGGCCGCGCTGGCCGACGGGGTGAGCCCGCTGACCGACCGCGAGCGCGATGTGCTGCGCGCCGCGGCGGACGGTTCCACCAACGCCGAGATCGCCCGCGCCCTCACCCTTTCCCAGGGCACGGTGCGCAACTACCTGTCCACCGCGATCCAGAAGACCGGCGCCCGCAACCGCGCCGAAGCCGCCCGCACCGCGGCCGACAAGGGCTGGCTGTAGCCACCGCGGCCCACGGGCCCGCCGCTGTAACGAGCCTCACCCGCGCACCCGGGGCCACCAGGACCTTGGGCCCTGGGCCCGGCGGGGCGGCGGGCGCAGGCTGGAAGGGTGACGACTCTTCGGCGATCTCCCGGGCGCGACCGCCGTGTCGCGCCGCTGCTGATCGTCGCGACCCTGGCCATCACGCTGGCGGACGCCGGTACGGGACCCCAGCTGCACTTCGCCATGTTCATGGGGATCGCGCCGCTGATCGCCGCGCTGCGCTGCTCCTACCGGTGGACCGCGGCGGTCGCCTGCGTGTACGCCCTGTGCCAGGTCTACGTCCACCTCCGGCTGGTGCCGGACTGGGCACTGGCCAGCAAGGTCGTCGGCGTCTTCGGGACGGTGCTGGTCGCCGTCTTCGCGCTGGTGCTGTGCCGGACCCGGCTGGACCGGGAGGCGCTGCACGCCCGCACGAGGATGGTCGCCGACGCCGTGCAGCGGGAGATGCTGCGCGAGCTGCCGCTGACGGCGGGGCCGCTGGAGGCGTACGGGTTCTATGTCTCCGCCCAGGAGGGCGCACGCGTCGGCGGCGACATCTACGAAGCCGTACAGACGCCGCACGGGCTGCGGCTGGTGATCGGCGACGTACAGGGCAAGGGCATGCCCGCGATCGGTGCCGGGCACGAGGTGCTGGCGTCCTTCCGGGAGGCCGCGCACTACAAGGACACCCTCGAAGCCGTCGCCGAACGCATGGAACAGGCGCTGGCCCGCTACAACGTCCGCTCCGCCGAGCGCGGCGGCCAGGAGCGGTTCGTCACCGCGCTGCTGCTGGAGGTGCGCGGCGAAGACCGGGCCAGGGTGCTGTCCTGCGGCCACATCCCGTACTACCTCGTACGCGACGGCCAGGTCACCGAGCGCAGCGACGGCGAGGGCGGCCTGCCGCTGGGCCTCGGCCCGCTGACCGGCGAGCGGCGGCAGAGCGTGGCCGTCGAGCCGGTGGCGGACGACTGGATCGTGCTGTGCACCGACGGCGTGACCGAGGCGCGCGGCGCGGACGGCGCGTTCTACCCGCTGGCCGACCGGCTGGCCCGCTGGACGCACCTGGAGCCGGCCGAGCTGGCGGACACGCTCCGCGCCGACCTGGAGCGGTTCACCGGCGGCGAGCTGAAGGACGACGCGACCGTACTGATCGTGCGCCGCGGCCCGCACGCCGCCGGCGAGCGCGCCGGGGAAGCCCCGGCGGATCAGTTGAGCATCGCGCGCGCCGCTGCCGCCTGACGCCGCACCGCGTCCGCGGCGGCCGCGTCGACCGCCTCCACCACCTTCGCGTACTCCTCCAGCTCGGCCGCGCCGCCCAGAAAGTCACCGCGCTGCACCAGCAGTTGCGCGTGGTCGTGGCGCAGCCGCGCCGGGTGGCTGGGCAGCAGCAGGGACAGTTCGACCGCCCACAGCTGCACGTCGCTGCGCTCCGGCCGGGCGGCTGCCCACGCCCTGATGTTGTTCAGGACGCGCAGCACGATCTCCAGCGGATCGGCCGGCGCGAGCATCTGTTCGGTTAGCGGCGCCCCGGTCGCGCCCGCGACCAGCACCCCCGCGTCCTCGTCGGTGAGCAGCCGCCCGCCGTCGAAGGGATCGGCGAGCACGTGCGCGCCGTACGGGTCGCCGAAGCCGACGACGAAGTGGCCCGGCAGCGCCACCCCGTAGACCGGCGCGCCCGCCCGCCGCGCGACCTCCAGCCACACCACCGACAGCAGGATCGGCAGGCCGCGGCGCCGCCGCAGCACCTCGTGGAGCAGCGACGACTCCAGCCGCCTGTAGTCGGCGGGCGTGCCGCGGAAGCCGAGGCGCGCGCCGAGCAGTTCGGCGACGTTGCGGGCCCAGGGGCGCGGCCCGCCGGAGGGGCCGAACGGCAGCCGGCCGGCGAGCCCGTCCAGTTCGATCTGGGCCGCGTCCACGCCCGCCTCGTCCAGCGCGGGGTCGGCCTCCGCCGCGATCAGCAGGCACAGCCGGGCGAGGTCAGGGCGTTCGTCGCGCGCGGCCTCGGCGAACTGCCGTCGCCGCTCGGCGGACACGTCGTCCCCGTTCGGGTCCGGGTCGGGGTGCATGCGAGGTTCGTACCCGTTCAGCTCGGGCCTCCCTGAGCGGGACGCCAGTGGTGGTAATGGTGGTGGGTGACGAAGCCGAGCCCGTCGTAGAGCGCGCGGGCGCCGTCGTTGTCCGTCTCGACCTGGAGGTACGCGGCGGAGGCGCCCTCGTCGAGCGCCTTGCGGGCCAGCGCCGCCATCACGGCGGAGGCCAGCCCGCGCCGCCGGTGCTCCGCGCCGACCTCGACGGCCGCGAACCCGGCCCAGCGCCCGTCCACCACGCACCGCCCGATCGCGGCCACGCCGCCCGCCTCGTCCGGCACGCTCGCGAACCACACCGAAGGCCCGCCGTGCAGCACCTTGAGCACCTCGGGCCCCGGCCGCGCCGAGCGCCGGTAGCGGCGCAGCCAGCCGTCGTCGACCCGGCGGCCGAGCACCACCCGCGAGACGTCGGCGTCGAGGTCGCCGACGGGCGCCAGCGCGGCGATCCGGGTCTCCGCCGTGACCTCGCGGGTCCAGCCGCGGCCGGCCAGCTCGGCCGCCAGCGCCTCCTGGGTGCCCGGGGCGCCCGTGCTGACCTGGATGTAGACGGGCAGGGAGCGTTCGGCGTACCAGGCGCGGACCCGTCGCAGCGCGGTGTCCAGGGGCAGGCCCGGGTCGCCGAGGGCCGCCACCGAGTTGGCCCGCCGGGTGAACCCGGCGCTCGCCCGCAGCTGCCACTCGCCCAGCCACTCGCTCTCCACCGGCGGCCAGCCGCGGGCCGCCACCCGGTCCAGCTCGGGCGCGCTCGTCGCGGGGGAGCGGCGGCGGGCCGGCGCGGCGGGCACCGCCTTCCCGGCGACCAGGGCCGTCTCGCCGATGCGGACGACCTCTCCGTTCCGGCGTGTGATGCTCAGCACACCGTCGTCCCAGGATGTGAGAACACCAACCGTGTCGGTGAACTTCGCGCCCCCCTGCCCGGCGCCGGTCAAACGCCGGACAGATACCCTTTTGCCCACGTCAGCACGGGTGATGTGGACCTCCAACCGTCCGCCGGTAGTGAATTCCACGGCTCTACCCGCCCCTCTTGTTCGTCTCCTGCCCGGGAACGGAGATACTAGGTGCGGGCATCGACGACGCCGCGCTCCCGCGCGCCCCGCGGCGGAACTGCCAATCGGTCCGCCAGCCCTACCGAGGAGGAACGACAGCGTGACCTACGTCATCGCGCAGCCTTGTGTCGACGTCAAGGACAAGGCATGCATCGAGGAGTGCCCCGTCGACTGCATCTACGAGGGCTCCCGGTCCTTGTACATCCACCCGGACGAATGCGTCGACTGCGGCGCCTGCGAGCCGGTCTGCCCGGTCGAGGCGATCTTCTACGAGGACGACACCCCGGAGGAGTGGAAGGACTACTACAAGGCGAACGTCGAGTTCTTCGACGAGCTCGGTTCGCCCGGTGGTGCCAGCAAGCTGGGCCTGATCGAACGCGACCACCCCTTCATCGCAGCGCTGCCGCCGCAGAACCAGTAAGCGGCCGCATGGCGCCGCCCCGGTCCCGTACGGCCGGCCTCCCCGACGCGTAGTCCGAGGGAGCCGACGCCGCACGGGGCCGAGGTGTTTCCAGCCCTGTGCGGCCAGAGGAACGTGAGGAAAGAGAGCAACGTGGGCACCGTCTCATCCCGTCTTCCGGTCTTCCCCTGGGACCGGCTGGAGCCCTACAAGACCACGGCGGCCGCGTATGCCGACGGCATCGTGGACCTGTCCGTGGGCACTCCGGTCGACCCCGTGCCCGCGCTGGTGCAGAAAGCCCTCACGGCCGCCGCCGACAGCCCCGGCTACCCGACGGTGTGGGGCACCGCCGCGCTGCGCGACGCGATCACCTGCTGGGCCGGGGAGCGCCTGGGCGCCCCCGGACTCGGCCACGCCAACGTGCTGCCGGTCGTCGGCTCCAAGGAACTGGTCGCCTGGCTGCCGACCCAGCTCGGCCTGGGCGCCGGCGACCGCGTCGCGTACCCGCGCCTGGCCTACCCCACCTACGAGGTCGGCGCGCGCCTGGCGGGTGCCGAGCCGGTCGTCTACGACGACCCCTGGGGGCTGGACCCCGCCGGCCTCAAGCTGCTGTGGCTGAACTCGCCGTCCAACCCCACCGGCCGTGTGCTGAGCGCCGACGAGCTGCGCCGCACGGTCGCCTGGGCGCGCGAGCACGGCGTGCTGCTCTTCAGCGACGAGTGCTACATCGAGCTGGGCTGGGAGGCCGACCCGGTCTCCGTCCTGCACCCGGACGTCTGCGGCGGCTCGTACGACGGCATCGTGGCCGTCCACTCGCTGTCCAAGCGCTCCAACCTGGCCGGCTACCGCGCCGCCTTCCTCCTGGGGGACGCGGCGGTCCTCGGCGAGCTGCTCCAGATCCGCAAGCACGGCGGCATGATGATCCCCGCGCCCGTGCAGGCCGCCACGGTCGCGGCGCTCGGCGACACCGAGCACGTCGGCGAGCAGCGCGAGCGCTACGCCCGCCGCCGTACGGCGCTGCGCGAAGCCCTGGAGGCCGCCGGCTTCCGCATCGAGCACAGCGAGGCGTCGCTCTACCTGTGGGCGACGCGGGACGAGTCGTGCTGGGACACCGTCGCCGACCTCGCCAAGCGCGGCATCCTCGTCGCCCCGGGGGACTTCTACGGGACGGCGGGGGAGCGGTTCGTACGGGTCGCCTTCACCGCCACCGACGAGCGCGTGGACGAGGCGGTACGGCGCCTGGCGCAGTAGCCGCGCCCTTCCCGCGCACCCGCGCACACGAAGGCCCGGAGCGGACGCCTGCCGGTAGGCGTCCGCTCCGGGCCTCTCGCGTGGTCGCGGGTCCCGCGTCAGCTGATCGGCAGCCCGTTCGTCGGCAGGAGGTCCGAGGCCAGGCCGCTGCCGTTGACGCCCTCGGCCAGGTTGTCGGTCGACACCGAGTCGGTCAGGCTGTCGGTGGACAGGCCGTCGCCGGGCAGCGCGCCGGTCAGGTCGTCGGTCGGCAGGCCGTCCTCGGTGGCCGTGTGCAGGGTGTCGGTGAGGATGTCCCCCGCACTGTCCGCGGTGTCGCTGGCGGCGTTGCTCGCGGCGTTCTTGGCGGCCGGGGCGGTCTCCCGGAGCGTCTTGCCGGTGGTCTTGCCGGCGGACTTGCCCAGGGCCGGAACGGCCTTCTTGATGATCTTTCCGCCGGACTCGGCGGCGGTCCCGCCGGTCTCACCGGCGAGGTCGCCGGCACCCTGCACCGCGCCGTCGGCGGTGTCGGCGAGGCTCGCGGTGTCCATCGCGGTCAGTCCACCCAAGTCGGAGGAGGTCGGCAGTTCCACGGCGCTCGCGGAGCCTGCCGCGCCGACCACGGGGGCTGCGCCGGCTGCGACCAGCAGCGCGGCTCGGGCGATCCGACGCGAGAGGGGGAGGGACATGGTGCTCCTTTTACGGAGAGGGACTGGTTCTTCGGACAGACGTACCGTGTCCGCCGGGCGGGGCGCGGAGGCTGCCGGGCGGACGACGTGACTACCGCGTCAGGCCCGGGAAGGTTGCGGCACGGCCGGTAAAGAATCAGTGGGGGGTCACATAATCTGCTCCGGAGGAAACCGGGCAAAATGCGCCGTACGCAGGACAGTGCAGAAACGTCACATCCGAGTGTTCGGGCGGGTTCCGCCGCGTTCGGGTGAGCCCGTCGGCGTCAGCTCCGCACCGCCGCGCCGGGTTGACGCCATTAACTCGCCCGAGGGACCCGCCGGACGGCTGCTCGGTGACGTCCGGGGTGACGCCGCCGCGGCCGTACGAGTGACGGCGTGGCGGCCGTACGAAGGCGTCCGCGGCACCCGGGCGACGGCGCCGCGAGCGGATTCACGGCGCGGTGACGATCCGGACGTCCGCGGCGGACGCCCGCGCGGCCGCACCGGTCGCCCGCTGCCAGCCCTTCCCGGAATCGGCCGCCGACCACATCTTCCCGGCATAGGAAATCTGCTCGATGCCCAATGCGCCGGAGTGGGCCATCGCCCAGGTCGCCAGCTCCCAGCCGCGGCGCTCCGCCGCCGCACCCGTCCCGCGCGCGGCCGTACCGCCGGCCTGCCCGGCGCCCGCCGCCGCACCCTCGTCCCCGGCCTCGCCGCCGGGAGCGGACGGCCGCGCGGGCACCGTCAGCACCCGTCCGCCGTCCTGGTCCTTGCCGCCGTCCGGAGCGGCGCCGTCCGTGTGCGGCAGCACGTCTGGGCCGAACTCGCGCACCAGCTTCTCGCGCACCTGCTTCGTGCCGCCCGGGTGCTTCTCGTCCGCCGGGCGGTTCACCGAGCACGTCATCGCGGCCCCGTCGCGCCCGGTGAGGGCGCCGGTCAGCAGCGCCGCGTTCGGCTCGTGCTTGGCGTACGCCTGCGGGTAGCCGCTGCGCTGCACCTTCTGCGCCGCCACCGTCAGCGGCAGCCGCGAGTAGCCCGGCACCTTGACCAGGTGGGTGTAGAACTCCCCGGCCGAGTAGACCGGGTCCATGATCTGCTGCACGGTGCCCCAGTCCTGGGAAGGCCGCTGCTGGAAGAGGCCGACCGAATCGCGGTCGCCGAAGCCGATGTTGCGCAGCCCCGACTCCTGCATGGCGGTCGCCAGCGCGATCGTCACCGCCCGCTCCGGCAGCCCGCGCGAGGAGCCGACGGCCGAGATGGTCGCGGCGTTCGCGGCCTGTTCCGGCGAGATCTCGTACGGCACGCCGCCGTCCGAGGTCCGTACCGAACAGCGCGGCGCACCCGGGCCGCCGGTGACGTACTGCACGAGGAGGTACACGCCCAGCCCGGCGAGCACGGCGAAGGCCGCGCCGATACGCACGAGACGCTTGCGGCGAGCGGGGGCGGTGGGCTGGGAGGACACGCAGCCAACGGTACTGGAGGGCCGCCGGTAGGGTCGGATCCATGGAGCCCGCTACGCAGACCCCCGCACTGGACCTGTCCCGCGACGCGGCCGAGCTCACCGCTCAGCTCGTCGACATCCCCTCCGTCAGCCAGGACGAGAAGGTCCTCGCGGACGCCGTCGAACACGCGCTGCGCGCGCTCCCGCACCTGACGGTGGAGCGCGACGGCAACTGCGTGGTCGCGCGCACGGACCAGGGCCACGCCGAGCGGGTCGTACTGGCCGGCCACCTGGACACCGTGCCGATCGCCGACAACGTGCCCTCGCGGCTCGACGAGGACGGCGTCCTGTGGGGCTGCGGCACCACCGACATGAAGTCCGGCGTCGCGGTACAGCTGCGCATCGCCGCCACCGTCCCCGCGCCCAACCGCGACCTGACCTTCGTCTTCTACGACGCGGAGGAGATCGCCACCGAGTTCAACGGCCTCGGACGGCTGGCCGAGCACCACCCGGACTGGCTGGCGGGCGACTTCGCCGTCCTGCTGGAGCCCTCCGACACCCAGGTCGAGGGCGGCTGCCAGGGCACGCTGCGGGTGCTGCTGCGCACCGAGGGCGAGCGGGCCCACTCGGCGCGCAGCTGGATGGGCAGCAACGCCATCCACGCGGCGGCGCCGATCCTCGCGCGCCTGGCCGCCTACGAGCCGCGGCGCCCCGTCATCGACGGGCTCGAATACCGCGAGGGCCTGAACGCGGTACGGATCGAGGGCGGCGTGGCGGGCAACGTCATCCCCGACGCCTGCACGGTCGCCGTCAACTTCCGTTACGCGCCCGACCGCACCCCCGAGCAGGCGCTCGACCACGTCCGCGAGGTCTTCGCGGACTGCGGCGTCGCCGAACTCGTCGTCGACGACCACTCGCCGGGCGCCCTGCCGGGCCTGTCGCACCCCGCGGCCGTCGCCTTCATGGAGGCGGTCGGCGGCACCGCCAAGCCCAAGTTCGGCTGGACCGACGTCTCGCGCTTCAGCGCGCTGGGCGTGCCCGCCGTCAACTACGGGCCCGGAGACGCGCTGCTGGCCCACAAGAAGGACGAAAGGGTCGCCGTCGACCGCATCCGGCACTGCGAGGAGCGCCTGCGGGCCTGGCTCACGGCGTAACCGCCGGACGCACCTGCCGCGGTTGTCTCCCGGCAGCCGGAATCGGCCTGCCCGCCACCTGCGCCGATCTACCCTTGCCGGACACTGACCGGCAGCGGAGGGAGCACGATATGGCCAGCCCCGAGGAAGAGCGGGCGTGGGAGGAACAGCGGCTGGGGCCCGTGGTGCGCCGGCGCGGACAGGTACAGAAGGGCACCACGGACCAGCGGCTGCTGGACACCGCCGAGGGCGACACCGAATGGGTGCACACCGACCCCTGGCGGGTCATGCGCATCCAGTCGGAGTTCGTGGAGGGCTTCGGCGCCCTGGCCGAACTGCCGAGCGCCATCAGCGTCTTCGGCTCGGCCCGCACCCCCGTCGGCTCCCCCGAGTACGAGACGGGCGTCGCGCTGGGCCAGGCCCTGGTCGAGGCCGGCTTCGCGGTGATCACCGGCGGCGGGCCCGGCGTGATGGAGGCCGCCAACCGCGGCGCCAGGGACGCCAAGGGCGTCTCCGTCGGCCTGGGCATCGAGCTGCCCTTCGAACAGGGCATGAACCCGCACGTCGACATCGGCGTCAACTTCCGCTACTTCTTCGTCCGCAAAACGATGTTCGTGAAGTACGCGCAGGGGTTCGTCGTGCTGCCCGGCGGCATGGGCACCCTCGACGAGCTGTTCGAGGCGCTGACCCTCGTCCAGACGCGGAAGGTGACCCGCTTCCCGATCGTGCTCTTCGGTACGGAGTACTGGGGCGGCCTGGTCGACTGGCTGCGCGACACGGTGGTCGCGCAGGGCAAGGCGTCGGAGCACGACCTGCTGCTCTTCCACGTCACCGACGACGTGGACGAAGCGGTCGCGCTGGTCTCCAAGGAGACCGGGAAGTAGGAAAGCCTAGGCGAGTCCCCGGCGGGCGACCGCCGGGGGCCGGTGGCCCGCGATGGAGGCCACCATGTCCAGGACCTGCCGGGTCTCGGCGACCTCGTGGACGCGGTAGACCTGCGAGCCCAGCCACGCCGACACCGCGGTCGTCGCCAGCGTGCCGAGCAGCCGCTCCTTGACCGGCTTGTCCAGCGTCTCGCCGACGAAGTCCTTGTTGGACAGCGAGACCAGCACCGGCCACCCCGTGCCGGTCATCTCGCCGAGCCGGCGCGTCGCCTCCAGGCTGTGCCGGGTGTTCTTTCCGAAGTCGTGGCCCGGGTCGATCATGATCGCGTCGCGCCGGACGCCCAGCTCCACCGCGCGCTCGGCCAGGCCCAGCGTCACCCGCAGGATGTCCGCCATCACGTCCTCGTACGCCACCCGGTGCGGCCGGGTACGCGGCTCGACGCCGCCCGCGTGGGTGCACACCAGGCCCGCGCCGTAACGGGCCGCGACCTCGGCCAGCTTCGGGTCCACGCCGCCCCACGCGTCGTTGAGCAGGTCGGCGCCGGCCTCGCAGACCGCCTCGCCGACGTCGTGCCGCCAGGTGTCCACGCTGATCACCACGTCCGGGTACCGCTTGCGCACCTCGGCCACGAAGCCGACCGTGCGCCGGGCCTCCTCCTCGGCGCTCACCTCCTCGCCGGGGCCCGCCTTGACCCCGCCGATGTCGATGATCGCGGCGCCCTCCGCGATCGCCTGCTCCACCCGGGCCAGCGCGGGCTCGTCGGTGAAGGTGGCCCCCTGGTCGTAGAAGGAGTCCGGGGTCCTGTTCACGATGGCCATGATCACCGGCTCGTGCTCGGCGAACTCTCGATTCCCCAGCCGCAGCATTCCTTCTCCCTCTCCGTGGTCCGCCAGCGACCCTAACTGTCACACCCGCATGGCACGATCAGTGCAGACGCATAGCTCGGGGAGATGGTCGTGTTCTGGTTCTTGCTGATCGCGATGGTCGTGGTGGTCGCCGCGGTCACCCTCGCCGTGGTCGGCGGCGGGGGCGACGGCGGGCTGGCGGAGGCCGAGCCGGACCGGCTGCACGACCCGCTCCCCGCCGACCGGCCCGTCTCCCGCGCCGACGTGGAGGCGGTGCGCCTGCCGGTGTGCGTGCGCGGCTACCGGATGAACGACGTCGACGACGTGCTGGACCGCCTCGGCGCCGAGCTGGCCGAGCGGGACGCGCGCATCGCCGAGCTGGAGGCGGCCCTCGCGGGCGCGCACGCCGCGGCGATGGGCGGGGCCGGGCTGGTGGACGACGGCGCGGGCGGGGACGAGGGCCGGGCGGAGCGCCCCGAGGGGCCGCCGGGGGAAGGGCCGTCCGTAGCCCCCGCAGGTGACGGGCCGCCGGCGGACCCGACGAAGAAGGAGCGGCCGGTGACCGGCGGCGAGGCGGAAGGGCAGGCGACCTCATGACAGGAGTGGTCACGGCTCCGGACGGGGTGCCGCGCTGCCCGTGGGGCATGGAGTCGGAGAAAATGGCCGACTACCGCACGTACCACGACACGGAATGGGGCCTGCCGGTCCACGGCGACGACGCCCTCTTCGAGCGGATGTGCCTGGAGGCGTTCCAGTCCGGGCTGTCCTGGATCACGATCCTGCGCCGCCGCGAGGGTTTCCGTGCCGCGTTCGCCGGCTTCCGGATCGAGGCGGTCGCCCGCTTCACGGACGCGGACGCCGAGCGGCTGCTCGCCGATGCCCGCATCATCCGCAACCGCGCCAAGATCAGCGCCGTGATCAACAACGCCCGGGTCGCGGCCGAGCTGTCCCCGGGCGAGCTGGACCGGCTGATCTGGTCGTACGCGCCCGAGCGCGGCGGGCGGCGGGCGCCGCGCACCCTGTCCGACGTGGCGCCCGTCACCCCGGAGTCCACGGCCCTGGCCAAGGACCTCAAGAAGCGCGGCTTCCGCTTCGTCGGCCCCACGACGGCGTACGCCACGATGCAGGCGTGCGGCCTGGTGAACGACCATCTGGCGGACTGCCACGTGCGGGACGAGGTGGAGGCGGCGGCGAAGCACTGAAGCGCGGAGCCCGGCGGCCCCGCGCCTGGCCGCTCCGCGCCCCGGCCGCCTCGCACGCCCGCGTCCTAGCGGCCCAGGAACTTCGGCTTCTCCTTCTTCACGAACGCCTCGACCGCGATGTGGTGGTCCTCGGAGGCACCCGCCCGGGTCTGGAGTTCCTCCTCCTTGGCGAGCGTCCCGGCGAGCGAGTGCCCGGCCCCGTAGGCGAGGGATTCCTTGATCGCGGCGTAGGCGGCGGTCGGCCCTTCGGCCAGCGTGCGGGCCACCGCGGCCGCCTCGGCCGCCAGCTCCGCCGCCGGGACGACCTTGTTGGCGATGCCCAGGTCGTACGCCTCCTGGGCGCCGATGCTGCGCGGGAAGAGCAGCAGGTCGGCGGCGCGGCCGTGGCCGACGAGACGGGGCAGGGTCCAGGAGATCCCGGAGTCGGCGGTGAGCGCGACGCCGGCGAAGGACGTGTTGAAGGAGGCGGTGTCGGCGACGACCCGGTAGTCGGCGGCCAGCGCGAAGCCGGCGCCGGCGCCCGCCGCGACCCCGTTGACCCCCGCCACCACCGGCTTGGGCATCCCGGCGAGCGCCGTGACGATGGGGTTGTAGTGCTCCCGCACCGTGCTCATGGTCTGCCCGGAGCCCCGCTCGCGGTCCTCGGCCAGCAGGCCGATGTGCTCCTTGAGGTCCTGGCCCACGCAGAAGGCGCGCCCGGTGGCGGTCAGCAGGACGGCCCGTACGGCCGGATCGGCCGCCGCCTCCCGCAGCGTGTCCCGCAGGGCGGCCTTGGTCTCCGTGTTCATCGCGTTCATGGCGTCGGGGCGGTTGATCGTGATCGTCCCGACGCCGTCGGTCACGTCGTAGAGCACGGTGTCGGCCATGGTGAGGGTCCCCTCCGTCGCGGCTCGCCCTGCCCGGGAGTGGGCAGTCAGCGCTCAGGATGCCGGAGATCATCGGCGCCCGTCATGTGACGTACGTCAAACATCCGGTGCCGGCCGGACGCCGGTGGATGGCGAAGTATCGCAGCCCACTCCCCGAATTGGGTGGTTTTGCGAGAGCGCGTTGCCGAAGGGATGCTCCCCGATGTTGGTCATCGGGTCGTGCGATGCGGGATAATGACCTGGAAGCAATGTGTTCGATGCCGGTGACACCTGGGTTGTCGGCTGCGTGAGCTGGTTTCAGGAAGGGGAACGAGCATGGCGGCCATGAAGCCGCGGACGGGCGACGGCCCGCTCGAGGTGACCAAGGAGGGGCGGGGCATCGTCATGCGCGTTCCGCTCGAAGGCGGCGGTCGACTCGTCGTCGAGCTGACTCCCGACGAGGCCAAGGCCCTGGGCGAGGCCCTGGAGAAGGTCACCGTCTGACAGGGCAGCCGCCCTGATGCTGCGGTTTCCCGGGAGTGATGACCCCTGGACCCCCAGCCGAATACCTGGGCCCCGGTGGGCGCCGCGTGCATGTCGCGCGGCGCCCACCGGGGCCGCATTCGTTCTCGGGCCCGCGCGGTACGCGGGTCCCCCCGGTGCGCGCGCGGCCCTCGTCAGCCGCGCTTGACGGCGCACAGCAGGCCGTCGCCCACCGGCAGCAGGGACGAGACGAGCGCGTCGGTCTCGCGGAGCGTGCGCAGCAGCTCCCGCAGCCGCAGCACCTCGGCGGGCTGCGCCGCGGAGTCGACGGTGCGGCCGTCGGCGAAGACGCCCTCGAAACAGACCAGGCCACCGGGGCGCAGCAGCCGCAACGATTCAGCGAGATAGTCCAGGCACTCCATGCGGTCGCCGTCGCAGAAGACGAGGTCGTAGCCGCCGTCGGCGAGCCGGGGCAGGACGTCCAGGGCGCGCCCCGGGATGAAGCGCGCGCGGTTGCCCGCGAAGCCCGCTTCGCGGAACGCCTGCTTCGCGAACTGCTGCCGCTCGGGTTCCAGGTCGACCGTCGTCAGGACGCCGTCCGGCCGCATGCCGTGCAGGAGGTAGATGCCCGACACTCCCGTGCCGGTGCCTATCTCGGCGACCGCCTTGGCGTCCGCCGTCGCGGCGAGCATGCGCAGCGCGGTCCCGGTGCCCGTGGAGACCGCGCGGATGCCCGCTTCCCGCGCCCGGTCCCGGGACCAGTGCAGGGCGGCGTCGGCCTTGTCGTCGATGGTCCCGGCGCCGTACGCCTCGGCGAATGCCAAGTTCGTCTGCCGGTTGCCGGTAATGGCCCTCTCCTGTCCCCGTAGTTGACGCAACCGTGACTGTATCCGCTGCGTGCGGGAACCCGCAGATGGGACCGGGCGTTGAGGCAAGGCAGGGGGGATGCATCGGTGAAGACCCAGCGAGACGCGTGGGATGACGCGAAGCCAGGCCAAAAGCAGGTCAAATCTGCTTATCCGGAGCTAACGGGCGAGGTGGATATGGTAGGGGCTCTACTGGACACCACCAGAGCCACCAGGGGAGGTGCGGCTGCGGCGGGTGACCGATGGGCGCGCAGGCGCTTCAGGCGGTCGGTCGTCGAGCCGAAATCCGTGACAGACACTGCTGACCGTTCCCGTTCCCACGGCCTTAAGGGTAGGGGAGGGGCCTCCGACACCACCGCGACCGCGACGTTTGCCGCCGAAGCGGACGCGCAGGCGTGGACCCCGCCCAGCTGGGAGGAGATCGTCAGCACGCACAGCGCGCGTGTCTACCGCCTCGCCTACCGCCTCACGGGCAACCAGCACGACGCCGAGGACCTGACGCAGGAGGTGTTCGTCCGCGTCTTCCGCTCGCTGTCGACGTACACCCCCGGCACCTTCGAGGGCTGGCTGCACCGCATCACGACCAACCTCTTCCTGGACATGGTCCGCCGCCGCCAGCGCATCCGCTTCGACGCGCTCGGCGACGACGCGGCCGAGCGGCTCCCCAGCCGTGAGCCCTCCCCCCAGCAGCATTTCAACGACACCCACTTCGACGCCGACGTCCAGCAGGCGCTGGACACCCTCGCGCCCGAGTTCCGCGCCGCCGTGGTGCTCTGCGACATCGAGGGGCTGTCGTACGAGGAGATCGCCGCCACGCTCGGCGTGAAGCTGGGCACGGTCCGCAGCCGCATCCACCGCGGCCGCTCCCACCTGCGCAAGGCGCTCAAGCACCGCTCCCCGGCGGCGCGGGCGGAGGAGCGCGAGCGCGAGCAGCGGACCCTCGCCGCGGTCGCTACCGGGGAGGTCGGAATCGCGTGAGCGGTACAGGCGGTCCGTCCCCCGCCGAGCATCATCTCGGCGACCGCCTCGCGGCTCTGGTCGACGGGGAGTTGGGGCATGACGCGCGCGAGCGGGTGCTCGCGCATCTCGCTACGTGTGGAAAGTGCAAGGCGGAGGCGGACGACCAGCGGCAGCTGAAGAACGTCTTCGCGGAGACGGCGCCGCCCGGCCCCTCGGAAGGGCTGCTGGCACGCCTCCAGGGGCTGCCGGGCGGTGATGCCGACGGCTCGGGAAGTCGGCCGGTCGGCGGCGGGTTCGGCCGGGGCGCGTTCGGCGGTGACTTCGCCGGGGGCGGCGAGTTCGAGGCGCGCGGTGGTTCGTTCCGTTACGTCCCGTCCGGGAGCCATGCCATCGGCGGGGTGCCGCGGCAGCCGCGGCAGCGCGGCTTCCGCATCCACGAGAGCGAGCGGCCCGCGCCGCCGCGCAGGCGCTTCGCCTTCGCGGCGGCCGGCGCGGTCTCGCTGGCGGCGTTCGCGCTCGGCGGCGCGCTGCCGCTGGAGGCCGCGGTCGACACACCGGGCGGCCGCGCCGACGGCACCGGCAGCCAGACGACGCCGCTCGGCACCACCCCCGGGCCCCTCGGCCGGCCGGCCCTGACCCGCGGCGAGGCGCTGCTCGCGACGACCGCCCCGGGCGCCCCCTGGGCGCGTCCGGCGCCGGGCGCGGGCGTGTCCCCGGGCCCCGCCCCGAGCGCGCTGGGCGCCTCGGCGCCCGCCGTGCGCCCCTCCCCGCCGCTGTCCCTGGTCGCCTTCCCGTCCGACGGCCGGTCCGGGCTGCCGGCGCTGACCCTCCAGACGGGTCAGGCCATGCCGTACCACCCCGCGGCGGCACTGCTGACCGGCGCCCGCGTCGTGGGCCCGTACCCGCCGTCCGCCGAGGCCGGGCGCTATCCGGCCGGGTCCGCCGCGCCGCCCGCGCCCGCCTCCCGGGAGGGCCTGACGGCACACCGCCCCGCCCAGCGCTGACCGGGCCCTGCGCGAGGCCGCGCGGACCTGGTTGAATCGCCTCTTGGGCGGCGTCCCCTTGCGGGGCCGCGCCGTTGGCGAGGTGGCGGTGCCCGCCTGACACAGCGGGCGAATCGGTGGGGAGAACATGGACGAGGGCACGGCCGGGCCGAAGCGGAACGGGTGGAGCCGGCCGGACCGGCAGCCCGCGGAGCCGGCGGAGGCGGAGCCCACCGCCGCGCCCGGCCTCCCGGCGCCCGCCGCCGAACGGGACGCGGCGACACGCGAGTTCACGGCGCTGCCCGCCGAGGAGGGCAGCGGGGCGCCGGCTCCCGCGGAGCACGGTGACGCGTCCGGTGCCGCGCCCGCCGCGGGTTCCGGCGCGCCTCCGGCCGCCGAGCCCCGGGTTCCCGCCCCACCGCCCGCGCCGCCCCGGCAGCAGCCGCTGCATCCGCAGGACCCGTACGGCACACCCCCGTACGGCGATCCCGGCCCCTGGGCCCCCGCGCCGCCGGTGCAGCGCCCGATGGCGACCCCGCCGCGGGGCACCGGCGTCCCGCCGCACCAGCCGTACCCGGCCGTCCCGCCGCAGGCCCCCGCGGGCCAGGTGCCGCCGCAGCCCCACGGCGGCCCGGCCCGTACACCGATGCCGCAGCCCGAGCCGCCCGCCCCGCGCGAGGCCCCGCCGGCCGGCCAGGACACCGCCCTGCCCGCCGCCGTGGACGGCCCGCCGCTGCCCGCCGTGCCGCACGACGCGTCCGGCGCCCCGCTGCCCCCAGAGGCGCACGGCGCGCCCTTCCCGGCCCAGCCGCAGCAGGCACCGGCCGGCGCCGAGCCGCAGCCGGGCGCGGCGGCCGCCCACCCGGCCGACGGCCACTGGCAGCAGTACGACCCCTGGCAGGCGCCGCAGCCCGGCACGCCGATGCCGCTCGGCACGCCGCCCCCGCCCCCGCCGAAGCCCCGGCGCGGCGGCCGCGGGAGGCTGGCGGCCGGCGCGGTCGCGCTGGCGCTGCTGGCCGGCGGCGTGGGCGGCGGCGTCGGCGCGTACATCGAGCGCAACGGCGGTCTCGGCGCCATCGAGCTGCCGCAGTCCGGCGGCGACCGGGGCGGCCGCAAGCCGGACAGCGTCGCGGGCATCGCGCAGGCGGCCCTGCCCAGCGTGGTCACCCTGCACGTGCGCGGCAACAGCGAGCAGGGCACCGGTACCGGCTTCGTCCTGGACAAGCAGGGCCACATCCTGACCAACAACCACGTCGTCGAGCCGGCCGGCACCGGCGGCGAGATATCGGTCTCCTTCAGCGGCGGCGAGACGGCCAAGGCCAAGGTCATCGGCCGGGACGGCGGGTACGACCTGGCCGTCGTCAAGGTCGAGGGCGTCTCCGGGCTGCGCCCGCTGGCGCTCGGCGACTCCGACTCCGTACGGGTCGGCGACCCGGTCGTGGCGATCGGCGCCCCGTACGACCTCGCCAACACCGTCACGGCCGGCATCATCAGCGCCAAGCAGCGCCCCATCACGGCGGGCGGCAAGAAGGGCGACGGCAGCGACGTCTCGTACGTGGACGCCCTGCAGACCGACGCCCCGATCAACCCGGGCAACTCCGGCGGCCCGCTCGTCGACTCCCGGGCGCGGGTGATCGGCATCAACAGCGCCATCCGCGCGGCCGGCAGCGGCGGCGACGGCCTGGAGGGCGGCAGCCAGGGCGGCAGCATAGGCCTGGGCTTCGCCATCCCGATCAACCAGGGCAAGTGGGTGGCCGAGGAGCTGATCAACAAGGGCAAGGTCATGCACCCGGTGATCGGCGTCACGCTGGAGATGGAGTACGCGGGCGACGGCGCCCGGGTCAGCGCCAAGAGCAAGGACGGCGGCGCCCCCGTCACCCCCGGCGGGCCGGGCGCCAAGGCGGGCATCGAGCCGCGCGACGTGATCACCAAGGTCGACGGGCAGCCCGTGCACAGCGGCGAGGAGCTGATCGTCAAGGTCCGCAGCCACCGGCCGGGGGACCGGCTCACGCTGACCCTGCGGCGGGACGGCAGGGAACGGACCGCGCAGCTGACGCTCGGCGCCGCCAGCCAGGGGTGATCGTTTGAACGGTGTTGGGGCGGGCGACTCCCGGCGGCCACCCCGGGCCAGGTACCGTGATAGGCGGCCTGGCCCATAGGCCCGACACGTCCCCTTAGACCCCTCTAGACCCCCCTAGGTCCCGGTAGGCCGCGGATTACCCAAGGAGCTGCAAGGTGTTCTTCGACATAGGACCCCTAGAGCTGATCGCGCTCGTGATCCTTGCGGTGCTGATCTTCGGGCCGGACAAGTTGCCCAAGGTGATCTCGGATGTCATGGGATTCGTGCGCAAGGTGCGCGCGTTCTCGGACAGTGCCAAGGAGGACATCCGCAGCGAGCTGGGCCCCGAGTTCAAGGACTTCGAGTTCGAGGACCTCAAGCCCAAGAACTTCGTGCGCAAGCACGTGCTGGAGAACGACCAGTACGGCCTTCAGGAGATCCGTAACGGCTTCGACCTGAAGAAGGAGATGGCCGAGGTCACGGACGCGGTGCACGGCACCGACAGCGCCGCCTCCGCCGACCGGGGGTCCGCGTCCCGGGTGAGCTTCAGCAAGGAGTCGCCCGCCGCGGGCGACTCCGGTTCCACCGCGCCCGACATGTTCCGCAAGGGCGCGAAGCCGTCCGGGGGCGAGCGCCCGCCGTTCGATCCCGATGCCACCTGAACCGTCTTATGCAAGCCTTATGCCCGCTGGTGTTGACCGGGTTGACTATGCTCCCCGTGTCCGGGGTGAGGTCGCCTGAGGGGGGCGGGCCGCCCACGACGCAGGGCAACTAGGAGGCTCCGCGCAGATGGAGACGACGAGTCGGGCAGGAGTGCAGGCGGTTACCGCCGACGCCGGACGGAAGGTCGACGGCTACCTGTCGGCCGCTTTCCCGTGGTACGGACTCGACGACGCGTTCACAGGACCCCGCTGGCTGATGCAGGTCGGCGCGGCCGCGGACGGCACGGTCGAGCACGGTGCGACCGGCCACGGCGAGGAGCCGACCATAAAGGTGGAGACCGCGCCGGACGCGGAGCGCTTCGCGGTCGTGGTCACCGTCGCCAGCCGCCCGGTGCGGCGCAGCGCCGACGGTACGGGGGTCCTGGAGGCCACCTCGACCGCCACGGCGGCCTGGCTGGCCGGTTCCGGCCTGCTCTCGCGCACCTGGCCGACGCAGATGGACCGCACGCTCCGCCAGGACTGGCTGGACCAGCAGACGATGCTCGCCTGGGAGCTGGCGGACGACCTCGGGGGCGAGGGCTGGAGCGCACTGACGCTGCCCGTGGACGGCGTACCGACGCCGTTCCGCTACCGGGAGTCGGAGTACGGCTGGGTGCTGGCCGGTTCGGCCGGTGACGGCCCCGGGAGCGTGCACATCGGCGCGTACGGGCGCGGCATGAGCGCGTACGGCCTGGGCTTCGCGGTGGTCAAGGACATCGCCACCTACGAGGGCGGCGCGCGGTCGGGGGACGCCGACGGCGCGCGGACGGACGGCGTGGCCGCGGACTGAGCCGGTCCGGCGGCCGCGTACCGGGGAGCACACCCGGGGCCACCGCACGGGCCGTACGACGACGAAGGGGCGAGCCCGACGGGCCCGCCCCTCCGCATGTCCCGGCCGCTCGCCGGGCCGCCTCAGAACTTGTTGCGCGGCGTGATGCCCAGCGACATGCCCGACAGGCCGCGCTGCCGGCCGCCCAGCTTGCCCGCGATGGCACGGATCGCCGCGCCGGCCGGGGACTCCGGGTCGGTCAGCACCACCGGCTTGCCCTCGTCGCCGCCCTCGCGCAGCCGTACGTCGATCGGGATGGCGCCCAGCACCGGCACCTGTGTGCCGGTCGTCTTCGTCAGGCCCTCGGCGACCCGCTCGCCGCCGCCGGAGCCGAACACGTCGACCATCTCGTCGCAGTGCGGGCAGGGCAGCCCGGACATGTTCTCCACCACGCCGACGATCTTCTGGTGCGTCTGTACGGCGATGGAGCCGGCCCGCTCGGCGACCTCGGCGGCGGCCTGCTGCGGCGTCGTGACGACCAGGATCTCGGCGTTCGGGACAAGCTGCGCCACCGAGATGGCGATGTCGCCGGTGCCCGGGGGCAGGTCGAGCAGCAGCACGTCCAGGTCGCCCCAGTACACGTCCGCCAGGAACTGCTGGAGCGCGCGGTGCAGCATCGGGCCGCGCCAGACTACCGGGGCGTTGCCCGGGGTGAACATGCCGATGGAGATCACCTTCACGCCGTGGGCCGACGGCGGCATGATCATGTTCTCGACCTGGGTGGGACGGCCGTCGGCGCCCAGCATCCGGGGCACCGAGTGGCCGTAGATGTCGGCGTCCACCACGCCGACCTTCAGGCCGTCCGCCGCCATCGCCGCGGCCAGGTTGACCGTCACCGAGGACTTGCCGACGCCGCCCTTGCCGGAGGCGACCGCGTACACCCGGGTCAGCGAGCCCGGCTTGGCGAACGGCACCTCGCGCTCGGCGGTGCCGCCGCGCAGCGAGGAGGCCAGCTCCTTGCGCTGCTCGTCGCTCATCACGTCCAGCTCGACGGAGACGCCGGTGACGCCTTCGACGCGGCTCACGGCCTCGCGCACGTTCGACGTGATCGTCTCGCGCATCGGGCAGCCGGCGACCGTCAGGTAGACGGCCACCGCGACCGTGCCGTCCGCCGCGATCTGCACCGATTTGACCATGCCCAGTTCGGTGATGGGGCGGTGGATCTCGGGGTCGTTCACCGTGGCGAGCGCGGCGTGGACCGCGTCCTCGCCGGGCGCTGCGCCTTGGGGCGTGTCGGTAGCCATACCGAAATACTACGGCCGCGCGAAGCGCGTCCTGAAGGGGCGGTGGTCGGGTGACGGGAGGGCACTACGGCCGCGCGAAGCGCGTCCTGAAGGGGCGGTGGTCGGGTGACGGGAGGGCACTACGGCCGCGCGAAGCGCGTCCCAAGGGGGCGGTGGTCGGGCGACGGGTGGGCCTACGGGGCCGGTGGGGGTCCTCCGGAAAGGCTGGTGGGCGGTCGTGTTCGTCGCTCCCGGCGCCCGCTGCCCTCCGGCCCGTCTACTCCCTGCGGCGGCTCTCCTGCTCGCTCTCGGCGTCCACCAGCTGACGCAGCTCCAGCTCCTTGATCATGTCCTGGAGTTCGGAGCGGATCCAGTCCCGGGTGGCGACCTCGCCCAGCCCGAGCCGGAGCGCCGCCACCTCCCGGGTCAGGTACTCGGTGTCCGCGATGGCCCGCTCGTTCTGCTTGCGGTCCTGTTCGCGGGTGACCCGGTCCCGGTCGTCCTGCCGGTTCTGGGCCAGCAGGATCAGCGGGGCCGCGTACGACGCCTGGAGCGAGAGCATCAACGTCAGGAAGATGAAGGGGTACTTGTCGAAGCGCAGGTGATCGGGTGCGGAAACGTTCCAGATGATCCACAGCACGATGATCACCGTCATCCAGACGATGAAGCGGCCGGTTCCCAGGAAGCGGGCGATCTTCTCCGACAGCCGCCCGAACGCCTCCGGGTCGTACTCCGGCAGCAGGCTCCGGCGGGGCGCGCGCGGCTGGTCCAGGCGCACCCGGGGGCGCCCGCCGCCCAGGCCGGTCCCGGGAGCGGCGCCCAGCGCCCGCGCGCGCTCCTTCACACCCTCGCGTTCCTCAGCGCCCATCGTCCGGCTCTCCCTCCCTGATTCCTGCCACGCCGGGCGGGCCGTGCATCTCCGCCTCGCGCCAGTCGTCGGGCAGCAGGTGGTCCAGTACGTCGTCCACGGTCACCGCGCCCAGCAGCGAGCCGCTCTCGTCCACCACGGGCGCCGCCACCATGTTGTAGGTGGCCAGATAGCTGGTCACCTCGGTCAGCCCGGTGCCCGGCGGCAGCGGCGGCAGGTCCGTGTCGGCGATGGAACTGACGAGCGTGAACGGGGGGTCGCGCAGCAGCCGCTGGAAGTGCACCAGGCCCAGGTACTTGCCCGTCGGCGTCTCGTCCGGCGGCCGGCACACGTACACCTGCGCCGCCAGCGACGGCGACAGGTCCGGGTCGCGCACCCGGGCCAGCGCGTCCGCGATCGTCGCGTCCGGCCGCAGCACGATCGGCTCGGTCGTCATCAGACCGCCCGCCGTCCGCTCCTCGTACGCCATCAGGCGGCGTACGTCCGCCGCGTCGTCCGGCCGCATCAGACCGAGCAACCGTTCCTTCTCGTCCTCGGGCAGCTCGGAGAGCAGGTCGGCGGCGTCGTCCGGGTCCATCGCCTCCAGGACGTCGGCGGCCCGCTCCTCCTTGAGCTTGCCCATGATCTCGACCCGGTCGTCCTCCGGCAGCTCCTCCAGGACGTCCGCCAGCCGCTCGTCGTCCAGGGCCGCGGCGACCTCGCCGCGCCGCTTCGGCGACAGGTGGTGCAGCGCGCTGGCCAGGTCGGCGGGGCGCAGCTGCTCGAAGGTGGCGAGCAGGCTCTCGGCGCCCTGCCCGTGCTCCGCCAGCGAGAACCCGGTCACCGCCGACCACTCCACGGTCAGCGTCTCCCCCTTGCGCCTGAGCGCTCCCCCCTTCCCCTTCCGCACGAAGACCTTGTCGATCTCCCAGTCGCGGCGGGCCGGCAGCTGCGAGATGCCGATGTCCAGGACGGTGGCCTCTTCGCCGGTCTCCACCAGGCGCACCCGGCGGTCCAGCAGCTCGCCGAGGACCAGGGTCTCCGAGGCGCGCTGCTCGAAGCGCCGCATGTTCACCACGCCGGTGGTGATGACCTGGCCGGACTCCACGCCCGTCACCCGGGTCATCGGCAGGAAGATCCGGCGGCGGCTGACCACCTCGACGACCAGGCCCAGCAGGCGGGGCGGCCGGCCGCCGACCCGCAGCATCGCCACCAGGTCGCGGACCCGGCCCACCTGGTCGCCGTTCGGGTCGAAGACGGCGATGCCCGAGAGGTGGGAGACGAACACGCGGGGAGTGACCACCGCCATGCCGAGTGCCTCGCTTCCGTTGCTGCCGCGCCGTGTCCGGGCCGCCGCGTGGCTCCGCGGCCGCGCCCCTCTTTCCCTGGCGTTACGTGTTGCCGCTTCTCCGCAGGTAAAGCCCTGTTGAGGGCCTTGATCCGAATTCAGGCTAACGTGCGCGGGCCGGGGCCGCCCCGGCGGAAAGGTCCGTACGGTGTCCACCGGGCGCTCCGCCGTACGACGTGCACGGGCCCGGGTACGCTGCCGTACTGCCGTCGAGGTCGTCCGCAGCAGCAGGAGGCAGAGCAGTCGTGACCGCATTCCCCTCGGGAGGCCCCTCGGTGGCCTGCTCCCGCCGCCCGGCCGTGCCGCACCGCAGGCGAGGGGCGCTGCCGGGGGCGGTGTGCGCGGTGCTCGTCGCGGCGCTGGCGGGGTGTGCGGCCGAGGACCCGGACGCCGGTACGAACGGGGTCGGCAAGCTGCCCGCCGACAAGATCCAGGCCAAGGCGCAGGAAGCCGCCCGCGGCGCCGGTACGGTGCGGCTCTCCGGAAACCTCGTCAGCCAGGGCCGGACCTACAAGCTGGACATGCGGCTCGGCAAGGAAGGCGGCCGCGGCGAGCTGTCCACGAAGGCGGCCACCTTCCAGCTGCTGCGGGTCGGTGACGCGCTCTACCTCAAGGCGGACGCCGGCTTCTGGGCCCGCGAGAAGAACGCCAACCCCTCGACGAACGACGAGGGGGCCGCCTCCAAGCTGGTCGGCAAGTACGTGAAGGTGCCGGCCACGGACCCCGTCTACAAGCGCTTCAGCGGCTTTACGGACAAGGACGTACTGCTCGGCAGCCTGCTCGGCCTGCACGGGAAACTGGCCACGGGCGAGCGCGGCACCCTCGGCGGCACCCGCACGATCCGCATAGCCGCAGGCCAGGGCGCGGGCGGCACGCTCGACGTCTCCCTCGAAGGCAAGCCCTACCCGCTGCGGCTCCGCCGCGCGGGCGGCGCGGGGGAGGTACGGCTCGCCGACTGGGGGCAGCCGGTGGAACTGCGGGCGCCGGAGGCGAGCCAGGTCATCGACTACGGCAAGCAGATCACGATCGGCGATTAGCGCGCTGTGAGGCCCAGGCTCCAGGCCTCGCCCCGTCTCCTCCCCGCGTCAGCGGGTGCGCTTGCGGCGGAGGAGCTTGGGGAGGGCGGCGGGGACGGGGTGGCGGGTGGTGGCCGGGGTGGGCAGGGGGGTGGCGGCGTGCGAGGCGTCGCCGAAGTCCGTACGGGCCGGTGCGGGGGCGGTCGGCGCCAGCCGCAGGACGCGGCACTCGCGCGCCCAGCGCCGCGGCATCGTCTCCGCGTCCGGCGCGTTGAGCCGCTTGCCCTTGAGGTCCTCCACGGCGGCCTGCCACGCCTCGCTGTCCGGTGCCAGCTCGGTGACCTCGGCCTGCCAGGCGACCAGCCGGCCGCCCTTGTCCTTGCTGCGCACGGTGACGGTCGCGGTGCCGCCGTCCACGAGGCCGAGGTCGTGCAGCGGCTGCTCGTCGGCGGGCCCGGCGGTCCTGCCGCCATCGGAGCCCGCTCCGACCAGGCACGCGGCGCCGTCGTGCCAGACGTGCCACAGGGCCCGCGCCGGGCCCGTGGTGCCCTGCACCCAGATGAGGCCGGACTTCTTCGTGGCCTCTTCGATGAGCGCTCGGTCCAGCAGCGCCTGCGACACGGTCTCCGTCATGGGATCAGCCTAATGGGCCGTGGGCGGGCAGCCCCGGCCGCCGGGCGTCACAGCCAGCCGTTGCGCTTGAAGCCGCGGTGGATGCCGAAGCAGATGCCGACGGTGACCAGCAGGACGAGCGGGTAGCCGTACTTCCACTTCAGCTCGGGCATGTAGTCGAAGTTCATGCCGTAGATGCCGGCGATCATCGTCGGCACGGCGAAGATCGCCGCCCACGAGGTGATCTTGCGCATGTCCTCGTTCTGCGCCACCGTCGCCTGCGCCAGGTTGGCCTGCAGGATCGAGTTGAGCAGGTCGTCGAAGGAGAGCACCTGCTCGTTGACGCGGGCGAGGTGGTCGGCCACGTCCCGGAAGTACTTCTGGATGTCGGAGTCGACCAGCCGCATCGGCCGCTCGCTCAGCAGCTGCATGGGCCGCAGCAGCGGCGACACCGCGCGCTTGAACTCCAGTACCTCGCGCTTGAGTTGGTAGATCCGCCCGGCGTCGCCGCCCTTGGCCGAGCCCTTGCCGGAGTTCGCGCCCTTGCCGTCCGAGCCGGAGCTGAAGACGTCGATCTCCACCTCGTCGATGTCGTCCTGCACCGCGCCGGCCACCGCGATGTAGCCGTCCACGACCTGGTCGGCGATGGCGTGCAGCACCGCGGACGGGCCCTTGCCCAGCAGCTCGGGGTCGTCCTGGAGGCGGTGGCGCAGGGCGCGCAGCGAGCCCTGGCCGCCGTGCCGGACGGTGACGATGAAGTCCCGGCCGGTGAAGCACATCACCTCGCCGGTCTCCACGACCTCGCTGGTGGCGGTCAGCTCGGCGTGCTCGACGTAGTGGACCGTCTTGAAGACGGTGAACAGGGTGTCGTCGTAGCGCTCCAGCTTCGGGCGCTGGTGGGCGTGGACCGCGTCCTCCACGGCGAGCGGGTGCAGCCCGAACTCCCTTGCGATCTCCGCGAATTCCGCCTCGGTGGGCTCGTGCAGCCCGATCCAGGTGAAGCCCCCCTCGGCCTGGACGCCCGCCATGGCCTGGGACGGGGTGACGTGGCCGCTGACGCGCCGGCCGTCGCGGTAGATCCCGCAGTCCACGATGGCGCTGTTGGCGTGACCGGCCGCGCGGGGGTCGGCTTCGTACTTGTACGGGGAGTCCTCGCGCCGCCGGGACGGGCGGACGGCGGCACGCAGGTCGCGGATCATCGACATGGGCAGGCTCCTTCACGGGCCGGCCGCCAGCTGCGGGCGCGCGGCGTAACGCTGCCCGGAACGAGGACGTACGAGACGGCGCTGGCCGTACGTCCGCAAAGCGGGCGGCGCTCCGTGCGCAGGTCTGACGGCAGTTCGCAGAAAACACGGAAACGAGAGTCGAAGGCGCTCTTCCGTCATCTACTTCCGGCGCAAAGGCACTTCACGGGTTTCGCCGCGGACGGCGGGGGTACGGAAGCCTCTGGATCAAGGGAGTCGCTGCGCGCGCGGGGGGATGACAGGAGAACTGTCGGTACTGCACGGTCGACTTGGATCCACCGCAGCCCCACCTCCTCCGGCCGGTCCCCGCTGGGGGACGACGTCATTCCCTGACCAGACGGCAAGGCTATCAGCCGACAGAACCGATCCGGCGCGCCTTTGCCCGTTCCATACGCACGGTGCCGCGGGCCCGGCGCCGCCGGCCACCGGGCGGCCCCGCCCGGGCCCTGCGCCCGGCCTATGCTCGCGGCATGTCTGACGTTCTTGAGCTGGTCGAAGCCCGCCTGCGCACGACCCTGGGCGAGCCGGACGCGCGCGCCGCCGTCACCTTTCTCGGGACCGACCGTATCGAGGTCCTGCGGTTCGCCGGCGGCGGGCCCGACGGCGACCTCGTGCGATACGTCACCCTCGGAATGTCGGACCGGCCGATGACCGATCCCACGGCGGTGCTGGCCGACCCGGTGCGCGGCCCGCGCGCCGAACTGGTGCTGTCGGTGAAGGCCGGGCGCGCCGACACCGACAAGGTGCTCAGGCCGCTGGCGGTGCTCGCCGCGTCTCCGCAGGTCGAGGGCCTGATCGTGGCGCCGGGGGCGTCGCTGGACGTGGGGGAGCCGCTGTGGCCCGGCGCGCCGTTCACCTCCGTACTGGTCGCGGAGCCCGGCGGGCTGGTCGAGGATTTGGAGCTGGACGACCCGCTGGACCCGGTCCGCTTCCTCCCGCTCCTGCCGATGACGCCCAACGAGGCCGCCTGGAAGCGGGTGCACGGCGCGGAGGCCCTCCGGGAGCGGTGGCTCAAGGGCGGCACGGACCTGCGCGACCCGCTGCGTACGGGCGTGGCGCTGGCGTAGCCGGGCCCCTACGCGGCCGGGGTGAGGGGCCGTCAGCCGGCGAAGGCGGAGACGCCGTCCTCCGTGGCGTGCCGCGGCTCCAGGTCGTGGGCCCGTACGGTCAGCGCCCGGCGCCGTACGGCCACGATGGCCGCGCCGGCCAGCGCCGCGAGGGCGGCGACCACGAACGGGACGTGGACGTCGGTCCACTCCTCGATCTTCGGCGCCAGGAACGGCGCGGCCGCCGCGGCGAACCAGCGCACGAAGTTGTAGCCCGCGCTCGCCACCGGCCGCGGCGCGTCGGAGACGCCGAGCGCCAGCTCCGTGAAGACGGTGTTGTTCAGGCCGATGAAGGCGCCGGACAGGATCGTGCAGACGATGGCCGTGGCGTGGTTGCCGTACCCCAGGACGACGAGGTCGGCGGCGAGCAGCACCAGCGAGCCGCCCAGGACCTTCAGCGACCCGAAGCGCTCCTGGAGGCGCGGCGCGACCAGCACGGAGAAGACGGCGAGCAGCACGCCCCAGGCGAAGAAGACCCCGCCGGACTTGTACGGGCTCATGTCGAGCACGAACGGCGTGAACGCCAGCACCGTGAAGAACGCGTAGTTGTAGAAGAACGCGGAGACGGCGGTGGAGGCCAGGCCGCCGTGGCCGAGGGCCTTGACCGGGTCCAGGACCGACGTCTTGCGGGCCGGCCGGGGCTGTTCCTTGAGGAACGCGGTGATGGCGACGAAGCCGACGGCCATCAGGACGGCGGTGCCGAAGAAGGGGTAGCGCCACTTCATGTCGCCGAGGACCGCGCCGAGCAGCGGCCCGCAGGCCATGCCGAGGCCGAGCGCCGACTCGTACAGCAGGATCGCCGCGGCGCTTCCCGCCCGTCGCCCGCCACCGCCCCGAGCCGAATCGCTTCGCGATGCCCCCATGGGATTCGCCGCGCCCACGATGACGGCGAGCGAGGTGGAGACGAACAGGGCGTTGCCGAGGCCCCAGCCGGCACGGAAGCCGACCAGTTCGCCGACCGACGAGGACGTGCCGGACAGGGCGGCGAAGACCACCACGAGCGCCAGCCCGGCGAGCAGCGTCCTGCGGCCGCCGATCCGGCTGGAGACGAAGCCGGTGACCAGCATCGCGACCGCGGTGATCAGGAAGTAGGAGGTGAACAGCAGGGAGACCTGGCTGTTCGAGGCGTGCAGGCCCTGGGCGATGGAGGGCAGGATCGGGTCGACGAGGCCGATGCCCATGAAGGCGACGACCGAGGCGCCCGTGGTGGCCCAGACGGCCATCGGCTGCCGCAGGATGCTGGTCCCGCCCTCGTCGAACGGATCGTGCCCGGCGCTGTGGCCACTGGTGCCGGCTGCCCGCATACCGCTGTCCCCTTCCTGCTCGGCCGCGTCCGTCGCGCGGCGCCGCGTCCGGCGCGGCCGCCGCTCCCGCGGGAAACGTTGACGTATACACACAATAAGTTAGTTGCCCTAAAGAGTGCAAGCTACAACTAAATGGGGGTCCGGGTGACCGGGGCGCCGGATGGGTGATCGTCCTTGACGCGGCAGCCGGCCAAGAGGACCGTGGGGCTCTATGAGGGGCGAACCCAGTTGCCCGAAGTGCGGTGGCCGGGTGCGGGCGCCCGGTCTCTTTGCCGACTCCTGGCAGTGCGGCGTGCACGGCACCGTGCATCCTCTGCAACCGGTCGTCCCGCCCAGCGTCGAAGCGCTGGCCGTGGTCGTACGCCGTGCCCGGGTTCCCGTGTGGATGCCGTGGCCGCTGCCGGTCGGCTGGCTGTTCACGGGCGTGGCCTGCGCCGGCGACGACCGCAGCGGCGGGCGCGCCACGGCCGTGGCCTGCTCGGGCCCGGGACCGCTCGGCGGGCCGGGGGAGCTGCTGCTGATCGCCGAGGAACTGGGCGTCGGCCTCGGCGCGCGGTACGCGGGCATCGACGGCCCCGACCCGGGCCCGCACATGTGCGTGGACAAGTCGCCGCACGTCAAGGTGCTGGCGGCCGGGCGCCCGACGCCACTGTGGCACGTCGAGGGCGCGCCCGAGGACCGCGCGGTCTTCGCGGGCGAGGCGCGCGGACTGTGGCTGTGGGCGGTGGTCTGGCCGGCCGAGTCGGGACTGCTGCTGTACGACGAACTGGTGCTGACCGACCTGCGGGACGCGGGCGCCGAGGTGGACCTGCTGCCGTGCGGGGCGCTGTCCCCGCGCCTGCTCACCTGAGAGGCGGGGCGGGCCCGGCGGCCCCGCGGGCGCGTGTTCGAGGGGCCGGAGGGCGGCCGGTATCCTTCTGATGTCCCCCTGGCCGGTCCCGCAGCAGTCTGGAGTCAGCGTCGTGCGCATCGATCTGCACACCCACTCCACTGCTTCCGACGGTACGGACACCCCCGCCGAGCTGGTAGGCAACGCTGCCGCTGCCGGGCTGGACGTCGTCGCGCTGACCGACCACGACACCGTGGGCGGCCACGCCGAGGCCAGGGCCGCGCTGCCCGAGGGGCTCACGCTGGTCACCGGCGCCGAGCTGTCCTGCCGCGTCGGCGATGTGAGCATGCACATGCTGGCGTACCTCTTCGACCCCGACGAGCCCGAGCTGGCCCGGGAGCGGGAGCTGGTCCGCGACGACCGGGAGCCGCGGGCCCGCGGCATGGTGGCCAAGCTGCGCGAACTGGGCGTGCCGATCACCTGGGAGCAGGTGGCGCGGATCGCCGGCGACGGCGCCGTGGGACGGCCGCACGTCGCCGCCGCGATGGTGGAACTGGGCGTCGTCGAGACCGTCTCCGACGCCTTCACGCCGCAGTGGCTCGCCAACGACGGCCGGGCCTACGTCGGCAAGCACGAGCTGGACCCCTTCGACGCCGTCCGGCTGGTCAAGGCCGCGGGCGGGGTGACGGTCTTCGCGCACCCGATGGCGGTCAAGCGCGGGCGGACCGTTCCCGAGAGCGTCATCGCCGAGCTGGCGACGGCCGGGCTGGACGGTATCGAGGTGGACCACATGGACCACGACGCCCCGGCGCGGGCGCGCCTGCGCGGCCTCGCCGCCGACCTCGGCCTGCTGGTCACCGGCTCCAGCGACTACCACGGCAGCCGCAAGACCGTCGCGCTCGGTGAGTACACCACCGACCCCGAGATATACGGCGAGATCGTGCGCCGTGCGTTCGGCGCCTTCCCCGTGCCCGGCGCGGGCGGCTGACCCTTCCCGCGCTCCGGCCGGCGGGCATATCTCCCGTCGCGCCTTTCCTCGGCTGCGCACGCCCGCTTCCACACCCGCGTGCGCAGGTCCGTGCGCTGTGCCTCGCCCCGTTCTCCTGACGGCTGCCGGCCCTCCCCCGTGCCACCGCTGTCCCTCGGCACCACTGACTCTTCAGCACCACTACCTCTTCAGTACCACCGCTCTCGTACCACCTCTCGCAAGGCCATCACTGTGTTCGACTTCGCTGTCTTCAGCACCCTCTTCGTCACGCTCTTCGTGATCATGGATCCGCCCGGGATCATCCCGATCTTCCTGGCCCTCAGCTCGGGGCGCCCCGCCAAGGTGCAGCGCAAAATGGCCTGGCAGGCGGCGACCGTCGCCTTCTGCGTCATCGCCGTCTTCGGCCTCTTCGGGGAGCAGATCCTCGGCCGGCTGCACATCACGCCGCCCGCGCTGATGATCGCGGGCGGGCTGCTGCTCCTGCTCGTCGCGCTCAGCCTGCTGACCGGCAAGTCGGAGCAGCCGACGCAGACCAAGGACGTCAACGTGGCGCTGGTCCCGCTGGGCATGCCGCTGCTGGCGGGGCCCGGGGCGATCGTGTCGGTGATCCTCGCGGTGCAGCACGCGGACGGGATCAAGGGCGAGCTGTCGGTGTGGGCGGCGATCGCCGCGATCCACGTGGTGCTCTATCTCGTGATGCGCTTCTCGCTGGTGATCATCAGGGTGATCAAGGACGGCGGTGTGGTGCTGGTGACCAGGCTGGCCGGAATGATGCTCTCCGCGCTCGCGGTGCAGCAGATCATCAACGGCGTCACACAGGTGGTGCGCGGCGGCTGACGGCGTACGGCTCCGCCGTCCGCGGCCGTCCCCGGACGCGCGAAGCGCCCCGCGCGAAGTCTTCGTGCGGGGCGCTCCGTGCGCCGGACATGGCGCGTTACGCGCGCATGAGTGACGCGGTCTGAGTCATCGGGCGGCGGTGTCGGCTGGGCGGATGTAGATGCGCTGGCCGACTGCGGCGGCCTGCTGCACGATCCGGTTGACGGAGGCGGCGTCCACGACGGTGCTGTCCACGGCGGCGCCGTCGACGTCGTCCAGGCGCATGATCTCGAAGCGCATAACGGCTTCTCCCTTCGTCTGATCCTCCTGCGGAGAACTTTTGTGTTGTAGGTGGGGTGCGCGAGGCTTCGCTGCCCTGCGTGCCCAGTGGGTACAACGACATGCTGCCTGCAATCATTCCCTACGCTAAAGAAAATTTTCGGACGTCTAAGTACTGGCGGGTAGTGAGATCGGTTGTGCGCGCAGAGTGACCGGCCGGACAATGAGACCGGTATGAACGACGACGTCCGGCCCACCGGCCCCGCAACCGACCTCGCCGCGGTGCTCGCAGGCATCGAGCGCACCAACGAGCTGCTCACCAGGGTGCTCGCCGAGGTCGCCACCACCCCGTCCACCCACGCCGCCTTCGTCGACGCCGGCTATGTGTACGCCGCCGCCGGGCGGCTGGTCGCCGGAACGGAGGACCGCAAGGCGTTCGACCTGGACGCCGAAGGCCTGATCGAGGCGTTCATCGACAAGGCCCGCACGATCTTCCCGGACAGCCGCCTCCTGCGCGTGTACTGGTACGACGGCGCCCGGCGCCGCATCCACACCATGGAACAGCAGCGCGTCGCCGAACTGCCCGACGTCAAGGTCAGGCTCGGCAACCTGAACGCCAACAACCAGCAGAAGGGCGTCGACTCGCTGATCCGTTCCGACCTGGAGTCACTGGCCCGGCACCGCGCGATCAGCGACGCGGTCCTGATCGGCGGCGACGAGGACCTGGTCTCGGCGGTGGAGGCGGCGCAGGGCTACGGCGCCCGGGTCCACCTGTGGGGCATCGAGGCGGTCGACGGGCGCAACCAGGCCGAGCCGCTGCTGTGGGAGGTCGACAGCCAGCGCACCTTCGACCTGGAGTTCTGCAAGCCGTACGTGACCCGGCGGACCGTCGCGCACGACCACGGGGACCCGGTGGCCGACGCCGCCGGCGGCGTCCAGGCGCCCAGCCGCGACGAGGTGCGCTTCGTCGGCGCGCGGGTCGCGGCCACCTGGCTCGCCGAGCGCGGCGTCCCCTGGGTCACCGAACTGCTGCCCGGCCACCCGTATCTGCCGGGCTCGGTCGACCAGGAACTGCTGACGGCGGCGGAAGGGCTGCTGCGGCACTCCCTCCGCGGGCACGCGGACCTGCGGCGGGCGCTGCGGGACGGCTTCTGGGAGCACGTACAGGCGCGGCGTTAGGGCGTCGCGTTGCGGGTCAGCAGGTCCTTTCGGCGGACGACGGAAAAGAGTCCGAGGAGAGTCCGGCGGGGGAACCGGGTCAGCTCACGCCGTGCCAGAAGGCCGCGAGGGCCGCCGCCGTCTCGGCCGGGCGCTCGGCGTTGGGGGAGTGCTCCGCGCCCTCGACGACCGTACGGCGGGCTCCCAGCCGCTCGGCCATCGCGTCCATCTGCGGCACCGGCCAGGCATAGTCGGTCACGCCCGACACGACGTGCTTGGGCAGCGGTACGGCGGCCAGCTCCGCCACCCGGTCCGGCTCGGCCGTCATCTGCCGTCCGGTGGCGATCAGCTGCTCCGGGACGGTGTTCATCCAGCGCCGGTGGAGGAACGCGCCGGTCTCGGGCGGGGTGGCCGCGTCCTCGGCCTCCGGCGGGTCGAGTTCGCGCATGGCCAGCCACACCGTCTGCATGTCCAGCGACCCGAGGGCGTCGATGAGCGTCCGCACGCGGGCCTGCTGGGACGCGGCGATGGCGGCCGGGCCCGAACTCATGACGGTCAGCGAGCAGAAGGGCACGGGGTCGCGCAGGACGGCTGCGCGGGCGAGGAGGCCGCCGAGGCTGTGCCCCAGAAGGTGTATCCGGCCGGCGTCGAGGGCGCGCGCCTGGGCGAGCACGTCTTGCGCCAACTCGCCCTGCCCGTATGCCGATTCGTCGCGCGGCCCGGGGGACTCGTGCTGCCCCCTGCCGTCCACGGCCACCACTCGGAAACCGGCGGCGGCCAGTGGCTCCAGGAGGGCGATGAAGTCCTCCTTGCTGCCGGTGAACCCCGGTACGAGCAGCGCGGTACCGGCCGGTGCCCCGTCGGGGCGGGCTTCGTGGACGGCGAACTCGCCGCGCGTGGTGACGAGTCGGCGCGCGCGGGCGCACGAGGGCAAGGTGAGAGTGGGCGGCCTGCTCATGGGACGAGGCTATCCGGGGCGCGCGGCACCGACGCGCGCGGGCGCACACGCCGACGGCCCGGCCCCCGCGGTGCGGGAAGCCGGGCCGTCTGCGCGGTCGGTATCAGCCCTCGGCCGGGGCCTTCGCGACGGTCTTCTTCGCGGCGGCCTTGCGGGTGCGGCGGGGCTTGGCCGGGGCCTCCTCGTCCGCGGTGGCGTCGGCGGCCGGGGCGGCCTCGGCCTTCTTGGCGGCGGCCGTCTTGCGCGTGCGACGCGGCTTGGCGGGTGCCTCCTCGGTCGCGACCGGCTCCGTGCTCTCGGCCGTGTCCACCGCGGCTTCCGCCTTTTTGGCGGCCGCGGTCTTGCGGGTACGGCGCGGCTTGGCCGGGGCCTCCTCGTCCGTGGCGGTGTCGGCGGCCGGGGCGGCCTCGGCCTTCTTGGCGGCGGCCGTCTTGCGCGTGCGACGCGGCTTGGCGGGTGCCTCGTCCGTCGCCGGCTCGGCGGCCTCGGCCGTGTCCACGGCGGCTTCCGCCTTCTTGGTGGCGGCGGTCTTGCGGGTGCGGCGCGGCTTGGCCGGGGCCTCGTCCGCGACCGGCTCCGCGCTTTCCACCGTCTCCGTGCTCTCGGCCGTCTCCACGGCGGCCTCGGCCTTCTTGGTGGCGGCGGTCTTGCGGGTGCGGCGCGGCTTGGCCGGGGCCTCGTCCGCGACCGGCTCTGTGCTCTCCACCGTCTCCGTGCTCTCCACCGTCTCCACGGCGGCCTCCGCCGCGGGCTTGGTGCTGCGCGTACGGCGACGGGGCTTCGCGGGCGCCTCGGCCTCGACGGCCGCCGGCGCTTCCGCGACGACCGGCTCGGCGGTGGCCTGGGCCGGGACCGTCACGGTCTCGGCGGGCGCCTCGGCCGTGTCCACGGCGGTACGGGCCGCCGTGTCCGCCGGGGCGGCGGCGCTCGCGGCGCCCCGCGTACGGCGGCGGCGCGGCTTGGCCGGCGCGGCGGTCGCCTCGGCGGCCTGGCCGGCCTCGGGCGCGGTGCCCCCGATGGCGTCCGGCGCCGTCTCGTCACGGGCCGGGGTCACGGCTGCCGGTGCCTGGCCGGCGCCGCCGCGCGTACGGCGGCGGCGGCGCGGCTGGCGCGGCCCGTCGGAAGCGGCGGTACCGCTCTCGGACGGCGCTGCCGTCCCGGTCTGCTGCTCGGCGTCCGTACCGTCCAGCGGGGCGCCGCCCCGCGTCCGGCGGCGCTGGCGCGGCGTACGGGTGCGCTGCGGACGCTCCTCCTCGACGACGGCGGGCGCGCCCCGGCGCGGACCGCGGCCGCGGCCGCCGGTCTCGCCCAGGTCCTCGACCTCTTCGGCCGCCAGCCCGGCACGCTTGCGCTCCGCGCGCGGCAGGACGCCAGTCGTGCCCTCGGGGATCTCCAGCAGCTCGTAGAGGTGCGCGGAGGTGGAGTACGTCTCCTCCGGCTCGTCGAACGGCAGGTCCAGCGCCTTGTTGATCAGCTTCCAGCGCGGGATGTCGTCCCAGTCGACCAGCGTGATCGCGATGCCCTTGGCACCCGCGCGGCCGGTCCGGCCGATCCGGTGCAGGTAGGTCTTCTCGTCCTCGGGGGACTGGTAGTTGACGACGTGCGTCACACCCTCGACGTCGATGCCGCGGGCGGCGACGTCGGTGCAGACCAGCACGTCGACCTTGCCGTTGCGGAACGCGCGCAGCGCCTGCTCGCGCGCGCCCTGGCCGAGGTCGCCGTGGACCGCGCCGGAGGCGAAGCCGCGGCGCGCGAGCTGGTCGGCGATGTCGGCGGCGGTCCGCTTCGTACGGCAGAAGATCATCGCCAGACCGCGGCCGTTCGCCTGGAGGATGCGGGAGACCAGCTCCGGCTTGTCCATCGAGTGGGCACGGAAGACGTGCTGCTTGATGTTGGCGACGGTCTGGCCCTCGTCGTCCGGCGCCGCGGCGCGGATGTGCGTGGGCTGCGACATGTAGCGCCGGGCCAGGCCGATGACCGCGCCCGGCATGGTCGCGGAGAACAGCATGGTCTGGCGGCGGACCGGCAGCATGTTGATGATGCGCTCGACGTCGGGCAGGAAGCCCAGGTCCAGCATCTCGTCGGCCTCGTCCAGGACGAGCGCCTTGACGTGCGAGAGGTTCAGCTTCTTCTGGCCCGCCAGGTCCAGCAGGCGGCCCGGGGTGCCGACGATCACGTCGACGCCCTTCTTGAGGGCCTCCACCTGGGGCTCGTACGCACGGCCGCCGTAGATCGACAGCACCCGCACGTTACGGACCTTGCCGGCGGTCAGGAGGTCGTTGGTGACCTGCTGGCACAGCTCGCGGGTGGGCACCACCACGAGGGCCTGCGGGGCGTCGGTGAGCTGCTCGGGCGTGGCCCGGTCCGCCTCGACGTCGGCGGGGACGGTGACGCGCTCCAGGAGGGGGAGCCCGAATCCCAGGGTCTTGCCGGTGCCGGTCTTGGCCTGGCCGATGACGTCGGAGCCCGCCAGGGCCACGGGGAGCGTCATCTCCTGGATGGGGAAGGGGGACGTGATGCCGACGGCCTCAAGGGCTTCGGCGGTCTCGGGGAGGATCCCGAGGTCTCGGAACGTAGACAGAATCTTGCCTCTTCTGTGAGACGCGGCACGAGGCGGCCAAGGGGGTCGTACCGCGCCCTCGCACGGTTTCGTACGGGCCGGCCTTTGATCAGCCGGATGGCGCGGGACCACTGCCTTCGCTCAAGCACTCGAACCGCGAGCGGTGTCCCTCTCGCTGTACGTACGTCGCGTACGCGCCGCGAAAAAGGGCGGTCGGGTTGGAGCCGATCGGGCCACCGACCGGGCATCCGCATGCGTGGAACAACCCACCGATACTCGGCGGGCGCATTACCACCATACCCCGGATACGCACACGTGTGTCCGGGCAATCGTTCGGTCGGGTGGGACGGGAGTGGCTGACCAGCCACTTCCCCCGCTTGCGCAGCGGGCTATTGTGCGCTTCATGGAGACGCCTGACAACGCAGCGCACACCGCCGAAGATGATCGAGAACACACCGGGATCGCCGCCCGGGACTGGGCCGCCGCCTCCGAGGAACCGCAGTACCGGGCCGCGGTGATCGACCTGCTGGGCGCCCTCGCCTACGGCGAGCTGTCCGCCTTCGAGCGGCTCGCGGAGGACGCGAAGCTGGCGCCGACCATGGACGACAAGGCCGAGCTGGCCAAGATGGCGTCGGCCGAATTCCATCACTTCGAGCGGCTCCGCGACCGGCTCGCGCAGATCGAGGCCGAGCCGAACGAGGCGATGGAGCCGTTCGCCGCGGCGCTGGACGAGTTCCACCGGCAGACCGCGCCGTCGGACTGGCTGGAGGGCCTGGTCAAGGCGTACGTCGGCGACTCGATCGCCAGCGACTTCTACCGCGAGGTGGCGGCCCGGCTCGACTCCGACACCCGGGACCTGGTCCTCGGCGTCCTCGACGACACCGGGCACGCGACGTTCGCCGTCGAGAAGGTACGGGCCGCGATCGAGGCCGACCCCCGGGTCGGCGGCCGGCTCGCGCTGTGGGCGCGGCGGCTCATGGGCGAGGCGCTGTCCCAGGCGCAGCGCGTCGTGGCCGACCGTGACTCGCTGTCGACGATGCTGGTCGGCGGGGTCGCCGACGGGTTCGACCTCGCGGAGGTCGGGCGGATGTTCTCGCGGATCACGGAGGCGCACACGAAGCGGATGGCCGCGCTGGGCCTGGCCGCGTAGGGCGCCCTCGAACGCGTCGGGGCCCGCCGCGCACGCGGCGGGCCCGTCTCCTGTCCGCTACCGCGCCATCCCCCGGACCGGCAGCAGCCCGCGGCCCGGCCGGACCAGGAGCGAGAGCATGGCCGCGCTCAGGCCGGCGGCGGCCAGGAGGATCTGGACGGGGTGGCCGGGGCCCATGATCGAGTGGGCGAGGAAGGCACCGAGGAGAGCCGCGACGGGGCCCGTCGCCAGGGTCAGGGGGCGGGCGGGGAACCGGTCCGGCAGGCGGCGTGTGGCGGCCAGGGCGATGGCGAGCCCGACGATCAGGGAGCCGAGAGCTTCCAGGACCATGGTTTATCCCTCCCGCGGTGATGACCGGTTGGACGACACAAATCGGTCACAGGCGGTCGTACCCAGGGAGAATGCGCCGCAACCCTCGCCGGCGCACGGAGTCGGCGGGGCGGCGGGGCACGAACGGGACACGAAAGCGGCGGCCCGGAGACGATCTCTCCGGGCCGCCGCTTCCGTGACGGGTGCGCGGGCCCGCCCAGGGGCCCGCGGCCGGCTACAGCGTGCCGAAACCGACCTTGCGAACGGTCTGCTCGCCGATTTCCACATAGGCCAGCCGGTCCGCCGGGACCAGGACCTTGCGGCCGTGATCGTCCACGAGGCTCAGCAGCTGCGACTTGCCGCCCAGTGCGTCCGCCACCGCTCGCTCGACGTCCTCGGCGGTCTGCCCGCTCTCCAGAACGATCTCGCGGGGCGCGTGCTGCACGCCGATCTTGACCTCCACGGCTTTGTCCCTCCGACGGTCTCGGTTTTCCCCTGGCGCAGCCACGGGAAGATGCGCGGAAATCCGCGCCGTACGCAGCACACATTAGCCCGGTACGCGGACGGACAGGACGCCGCGGAGCACGCCAGAAGCGAACAGCGGCGGGACACCGGTGCCGGACGGGGCGGGCCGGGCGGCCCGCGGCGCCCCGACGGCCCGCCGCGCCCCTCAGCGGCTCACTGGCCTTCGGCGCCGTGCAGCGGGAAGCCCGCGATGCCCTTCCAGGCGAGCGAGGTCAGCAGCTGGACGGCCGTCTCGCGCGGCACGGTGCTCTCCGAGGAGAGCCAGTAGCGCGCCACGACCTGGGAGACGCCACCCAGCCCGACGGCCAGCAGCATCGACTCGTCCTTGGACAGACCGGTGTCCTCGGCGATGACCTCGCTGATCGCCTCGGCGCACTCCAGGGAGACCTTGTCGACCCGCTCGCGCACGGCGGGCTCGTTGGTGAGGTCGGACTCGAAGACGAGGCGGAAGGCGCCGCCCGGGTCCTCCACGTACGCGAAGTAGGCGTCCATCGTCGCGGCGACGCGCTGCTTGTTGTCGGTGGTGGAGGCGAGGGCGGTGCGGACCGACTGCAGCAGGGCCTCGCAGTGCTGGTCCAGCAGGGCCAGGTAGAGGTCCAGCTTGCCGGGGAAGTGCTGGTAGAGCACGGGCTTGCTGACGCCGGCGCGCTCGGCGATGTCGTCCATCGCGGCCGCGTGGTAGCCCTGCGCCACGAAGACCTCCTGGGCCGCGCCCAGGAGCTGGTTGCGCCGGGCTCGGCGTGGCAGGCGTGTGCCCCGCGGGCGTGCCGCCTCGGTCTGCTCGATGGCGCTCACGCTGCCTCCCAGGTGTGGTTCCGTCCGCGGCGTATACACAGCGATGCGCCGCGGACGCCATCGTACTTTTGAGTAACCCGGCTGTGCGTGGTCAAGGGCGAGAAAATCCGCCGTCGAACGCTGTGGGAAGCCGACATATGGCCCCAGGTCATCGGTAATCGTCTTCGTCGAGGTCCACGACGCGGGCCTGCTCGGCGCGGTCCGCCTCGTCGGCGGCGTCCGGATCGGCGCCGGTCAGCGGCTCGTCGCGACGCTGAGCGAGGTCCGTGTGCTGCTCCGCGGCGTCGGCTTCCGGCGCCTCGACGTCGAACTCCGTGGTGTCCGTCTCGTCCTCGAAGGTGTCCGGGTCGGTCGGGTCGACGGGCATGGTGGCTCCCTTTCTCTCGTACTTCGGAGGCCGGGGTGAGCGTCCGCACACGAGCGCTCATCTCACGGGTGCCCTCTGGGGCCGAGCCTAAGAGAGCGGGTTACGAATTGCGATGTGGTGTGTGAGCGCGAACACACGATCGGCGGCGTGATCGTCTCGTAACATCGAATCCATGTCTTCGACGGAGTCGACCGGTTCGCCGGACACCCGCGCCGTGCTCCCGGTGCCCCCGGCGGGCCGCCCCTCGCGTGTGGGCGCGGGGGAGACGGTGCGTTCCGTGAGCCTTCCGGGGCTGACGCTGAGCGTGCGGGGCGTGCCGGGCAAGCGGGCCGGACTGCCGCCCGCGCTGTACGTCCACGGTCTCGGCGGGTCCTCCCAGAACTGGTCCGCGCTGATGCCGATGCTGGCCGACCGGGTCGAGGGGGAGGCGCTGGACCTGCCGGGCTTCGGTGACGCGCCGCCGCCGGACGACGGTGACTACTCGGTGTCCGCGCAGGCGCGGGCGGTCATCCGTTACCTGGACGCGAGCGGCCGCGGCCCCGTGCACCTGTTCGGAAACTCGATGGGCGGCGCCGCGGTGACGCGGGTGGCGGCGGTCCGCCCCGACCTCGTACGGACCCTGACGCTGATCTCGCCCGCGCTGCCCGAGCTGCGGCCGCAGCTGTCGGCGCTGCCGACCGGGCTGCTCGCGGTACCGGGTGTGACCAGGCTGTTCAGCAGGATGACGCGGGACTGGACGCCGGAACGGCGCACCCGTGAAGTGCTGGCCCTGTGTTACGGCGACCCGGCCCTGGTGACCCCGGACGGCTTCACCGCCGCCGCCGAGGAGTACGCACGCCGGCTCGAACTGCCGTACTTCTGGGAGGTGATGGAACGTTCCGCCCGTGGCATTGTCCATGCGTACACGCTCGGCGGGCAGCACAATCTGTGGCGTCAGGCCCAGCGGGTGCTCGCGCCCACGCTTCTCGTCTACGGTGGGCGCGATCGCCTGGTCTCCTTCCGGATGGCACGCCGGGCGGCCGCCGCTTTCCGCGGCTCCAGGCTGCTGACGCTGCCGGAGGCGGGGCACGTGGCGATGATGGAGTGCCCGGAAACGGTGGCGCGGGCCTTCCGCGAGCTGTTGGACGACGACGCGGCCGCGCGGGGCGCGGCCGGGGCGGGCGAGGCCGCCGGTGCGGGACAGCCCGCCGGTGCGGACGCGCCCTCCGACGTGAGTAGGAGCTGACAGGCCGAGTGGGACGTCACAGCCGCCGGGACCCGGCCGCGACCGCCGATGGCACCTCCGCGATAGCCGAGGTGGGCGGCGCGGACGCGGCGAGCGCGGCAGCCGGTGCCGTACCCGCTCCGGGGCCGGGCACGGGACGCAGGCGCCGGCGGCCGGCGGGCGAGGCACAGACCGCGCCCGCGCCGGGCACGCCGCGGACCGCGTCTGTCCAGGGCGCGCCGGGCGTCCCGCGGCCGCGTGGCGGTGGCCCGCAGGCGGCGCCTCCCGCGCCTGCCACGCCCGCGCACGGTTTCGCGCCGTTCGGCGACGACGCCGGGGGAGCGGTCCGGCCCGCCCCGGACGGCCCCACCCCGAACGACCCTGCCCCGAAGGCCCCCGACGGCCCCGTCGTCACGGGCGCCGGACCGCTCGGCTACCCCTTCACCCCGCAGAACCGGGTGCCGGCGCCGCGCCAGGACTACGTGGACGCCTTCGAGGACGGACCCGGGAAGCCGGGACACGGCGGCCCCGAGGACGCGCAGGACGACGTGTTCGCCGCCGGAGCGCCGGAGCGCGCCCCCCGGCGGCCGGTGGGCTTCGAGCGCGCGGAAGACGGGGACGAGGGGCCGGGCGGCGGCCCGGCGCCCGGCGAACTCGGCGCGCAAGGGCCGCAGTTCGGCTCCCGGAAGAAGAGCGTCAAGGGCCGTACCTTCACGGGCGTGGCCGCGGCGGCCGTGACGACGGTGCTCGCCGTCGTGGTGGCCGGGCAGGTCGCCGGGCACCGGCAGGACGACGGCAAGCCGCAGGCGCTCGGGGCGAAGGAGCGGTCGGACGGCGGCGACGCGGCCTCCCGGTCGCAGGCGCGGCCGACGCAGCCGGCGGCCCCCGCCTCGTACGACGAGAAGATGGCGCGGGCCTACCCGCTGGACGAGAAGCTGACGGCCGCAGGGGAGTTCGAGCCGGTCGGCGGGGACGCCGCGGCGCCGGGGCACGGCAAGGTGGAGCGCTACCGGGTCGACGTCGAGAAGGGGATGGGCCTGGACGGGGAGCTGTTCGCCGACGCGGTGCACAAGACCCTCAACGACGAGCGGAGCTGGGCGCACGGCGGCCGGCGCGCCTTCCAGCGGGTGGGGTCGGGCGACGCCGACTTCGTCATCACGCTGGCGAGCCCCGGGACCACCGCCAAGTGGTGCGCCAAGTCGGGGCTCGACACGACCGAGGACAACGTGTCGTGCGACTCGGCGGCAACCGAGCGCGTCATGATCAACGCGTACCGGTGGGCGCGCGGCGCCGAGACGTACGGCCCGGACAGGATGCACGCGTACCGGCAGATGCTCATCAACCACGAGGTGGGGCACCGGCTCGGGCGCAACCACGAGGGCTGCTCGCGGCAGGGCGCACTGGCGCCGGTGATGATGCAGCAGACCAAGTTCCTGACGACGGACGGCGCGACGTGCCGGCCCAACGCCTGGCCGTTCCCCGGCGGGGCGTGAGCCGCGGCGCGTCCCGCGATGTGAGACGGCCCGTCTTCCTCCGCGGGACGCCTTTGCCAGGGGGCGATCGTTCGTCCAGTCTTCTTCGCATGCCGCACCCTGCCGCCGCCTACGAGAACGCCGCTTTCGAGCTGGCGTTGATCGGCGTGTCCGCGCAGTCCGTGGCCGACGTCCACTGTCGCTGAGGCCCGTCCCCGGCCGCGCGGAAGCGCGCCGCGAGGGTCCGCGCACCGCGGGCCCGTCACCGCGCGGCGACACGTGAACCCCGGGCCGGGGCATCCCCCGCGTATCCACGTATCTCACCCGTACGTGTCCGCAGGGGCGGTCCCGCGCCTCACCGCGTTCTCCAGCCGCCGCCTTTCGCGGGTACGTCCTGCCCCGAAAGGCGCCGCGTCGTCATGGCCGAGCCCTCCCGAAACCGTCAACCGTCCGTGCCCGCCAGGCGGATGGCCGCCCTCGCGGTGGGCGTCGCCCTGGCCGCCGGAGCCACCGCCTGCGGCCCGAAGGACGCCACCGCGGACGGCGGCGGCGCCGGCGCCGCGCCGGCCAAGGGCGGCACGCTCACCGTCCTGAACTCCGAGCCCCAGACCAACTTCGACCCGGCGCGCCTTTACACCTCCGGCGGCGGCAAGGTACCGACCCTGGTCTTCCGTACGCTGACCACCCGCAACCGGGAGAACGGCGCGGCGGGCGCCAAGGCGGTGCCGGACCTCGCCACCGACACCGGGCGGCCCAGCGAGAACGCCACGGTGTGGACGTACACGCTCAAGGACGGGCTGAAGTTCGAGGACGGCTCGCCGATCACCAGCGCCGATGTCAAGTACGGGATCGAGCGCTCCTTCGCCGCCGAACTCTCCGGCGGAGCGCCGTATCTGCGCGACTGGCTGGTCGGCGGCGACACCTACGAGGGGCCGTACAAGGACAAGGGCAAGGGCGGGCTCACGTCCATCGAGACTCCGGACGAGAAGACCATCGTCTTCCATCTGAGAAAGCCCGAGGGCGAATTCCCGCTGCTCGCCACGCAGACCCAGTTCGCGCCGGTGCCCAGGGCGAAGGACACGGGAACGAAGTACGAGGAACACCCGGTCGCCTCGGGCCCGTACAAGGTGGTCGAGAACACCGGCGACGGCGAACACCTCGTCCTGAAGCGCAATCCGCACTGGTCCGAGAAGACCGACTCCGAACGGCACGCCTATCCCGACACCATCGACGTGAAGTCCGGCCTGGATTCCGCGGTCGTCAACCAGCGGCTGTCCACCGGCGCCGGCGCGGACGCCGCCGCGGTGACCACCGACACCAATCTCGGCCCCGCCGAACTCGCGCGGATCGGCGGTGCCGGCGAACTCGGCGAGCGGGTCGGCACCGGCCACTTCGGCTACACGAACTACCTCGCCTTCAACCCGAGGGTGAAGCCCTTCGACGACCCGAAGGTGCGCCAGGCCGTCGCGTACGCCGTCAACCGGCAGAGCGTGGTGAACGCGGCGGGCGGCTCCGCGCTCGCCGAACCGGCCACCACCTTCCTGCCCGACCGGAAAACCTTCGGATACACCCCCTACGACCCGTTCCCGGCCGGCCGCACCGGAAATCCGCAGAAGGCCGGGGAACTGCTCAAGGAGGCGGGTTACGAGAACGGGCTGACCATCACCCTCACCCATTCCACCGCCAAGAACTTCGAGACCGGCCCGGAAATCGCCACCGCCGTCCAGGAAGCCCTGAAAAAGGCGGGGATAACGGTCCGGCTCCAGGGTCTGGAAGACAACGACTACAAGGAGAAGGTGCACAGCGTCCAGGACGAGCCGGGCCTGTTCATCGGCGGCTGGGGCGCCGACTGGCCGTCCGGCGGCCCGTTCCTCGCGCCGGTCTTCGACGGCCGCCAGATCGTCCGCGGCGCCGCCAACTTCAACCACGCGCAGCTCGACGACCCGGCGGTCAACCAGGAGATCGACGAGATCAACAAGCTGACCGACCTGCCGGCGGCGGCCGTCCGGTGGGGCGCGCTGGACAAGAAGATCGGTGGCCGGGCCCTGTCCGTCCCGCTCTTCCACCCCGTCTACAAGCGCCTCTACGGCAAGGACGTCAAGAACATCGTCATCAGCGACTGGGACGGCGTGCTGGACATCTCGCAGGTCGCGGTCCGGTGACCACGACGACCGAGGTGACCGGCCGCCGGGACGCGAGCGCCTGGCACAGGCTGCGGCGGCGGCCCGCCGCCGTGGTCTCCGCCGCCGTCCTGCTCACCCTCGTCCTGCTCGCCCTCGGCGCACCGCTGCTGACGGCGCTGGAGGGCCAGGACCCCACCACGTACCACGACGGGCTCGTCGACTCGGCGCGCGGCGGCGTGCCGCTCGGCGCGTACGGCGGGATCAGCGGCGACCACTGGCTGGGCGTCGAACCCGGCACCGGCAGGGACCTGTTCGCACGGCTGCTGTACGGGGCCCGGGTGTCCGTGCTCGTCGCGCTCGGCGCCACGGTCGTGCAGGTACTGCTCGGGCTCGTGATCGGGCTCGCGGCCGGGCTGGGCAACCGGCTCGCCGACCAGGTGCTCTCGCGGTTCGCCGAGGTGCTGACCGCGCTGCCGATGCTCGTCGTCGCGATCTCGCTGACCGCGATCGTGCCCGACGACTTCCCCAGGCCGCTGCTGCTGGTCCTGGTCATCGGGCTGCTCAACTGGGTCGGCACCTCCCGGATCGTGCGGGCCCGCACCCTGGCGCTGAAGAAGCTGGACCACGTGGCGGCGGCCCGGCTCGGCGGCTCGGGGCCGGTGCGCATCGCCCGGCGCGAGCTGCTGCCGTCGCTCGCCGCGCCGGTGATCACATACGCGGCGGTCCTGGTGCCGGGCAACATCGTGGTGGAGGCGTCGCTGTCCTTCCTCGGCATCGGGGTCAAGCCGCCCACGTCGTCGTGGGGCCAGATGCTGTCCACCGCGACGACCTGGTTCCGGGCCGACCCCGCCTACGTCCTGCTTCCCGCGGGCTGCCTGCTGGTGACCGTGCTGGCCTTCACCGTGCTGGGCGACCAGGTCCGTACGGCGCTGGACCCGCGCGAGCGCTCCCGGCTGCGGGTCGGCACCCGCGCCGCCCGCGCGGCGATACGCGCTCAAGAAGGCGGGGCCGCATGACCGGCTACGCACTGCGCCGGCTGGGCGGCGCGCTCATCGTCCTCTTCCTGCTCACCGTCGCCGTCTACGCGCTCTTCTACGTAGCGCCCGGCGACCCCGCCAAGCTGGCCTGCGGCCCGCGCTGCAACCCGGCGCAGATCCAGCAGGTACGCGAACGGCTGGAACTGGGAGAGCCGCTGCTCACGCAGTATCTGCACTTCCTCCAGGGGCTGGTGGCAGGACGCGACTTCTCGTCCGGCACCGCCGTGCTGCACTGCGACGCGCCGTGCCTCGGGCTCTCCTACCAGAACGGCGCGCCCGTCACCGCACTGCTCGGCGACCGGCTGCCGGTCACCGCGTCCCTCGCGCTCGGCGCGATGGTGCTGTGGCTGGTGCTCGGCGTCGGCACCGGGCTGCTGTCCGCGCTGCGCCGCGGCGGCGTGACGGAGCGGGTGCTGACCGTGCTGACCCTCGCCGGCACCGCCACCCCGGTCTTCATCACCGGACTCCTGCTGCTGATGATCTTCTGCGGGTACCTCCGGTGGCTGCCGTTCCCCTCCTACGTACCGCTGTCCGAGGGCCCGGAGCAGTGGGCCTGGAACCTGCTGCTGCCCTGGACGGCGCTGGCGCTGCTGGAGTCCGCCAAGTACGCCCGGCTGACCCGCTCCTCGACGCTGGAGACGCTGGCCGAGGACCACATCCGCACCTTCCGCGCGTACGGCGTGCGGGAACGTTCCGTCGTCACACGGCACGCGCTGCGCGGCGCCCTGCCGCCCGTCATCGCCCTCACCGCGCTCGACCTGGGGACGATGTTCGGCGGCGCGATGCTCACCGAGACGCTCTTCGGGCTGCCGGGCGTCGGGCAGCTCCTCGTGCACTCGGTACGCGTCGTCGACCTGCCCGTGGTCGTCGGGGTGGTGCTGGGCACCGGCGCTGCCGTGATCGTCGCCAACGCGGCGGCGGACATCCTCTACGCACTCGCCGACCGAAGGGTGGCCCTGACATGACCCGCGAGGACGTTCCCGCCGCGGTGCCCGCACCGCTGGTGGAGGTCAGGGACCTGACCGTGGCCTTCCCCGCCGGGGGAGGGGACGGCGTACGGGCCGTGGACGGGCTCTCCTTCTCGCTGTCCGAGGGCCGGGCCCTGGGCATCGTGGGCGAGTCGGGATCGGGCAAGTCCACCGTCGCCGCGGCCCTGCTGGACCTGCACCGGGGGACCGGGGCGCGGGTGGCCGGCACGGTGCGGGTCGCCGGCACGGACGTACGGGCCGCCGACGAGCGGGAGCTGCGGCGGTTGCGCGGCGGCCGGGCCGCGATGGTCTTCCAGGACCCGCTGTCCTCCCTCGACCCGTACTACGCGATCGGCGACCAGATCGCCGAGGCGTACCGGGTGCACCACCCGAAGGCGTCCCGGCGTGCGGCGCGCGCCCGCGCCGTCGGGGTACTGGAGCGCGTCGGCATCGCGGACGCGCCCCGGCGCGCCCGCTCCCGGCCGCACGAGTTCAGCGGGGGCATGCGCCAGCGCGCCCTGCTCGCGATGGCGCTCGCCTGCGAACCGCGCCTGCTGATCGCCGACGAGCCGACCACCGCGCTGGACGTCACCGTGCAGGCGCAGATCCTCGATCTGCTGCACGACCTGCGGGCGGAGACCGGCATGGGGCTGCTCCTGGTCACCCACGACCTGGGGGTGGTCGCGGGCAGCGTGGACGAGGTGCTGGTGATGCGCGCGGGCCGGGCGGTCGAGCACGGCACGGTCGGCGAGGTGCTGCTCGCCCCGCGCGAGCCGTACACCAAGGAGCTGTTGACGGCGGTACCGCGCGTGGACGCGGAGCCGGCCGTGCGCGAGGGACGGGCCGCGGCACCCGGCGAGGTGTTGCTCGAAGCGACCGGCCTGCGGCGGGAGTTCGGCGGGCGCCGTCACCGTACGACCGCGGTCGACGAGGTGTCGCTGACGGTGCGGGAGGGTGAAACCGTCGGCCTCGTAGGGGAATCGGGAAGCGGTAAGACGACGCTCGGGCGGATGCTCGTACGGTTGCTGGACCCCACCGCCGGCACGCTGCGCTACCAAGGCCGGGACATCGGCACCCTCGGCGACCGCGAACTGCGGCCTTTCCGTGGCCAGTTGCAGATGGTCTTCCAGGACCCGGTGTCCTCGCTCAATCCCCGGCGCAGCATCGGCGAGTCGGTCGCCGACCCGCTGCGCGCGGTCGGCGACCGCGACGACGCGCGCGTGGTGCGCAAGGCCCGCGCGCTGCTGGAGCGGGTCGGCCTGGACCCGGCGTGGTACCACCGCTACCCGCACGAGTTCAGCGGCGGGCAGCGGCAGCGCGTCGGCATCGCGCGGGCGCTCGCCCCCGGGCCCCGGCTGCTGGTCTGCGACGAACCGGTCTCGGCGCTGGACGTCACCACGCAGGCGCAGATCATGGAGCTCCTCGGCGAGCTGCGTCGGGACCTGGGCCTCGCGCTGGTCTTCATCGCGCACGACCTGGCGGTGGTGCGGGCGGCCAGCGACCGGGTCGCCGTGCTGCGCGACGGGCGGATCGTGGAGGAGGGCGCCACCGAGGACGTGTACGAGCGCCCGCGGCACCCGTACACGAAGAGCCTGCTGGCGGCGGTGCCGGTGCTGGACCCGGAGGCGTCCGCGGCGCGCCGGGCGCTGCGGGCCCGGACTCCGTCGATCGCATAGCGCGCCAGAACGCCCACACGGGTGGAAAGTTACGTCTGTTCACCCCTTCCGGTGGCACGACGGACAACCGTCCGCCGTGTCACCGGGATCTCTGCGTAGCTTCTTCCTGCAGGTAGCGGCGGGCCTTCGAAGCGGCCTGACGTCGTTGGACGCCTACAGGGAAGAACGGGGGTGCGCTCGTGCGCATTGGTCTGCTCACCGAGGGTGGCTGTCCGTATGCGTCCGGTGAGGCGCGGCGCTGGCGTGACCGGCTCGTGCGCGGTCTCACCAGCCACGAGTTCGAGATCTACGCCCTCGGCCGCGGGCCGGGGGACGGCGGGGAAGGCGCGCCGGACCGGGTGCGGGCGGTGCGGACCGCGCCGCTGTACGGGGAGCTGTCCGGCGCGCTGCGGTGGCGGCCGGGGCGGCGCGCGGTGGTGCGCGGGCGGCGCGCGCGGCGGCGGTTCGCGGAGTGTTACGGCGACCTCGCGGCGGGGTTCGCCGTGACGCGGACGGCCGGAGGCCAGGCGGACCGTTTCGCCGCAGGGCTCTACGGGCTCGCCGCGCTGGCCCGCGACCACGGCGACCTGCCCGAACTGCTCCGCTCCGAGCAGGCCGTACGCCTCCTGGAGACCGCCTGCCGCGCCCCCGGCGCACTGCGCGCCGCGCACGGCGCCCGCGTCGGCGACCTGCTGGCCGTGTCCGAAGAGCTGGAGCGCACCCTGCGCCCGCTGTCCCTGGACTGGTACGGCGGAGCCGCCGGTACGTGCGCCGCCGGAGGCGCGGTCGCGCCCGCCGGGCTCGCCGCGGTGGACCTCTGCCACGCCACGGCCGGCGGTGCCGCCGCCCTCCCCGGTCTGCTGGCCAAACGCTTCTTCGGTACGCCCCTGCTGCTCACCGAGTACGGCGTGCGGCTGCGCGAGCACTACCTCGCGGGCTCCGGATCGACCCTGAGCGCTCCCGTGCGCGCCCTGCTGGGAGCCTTCGAGAACGCCCTCGCCCAAGAGACGTACGCCCAGGCCGCGCTCATCACCCCCGGCAACGCCCACACGCGCCGCTGGCAGGAACACTGCGGCGCGGACCGGGCGCGCCTGCGTACCGTCCACCCGGGCATGGACGCCGACGCCTTCACGGCCGTCCCCGACGCGGCGGCCGACCTGTCGAAGACGCTGGTGTGGACCGGCACCGTCGACGCCGACAAGGACCTCGTCTCCCTGCTGCACGCCTTCGCGCGCGTCCACCGGGCCGAACCGGACGCCACACTGCGCGTCGTCGGCGCGGCGGGACCCGGCCGGGAGGACCGCGCCTACCTGGCGCACTGCCGCGCGCTCGCCGCCCAGCTCTTCCCCGACGAGGCCGCCGACGCGCTCAGCGCCGGCGACAACCCGGTCTCCTTCGAGGAGACCGGCGGCCCCGGCCTGCCGTGCCCGGAGGACGCCTACGCGGCCGGCTCGGTGCTGGTCCTCTCCAGCGTGGTGGAGGGCTTCCCGCGGTCCCTGGTGGAGGCGATGTTCAGCGGCCGGGCCACGGTCTCCACCGACGCCGGCGCGGTCTGCGAGATCATCGGCGGTACGGGACTGGTCGTGCCGCCGCGCAACCCGCGCGCGCTCGCCGACGCGTGCCTGGAACTGCTCCGCGACCCCGGCAGGCGGGCCCGGCTGGGCGCGGCGGCGCGCGCCCGCGCCCTCGAACTGTTCACGGTGGAGCAGAACGTCGCGGCATTTCGTGGCATCTACCTGGAACTGATCTCCCATACGCCGGCCGGTGCCGGACCGGCGCCGGCCGGCGCGCCCCGCCTCTTCGCCCGGCCCGCCGAGTCCCACGTACCGGGCCGCTGGGCCGTGGCGCGCGGCGCCCGGCAGGCCGCCCCGCCCACCGGCCGCGCCCCGTCCTGGGCGGAACCGGCCACCGCGGGCGCGGGGCCGGTCCGCCCGAGAGGAGCGCGACCGTGACGACAGCCGAGACCGGCACGGACCCGGAGACGGGCCCCGAGCCCGCCGGTACCGCCTCCCTGCCCGCCCGCGACACCCGCGCGCGACCGCCGGGGCGCGGCCCCGCCGACCCCGTACGCACGCTGATGCACCGGCACCGGGCGCTGTGCGAACGGGCCGTCGACCCGCTGGAGATCGCCGCCGGCCTGGAGGCGCACGGCGTCACCGACCGCACGGCCGCCCGCTTCCGGCACCGGGACGTGTTCTCGCTGGCCGAGGAGCTGTACGCCCGGGTACCGCGCGACGAGGCGCCACCGCCCGCCGCGCACGGGCGGGAACCCGTCCGCGGGGGCCGGGGCGTCCGGGTGGTGCTGCACCTGCTGCCCGGCGCGGTGTGCGCCGCGACCGTGGCGGCCGTCACCGCCTCCGGCAGCGCGCCGACCCCCGTACCACGCCCGCTGATTGACGCTCCGTCACCCGAGCTGGTGGAAGCGGCTGTCGGCGTGGCCGGTGCGGGCCTGGTCGTCCTCGCCCTGCGCCTGTGCGTCCGCGTGGGCCCGCTGCGCCCCCGCCGGCCGTCCGCCCGCGCCGCCGGGCTGTGGACCTGCTGGCTGGCCGGGTACGCCCTGGGCGGCGACTGGCTGCTGCGGCAGCTGCTGGCCGGCGGCCCCGAACTCCCGTACGCGCGCCCCCAGTTCGCCACCGCCACCGCCCTCGCCCTGACGTGCGCCGTCCTGCCCTCCGCATGGTGTGCGCACTGGTTCGCGCGCCGGGCGCGACGCGGGCTGGCGGAGGGCCGCAGCCTGGCCGGGTTCGCATCAGGAGTACGGCCGTTGCTGCTGACCGCCACCGCCGCGCAGCTCGCGGCGCTGCTCGCGCTGGCGGCCGCCACGAGCGCCGCCGTCGGCGGCGGGGGAACGGTCCCGGTGGCCGCCGCCACGGCCCTCGGCAGCCTGCTCTTCCTGGGCCGGCTGCTGGCCCGGCACGGCTTCCCCGCCGCGGCCACCGCCGGACCGGCCGCGGCCGTCGCGCTGGAGGCCGCCGCCCTGGCCTCCGTGCTCGCCGCGCGGCTGCCGGGCCTGGCACCGGCCGGCAGGCCGGTGGAGTCCGCCGTCGCCCTCCTCGGCCCGGCCGCCGTACCGGCCGCGGCCTGCGCGGTGCCCGCGCTCGGCCTGTTGCTGTACGCGCTGCGCGCCCTGGCCGGCGCCTCGGCGCACGCACCCGCGACCGGCGCGGCGGCCCCGACCGCGCCCGCACCGGCGGAGGCGGACCGGCCGTGACCGCCCGCCCGTCGCCGCCCGCGATACGCATGCCGCTTCCCGAGGCACGCACGCCACCACTCCCGGCGCGCGTGCCATCGCCGCCTGCGCGCACACCGGCACCCCCGGCGGGCGCGCGGGCGTGCGCCGGACACCCGCCGGCGCTCCGCGAGCGCCGGCCGTCACCCTCCGGGCGTCCGCCGCCGGCCGCGCGGCATACCCCGTCACCCCCCGGCCCCGCGGCGGCCGCCGTCACCGCCGCAGATGCCGAAGTTCGTCCACGAATTCCCCTGAGGAGAACGCCATCATGAACGTCCATCCCACCGAAGCACACCGGGACCGGGGGGTCGCGCGATGAGGGTGCTGCTCATCGGTGCCAACGGGTACCTCGGGCGCTATGTCGCCGACCGGCTGCTCGCCGATCCCGCCGTCCAGCTGACCGCCCTCGGGCGCGGCGACGACGCGGACGTCCGCTTCGACCTGGCGTCCGGCAGCCCGGGGGCGCTGACCCGCTTCCTGGACGCCGTGCACCCCGGTGTCGTGGTCAACTGCGCGGGCACCACCCGCGGCGGTGCCCGCGACCTGACCCGGCACAACACCGTCGCGGTCGCCACCGTCTGCGAGTCGCTGCGGCGCAGCAGCTGCGGCGCCCGGCTCGTGCACCTGGGCTGCGCGTCCGAGTACGGGCCCTCGCAGCCCGGCTCCTCGACCGCCGAGGACGCCGTGCCGCGGCCCGGCGGCCCGTACGGCGTCAGCAAGCTGGCCGCCACCGAACTGGTCCTCGGGTCGGGGCTGGACGCCGTCGTGCTGCGGGTCTTCTCGCCGGTGGGCCCCGGCACCCCGGCCGGCTCGCCGCTCGGCAGGCTCGCGGAGGCGATGCGCCGCGCGATGCAGTCGGGGGACAGCGAGCTGAAGCTGGGCGGCCTGGGCGTGCAGCGCGACTTCGTGGACGTGCGGGACGTGGCGCGGGCCGTGCACGCGGCCTCGCTCTCCGCAGCCCAGGGCGTGGTCAACATCGGTACGGGGCACGCCGTACGGCTGCGCGAGGCGGCCGCGCTGCTCGCCAGGGTCGCCGGGTTCGGCGGCTCGCTCCACGAACTGGACGCCCCGCCCGGCTACGCGGGGGGCGGGCCCGCCGCCGCCCGGCTCGCCATTCCGGGCCCGGCCTCTGAACACGGGGCCGTCCCGCCCGCGTACCCCTATCCGGACGGGTGTGGGAGCTGGCAGCAGGCGGACGTACGCACCGCACGCGACCGCCTGGGGTGGCGGCCGCGGATCGGGCTGGAGGAGTCCCTCGCCGACATCTGGATGGAGGCCGCATGTCGTATCTGACGACTCCCCTGCACACCGGGCGCGCCGTGACCGATGCCGCGCCGCTGGGCGTCGGCGTCCCCGGGTTCGCCCACCCGCTGCTGGCGCCCACGGAGTGGGCCGAATTGCTGCGGCTTTCGCGCGGGTTGACGAGCACCGGAACGAGCCATCGGGGGGCGGGGCCCCGCGGCGGCGCGGCGGCACTGCACTGGGCGGTGCTGAACGTCGCGCGGGGCCCCGGGGTGCTGCCCGACCCGCACTGCCTGCCGGCCGCCGCCCAGCTGCGGGACGCGGGGACCCGGCTGCTGGGTTACCTGGACCTGGGGTGCGGCGCGCGCCCCTTCGGTGAGCTGGTGTCCGACGCGCACCGCTTCCTGGAGTGGTACAAGGTCGACGGTTTCTATGTGGACCGCTGTCCCACGGACCGGACACTGCTGTCCGAGACCCGCCGCCTGACCACCACCCTGCGGGCCCTGCGGGACGGCGCCCACCTCGTCACCGGGCACGGCGGCCACCCCCACCCCGGCTATGCGGAGGCCGCCGACCAGCTCGTCACCTTCGCCGGCCGCTGGTCCGACTACCGCTGGTCACAAGTGGCGGAGTGGACGGCCGATTACCCGCCGGGGCGCTTCTGCCACCTGGTGCACGGCGTGCCCCGTACGCACCTGGAGGAGGCCCTGCGCATCGCTCGCTGGCAGGGCGCGGGCACGGTCTACTTCACCGACCGGCTCGACGACGGCGGGGCCGCCTGGGAGTCGCTGCCCGGCTACTGGGACGAATTCGTCTCGCGTATCGGACCTGGTATCTCGGAATGAAGAAGGGCGTGGCAGTGTTACGGGAAGAACGCCGTCCCCTGCTCCGGGCCTTTCCGGGGCGGGGGGACACCCATCGAGATACCGACAAACGGAGTTCCCGTGTCGCTGCCACCCCTGGTCGAGCCCGCTTCGGAGCTCACCGTCGACGAGGTCCGCAGGTACTCCCGCCACCTGATCATCCCGGATGTCGGGATGGACGGGCAGAAGCGGCTGAAGAACGCCAAGGTGCTGTGCGTCGGCGCCGGCGGCCTGGGCTCGCCCGCGCTGATGTACCTGGCCGCGGCCGGCGTCGGAACCCTCGGCATCGTGGAGTTCGACGAGGTCGACGAGTCCAACCTCCAGCGCCAGATCATCCACAGCCAGGCGGACATCGGCCGCTCCAAGGCCGCGTCGGCCAAGGACACGGTGCTGGGCATCAACCCGTACGTCACGGTCAACCTCCACGAAGAGCGCCTCGACTCCAGCAACGTCATGGAGCTGTTCGCGCAGTACGACCTGATCGTCGACGGCACCGACAACTTCGCCACCCGCTATCTCGTCAACGACGCCTGCGTGCTGCTGAACAAGCCGTACGTCTGGGGCTCGATCTACCGCTTCGACGGCCAGGCCTCGGTGTTCTGGAGCGAGCACGGCCCCTGCTACCGCTGCCTGTACCCGGAGCCCCCGCCGCCCGGCATGGTCCCCTCCTGCGCCGAGGGCGGCGTCCTGGGCGTGCTGTGCGCGTCCATCGGCTCCATCCAGGTCAACGAGGCCATCAAGCTGCTGGCCGGCATCGGTGACCCGCTGGTCGGCCGTCTGATGATCTACGACGCGCTGGAGATGACGTACCGTCAGGTCAAGGTGCGCAAGGACCCCGACTGCGCGGTCTGCGGCGAGCACCCGACCGTCACCGAACTCATCGACTACGAGGCGTTCTGCGGCGTCGTCTCCGAGGAGGCCCAGGAGGCGGCGGCCGGTTCCACGATCACCCCGCTCCAGCTCAAGGAGTGGATCGACACGGACGAGAAGATCGAGATCATCGACGTCCGGGAGCCCAACGAGTACGAGATCGTCTCGATCCCCGGCGCCAAGCTGATCCCGAAGAACGAGTTCCTGATGGGCGGCGCCCTCCAGGACCTCCCGCAGGACAAGAAGATCGTCCTGCACTGCAAGACGGGCGTCCGCTCCGCCGAGGTCCTCGCCGTCCTGAAGTCCGCGGGCTTCGCGGACGCGGTACACGTGGGCGGCGGCGTCATCGGCTGGGTCAACACGGTCGAGCCGGAGAAGCCGGTCTACTGAGCTGCTGCCGGCCACACACGGCGAAGGGCCCGCACCCCGAGGGGGGCGGGCCCTTCGCCGTACCGGGCGCTCAGATCTGGCCCTTGCGGGTCAGCTGGGTGAAGGAGATCCAGCCCGGCAGCACCGGCAGCCAGAACGTCATCAGCCGGAACAGCAGTACCGCGGGGAAGGCGATGTCCGAGGTGAGCCCGGCCAGCGTCAGGGTGCCGGTCAGCGCGGCTTCGATGGCCGCCACGCCGCCGGGGGTGGGCGCCGCCGAGCCCGCCGCGTTGCCCGCGAGGAAGACCACCGCGATGGCCGCGTAGCTCAGCTGACCGCCACCGCCGAACGCGCGGATCGAGGCGTCCAGGCACAGCACGTTCGCCGCGGTCAGCAGCAGCGTGCCGCTGATGCCGACCGCCACCTTCTTCGGGCGCTGGAGCACGTCGAGCATCCGCGGCACCACACCCGCGAACAGCGACCGCACGCGCGTGTAGATGAACTTGCGCAGCGCCGGGACGGCGGTGACCACCAGCACCAGCACGGCGGCCGTCAGCAGGCCCGCGATGACCGCGCGGGACGGCGAGAGCGACGGCGTGCGTTCGGTGCCGGTCAGGTAGCCGAAGGTCAGCAGCAGCACGATGTGGCAGCCGAGGCCGAACAGCTGGGACGCGCCCACGCTCGCCACCGCCAGGCCGGGCCGGAGGCCGGAGCGTTGCAGGAAGCGGGTGTTGAGCGCCACGCCGCCCACCGCGGCCGGCGCGACGAGCTTGACGAAGTTGCCCGCCACCTGCGCGGTCACCGTCCGCAGGAAGGAGACCTTCTCCGGTACGAAGCCGAGCAGGCTCATCGCCGCCGCCGGGTAGGTCAGCGCCGAGAAGGCCAGCGCGGCCACCACCCACATCCACTGGGCCTGGCCGGCCACCTGGCCGAAGTTGGCGTGGGTGATCTGCGAGAGCAGGAAGTACGCGGCGAAGGCGCCGGCGATCCAGGTGACGAGGGTGCGCGGCCGGATCCGTTCCAGGCGGGCGGGCTCGACCGGTGCCGTCGGCCGGATCAGCAGCACCTGCTGGCGGATCTGCGAGAGCAGGTCCTCCTCGCGGGCCTCCTCCAGCGCCTCGTCGACCGCCCGCTTCTCGGCGTGCTTCTCGGCGCGCAGCACCTTGCGGTTGCTCGGCCCTTCCCGGGCGTCCGTGCCCTCCCGCCGGGCCGCCTCGGCGGCCTTCCGCTCCTTCGCGGCGCGCGACGCCTCCAGGACCGCCTCGCGCTCCCGTGCGGAGCGTTCGCGGGCCAGCTGGCGCAGCGTGGCCCGGGTGGTGCGGCTGAGGGCGATCGGCTGGAGCAGCGGCAGGCTGTCGGCGACCGTGTCGGGACCGAGTACGTCGACGGCCGCGGCCACCGCCCGCTCGGCGCCGGCGCGCAGCGCGAAGGTGGTCAGCAGTTGTGCGATGTCCATCCGCAGGACGAGGTCGCCGGCCGCGATCTCGCCGCCGCGCAGGTCGGTCAGGAAGATATTGCCGGAACGATCCACCAGGAGCGCGTCGCCCACCAGGCGCCGGTGGGCGATGCGCCGCGACTGGAGCGCCGCCACCTGCCGCCAGGCGTTGCGCATCAGCTCGTCGGTGATCTCCTCGGCCGGCAGCGAGTCCAGCGGCCGGCCGTCGATGTGCTCGTACACGAGCATCACGGCGTCCGGGCCGAGCTCGGAGGTGGCGATCAGCTTGGGGGCGTTGGCGCCGGCCGCGATGGCCGCGTACGCCAGCAGTGCCTCCTGTTCCAGTGCCTGGCGCAGCGACTGCAGGCTGCGGCGCTGGTTGATGCCGCGCAGCGACAGGCGGCGCCAGACGCGGTAGAAGAAGCCCTGGGCCTGCCGCTCGCGGTCCACGACGGTCACGTCGATCGGCGGGCCGTCCTCCAGGGTGACGATGTAGCGGCGGCCGCGGTCGGCGTGCTCCGGGTGTTCCGGGTTGCCGATGTCCTCGGCGCGCACCGCCCTGACCGGGTGGAAGCCGACCCGGCGCAGGCCGGCCAGCAGGTTCTGGCCGGTGGGGCGCACATTGGGCGAGCCGACCGCGTACAGCGTCCCGAAGGCCACGGTCCAGCCGATGAGGATGGTGGTGACGATGGCGAACGGCGTGGTGTAGCGGCCGACGAGCACGGCGAAGGCGTCCAGCAGCAGGACGAACCACATCGCCACCCGCCAGCGCGGGCGCCGCGACATGCCCACCGCTGTCATATACGCGATGACCGGCGCCAGGTAGCTGTGCACCGGCGGGGTCAGCCCGCCGTTGGCCAGCGGCTGGGTCAGCGCGACCTGGATGGACTCCGGGGCGGCCTCGGCCACCCACAGGTCGGTGGCGAGCGAGACGCCGTGCGCGAGGACCGCGGCCAGCACGCCGTCCGCGATCCGCAGGCCGTCGCGTTTGATCAGCCGTTCGACGGCGAAGGCCACCGGCACGATCAGCACGGCCACGCTCGACGCCAGCCCGGCGAAGTTGATCAGCAGGCGCGGCGCCAGCCCGGCGCCCTCGCCGATGTCGTTCTGCAGCCCCTGGGTCGTGCCGTGGGCGAACGTGGCCAGCAGCAGCACCAGGGCGATGCCCACGATGCCGAGCAGCAGGCGCATCAGGTCGGAGGGGCGGTGCACGCGGGCCGGCAGCAGCGGCTCGTCGCCGGAGACCTGGTCCACGTGGAACTCGCTGCCGACGCGGTCCCGTGGCGGGCGGTCGGCGGTGGCGCCGGACTTCCGCAAGTCGCCGGGCTCGGCCGGCTGCCGGGTGTCCGGCCCGGGTGCCGTGTCGGTTCCGGTCGGTTCCGCCGCCTCGCCGCCGGGGCTCTCCGCTGCCGCCGCCCCCGTTCCGGAGGCGGCGGAGGTGTCGGCCCGGCCGGGCCGGTCCGGCCCCTCCGGACGCGCGGACTCGTCGGCTCTTCCCGCCTTCTCGATCGTGCTCGCCTTTTCGGTCTCGGAAGCCTGTGACGGCTTCCCCCGTTGTTTCCCGTCCCCCGGGGCGGGGGTGCCGGAGGACAGCGCCTCAGGGGTGCCGGCCTCCCGTGGAGGCACCGCACCCTGCTGTTCGGCCGTCTCTTCTTGATCTCGTATCACCAGTCACCGCCCGGAAGATGGTGGCATGGCCGAGGGGAGGCGGGGGGCATCAGGGTGCATTTCGAAGGGCCGGGAAACGGAACATACGCCACCGGGACCGCCCGCGCGCGCCGCCGCGAGGCCGTCGCGCCGGCCGTGGCCGGCTGTCGGTGGCGTGGTGCAGGATGGGCCGAATGAGTGGGACAGCAGGAGACCTTCCCGAGCGAGGCGGCGCCGGCGTGCCCGGAGACGAGGGGGGCGTGCCGGGGCCGGAGGCGGGCGGTATCCCCGAGTACGCGGAGCGGGTCCTGTCGGTCGCGGAGCTGGTCCCGCCGGGCCGCGTGATGACGTACGGCGACGTCGCCGAATGGCTCGCGGGGGAGGAGCCGCCCGAAGGGGCCGCCGCCGCGGGGGCCGGGCGGCGCGTGGGCGGACCGCGCCAGGTGGGACGGGTCATGGCCCTCTACGGAGGCGCCGTGCCGTGGTGGCGCGTCGTGCGCGCGGACGGGCAGCTGCTCCCGGGCAGCGAGCTGCGCGCGTTGGCGCACTACCGGGCGGAAGGCACGCCGCTGCGGGAGACGGCCCGGTCGGCCGAGGGGCACATACCGCGCCTCGACATGCGGCGCGCCCGCTGGGACGGCGGCGACCCGGCGCCACGCGGCTGAGGCCGGGCGCGGCCGGGCCCGTGGCGCGCCCGCCGCGGCGGCCGTGCGCCCGTCACTCGGCGCACCACCCGGCACGACTGTCACGCGCAACACATCCAACACACCCGACACAGACGTCAGCATCCGTCGTACGGTCGTGAGACGCGCTGCGGCTCGTGCGCCACCTGGCGTAGCGTCGGGCACGGCCCGCACCACCGCCCCGCCGCCCGGCATCCGGCGCGGTGGCCGCAACGGCACGCCCCGCACCGCGGCGCACACCACGACCAGCACCTCCTCCCAGGACCGGCGATCCACGTGAGTTCCTCCTTCTCGGCCTCGGCCGTGCCGTCCGCGCAGCCGCGCCGGCGACCGGCGCGGCGGGGCGCCACCGGCGCGTACCGACTGGTGCGTACCCGGCCGGGACCGGTGGACCCTCCTGCTTTGGACGCACGTCAGCGCGCCGTGGTTGACCACGGTGCCGGGCCGCTGCTGGTCCTCGCGGGGCCGGGCACCGGCAAGACCACGACGCTCGTGGAGGCGGTGGCCCGGCGGATACGGGACGGCGCCGACCCCGAGCGGCTGCTCGTGCTGACCTTCAGCCGCAAGGCCGCCGTCGAACTGCGCGACCGGATCGCCGCGCGCCTGGGCAGCGCCGCCGCCCCGCAGGCCACCACCTTCCATTCGTACTGCTACGCGCTCGTACGGGCCCACCAGGACGCCGACCTGTTCGCCGACCCGCTGCGGCTGCTGTCCGGACCCGAACAGGACCTCGTCGTGCGCGAGCTCCTCGAAGGCCAGGCCGGACTGGCGGCCGCCGGGCGGGCCCGGGTGCGCTGGCCGGACGAGCTGCGGGCCTGCCTGACGACGCGCGGCTTCGCCGACGAGGTGCGCGCGGTGCTCGCGCGGAGCCGCGAACTGGGGCTGGGCCCGGAGGCGCTGGGCGACTTCGCGCGGCGTACGGGGCGGCCCGACTGGGGCGCGGCGGCCGGGTTCCTGGCCGAGTACCTGGACGTGCTGGACGCCCAGGGCGTGCTGGACTACGCCGAACTGGTGCACCGGGCGGTACTGCTCGCGGAGCGCGACGAGGTCGCGGCGGAGCTGGCGGCGCGCTACGACACGGTGTTCGTCGACGAGTACCAGGACACCGACGCGTCCCAGGTACGGCTGCTGCGCGCGCTGGCCGGCGGCGGCCGTACGCTCGTCGCCTTCGGCGACCCCGACCAGTCGATCTACGCGTTCCGCGGCGCCGACGTCAACGGCATCCTCGACTTCCCGGCGATGTTCCCGCGCAGGGACGGCACCCCGGCCCCGGTCGAGGTGCTCGGCACCTCCCGCCGTTCGGGCGCGGCCCTCCTGGCCGCCACCCGGCGGCTCACCGCCCGTATGCCGCTGACCCGCCTGCCGGCCCGCGCGGTACGGGCCCACCGTGACCTCGCGGCCGCACGGGACGGGGGCCGCGTCGAGGTGTACACGTACCCGACGCCGGGCGCCGAGCTGGACAACATCGCGGACATCCTGCGCCGCGCGCACCTGGAGGACGGCGTGCCGTGGCGCGACATGGCCGTTCTCGTACGCGCCGGCGGCCGCTCCATACCCGGCGTGCGCCGGGCCCTGACCTCGGCCGGTGTGCCGCTGGAGATCGACGGCGACGAACTGCCGCTGCGGCAGGAGCCGGCGGTGGCGCCGCTGCTGACGGCCCTGCGGGTGGCGGCTTCGACGGTGGCGGCGGTCCCGGCGGGCCCTGAGGAGACGGCGGGCCCTGAGGAGACTGCGGGCGAGGCGGAGGCGCCTGCCGGGGCGGCGTACGGGCTGTCCGCCGAGACGGCGATCGAGCTGCTGACCTCCCCCCTCGGCGGCATGGACGCCGCCGACCTGCGCCGGCTGGGGCGGGCGCTGCGCGAGGAGGAGCGGGCCGCCGGGCACGACGTACCGCGGCCCTCCGACGAACTGATCGCCCGCGCGCTCGCCGAACCGGAGCGCCTGGTCGCGCACGATCCGGCGTACGCGCGGGGCGCGCAGCGGCTCGGCGCGCTGCTGCGCACCACCCGCGACCTGCTGGCCGGCGGCGGCACCGCCGAAGAGGCCCTGTGGACGCTGTGGGACGGCACGCCCACCTGGTCGCAGCGGCTGGAGCGGGCCGCCCGGGGCGGGGGAGCCGCCGCCCGCAACGCCGACCGCGACCTGGACGCCGTCGTCGCGCTCTTCGAGACCGCCGCCCGCGCGGAGGCCCGTACCGGCGGCCGCGGCGCGCTGAACTTCCTGGAGGAGCTGGACGCCCAGGACATCGCCGCCGACACCCTGACCCGCCGGACCGTACGCCCCGACGCGGTGCGCCTGATGACCGCGCACCGCTCCAAGGGCCTGGAGTGGCGGCTCGTGGTGATCGCCGGCGTACAGGAAGGGCTCTGGCCCGACCTGCGGCGGCGGGGCTCGCTCCTGGAGGCGGACCGGATCGGCCGCGACGGGCTGGCCGAACCGCTGCCTCCGGGCGCGCTGCTCACCGAGGAGCGCAGGCTGTTCTACGTGGCGGCCACCCGGGCCCGCGAGCGCCTGGTCGTCACCGCCGTCAAGGCCGCCTCCGACGACGGCGACCAGCCGTCCCGCTTCCTGACCGAGCTGGGCGTGGAGCCGCAGGACGTCACCGGGCGCCCCCGCCGCCCGCTGTCGGTCGCCGCGCTGGTCGCCGAGCTGCGGGCCACCACCGTCGACCCGGACGCCACCCCGGCGCTGCGCGAGGCCGCCGCGCGGCGGCTGGCGAAGCTGGCGGCGCTGCACGACGACGACGGCCGGCCGCTGGTGCCGGCCGCCCACCCCGACCAGTGGTGGGGCCTGTACGAGCCGACGCACAGCACCGTTCCGCTGCGCGACCGCGACCGCCCGGTGGTGCTCTCGGGCAGCGCGCTGGACCAGCTCGCCAACACCTGCTCCCTCCAGTGGTTCCTGGGGCGCGAGGTGAAGGCGGACGCCCCCGCGACCGCCGCACAGGGCTTCGGCAACGTCGTCCACGTCCTCGCCGACGAGGTCGCCTCGGGCCGTACGCCCGCCGACCTGTCGGTCCTGATGGAGCGCCTGGACTCCGTATGGGACGCGCTCGCGTTCGACGCCCCCTGGAAGTCGCGGCAGGAGAAGGAGAACGCGCGCGCCGCCCTGGAACGCTTCCTGCGCTGGCACGTGATGGAGCGCGGCACACTGGGGCGCGAGACCGTCGCGACCGAGCACGGTTTCGACGTCACCCTCGAAGCGGGCGAGTACGCGGTCCGCATCCGGGGGAGCATGGACCGTGTCGAGCGGGACGCGGAGGGCCGCGCGTACGTCGTCGACTTCAAGACCGGCAAGCAGAAGCCCACCGGGCCCGAGGTCGCCCGCCACCCGCAGCTCGCGGTGTACCAGCTGGCCGTGCGGGCCGGCGCGGTGGACGCCGTCTTCGAAGAGCGGCGGCCCGAGCCGGGCGGCGCGGAACTCGTACACCTGAGGGTGGGCGCTCCCCAGAAGGAAGGCGGGGACGCGCTGCCCGCCGTCCAGGCGCAGGCGCCCCTGGACGGGGACTGGGTGGGCGAGCTGCTCGCCACCGCCGCCGGCCGGGTCCTGGAGGAGCGCTTCTCGCCCACCACGGGACAGCACTGCACCCACTGCACGTTCCGCAACGCCTGCTCGGCGCTGCCCGAAGGCCGGCACGTCGTGGAGTGACGCAGGCGGCACGGCCCGGTCCGCACGCGTCCGCGGGCCCGCTCAGCTGCGGTTTGGGGCGATTGTCAGTGCGGCCCGATACGGTCTCGGATGTGTCAGCGCGCATCACCGACCCCGAGCAGCTCAAGGAGCTCCTCGGCATCCCGTTCACCCCGGAGCAGACGGCCTGCATCACCGCACCGCCCGCCCCGCAGGTCATCGTGGCCGGCGCCGGTTCCGGCAAGACCACGGTCATGGCCGCGCGCGTGGTGTGGCTGGTCGGCACGGGCCAGGTCGCCCCGGAGCAGGTCCTCGGGCTGACGTTCACGAACAAAGCCGCCGGCGAGCTGGCCGAGCGCGTCCGCAAGGCCCTGGCGGCGGCCGGGGTGGGCGAACCGGCCGATCCGTTCGGCGCCGGCGCACCGGGCGGCGGCCGGGCCGACGCGGACGGCGTCCCCGGCGAGCCCCGGATATCGACGTACCACTCCTTCGCCGGCCAGCTCCTCAAGGACCACGGCCTGCGCATCGGCCTGGAGCCCAGCGCCCGCCTGCTCGCCGACGCCACCCGCTTCCAGCTCGCCGCCCGGGTGCTGCGCGCCGCCCCCGGCCCGTACCCGGAGCTGACGAAGTCGCTGCCCGCGCTCGTGGAGGACCTGCTCGCGCTCGACGGCGAGCTGGCCGAGCACCTGGTGGAGCCGGACCGGCTGCTGGCGTACGACACCGGGCTGCTGGCCGCCCTGGACGAGGTGAAGCTCACCAACGCCGACCTGCGCAAGGTGCCCGAGACGGCCCGCGGGCGGCGGGAGCTGCTGGAGCTGGTCGGGGCCTACCGGCAGGAGAAGCGGCGGCGCGAGCTGCTGGACTTCGGCGACCAGATCGCCCTGTCGGCGACGCTCGCCACGACACGCGCCGAGGTGGGCGCGCAGCTGCGCGAGGAGTTCAAGGTCGTCCTCCTGGACGAGTACCAGGACACCTCCGTGGCCCAGCGGATCATGCTGTCCGGCCTGTTCGGCGGCGGCACGGGCCACGCGGTGACCGCCGTCGGCGACCCCTGCCAGGCCATCTACGGCTGGCGCGGCGCCTCCGTCGCCAACCTGGACGACTTCCCCGACCACTTCCCCTTCGCGGACGGCACCCCGGCCCGGCGCTTCGCCCTCAGCGAGAACCGCCGCAGCGGCGGCCGGCTGCTCGACCTGGCCAACGGCCTCGCCGCGCCGCTGCGCGGCATGCACGAGGGCGTCGAAGCGCTGCGCCCCGCGCCCGGCGCCGAGCGCGACGGCGTGGTGCGCTGCGCGCTGCTGCCCACCCACGCGGAGGAGCTGACCTGGCTCGCCGACCGCATCGCCCACCTGGTGCGCACGGGCACCCCGCCCGGCGAGATCGCCGTGCTGTGCCGGACGGCCGGTGACTTCGCCCGTATCCAGGGCGAGCTGGTCGCGCGGGAGGTCCCGGTCGAGGTCGTCGGCCTGTCCGGACTGCTGCACCTGCCGGAGATCGCCGACCTGGTGGCGGTGTGCGAGGTCCTCCAGGACCCCACGGCCAACGCCGCCCTGGTACGGCTGCTGACCGGCCCGCGCTGGCGGATCGGCCCCCGCGACCTGGCCCTCCTGGGCCGCAGGGCGCGGCTGCTCGTCCACCGCGACGGCCGGTCCGAGGACCCCGACCGGCGGCTGGCCGAGGCCGTGGAGGGCGTGGACCCGGCCGAGACCATCTCGCTCGCCGACGCCCTCGACACGTTCCTGGAGGCGGACGGGCGCCCCGACGACGAGCTGCCGTTCTCCTCCGAAGCCCGGGTCCGCTTCGCCTACCTGGCCCGCGAGCTGCGCGACCTGCGCCGCTCCCTGGCCGACCCGCTGATGGACGTACTGCACCGGGTGCTGACCGTCACCGGCCTGGAGGTCGAGCTGTCCGCCTCCCCGCACGCCCTCGCGGCCCGCCGCCGGGAGACCCTGGGCACCTTCCTGGACATCGCGGCCGGCTTCGCCGCCAAGCAGGGCGGCGCGGCCCTGGACGGCGACGCCACGCTCCTCGCCTTCCTGGGCTTCCTGCGCACGGCCGTCCAGCACGAGAAGGGCCTGGACAGCTCCCTGCCGGGCGGCGAGAACACGGTCAAGGTGCTCACCGCGCACAAGTCCAAGGGCCTGGAGTGGGACGTGGTCGCCGTCCCCGGCCTGGTCGGCAAGCAGTTCCCCAGCGAGCAGTCCCGCGACTCCTGGCTCACGCAGCCCAAGGTCCTGCCGCACGCCCTGCGCGGCGACGCGGCGACGCTGCCGGACGTGGCCGACTGGAGCAGCCGCGGCGTGAAGTCCTTCAAGGAGGCGATGAAGGAGCACCAGTCGGTCGAGGAGCTGCGCCTCGGCTATGTGACCTTCACCCGCCCGCGCTCCCTGCTGCTCGGCTCCGGCCACTGGTGGGGCCCCGACCAGAAGCGGCCACGCGGCCCGTCCGCCTTCCTGGAGGCGCTGCGCGCACATTGCGAAGCGGGGCACGGCGAGATCGACGAGTGGGCCGAGGCGCCGGGGGAGGGCGCGGAGAACCCGTCGCTGAAGGCCGCGGAAGCCGAGCTGGAGTGGCCGCTGCCGTTGGACGCGGTGGCGACCGGGCGCCGGCGCGCGGCCGCCGGGACGGTCCGGGCGTACCTGGACCGGCTGGTGGCGGACGGCGCCGCCGCCCCGCCGCACGCCACCGCCTCCGGCGGGACCGAGGCCGCGGCCGCCCACGACGCCCCGCACCCCGCGTCGGGCAGCGGATCCGCCGCCGTCCCGGAGCAGGCGCGGCCCGTCCACGACCCGGAGTGGCCGCCACCGCCCGAAGACGATCCGTACGAGGAGGTGTACGCGGACGCCGACGCGTACGCGTTCGAGGTCTCGCGGGAGCCCGGCACCGGCTCCCGCCCCGCCCCCGGCCCCGCAGCCGCCCCCGACCCCGAGCACGACCTCGCCGACTGGGACGCCTGGACCGCCGAACGGCCCGCGCACCCGGAGGACGCGGGCGTACGTTCCGGGGACGGGCACGCCTGCGTACCGGCACAGGCCACCGCCCCGGAAGCCGCCCCGGTGCCCGAGGCAGCGCCCGCCCTCCTTCCCGAGGAGCGCCGCACCGTGGCCTCCTGGGACCGCGACCTGGACGCGCTCGCCGACGAGCTGCGCCGCGCCCGCGCCACCGTGCACGACGTGCCCCTGCCGGCCTCGCTGAGCGCCTCGCAGCTGCTGTGGCTGGCGTCCGACCCCGACGGCTTCACCCGGGAGCTGGCCCGGCCCATGCCGCACCCGCCGCGGCCCGCCGCACGCCGCGGCACCCGCTTCCACGCCTGGATCGAGTCCCGCTTCGAGGAGCTGACGCTGCCCGTGCTCGGCCCCGAGGAACTGCCCGGCGGCGCGTACGGCCACGAGGCGCTCGCGCAGGAGGCGGCCGGCGAGGCGGCACCGATCACGGACGAAGACGACCTGGAAGCCCTCAAGGAAGCCTTCGCCCGCACCCCGTACGCCCGGCGCACCCCGTACCGCATCGAGGTCCCCGTACAGCTGACCCTCGCGGGCCGGGTGGTCCGCGGCCGTATCGACGCCGTGTACCGCAACCGCGGCCCCGAGGGCGACACCTACGAGATCATCGACTGGAAGACCCACCACGCGCAGACCGCGGACCCGCTCCAACTCGCCCTCTACCGGGTGGCCTGGGCCGAGCAGCACAGCCTGCCGCTGTCCGCCGTCGACGCCGCGTTCCTGTATGTACGCAGCGGGGAGACGGTCCGGCCCCCGCGCCTGCCGGACCGCGCCGGCCTGGAGCGCATCCTGCTCGGCGAGCACGGGCCGGCGGCCGGCGGGGAAGGGGGCGGCGGCGGTGACGGGACCGACGAGACCGGCGGCGGGCCGCGCCCCACGGCCGGATAGGCTCGGAGACATGAGCACCACCTCGGACAGCGCCGTCCGCGCGTACATCGACGTCCACCGCGAAGCCTTCCTCGACGACCTCGCCGCCTGGCTGCGCATCCCCTCGGTCTCCGCCGACCCGGAGCGGGCCGACGACGTACGCCGCAGCGCCGAATGGCTGGCCGGCCGGCTCACCGCGACCGGCTTCCCCACCGCCGAGATCTGGGAGACGGACGGTGCTCCCGCCGTCTTCGCCGAGTGGCCCTCCGGGGACCCGTCGGCCCCCACCGTCCTCGTCTACGGCCACCACGACGTGCAGCCAGCCGCCCGCGAGGACGGCTGGCACACCGACCCCTTCGAGCCGCGGATCGCCGACGGCAAGCTGTACGCGCGCGGCGCCGCCGACGACAAGGGACAGGTGTTCTTCCACACACTCGGGGTGCGCGCCCACCTCGCCGCGACCGGCCGCACCGCCCCGGCCGTCAACCTCAAGCTCCTCATCGAGGGCGAGGAGGAATCCGGCTCCCCGAACTTCCCGGCCCTGATCACCCAGCACGCGGACCGCCTGGCCTGCGACGCCGTGATCGTCTCCGACACCGGCATGTGGTCCAAGGACACCCCGACCGTCTGCACCGGCATGCGCGGCCTCACCGACTGCCAGATCGACCTGTACGGCCCTGGCCAGGACATCCACTCCGGCTCCTTCGGCGGCGCGGTGCCCAACCCCGCCACCGAGGCCGCCCGCCTGGCCGCCGCGCTGCACGACGAGGACCGCAGGGTCGCGATCCCCGGCTTCTACGACGGCATCGTCGAGCTGACCGACCGCGAGCGCGAGCTCTTCGCCGAGCTGCCCTTCGACGAGGCCGAATGGCTGCGTACGGCCCATTCGCACGCCGCGCTCGGCGAGACCGGCCACAGCACCCTGGAGCGCATCTGGGCCCGCCCCACCGCCGAGGTCAACGGCATCAGCGGCGGCTACCAGGGCCCCGGCGGCAAGACGATCGTGCCGTCCGCCGCCCAGCTGAAGCTGTCCTTCCGCCTGGTGGCCGGCCAGGACACGGACGCGATCCAGCAGGCCGTACGGGACTGGGCCGCCGCCCGCCTGCCCGACGGCATCCGCCACGAGATCACCTTCTGGGGCGCCACCCGCCCCTGCCTGACCCCGCTCGACCACCCCGCCCTGCAGTCCGTCGTACGGGCCATGGGCCGCGCCTTCGGCCAGCAGATCCGCTACACCCGCGAGGGATGCTCGGGCCCGGCCGCCGACCTCCAGGACGTCCTCGGCGTGCCGGTGCTCTTCCTCGGCATATCCATCCCCTCGGACGGCTGGCACGCGCCGAACGAGAAGGTCGAACTGGACCTGCTGATGAAGGGCGTCGAGACCGCCGCGCACCTGTGGGGCGACCTGGCGGAGAACTGGCGTGCCGCTTGACCCCTGACCGAGCCGTACCGGCATCCGCGCCCGTGACCCGGCCGGCGGCCCGGCCGGCGACCCGTTCCGCGGCCGGGGCCGGGGCCCGCCCCCGGGCGGCGGCCGACGCCCGAACGCCGCCGCCGGGTCCGCGCCCGAGCCGTGCCACTCGTACCACCCGCGCCGCCCGGACCGCCGCCCGCCGGGCGACCGCACCCGTAGCCGGCAATCACCCACGCCATAGGGGGAGTTGGAAACCGCAGTGACCACCTGGACCGACCACAGCGCCGACCGGCCGATCACCTTCAGCGCACCGAGCGGCATCGACAGAGCCGCCCACCACCGCCTCGACGAGGCCTGGCTCGCGGCCGCCTGGAGCCACCCGACGACGCGCGTCTTCGTGGTCTCCGGAGGCCAGGCCCTGGTCGACGACACCCCCGACGGCCGCACCGAACTGGTCATGACGCCGTCCTTCGAGGCGCCGCTCACCGAGACACACCGCTACTTCCTCGGCACCGACGAGGACGGCGTGCGCTACTTCGCGCTCCAGAAGGACTCCCTGCCGGGCCGCATGGACCAGTCCGCGCGCCCCGCCGGCCTGCGCGAGGCGGGCCTCCTGCTCTCCCCGCGCGACGCCGGGCTGCTCGTGCACGCCGTCGCCCTGGAGAACTGGCAGCGCCTGCACCGCTTCTGCTCCCGCTGTGGCGAGCGCACCGTCATCGCGGCCGCCGGCCACATCCGCCGCTGCCCCGCCTGCGGCGCCGAGCACTACCCGCGCACCGACCCGGCCGTGATCATGCTCGTCACGGACGAGGAGGACCGCGCCCTGCTCGGCCGCCAGGTCCACTGGCCGGAAGGCCGCTTCTCCACCCTCGCCGGCTTCGTCGAGCCGGGCGAGTCCATCGAGCAGTCGGTGGCCCGCGAGGTCTTCGAGGAGGCCGGCGTCGTCGTCGGCGACGTCGAATACGTCGCCAGCCAGCCGTGGCCCTTCCCGTCCAGCCTGATGCTGGGCTTCATGGCCCGCGCCACGTCCTCCGACATCCAGGTCGACGGCGAGGAGATCGAAGAGGCCCGCTGGTTCTCCCGCGAAGACCTCCGCGCCGCCTTCGAATCCGGCGAAGTCCTCCCCCCGTACGGCATCTCCATCGCCGCCCGCCTCATCGAACTCTGGTACGGCAAGCCCCTGCCGAAGCCGTAGACCACACCTGGCGCCGGGGTCCTACGGGGCCCCGGCGCTCACAGCGGAAGCGGAACCTCCCGCTGGTGGGCTTCCCCCAAGCGCCTTCAGCAACTCGCACACTCCGCATGCTTCGTACCTGTATGTCGGGTGCTCGCTCGTGACGTTCACGTTCTGCGGCGGGCGCGCGTCATCGCGACGGCGGGAGGGCGGCACGACTCGCGTGCGACGTGCTCCTGGGGCGGAAAGGGGCGCCGCCGCGTTCGGTGACGCCGAGACGGCCCCTCGGGAGGCCGGACGTGCGCACTACGCGGGCGTGTGGCTCAGCCGGTACGAGTTCCACTCGTCCGGCAGGGGGCAGACCTTCACCGGCGCCCACTACGTCGTACTGGTGCAGAACGGCAACCGGCTCACCGGCCGGTCGCTGCCCGGAGCGTCGTCCCAGCCCGACTCGCCACTGTCCCTGGACCTCACCGTGGACGGGAACGTGGTCACCGGCACCTGGGTGGAGCAGACCGCGGCGGACGGCTACTACGCCGGTGCCCGCTACCACGGTGCCGTCCAACTGCTCGCCGAACCGACCGGCAGGCGCATGGCCGGGAAGTGGGTCGGCTTCGGCAAGGACTTCGACGTGAACACCGGACCGTGGGAACTGATCTTCAAGGACGCGTCCACGGCCAAGGAGACGGTGGAGCGCTACAGCCGCCGTCCGGAGTGAGCACCCGGAGCGAGCGGGTCGTGACGCGGGCATGACGAATCCCCCGGACGCGGCGGCCGGGGGATTCGTCCGTGTGAGCCGAAGGCTCAGGCGGCGCCGAGGGCCTGCTTGACCTGGGCCAGGGACGGGTTGGTCAGGGTGGAGCCGTCGGGGAAGAGCACCGTGGGGACGGTCTGGTTGCCGCCGTTGGCCTTCTCCACGAAGGCGGCGGACTCGGGGTCCTGCTCGATGTTGATCTCGGTGTACGCGATTCCCTCGCGGTCCATCTGGCCCTTGAGCCGGCGGCAGTAGCCGCACCAGGTGGTGCTGTACATCGTCACGGTGCCCGCCATGGGTCCTCGCGCTCCTTCAAGCTCGGCGTGTATGCAGAAAGGGGAACGCCTGCCCGGCCCGGACCATTCCCGTCCGTCCCGGACCGCTCCGGTACGCGTACGGCTTCGCTTCCGTAGGCCCGCGTATTCGTATGACCGGAGGGTGGCGGCTGTGGACGACTTTCCCGGCTGTCCCGCTCGACCTGGCAGCATGGCGGGGTGACAGCAGCATCGGACTCCACTCTTTTCCCTCAGGTTGCGGCCGCGACCCAGTTCCCGGCCACGCCCGAGGGTGCCGACGCGGTGCTCGACGGCCTCGACCCCGAGCAGCGCGAGGTCGCCACGGCGCTGCACGGCCCCGTGTGCGTCCTGGCGGGCGCCGGGACGGGCAAGACCCGCGCGATCACCCACCGCATCGCGTACGGCGTCCGGGCGGGCATCCTGCAGCCGTCCACGGTGCTCGCCGTCACGTTCACCGCCCGCGCGGCGGGGGAGATGCGCGGGCGGCTGCGGCAGCTGGGCGCCGGCGGGGTCCAGGCCCGTACGTTCCACTCCGCCGCCCTGCGCCAGCTCCAGTACTTCTGGCCCAAGGCGGTCGGCGGCGAGGTGCCGCGGCTGCTGGAGCGCAAGGTCCAGCTGGTCGCCGAGGCCGCCGCCCGCTGCCGGGTCCGCCTGGACCGCAACGAGCTGCGCGACGTCACGGGCGAGATCGAATGGTCCAAGGTCACCCAGACCGTGCCCGCCGACTATCCGGCCGCCGTCCACAAGGCGGGCCGCGAGGCTCCCCGGGACCCGGCCGAGATCGGGCAGATCTACGGGACGTACGAGCAGCTCAAGCGCGACCGGGGGACCATCGACTTCGAGGACGTGCTGCTGCTGACGGTCGGCGTCCTGCAGGACCGGCACGACATCGCCGAGCAGGTCCGCGCCCAGTACCAGCACTTCGTCGTGGACGAGTACCAGGACGTCAGCCCGCTCCAGCAGCGGCTGCTGGACCTGTGGCTCGGCGACCGCGACAACCTGTGCGTCGTCGGCGACGCCAGCCAGACGATCTACAGCTTCACCGGCGCCACGCCCGAACACCTGCTGAACTTCCGCACCCGCCACCCGAACGCGACGGTCGTCAAGCTGGTCCGCGATTACCGCTCCACCCCCCAGGTCGTGCACCTCGCCAACGGCCTGCTGTCCCAGGCGCGCGGCCGCGCCGCCGAGCACCGCCTGGAGCTGATCTCGCAGCGGGACGCGGGCCCCGAGCCGGCGTATGTGGAGTACGGCGACGAGCCCGCGGAGGCGGAGGGCACCGCCCGCCGTATCCGCGATCTGATCGCCTCCGGCGTGCCGGCGAGCGAGATAGCGGTCCTCTTCCGCATCAACGCCCAGTCCGAGGTCTACGAACAGGCCCTCGCCGACCTCGGCGTGCCCTACCAGCTTCGCGGGGCCGAGCGGTTCTTCGAGCGGCCCGAGGTGCGCGAGGCGGGCGTCAAGCTGCGCGGCGCCGCCCGCTTCGGCGCCAACGACGCGCTTCTCGACGACGCCGTGGACCTCCCGTCCGAGGTGCGGGCGGTGCTGAGCGACATGGGCTGGACGAGCGTGCCGCCGGCCGGGTCGGGCGCCGTACGGGACCGCTGGGAGTCGCTGGCCGCGCTGGTCCGCCTCGCGGAGGACTTCGCCAAGGCCCGGCCGGAGGCCACCCTCGCCGATCTCGTCGCCGAGCTCGACGAGCGGGCCAACGCCCAGCACGCCCCGACCGTCGAAGGTGTGACGCTCGCCTCATTCCACTCGGCCAAGGGCCTGGAGTGGGACGCCGTCTTCCTGGTCGGCCTCACCGAGGGCATGATGCCGATCACATACGCCAAGACGGACGAGCAGGTCGAGGAGGAGCGCCGGCTGCTGTACGTCGGCGTGACCCGGGCGCGCCTGCACCTGAGCCTGTCGTGGTCCCTGTCGCGTTCTCCGGGGGGGCGGGCGGTCCGGCGCCCCAGCCGCTTCCTGGACGGCCTGCGGCCCGGCTCGGCAGGCGCCGGACGCCGTGCGGCGGCAGCCGCCGCGGGCGGCATCGAGCGGGGCGGCGGCGCCGCCAGGGGCGCGGGCAAGCGCCGGACCCGGTCACCCGCCCGCTGCCGGGTCTGCGGCAAGACGCTCACCGACGCGGGTGAAATGAAGCTCATGCGCTGCGACGACTGCCCCTGCGAGCTCGACGAGGCGTTGTACGAGCGGCTGCGCGACTGGCGGGCCGAGCGGGCACGGCAGCTGGGCCAGCCCGCGTACTGCGTCTTCACCGACAAGACGCTGATGGCGATCGCCGAGGCCGTCCCGGGAACCGAAGGGGAGCTGGCGGGCATCCCTGGAGTGGGGGGACGCAAGCTGGGCAGGTTCGGCTCCGACGTCCTCGCGCTGTGCGCAGGTGAGGAGCTCGTCCCGGCAGTGGGGGAGCCGTCATCGGACGATCTTCCGGAGGGTGGTGCAAGAAGCTCCGGAAAGTCGTCAGAAAAATAGTTTGCGCGCGCGGAGCGCATCCCCATAGCCTTCACAGGCACGAAGACAACGGGCCTTCCGGGATCCGCTGGATTCGTGTTGTACTGAACAAGCTCGGACCGGGTTTTCCGGTCCGCCGAGACGCCGAGAGGAGGCGAGACCAGTGATCAGCTTCATCGAGACCCAGAAAATGACCGATCGTTCGGTCGCCGCCTCCTGCCTGCTCGACGTCTCGTTCCTGGGCACCGGTGTGTCCGGCTCCGGCCGGCCGTCCGGTCTTGAGGTCTCCCGTGCCGCTTCCTTGGTGCTGATGCCCCAGGCCAAGCGTGACGAGCGACCGACCCAGGCACCGGCAGCAGCGGCAGCGGCACTGGCAGCGAATGCGCATGCCTTTGACCGTGCGGCGGCCAACGGTGCCGAATCCCGGAAGCAGTACCAGACGCAGCAGGACACGTGGGCCCACCGCGGGCACGAACCCTGGAGAGATCCAGCCTGATCGGCATGATCAGGTCGGCACCTTCCAGGGCCGCGGAACCCACACCGGGATCCGCGGCCCTTTTGTTTTGCCCATGAGCCCAGCCACCAGCCGGGCCGAACAGACGAGGAACACACCACCGTGCAACTCCAGACGCACACCCCGTCCGTCGCCACCGACCTGATCCCTCCGCCCGACTCCCAGGAGACCCCTTTGCTGCCCCTCACCGAGCTCGACGACGAGATCGACCGACTCGGCGCCGCCGTGCCGTGCCGTACCTACGACCCCGAGGTCTTCTTCGCCGAGACCCCGGCCGACGTGGAGTACGCCAAGTCCCTGTGCCAGACCTGTCCGGTGCGTGAGGCCTGTCTCGCCGGTGCCAAGGACCGCCGCGAGCCGTGGGGCGTCTGGGGTGGCGAGCTCTTCGTCCAGGGCGTCGTGGTGCCCCGCAAGCGGCCGCGTGGCCGTCCGCGCAAGAACCCGGTCGCGGCATGAACCTCCGCGGCACCTACATCAGCGGCACCGGAACGATCGACCGTCCCGCCAAACGGGACCCCCAGAAGCAGGACCCGATGAACCCCACCCTCACCGAAACACCCGCACCCGTGAACTCCGGCGTGATCGAGTCGCGCCAGAACAGGACCCGCGAAATGCAACTCATCCCAGAAGCCCTGGCCCGGGCGCATATGCAAGAGCGCCTCAAGGAGGCCGAGTCCGAACGCAGGGCCCAGAGCCTCATCACGGCGCGGCGCATGCAGCGCCGCGCCGAGCGGGCGTCGCTGCGCGCCCGGCGTGCCTTGGCCATGGCCGTCATGCAGTGATCCACCGGCAGCCCGGTGCCCGAACGGCGCCGGGTTCTCCCGGCGGTGTCACCGCCGCATCCTGCGACAACGCAACACCACGAAAACCAGGGGCTGTCCAAGCGGGCAGCCCTTGGGGCGTTGTGCCCCCTTTCCCGTCGGTGACGGGGATATTGTCGGCTGATGAACCAGAAGACGTACGAACAGGCGGACTTGACCACCGAGAACGCGGAGTGTGCCCAGTGCGGCGCCACGGCCGAAGGCACCCCGCCCACTTGGACCTGCACCATCGGCAACGGCACCCGGCAGCACCTCTGCGACACCTGTACCCGTCTCAACCTCCACACCATCGAGTCCCACTTGGACCCGGTCACCACGCGGTAGTCAGGCCGATGTCTCCTCGGTGGTGCGGCTCTGTCCGGGCACGGACGGCTCGGGCTCCTCGGCCGGGGCGAAGCCCGGAAGCCAGGCTTCCAGCTCGTCACGCAGGCGGACGGTGGCACCCAATTGGCACAGGACGCCGATGGTGCTCAACGTCACACGGTGTATGAGGAGGTAGGAGGGGGGCAGGTTGAGCCGGCGGCCCAGCTGGTAGGCGGGGGAGCGGGGGTCGGCGATGCGCGCGGCCTGGTTGCGCATCCAGGAACGGGTGAAGGTGAACTCGTCCGCCTGGGCCGGCTCGATGATCGGCAGCAGGTAGTCCAGCACCGCGTCCGGGTCCAGCTCGATCGACTCCTTGACGAAGCCCTCCTCGCACAGCAGCTCGTAGACCGCCTCGGCCCGGCCGTCGAGCGTCATGCGCAGCGAGGTGCCGATCGTCGTGGGCAGCCCGTCCGGCAGCCGGTCGACCGTGCCGAAGTCCAGGACCCCCAGCCGCCACTTCTCCGCCGGACCGTCGGGGTCGTCGCCGGTCAGCAGCCGGAAGTTGCCGGGGTGGGGGTCGGCGTGCAGCAGACCCGTGCGGGCGGTGCCCGAGAAGAGGAAGCGGGCGAGGAGCTGCCCGGCCCGGTCGCGTTCCTCCGTGGTGCCGTTCGCGATGACCTCCGAGAGGGGGACGCCGTCCATCCACTCGGTCACCAGGATCTGCTCGCCCTGGTGGACCACGGCGGGCACCATGACGTCGGGGTCGTCGGCGAACTCGTCGGCGTGCGCCTGCTGGGCCTCGGCCTCCAGCGCGTAGTCGAGCTCCTCGGAGACCCGGTCGCGCAGCTCGGAGATCAGCGGCTTGATGTCCATGCCGGGGATCAGCGGCCCGAGCAGCCGGGCGAACCGGCCCAGTTGCGACAGGTCGGACAGGAGGGCGGCGCCCGCTCCCGGGTACTGCACCTTGACGGCCACCTCGCGCCCGTCGTGCCAGACCGCGCGGTGCACCTGCCCGATCGAGGCGGCGGCCGACGGTTTGTCCTCGAACTCCGTGAACAGCTCGCGCCAGTCCTCGCCCAGCCGATCCGCCAGCACCGTGTGCACCGTGTCCGTCGGCATCGGCGGCGCGGCTTCCTGGAGCTTGGTGAGCGCGGCGCGGTACGGGCCGGCGATCTCCTCGGGCAGCGCCGACTCGAAGACGGACAGCGCCTGCCCGAACTTCATGGCGCCGCCCTTCAGCTCGCCGAGGACGCGGAACAGCTGTTCGGCGGTCCGCTGTTGGAGCTCGCGGCCGACGATGTCCGCCGACCTGCCGCCGATCCGCTTGCCCAGCCCCCAGGTGGCGCGGCCGGCGAATCCCAGTGGCAGCGCGGCCAGCTTGGCGGTGCGGGTGACCGCCTTGCGGGGAAGATCTGACATGCGCCCCTCCAACTCACACTGTCCCCAACCGGGGTTACTCCGCCATTGTTGCGTGTCGCGCACGAGGATCCGAGGCACCCATGGCGCCGGTCGTCTCCGCAGCGCCACAGCCGCACTCGGGATGCGGCGCGATCCGTACCGTCTGCCAGCCCGCACAAGGCTGGGCGAACTCCATCCGGGCGCCCGTGCAGGGCGGCAATCCGCCGTCCAGGAACGCCAGCGCCTGTATGGCGGCCAGCCCCGCCACCGTCGCCGCCAGCGCCGTGTCGCAGGCCGGCACGGCCGGTGAACCGCGCCCCGACCGCCACTGGGCGAGCAGCCGCGGCCAGGCCGGCTCCGCGTCCGTATGCCGCAGCTCCAGGCAGCCGGCGCAGGAGGAGCCGCCCGGCAGGACCAGTGGGCCCACCACTCCCGTGCCCTCGACGACCCCGGCGAACACATGCGGGATGCCGGCGGTCAGGAGGGGCTCGTACAGAACCGGGTCGGGCGCGTAGGCGGCGAGGCCGTCGCGCGGCGTAATCACGACGAGCGCCAGGCCCGGGTCGCCCTCGTCCGGCGGCCCGCTCCCGGACCGGGACCCGCGCGACCAGGGCGAGGAGCGGTGGACCAGGCTGCGGGCGGCGGTGTCGCGACGTGCGCCGATGTGTTCGGCCCGGACGCCGCCGGGAACGACGTCCCAGGGCTCGACCTTCCCGCCGTCCTGCACCTCCACCCGGCCGATACCCGCCGCCGACAGCAGTGCCGCGACCGAGGCACCCACCCGTCCCGCGCCGCGCACACGCGCCCGTATGGCGCGGCGCGCCCCCATCCGCTCCAGTCCGCCCGCGGCCTCGGGATGCCGCACGGACAGCGACGCCAGGTCGGGACGGAGCCGTCCGAAAGCCGTGGTGTCCGCGCGCACCGCCTCGGCCGCCGGGCCGCCCGCCGACGGGGCGTCCAGCAGCCCCGCCTGCCCCAGCCGCTCCACCACCCGCCGCGCGTGCCCGGCGGGCAGGCCGAGCGCCCCGGCCGCGTCCACCAGCTGTTCCATGCTGCGCGTGCCGTCGATCAGCGCCAGGAAACTGCCGGTCGCCGTGTCCACCGGTCCCAGCTCCACCGCGTGTGCCGGGGCCACCCCGAACCGCACCGTCTCCCGGTCCCGCCATCCGCGCCGCAGCGCGGGCTTGAGCATCGGATACATGAATCCGCCCCCCCCGTCGATCGGATCTCGTCCAGCGGGTTTCAGCATGCCCGCGCCGCCGGGCGGGCGCCGGAAGTTATCCACAGCCTCCGGGGAATAGTCGTACAAGTCGTGCCTGCCTTGGTGTGTTTCCGGTGTCCGGCAAAAACCCGGCGACGGGACTTCGCGCAGGGGCAGCGGGTAACGTCGGGGCGTGCCCGCCGACCCTTTGCGCCGTGCCGCAGATCCCCAACACAGGACCGCCACACGCCCCGCGACCGGTGGCCCCGGCACGAGCGCGGTCGAAGTGCGCAGAAGCTCGCGGCGGCGCCGGACGGTCTCGGCGTACCGCGAGGGCGACCGCACGATCGTCCTGATCCCGGCCCGGATGTCCGAGGCCGAGGAGCGGCGCTGGGTGACGGTGATGCTGGACAAGCTCGCCGCGCAGGAGAGCAGGCGCAAACCCGGCGACAGCGAGCTGGCCGAGCGCGCGGAGCGGCTGTCGGACCAATACCTGGGCGGCCGGGCCCGGCCGGCCACGGTGCGCTGGGTGACCAACCAGAACACGCGCTGGGGCTCCTGCACGCCCGCCGAGGGCAGCATCCGCCTCTCGCACCGCCTCCAGGGCATGCCGGAGTACGTGATCGACTACGTGCTCCTGCACGAACTGGCCCACCTTCTCGTCCCCGGCCACGGCCGGCGCTTCTGGCAGCTCCTGGAGTCGTATCCGCGCACGGAGCGTGCGCGCGGCTATCTCGAAGGGGTGGCCGCGGCGGAGCGGCTGCCGCATTTGCCCGCGGCCCGTACGGAATAGGGACGGTTGCGACCGGTTCGGCCGCGCCCCGGCATCGCCCGCTGTCGGCGGCAGCGGTTAGCCTGACGCGCAAGTCATCAGAGCGCGAAGCGGGAGCGGGGGACGGTCGTTACGTATGGCCAGGGAATTCCAGCGGGGCCACAAGGCCAGGATCAGTGATCTGACGGCCGGGACGGATCTGTACGTAGGCGTGCAGATCGCCGGTTCCGGACTGACCTTCGACATCAGCTGCTTCGGACTCGACGCGGACGAGCGCCTCTCCGACGACCGGTACTTCGTCTTCTTCAACCAGCCCGCGTCGCCCGAGGGGTCGATCCAGCTGCTGGGCGCCCAGGCGGGCGACACCGAGTCCTTCCGGGTCACGCTCGACCGGATCCCGCAGCACATCCGCAAGCTCTCCTTCACCGCCACGCTCGACGGCGCGGGTCAGATGTCCCAGGTCGGCCCCGGTTACCTGCGCATCGTCGCCGGCGGCGAGGAGGTCGCCCGCTACGCGTTCAACGGTGCCGAGTTCACCACCGAGCGCGCCGTGATGCTCGGCGACTTCTACCTGAAGGACGTGTGGCGCTTCGCCGCGGTCGGGCAGGGCTTCGACGGCGGCCTGGAGGCGCTGCTGAAGAACTTCGGCGGCGAGGTCGCGGAGGAGGAGCCCGCGGCAGCGCCCGAACCGGCGCCGCAGGGCGCCGTGCCGGGCTTCGCGCCGCCTGCCGCAGCCGAGCCTGCCCCGGGCTTCGCCGCCCCGGCTCCCGCCGCACCGCAGCCCGCCCCCGCCTTCGGCGCCCCTCAGGACGCACCCCAAGGCGCCCCGCAGGCCCAGCAGCCCCCGGCCCCGCCCCAGCCGCAGGTCCCGGCCCAGGCCCAGCCGCCCCAGCCGCCGGCCCCGCAGATGCACGGCGCACCGACCATCGCGGCCCCGATGGCGCCGCCCGGCGCACCGCCCGGCCAGCCCGCCCCGCTCCCCGGACAGCAGCCGCCGCCCGGTCACGACCCGTACCAGCAGGCACCGGCGCCCCCGTACGGCCAGCCGGGACAGCCGCCCCAGGCGCCTCCCCAGGCTCCGTACGGACAGCCGGGCGGCCAGTTCCCCGGCCAGCAGCCCCCGGCCCCGTACGGCGCCCCTCAGGCGCAGCCCGGCGCGTACGGCCAGCCGCAGGCCCAGAGCCCGGGCCCCGGCCTCAGCGTCGCCCTGGAGAAGTACCGCGAGGCCCCCACGGGGCAGCGGTGGACGCCGCAGAACGAGAAGCTGATCCGCGCCGACCTCGGGATCGACGGGCAGCCGGTGCTCGCCCGCCAGGGAAGCATGGTCCTCTATCAGGGCAAGGTCGACTTCAGCTACAAGGGCGCCGGCATCCGCGGCCGCATCGTGGGCAACGCCACCGGCCAGGAGATGCAGCTGATGCGCTGCACGGGCCAGGGCCAGGTGTTCTTCGCGGACAACAGCGCCCACGTGCACCCGATCGAGCTCCAGGGCGACGCGATCTGCGTGTCGGCCGAGAGCGTCCTGGCCTTCGACGAGTCGCTCCAGTACGACGTCCGCCGCATCGAAGGGCACGGCATCCCGGGCGGCGCGCTGTTCACCATGCAGTTCCAGGGAACCGGCACGATCGTCGTCAAGACCCAGGGCACCCCGGTCGTCCTCCCGGTCACACCGACCACCTTCGCGGACGCCAACGCCATCGTCGCCTGGTCGGCCGCCTCGCAGGTGATCGTCTCCAGCCAGGTGAGCCTGCGCCGTGCCGCGTATCCGGGACACTCGGGCGAGACCGTGAACCTCCAGTTCCGCGGCGCGCCCGGCAATTTCGTCGTCGTCCAGCCCTACGAGGTCTGAGGGAGCCCGCCATGTTCGAACAACAAGCCACGGGCTACGCCCCGACCGCGCCCGCCGCGCGCATGGAGAACCACGGCAACGCAATGGTGAAGATCGCCATGCGGAGCGGCCAGGACGTCTTCGCGCGGACCGGCTCGATGGTCGCCTACGAGGGCTTCGTCCAGTACGAGCCGAATCCGCCCGCGGTGCGCCAGATGGCCTCCCAGTGGCTGACCGGCGAGGGCGCTCCCCTGATGAAGTGCACCGGCGACGGCCTGCTCTACCTCGCCGACTACGGCGCGGATGTCGTCTGCATCAACCTCAACGGCGACTCGATCTCCGTCAACGGCACCAACCTCCTGGCCTTCGACGCCCACCTCCAGTGGGGCGTGCAGCGCGTCAAGGGCATGGCGAAGTTCGCCGGCCAGGGGCTCTTCAACGTGGGCATCTCGGGCACCGGCTGGGTCGCGCTGACCTCCCGCGGCACCCCGATCGTGGTGGACTGCGGCCGCGGCGAGGACGAGACGTACGTCGATCCCGACGCGCTCGTCGCCTGGTCGACCAATCTGAAGATGAAGGGCAAGCGCAGCTTCAAGGCGTCCTCGATGATCGGGCGCGGCAGCGGCGAGGCATACCAGCTCGGTTTCTCCGGCCAGGGCTTCGTCGTCGTACAGCCCAGTGAGGACAGCACCGACCGGCTCCGGGCCCGGGGCTGAGGGGGAGGACGTCAAGCCATCATGCAGAGTCCGCTTTTCGCCTACACCGAGGCACAGACCCAGGACCGGTACGTCCTGCAGAACCCGCAACTGCTGCGGGTCGCCCTGCAGGGCCACGAGGACCTGCTCGCCCGTAAGGGCGCCATGGTCGCCTACCAGGGACTGCTGGAATTCGACGGCAACTACCAGACGCCGGGCCAGCAGCGTGCCCGCGCCGCGTCCGGCGAGGGCCTGGACCTGATGCGCGTCTCCGGGCAGGGCACGGTCTACCTGGCCAACCTCGCACAGTACGTACACGTCATGGACGTCGACCACGACGGCCTGACCGTGGACAGCAGCTACGTGCTGGCGCTGGATTCCAGCCTCCACTGGGAGGTGATCTCCGTGGACAGCCAGCACGGGATCTCCGGCACCGGCAAGTACCAGCTCAACATCTCCGGCCGGGGCAAGGTCGTGCTGATGACCTCGGGCCAGCCGCTGATGATGCAGGTCACCCCCGACAAGTACGTCAACGCCGACGCCGACGCGGTGGTCGCCTGGTCCGCCTCGCTGCGGGTGCAGATGCAGGCGCAGACGCACTCCTCGGGCGTGTGGCGGCGCCGCGGCGGGACGGGGGAGGGCTGGGAGCTGAGTTTCCTGGGGCAGGGCTACGCGCTCGTGCAGCCCAGCGAGCTGCTGCCGCCGCAGAACGCCGTCATCGGGTCCGGCCTGGCCGCCCAGTTCGGTGTGGGGAAGCAGGGCGCCCACGGGCAGAACCAGGGCAACATCTTCGGCAACTGAGGTACACGGGTCGCGCGCCCCGCGCATCGGTCCGGCACACGCCTCGCACCGGCCACCGTGCGGCCCTCGCCAGGGGGCCGCACGGTGGCCGTACGCGCCTCAGAGAAGCGCGCGCGTGCGCTCCACGAGACGTACGACCGAGTCGTCCGCCACGTCCGCCACCTGCGCGTAAGGGAACCACCGCAGATCCAGCGACTCGTCGCTGATCACCGCCTCGGCCCCCTGGGGAGCCAGCGCCGCGTACTGCACGTCCAAGTGCCAGGCGCAGGGCGTGTGATGCCGGTCCAGCCGCACCGGCCCGCCCAGCAGCGTCAGCCCGGAAGCGATCCCGGACTCCTCGCGCGCCTCGCGCAGCGCCGCGTCCGCCAGCGTGGCGTCCTCCGGCTCGCAGTGCCCGCCCATCTGGAGCCACATCTTCAGCTTGCGGTGCAGCGTCAGCAGCACCCGCCCGCGCGCCGGGTCGATCACCAGGGCGCTGGCCGTGATGTGCCCGGCCTTGCAGGGCTTGCCCATGCCGTCCGGGTAGGTGGCCAGGTGGTCCAGGTAGGAGAGCCGCAGCCGCTCCTGCTCGGGGGACGGCGCGGGCCACTCCTTGAGGACCCGCGCCGCGTCGTCGTGAAGGGTCACTTGTCGCTGTCGCCCTTGCCGCCTTCGCCCCCGGGCTTGCCGCCCTCCTCGGAGCCGCCCTCGCCGGTCTCCTTCGTCAGGTCCGGCTTCCCGGCACCGCCGGCGGCCTCACCGAGCATCTTGTCCAGCTCGGAGAAGTCCATCTGCTCGTGGTGGACAAACCCGTCCGGGTCGTCCAGGTCGGCGGCCGTCGGCAGCATGTCCGGGTGCTCCCACAGCGCGTCGCGGCCGTCCAGGCCCCGCGCGTCCGTCAGGGAGGCCCACAGCCGCGAGGCGTCCCGCAGGCGCCGCGGACGCAGCTCCAGGCCGATGAGCGTGGCGAAGGTCTGCTCGGCGGGGCCGCCGGTCGCCCGGCGCCGCCGCAGCGTCTCGCGCAGCGCGTCGGCGGACGGCAGGTGCGGGGAGGCCGCGGCGTGCACCACCGCGTCCACCCAGCCCTCCACGAGGGCCAGCGCCGTCTCCAGACGGGCCAGCGCCGCCTTCTGCTCCGGGGTGTCCTCGGGCTGGAACATGCCCTGCTGCAGGGCGTTCTGCAACTCCTCGGGGTGCTGCGGGTCCAGCTGGCCGACCACGTCCTCCAGCTTGGTCGTGTCGACCTTGATGCCGCGGGCGTAGCCCTCGACGGCGCCGAACAGGTGCGAGCGCAGCCACGGCACGTGGGCGAAGAGCCGCTGGTGGGCGGCCTCGCGCAGCGCCAGGTAGAGCCGCACCTCCTCCTCGGGGACGCCGAGCCCGGAGCCGAAGTTGGCGATGTTGCCCGGCAGCAGCGCGGCCTTGCCGGCCGGACCCAGGGGCAGCCCCACGTCCGTCGAGCCGACGACCTCGCCGGCCAGGACGCCCAGCGCCTGCCCGATCTGCGTACCGAACATCGCGCCGCCCATGGAACGCATCATGCCGAGCAGCGGGCCCGCCATGGCCTGCATCTCCTCGGGCAGCACGTCGCCCATGGCCGCGCCGACACGCTCCGCGACCGGGTCCACCAGGTCCTTCCAGACCGGCAGGGTCTCCTCGACCCACTCGGCGCGGCTCCACGACAGGACCGTGCCCGCGCCCGACGGCAGCGACGTCACACCGTCCAGCCACAGGTCGGCGAGGCGTACGGCCTCCTCGACGGCGGCCCGCTCACCGGGGGAGACGCTCGCGTCCTTGGTGCCGTCCTCGGCACCCTGCGCGACGGTCTGCCGCGCGATGTCCTTGGCCATGTCCCAGTTCACCGGGCCGCCCTCGTAGGAGAGCATCTGGCCGAGCTTCTGGAAGGCGGCGCCAAGGTCGCCAGGGTTCATCTCGCCACCAGGACCGCCCATGCCGCCGAAGAGCGCCGCGAACGGGTTGTCCGCGCCGCCGCTCCCGCCGCCGAATCCGAACGGGTTCGCGGGGCCCTGGCTACCTCCCTGGCCGCCCTTCTTCTTGCCGTTGTCGCCGTCCTCCGGCTCCTCCGGCGGAAGGCCGAATCCAAATGGGGTGTCACTCACGGGTTTCCTCGGCTCGTAGGGCCGCCGGCCCGGGGCCGGCGGCGGCTGCCCGACATTCTCTTCCAGCCTAGACACCTGTCCCGCTTCGGGGCTCGGTGCTTCGCCGTCCCGGCGCCTGCGGCAGGATGGACGCCACCTGGTACGTACGCGTCAGCACGCCTACGCACTGAAGACAACCGCTGGAGACGCCCGGTGAGTTCCCCAGATCCGACCGTTCGCGCAGCGCGAAACGCTGCGGCCGAGACCGAGAAGGCAAGCAAGGAGGCGCCCGGCACGCCCGGCAGGCCGCTGCGCCGCCCCGTCGTGGCCGTCACCGGCGCCGCCTCCGGCGTGGGCGCCCTGCTGACCCAGGCCCTGACCGAGTCCGACGAGGTCAAGCAGGTGGTGGCCATCGACGAGCGGCGCGGCGAGGCCGCCGAGGCGCACTGGCACGTCCTGGACGTACGGGACCCGGCCATCGCCGACAAGCTGCGCGGCGCCGACGTCGTCGTACACCTGGCCGTCGACCTGGACCTGGAGACCGACGCCGCGGCCCGTACGGCGTACAACGTGCGCGGTACGCAGACGGTCCTCACGGCCGCCGCGGCCGCCGGAGTGCACCGGGTCGTGCTCTGCACCTCCGCCATGGTCTACGGCGCGCTCCCGGACAACGACGTACCGCTGGCCGAGGACGCCGAGCTGCGGGCCACCGCCGACGCCACCGGGGTCGGCGACCTCCTGGAGATCGAGCGCCTGGCGCACCGCGCGCCCCGCGCGCACCCCGGCCTGAACGTCACCGTCCTGCGCCCCACCGTCCTGGTGGGCGGTACGGACACCGCGCTGACCCGGTACTTCGAGTCGCCGCGGCTGCTCGTCGTCGCGGGATCCCGCCCCGCCTGGCAGTTCTGCCACGTGGAAGACCTGGTCAGCGCCCTGCAGTACGCCGCGCTCGAAAGGGTCGAGGGCGAGCTGGCGGTGGGCTGCGACGGGTGGCTGGAGCAGGAGGAGGTCGAGGAGCTGACCGGGATCCGGCGCATGGAGCTGCCGTCCTCGGTGGCGCTCGGCGCCGCCGCCCGGCTGCACCGCATCGGCCTCACGCCGTCGCCCGCCGGCGACCTCGCGTACACGATGCACCCGTGGGTCGTCAGCGGCAGCCGGCTGCACGAGGCGGGCTGGCGCCCCCGGTGGACGAACGAGGAGGTGCTGGCCCAGCTGCTGGAGGAGGTGGCGGGCCGGCACACGGTCGCGGGCCGCCGTCTGGGCCGCAAGGACGCCACCGCGGCGGGCGCGGCCGGCGCGACGGTGGCCCTCCTGGGCACCGCGGCCCTGGTACGCCGTGCCCGCAAGGCCCGGCGCCGTATCTGACGCGACGGCCCCGGCCGTACGGCCGCCGCGTCCCGCCGGTGCCCTGTAGGAGCCTCCATACGGCTTCTCGTGGTCCCGGTGGAACGGCCATGGCCCGTGCCGCCGCCGCGTACGGCACGATGGAGGCATGCCAGGCACGAATGACCACCCGGGCGAGCGGGGCGCGGCGGAACCGATCCGCCTCCTCGCGGTCCGTGACACCCCGCTGTCCTTGGACGAGGTCTTCGCGGCCGTCGGCGACCCGGCCGCCGGAGGCACGGCCCTGTTCGTCGGTACGGTCCGCTCCCACGACGACGGCGCCGACGTCGCGGGCCTCGGGTACTCCGCGCACCCGAGTGCCGAGGCCGAACTGCGGCGCGTCGCCGAGAAGGTGGCGGCCGACTTCCCGGTCAGGGCGATGGCCGCCGTGCACCGGGTCGGCGACCTGGTGGTCGGCGACCTGGCCGTCGTCGTCGCGGTCTCCTGCCCGCACCGGGCGGAGGCGTTCGCGGCGTGCAGGCGGCTGATCGACGACCTCAAGCACGAGGTGCCGATCTGGAAGCACCAGCGGTTCTCTGACGGGACCGAAGAGTGGGTAGGTACCTGTTAGGGGTGTCCGGTTCCGGCCGGTGGCGCACGTTCCGGGCGGTATCCGGTAAAGCCTTTACGTGCGCTCCAGTTGCGTAACCCGCCCCCTGGCGTAAGCGTTGAGCTGGCAGGTGGTTAATCTGCTTATTCGTCGTTGCGGTTGTTACAAGGGGTCGGGAGGCCGCTATGGGAGCGCTCCTCTGGTTGCTGATTCCGGTTCTCGCCGTCATCGCCGCCGTCGTGTGGAGCAGTTGGGCGTCACGCAACCGCAGGACCGGGGATGTCGCGGAACTGGCGGGGTACGCGCGGTTCCGAGAGGCGATGGAGAAGCCCGAGAAGGCACATTCCGGTTCTGACGCGGCATGAGCATGCCGGGATGATCCGGGGCCGCGGCGGGCGTACGCAACCGCAAGCGGCCGCCCCGGCTCCGGTTGCCCCGGCGCTTTGGCCCGCTCGCCCCCGCCCCGTACGGACGGCCCCGGGGACCGGCTGTCAGAGGCGTCCCGTACTGTCGTTCCATGCCCCGCCGCACCGCGACGTTGCTCGCTTCGACCCTGATGCTGATCGCGCTGCTCTGTGCCGGGGTGCTGATCCCCGTTCCGTATTCGAAGATGTATCCGGGGCCGACGACCAACACGCTGGGTGAGGCCGACGGCGAGCCGGTGCTGCAGATTTCCGGCCACAAAACGTACCCGACGACCGGCAACCTCAACATGGTCACGGTCCGGGTCACCGGCGCCGAGTACAACATGAACCTCTTCGAGGCGGTCTACGGCTGGCTGGAGCACGACAGCATCGTGGTGCCCCACAAGATCCTCTACCCGGAGGGCCAGACGGCGGAGCAGTCCGACCAGCAGAACGCCGAGGAGTTCACCCAGTCCCTGGAGAGCGCCAAGGTGGCGGCGCTCAGGCAGCTGAAGATCCCGGTGGGCTCCCAGACGGTCGTGGCGTCCGTCGTCAAGGACGCCCCCGCGGACGGGAAGCTGCACGCCGGTGACGTGATCAAGGCCGTGGACGGCACGGAGATCAAGGCGAACACCGACGTCGCCAAGCTGGTCACCCAGCACAAGCCGGGCGAGCAGGCCGTCTTCACGGTCATCCCGGCCAAGGAAGCGGCCGCGGCCCAGAAGAAGGGCAAGCGCCCCGAAGGCCCCACCAAGGACGTCGCCGTCCCGGTCGCGAAGGCGAAGGACGGCCGCTCCATAGTCGGCATCCAGGCGGGGATCGACTACACGCTCCCGTTCAACGTCGACATCAAGCTGCCCGACGTCAGCGGCCCCAGCGCCGGGCTGATGTTCGCCCTCGGAATCGTCGACAAGCTGACTCCCGGGGACCTGACCGGCGGGAAGTTCGTGGCCGGTACGGGCACGATCGACACCCAGGGCAAGGTCGGCCCGATCGGCGGCATCGCGATGAAGGTCGTCGGCGCGCGGAAACAGGGCGCGGAGTACTTCCTGACGCCCAAGGACAACTGCTCGGCCGTCGTCGACGACCACCCCGACGGCCTCCGGCTGGTCAAGGTGGACACCATCGAGGACGCGATGAAGTCCCTGGAGAAGATCCGCAAGGGCGACACGGCGGGGCTGCCGAGCTGCCCCGCGAACAAGTAGGAGCACCGGTGGCCGGGCCGGGGCGGGGACGCGGCTCCCCGCCCCGGGCGGCCCGCCCCTCAGCTCTCGAAGGTCGCGGCCAGCGCGTCCGCCAGCCCCGGCACCAGCTGCGAGCCGGTGAGCACCTCGGACGTGGAGTCCTTCTCGCGCAGCCGCAGCGCCGACTCGCGCGTGCCGTCCCGCAGCACCGCCACCGTCATCCGCACCTCCTGGCGGTCCGGGTGGCCGGCGACCCACTCGGCGAGCTGGGACTCGTCCATGCCCGCCGGTACGGCGTCCTCAGCGGACGGCGGCAGCATCAGCCGCTCCACGGTCATCGCGCAGCCGGCCACCGCGTCCGGCCAGCCGATGGTGGCCAGGAACTCGTCCAGCGGGGCGCCGGCGGGGATCTCGTCCTGCTCGACCGGGGTCAGCGAGGCGGTGGTGGAGTCGTCGATACCGAGCTGTTCGGCGAGGGAAGGCTCCTGTTCACGGAGCCGGGCGGTGTCGACGAGGGCGAAGAGGCGGGCGGGCTGGTCCCAGCCGAGCCCGGCGGCGTACTCGTCGATTTCGAGTACGGCGCGGGTCAGCGGGCTGGCGGCAAGGGGGGTGCCGTCGACGGGAAGGTTGTTCATGCTCAATATCGTGCCTTGCGGACCCCGGAAAACGGGAACCGAGTAAAGCCTTAGTAAGTTGCAACAGTGGGTCCTACTATCGCCGGGCCTGCTCAACACGACAGCGAACTTCGAGGTGCGCACCTTGGCTTTCCAGATGCCGGACCGCGGCGGAGGCCCGACAGGGCCACGGATCAGAGTCGGCCGACCGTCCCGGCGGGTCCGGACCCTGCTCATGACACTGGGCGTGCTGGCCGTGCTGGCCATGCTCTTCGTCATGTTCTCCGGGTTCTGGACCGACTGGCTCTGGTACCGGTCGGTCAAATACTCCTCGGTCTTCACCACCACCCTGTGGACCAAGATCGGACTGTTCTTCGCCTTCGGCGCCCTGATGGCCGTCGCGGTCGGCGTCAACATCTGGCTGGCGCACCGCCTGCGGCCGCCGCTGAGCGCGATGTCCATGGAGCAGCAGAGCCTGGACCGCTACCGGATGGGCGTCGCGCCCTACAAGAAGTGGGTGCTGATCGCGGTCACCGCCCTGGTGGGCCTGATCGCCGGCGCGTCCGCCTCGGGCCAGTGGCGTACGTGGCTCCAGTGGGTGAACGGCGTTCCGTTCGGCCAGAAGGACCCGCAGTTCGGCAAGGACGTCTCGTTCTACGCCTTCGACCTGCCCTGGTACCGCTTCCTGCTCAGCTTCGGCTTCGCGTGCGCGGTGCTGTGCCTGATCGCCGCGGCGCTCACGCACTACCTGTACGGCGGGCTGCGCGTCACGAGCCCCGGCTCGCGCGCGACGGCCGCCGCCACCGGGCACCTCTCCGTGGTGCTGGGCATCTTCGTGTCGCTCAAGGCCGTCGCGTACTGGCTCGACCGGTACGGCCTGGCGGTGAAGTCCAGCGGCCTGAAGTCCGCCGACGGCTGGACCGGCCTGCGCTACGTGGACGCCAACGCCTATCTGCCAGCGAAGACGATCCTGTTCTTCATCGCGGCGATCTGCGCGGTGCTCTTCTTCGCGACGCTGTGGCGGCGCACCTGGCAGCTGCCGGTCATCGGCTTCGGCCTGATGGTGCTCTCCGCCGTCCTCATCGGCGGCCTGTACCCGGCGATCGTGCAGAAGTTCCAGGTCCAGCCGAACGAGCAGGCCAAGGAAGCGCCGTACATCAAGCAGAACATCAAGGCGACCCGCGACGCGTACGACATCAACGGTGTCGAGGTGCAGGGGTACGACGGCAACTACAAGCCGAAGGACGACACGGAGCGCCAGAAGCTGCGGGACGCCGCCGACACCACGGCCAGCGTCCGTCTGCTCGACCCGAACGTGGTCTCCCCGTCCTTCCAGCAGCGCCAGCAGGTCCGCAGCTACTACCAGTTCCCGTCCACGCTCGACGTCGACCGGTACAAGGACAAGGACGGCAAGGACCAGGACACCGTCATCGGCCTGCGCGAGTTGAACCTCAACGGCGTCTCCGAGCGGAACTGGATCAACGACCACTTCAAGTACACCCACGGTTTCGGCGCGGTGGCGGCCAAGGGCACCACGTTCGCCGAGGGCGGCGAGCCGGCCTACACCGAGAGCGAGCTGCCCTCGAAGGGCCAGTTCGGTCCGTACGAGCAGCGGGTGTACTACGGCGAGAAGACCACCCAGTACTCGATCGTGGGCGGGCCGCAGAAGGAGCTTGACTACTCCTCCGACAAGAGCGGGGAGAAGAGTTACAGCTACACCGGCAAGAGCGGGGTGAACCTCGCCAACCCGGTCAACCGCGCCGCCTACGCGGTGGCGTTCGGCGAGCCGCAGATCCTGTACTCCGGTGCCATCGGCAAGGACTCGCGGATCCTGTACAACCGCACGCCCAAGCAGCGCGTGGAGGCGGTCGCCCCCTGGCTGACCATCGACGGCGACGCCTACCCGGCGGTCATCGACGGTCGCATCCAGTGGATCGTCGACGCCTACACGACGAGCAACGGCTACCCGTACGCCTCGCGCACCACGCTCGGCGACACCACGGCCGACTCGCTCACCGACGGCCAGCGGGCGGTCGTCGCCCAGCAGAATCAGGTCAATTACATCCGCAACTCGGTCAAGGCCACGGTCGACGCCTATGACGGTTCGGTCAAGCTCTACCAATGGGACACCAAGGACCCGGTCCTGAAGACCTGGATGAAGTCGTTCCCCGGGACGGTCGAGAAGAAGAGCTCCATCAGCAAGTCCCTGATGGAGCACATGCGCTACCCGCAGGACCTCTTCAAGGTGCAGCGCCAGCTGCTGACGACCTACCACGTCACCGACCCGAACACCTTCTACACGGGCAGCGAGCGCTGGCAGGTCCCGAACGACCCGACGAACAAGTCGGGCAACTCGGTGCCGCCGTACTACCAGAGCCTGAAGATGCCGGACCAGAAGGCGCAGACCTTCGCGCTCACCACGACGTTCACGCCCAACAAGCGGGACAACCTGGGCGCCTTCATGGCGGTGGACGCCAATGCCACCAGCGGTGACTACGGCAAGATCAGAGTGCTGAAACTGCCGTCGCAGACACCGGTGCCGGGACCGCAGCAGGTCCAGTCGAAGTTCAACTCCGATCCGAAGATCGCCAACGAGCTGAACATCCTGAAGAAACTCGGCGACTCCGAGATCGAGTACGGCAACCTGCTGACGGTCCCGATGAGCGGCGGCCTGCTGTACGTGGAGCCGGTCTACCTGCGCGGCGCGGGCACCAACTACCCGCTGCTGAAGAAGGTGCTGGTCAGCTACGGCGAGAACGACCCCGTCCTGGGCAACAACCTGGACGAGGCGCTCGACGTCGTCTTCGGCAAGAAGCCGCCGGGCTCCGGGACGCAGCAGCCGCCGTCCGGCGACGGTGACACCGGCAAGCAGCCGCCGGCCGACCAGACGGCCCAACAGGCCCTCGACGACGCCGTGAAGGCGTACGAGGAGGGCGAGAAGGCCCGCAAGGAAGGCGACTGGGCCGGATACGGCGAGGCGCAGAAGAAGCTGAAGGCGGCCCTGGACCGGGCCACCGAGGCGGCGAAGAAGGCCGCGCAGAAGGGCGACGCCGGCAAGAACGGCGGCTGACCCGACGCCCGGCCCCGCGCGGGGCCGGGCACCACCTCCCTGCCGTGGTACCGTGGATACACAACGGCGCGGGGTGGAGCAGCTCGGTAGCTCGCTGGGCTCATAACCCAGAGGTCGCAGGTTCAAATCCTGTCCCCGCTACTGAAAACGAAGGCCCGGATCCTTGGGATCCGGGCCTTCGTCATGTGCGACACGCCCGGCCCGCTCCGGGCGGCGTGTCTTCTCCAGGTGTGAACGGAAGTCTGTGGAACGGAGTTTGACATGTCTCTGTATCGGGAAGTCGACAAAACGCTGTAGTGACCTCACTGGCTGCGGTATACCAGGTGTACGCGGGTTGCGGGTGGTGCGACGATGGCCCTCATGGGGGACAAGGCAAGGTTGTTGGAGACAGGCCGGTTTGTGCACGCGCCCGACGACGGGCGCGAATCAGAGATGGCGGACGGGCGGGACACCGCCCTTCCGGGCCCGCGTGACGCCGGGATGCCGATGGACGCGATCGAGGCCGACGCCGCCGCCGAGGCGTCCGAAGCCGTGAGCGAGATCAACCACCGCCGGGCCGCCGACGCCGGCGACACCGGTGCCATGAGCGTGCTGGGCGCGCTGCTGCTGCGCCGCGGCGACCTGGACGGAGCCGAGCCCTACCTGCGGTCCGCGACCGCCGCTGGCGACCGCGCCGCCGCCAACAACCTGGGCGTCCTGCTGCACCAGCGGGGTTACGGGGACGAGGCGGCGGGCTGGTGGCGCATCGCGGCCGTCGCGGGCTCCGCCGCCGCGGCCCACGCGCTGGGCCGCCACTACCGCGAGCGCGGCGACGAGCCCGCCGCCGAGTACTGGCTGCGCCAGTCCGCCGAGTCGGGCCACTGCCTGGGCGCGTACGCCCTCGCCGACCTGCTGGAACACCGCGGCGACGTGGGTGCCGAGCGCTGGTTCCGCACCGCCGCCGAGCGCGGGCACCGCGAGGCCGCGTACCGTCTCGCGCGCCTGCTGGACGACCGCGCGAAGGCCACGGGCGGCGGTGACGGCGCGCTGGAGGCCGAAGCCGAGCAGTGGTACCGCCAGGCCGCCGCGCGCGGGCACCGCCGCGCCGCCCTGCACCTGGGCACGCTCCTGGAGGAGCGCGGCGAGAGCCAGGAGGCCGGACGCTGGTACCTGAGTGCCGCCAAGGGCGGCGAGGCACGGGCCGCGTGCGCCCTCGGCTTCCTGCTGCGCGACGCGGGCGACGAGGAGAGCGCCGCCGAGTGGTGGCGCCGCGCCGCCCAGGACGGTGACGGCAACGCCGCCAACGCGCTGGGCGCGCTGCACGCCGACCGCGGTGAGACGCAGACCGCCGAACGCTGGTACCGCGCCGCCCTTGACGCGGGGGACGTGAACGGCGCGTACAATATCGGCCTGCTCTGCGCCGAGCAGGGCCGGGCGGGCCGCGGCGAGCAGTGGTACCGCCGCGCCGCGTACGCCGGGCACCGCGAGGCCGCCAACGCGCTCGCCATCATGCTGCTCCAGCGCGGCGACTCGGCCGGTGCCGAGCCGTGGTTCTCCAAGGCCGCCGAGGCGGGCAGCGTGGACGCCGCGTTCAACCTCGGCATCCTGTACGCGGAGCGCGGCGCCGACCGGATGGCGCACGAGTGGTACGAGCGCGCCGCGGCGGCCGGCCACACCGAGGCGGCCCTCCAGGTCGCCATCGTCCAACTGCGCGACGGTGACCCGTCGGGCGCCGAGCGGAACCTGCGCTGCGCGGCCGAGGGGGGCAGCGCCGAGGCGGCGTTCCGGCTCGCCGACCTGCTGGACCGCCGCGACGGCGGCGCGGTCGAACGGCGGCAGGACGACGAGTGCACCCGGTGGTACGAGCACGCGGCACGCCAGGGGCACCGGCGCGCGCAGGTCCGGGTTGGCATGTTCGCGGCGGCGCGGGGCGATGTGGTCGAGGCCGCGCGCTGGTACCGCGCGGCCGCCGAGGCGGGCAGCCGCAACGGCGCCTTCAACCTCGGCCTGCTGCTGGCCCGCGAGGGCAGCCTCCCCGAGGCCGCGCTGTGGTGGACCCGCGCGGCCGAGGACGGGCACGGGCGCGCCGCGCTGCGCCTGGCCCTGCTCGCCGCCCGGCGCGGCGCGCTTGCCGAGGGGCACCAGTGGTGCCGGCGGGCGGTCGAGCTGGGGCCGCCCGAGGTGGCGGAACGCGCGGCACGGCTGCGTGAGGCGCTCCAGGAGGAGCTGACCGCGTAGAGCACCTCTCACGGGTGCCGCCACGGGCCCGTGAGCCCGCCCCCTCGCGCGCCCCGCTGCCGCTGGCCCCAAGGCAACGGACAGTGATTTGCGCTGGTCGTCGTAGTGGGGGTAGGGTTGAAACACAACGGCGCGGGGTGGAGCAGCTCGGTAGCTCGCTGGGCTCATAACCCAGAGGTCGCAGGTTCAAATCCTGTCCCCGCTACTGAAGACGAAGGCCCGGATCTCAGGATCCGGGCCTTCGTCGTATGAGCGCCGTCGTGTGAGCGCACGGGCTCCGCGTGGCGCGTCACCCGCCGGAGCGTTCGCCCTTCGGGCCCTGGCCGCGCCGGGTCCGCGGACCGCTGCTGCGCCAGCCCTCCTCGTTCTGGAGGGTCTCGTTGGCCTCCTCGTTGGCCTGCTGATCGTTGATTCCGCTGTTCTCGGCGTCCTTGCGGAGCCGCGCGCGGCGGGTGTCGTACTTCTTGCTACCGGGCTCGGGCACGGTGACCACCTCCTGGGCCCTGGGTGCCCCGGCGGATCGGGAGAAAACGCCCGATCCGGTGCATGGCGGTCAGGGCTCCAGGGATGTCGCCGTGGTGACGCGGTGGCTCAGGAGTGCGAGTGGCAGTTGGGGCAGATGCCCCGGTAGGTGACCGAGACCTCGGAGACCTGGAAGCCGAACCGTTCCGGCACCGGGAGCGCGGCCAGCGGGTCGCCGTCGAGGTGCACGTCCCTTATGGTCCCGCAGCGCGAGCACACCAGGTGCTGGTGGTCGTGGTGGGCGTTCGGGTCGTACCGCTTGGCGCGGCCGTCCGTGCTGACCTCGATCACCTCACCGAGCGAGACCAGCTCGCCCAGGGTGTTGTACACGGTCGCGCGCGAGATCTCCGGCAGTCGCTCGATCGCCCGCGCGTGCACTTCGTCAGCGGTGTAGTGGACGTGGTCCCCGTCGAGGACCTCGGCGACGACGCGTCGCTGCGCGGTCAGCCGCCAGCCGCGTCCCCGGAGTCGTTCCAGCAGGTCACTCATGCCAATCACCTATCAGTCAGATAAGGCAAGGGTAGCAGTGGCTCGTCCATCACCGGATCAGGTACGAGTTTCGGTAACTTCTTGACTTAGACAAAGTCCAATGTAGGATCTGTTTCGGCGCAAGCCAAGGGCAGGCAGAAGACTCAGGAGGCGCACGTGTCGGTACAGAGCAGCACCGGACCGCTGACCACGGAGGCCGGGGCTCCGGTCGCGGACAACCAGAACAGCGAGACGGCCGGCATCGGCGGCCCCGGACTCGTCCAGGACCAGCTCCTGATGGAGAAGCTCGCGCACTTCAACCGCGAGCGCATCCCGGAGCGCGTGGTGCACGCCCGCGGCGCCGGCGCCTACGGCACCTTCACGGTGACCGCCGACGTGACGAAGTACACCCGCGCCAAGTTCCTCTCCGAGGTCGGCAAGCAGACGGAGACGTTCCTGCGCTTCTCGACGGTCGCGGGCAACCTCGGCTCGGCCGACGCGGTGCGCGACCCGCGCGGCTTCGCGCTGAAGTTCTACACCGAGGACGGCAACTACGACCTCGTCGGCAACAACACCCCGGTGTTCTTCATCAAGGACGCCATCAAGTTCCCGGACTTCATCCACACCCAGAAGCGCGACCCCTACACCGGCTCCCAGGAGGCGGACAACGTCTGGGACTTCTGGGGCCTGTCGCCCGAGTCCACCCACCAGGTGACCTGGCTCTTCGGCGACCGCGGCATCCCGGCGTCCTACCGCCACATGGACGGCTTCGGCTCGCACACCTACCAGTGGAACAACGAGGCCGGCGAGGCCTTCTGGGTGAAGTACCACTTCAAGACCGACCAGGGCATCAAGTGCCTCACCCAGTCCGAGGCCGACAAGCTCGCCGGTGAGGACCCCGACAGCCACCAGCGCGACCTGCGCGAGGCCATCGAGCGCGGCGACTACCCGAGCTGGACCGTCCAGGTGCAGATCATGCCGGTCGCCGAGGCGGCGGCGTACCGCTTCAACCCGTTCGACCTGACCAAGGTCTGGCCGCACGAGGACTACCCGACGATCGAGATCGGCAAGCTGGAGCTCAACCGCAACCCGGAGAACGTCTTCGCCGAGGTCGAGCAGTCGATCTTCTCCCCGCACCACTTCGTGCCGGGCATCGGCCCCTCGCCCGACAAGATGCTCCAGGGCCGCCTGTTCGCGTACGGCGACGCGCACCGCTACCGCGTCGGCATCAACGCCGACCACCTGCCGGTGAACCGCCCGCACGCCACCGAGGCGCGCTCGCACGGCCGCGACGGCGCGCTCTACGACGGCCGCCACGGCCGCGCGAAGAACTACGAGCCGAACAGCTTCGGCGGCCCGGTGGAGACCGGCCGGGCGCTGTGGCAGCCGATCGCGGTGAACGGCACGACCGGCGAGTCGGAGGCGCCCTCGCACGCCGAGGACAACGACTACGTCCAGGCCGGCAACCTCTACCGCCTGATGACGGAGGACGAGAAGGAGCGCCTGATCAACAACCTGGCGGGCTTCATCTCGAAGGTCTCGCGCGACGACATAGCGCAGCGCGCGATCGAGAACTTCCGCAAGGCGGACGCGGACTACGGCAAGCGGTTGGAGGCCGCGGTCCAGGCCCTGCGTGGCTGACCCTCCCTTGCCGTAACACCGAAGAGGCCGGACGCCAGTGGGCTCCGGCCTCTTCGCGTACGCGGCGGGCGCCCCGCGCCCCGTCACTCCCGTTCGCGCTCCGTCACGCCGGTACGGCGCCGATCCGCTCCTCGCGCCGCTCCGAAACGGAGGCCCGGCACCGGATGATGTCGCGGACCGACACGATCCCCACCGGCTCCAGGTCGTCGAGCACGATCAGATGCCGGAAGCCGCCGTGCACCATGGCGTCGGCGGCCTCGTCGAGGGTCCACCCGGGCGCGGCGAAGACCACGTCCGAGGTCGTGTGGGCCTGTGCGGTCTCCAGATCCGGGTCCTCTCCCGCGCCGAGGGAGTTGAGGATGTCGCGTTCGGTGAGGATGCCGAGTCCGCTGGTGTCGGTGTCGAGGACGACGGCCGCGCCGACCCGGCGTGCCGCCATCAGGTGGGCTGCCTGGCGGAGCGTATGGGCGGGCCCGATGGTGAGGACCACCGTGCTCATGGCGTTGCGCACGTACATGGGCATGGGATGGAGCCACCTCCTTCGTGCTTGCGGGTGCACCTTGCGAATCGATTCACAAGTTCACAAGCGTCGGTGTTCTCATGTTCACATGCGCCCGGAGGAGCAACAAGGGGCGCGGAACGGACGGTTGCCGTTCCCGCGCCCCTGGGAAGCCGGTTCTCAGCGGCGGCCGTCGCCGATGTAGTTCAGCAGTTCCTCGTGCAGCAGGCCGTTGGAGGCCGCGGCGTTCCCGCTGTGCGGGCCCGGCACGCCGTCCAGGCCGGTGAACCGGCCGCCCGCCTCCTGCACGACGACGGCGCAGGCCGCCATGTCCCACAGCGACAGCTCCGGCTCCGCGCAGATGTCCACCGAGCCCTCGGCGACCATCATGTACGGCCAGAAGTCGCCGTAGCCCCGGGTGCGCCAGCAGTCCCGCGACAGTTCGAGGAAGCCGGGGAGCCGACCCTGCTCCTCCCAGCCGGTGAGCGAGGAGTACGCGAACGACGCGTCCTGGATGCGGCCCACCTGCGACGCCTGGAGCCGGCTCGCGGAGGTCAGACTGCGGCCCGTGTACGCGCCCAGGCCCTCCGCCGCCCACCAGCGGCGGTTGAGCGCGGGCGCGGAGACGACGCCGACCACCGGGCGGTCGCCGCCCTCGCCGCGCTCCATCAGGGCGATGAGCGTGGCCCAGACCGGGACCCCGCGCACGTAGTTCTTGGTGCCGTCGATGGGGTCGATGATCCAGCGGCGCGGGCCCGAGCCCTCGCTGCCGAACTCCTCGCCCAGGACGGCGTCCCGTGGACGGGCGCGCTGCAGATGACCGCGGATCAGTTCCTCGGCCGCCTTGTCGGCCTCGCTCACCGGGGTCATGTCCGGTTTGGTCTCGACCTTGAGGTCGAGAGCCTTGAACCGCTCCATGGTCGCGGCGTCGGCGGCGTCCGCCAGGACGTGACCGAGGCGGAGGTCATCGTGATAGTCGGGCATGTGCGAACAGTATCGATTGGTATACGACACGAGCCACATGACCACGATTCCCCGGCGCGTACGGACCCTTGACAGCTCCTGGTGGCGAGTCAATTCTGTGCGGCACACCGGCCATCTGGGCCGGCGGCCTGGGAGGCGACGATGCCTACAGCGCGTGAATCCTTGCTGGACGCCGCCTACGCGGCGCTCGCGGCCAGGCCGTGGGCGGGCGTCCGGATGGTCGATGTCGCGGCCGAGGCCGGGGTGTCCCGGCAGACCCTCTACAACGAGTTCGGCAGCAAGGAAGGGCTGGCCAGGGCCCTGGTGCGCCGGGAGACCGAGGGCTATATCGCCGGCGTGGCGCGGGCCCTGGAGGAACCGGCGCCGCCGGCCGGCGCGGGCACCGGCGCCGAGGCCCGGGTCGTCGCTGCGGCCACGTGGACCGTACGGGCAGCGCGGACCAATCCGCTGGTACGGGCGGCCCTGACGGGTTGCTGGAGCGAGCGCCTTCCCACGCCGGTGGGCGCGGTGTACGACTCGGGCGTACCGGGGCAGCGTGGGGCGCACACCGGCGCCGGCGCGCCGTTCGGCGGGGCGCACTCCGACGGGCCGCCGCCGGGGCCCACGGAGCTGGTGGGCCGGTTCTGCGACTGCGCGGTGGCCGCGCTGGAGGCCGACTGGCCCAAGGAAGACCTCCCCGAACTCGGCACCGCCTGCGCCACGGCGGCCCGCCTCACCCTGTCGTACGTCGTCGCCCCCGCCGAACCGGAGGACCTGACCCGCCAGCTCCACAAGGCCTTCGCCCAAGCGGCCCACCGGGGGTGAGCCCGGGTGCGAACTAGTGGGCCGAGCCCGACAGCTGGAGGCCGATGACGCCGACGATGACGAAGGAGATGGAGACCAGCTTGAGGGTGGAGACGAGGTCGCCGAGGAAGACCATGCCGTAGATGGCGGTGCCGGCGGCGCCGATGCCGGTCCAGACCGCGTAGGCCGGACCGACGTCGAGCTTCTTCAGGGAGAGCGTCAGCAGACCGAAGCTGCCGAGGGCGAAGCAGGCGAAGGCGATGGTGGGCCAGAGGCGGGTGAAGCCGTGCGAGAGCTTGAGGCAGACCGCGAACCCGGTCTCCAGGAGTCCCGCCACCACGACGAGCAGCCACGCCATGTCCATTGCCTCCGTACGGTCCGTGACCGCTTCGCCAGCCTTGGTGTGATTATGCATTTACCTCGGCGGAGGGGCGGCAAACTTGAGCGATCAGTCCCCCTCGCGTCGCTCCCTCGTGGCCAGCAGACGGCGTAGTGAATACAGGCGCGCCGGGTCCGCGTGGCCGTCGGCCACCCACTGGTCCAGGGCGCAGTCCGGCTCGTCGTGGCTGCACGCGCGGGGACAGCCGACGGTGCCGGGCACCAGGTCGGGGAAGGCGAGGACGACCCGGGACGGGTCCACGTGGTGGAGGCCGAAGGACCGGACGCCCGGCGTGTCGATGACCCAGCCCGCGTCGTCGGGCAGGGGCAGGGCGAGCGCGGAGGTCGTGGTGTGGCGGCCGCGCCCGGTGACCGCGTTGACGTGGCCGGTGGCCCGCTTCCGGGCCGGTACCAGGGCGTTGACGAGGGTGGTCTTGCCGACGCCGGAGTGGCCCACGAAGGCGGTCATGTGTCCGCGCAGCCGTTCGCGCACCCGGTCGGCGGCGGTGCCGTCGGCGAGTTCGTCGCGGTTGGTGACGAGGTAGGGGACGCCGATCGTGCCGTACGACTCCAGGAGCGTGTCGGGGGAGGCCAGGTCGGACTTGGTGAGGACCAGCAGCGGGTCCAGGCCCGCGTCGAACGCGGCGACCAGGCAGCGGTCGATCAGCCGCGGCCGCGGTTCCGGGTCGGCGAGCGCGGTGACGATCGCGAGCTGGTCGGCGTTGGCGACGACCACCCGCTCGAACGGGTCGTCGTCGTCCGCCGTGCGCCGCAGCGTGGAGCTGCGCGGCTCGACCCGGACGATCCGCGCGAGGGTGTCCTTCGCGCCGGACAGGTCGCCGACGACCGCGACCCGGTCGCCGACGACGGCGGACTTGCGGCCCAGCTCGCGGGCCTTCATCGCGGTGACCGTGCGGTCCTCGATCAGGCAGGTGATCCGGCCGCGGTCGACGGTCAGGACCAGGCCCTCGCTGGCGTCCTCGTGCTTGGGCCGGATGTTCGTACGGGGGCGGTTGCCCTTGCGGTTGGGACGGACGCGGATGTCGTCCTCGTCGGGGTTCTTGCCGTAGCGCCGCATGGTCGGAAGATCCTCAGCCTCTCCGCGCGGGGGCCGCGGCCTCGCCGAGCATCCCGGTCCACAGGGAGGGGAAGTCGGGGAGCGTCTTGGCGGTCGTCGCCACGTTCTCGACCTGTACGCCCGGGACGGCCAGGCCGATGATCGCGGCGGCGGTGGCCAGCCGGTGGTCCTCGTAGGTGTGGAAGATCCCGCCGTGCAGCGGGCGCGGCCGGATGTGCAGGCCGTCCTCGGTCTCCGTGACGTCGCCGCCCAGCTCGTTGATCTCCTTGGTGAGCGCCGCCAGCCGGTCGGTCTCGTGCAGGCGCAGGTGGGCGACGCCGCGCAGGGTGGAGGGGGAGTCGGCGAGGGCGGCGACCGCGGCGATGCCCGGCGTCAGCTCGCCGACCTCGCTCAGGTCGACGTCGATGCCGTGGATGCGCCCGGTGCCGGTGAAGGTCAGACCGCGCTCGGTCAGCTCGCAGGAGCCGCCCATGTCGGTGAAGATCTCGCGCAGCGCGTCGCCGGGCTGGGTGGTGCGCTCGGGCCAGTCGGGAATGGTGACCCGGCCGCCGGTGACCAGCGCCGCCGCCAGGAACGGCTGGGCGTTGGACAGGTCCGGCTCGACGATCAGGTCGCGGCCCAGCAGGGCGCCGGGGGTGACCCGCCAGACGTTCGGCTCGCCGCCGGACTCGGGGGTGTCCACCTGGGCGCCGACGCTGCGCAGCATGTCGACGGTCATCCGGATGTGCGGCATGGAGGGCAGCGCCGAGCCGACGTGCCGTACCTCGACGCCCTGGTTGAAGCGCGGCGCGGAGAGCAGCAGCGCGCTGACGAACTGGGACGAGGAGGAGGCGTCGATCCGTACGGCGCCGCCGTCCAGGGCGCCGCCGCCGTGCACCGTCAGGGGCAGCGCGCCGCGTCCGTCGTCGTCGATGCGGGCACCGAGCGAGCGCAGCGCGTTGATGACGCCGCCGAGAGGCCGCTCGTAGGAGCGCGGGTCGCCGTCGAAGCGGATGGGGCCGTCGGCGAGGGCGGCGACCGGAGGCAGGAAGCGCATGACCGTGCCGGCGTTGCCGACGTCGACGGTGGCCGGGCCGTGCAGCCCGGCCGGGATCACCCGCCACGCCTCGCCGCCGCCGCCGTCGGCGCCGGCCGTCGAGGCGTCGCTGGAGGGGGCGGTCTCCTCGATGCCGACGCCCATCGTGCGCAGCGCCTCGGCCATCAGGAGGGTGTCGCGGGAGCGCAGCGGGCGGCGCAGCCAGCCGGGTTCGGAGGACAGGGCGGCGAGGACGAGGCCACGGTTGGTGACCGATTTGGAGCCGGGTACGGTGACGGTCGCGTCGACCGCCCCGGCAGCGACGGGGGCGGGCCAGAGGGCGGGGTGCACGGGGCTCTCGGTCATGCCCCTCACTTTAATGGCTGGGCCGGGGTGCAAATCTTGATCAAAAGTGGCGCAACCTGCAGGAAACACGGCACTGGTAGTGCGGCCGGGACGCGCGGGCTCAGATGTCCAGCAGCCAGCGCCCGCCGCCGGCCAGTGAGCACAGTGTCACCAGGTGGAAGAGGCCGAGCCAGACGGCCGCCGGTACGCGGGTGAGGCGGGCCAGCTGGTCGGGGTCGGAGTCCCCGGCCCGGCCGCGGCGCCGTTTGCCCTGGAGCTCGAAGGGCGGCCGCACGCCGCCGAGCAGCAGGAACCACACCACCGCGTACGCGAACGCCGCCTGCACGTCGGGGGTGGTCAGCCAGGAGACGAGGAAGAAGGCGGCGCCGGAGAGGACGACGGTCAGCACGCCGTACGCGTTGCGGATCATCAGCAGCATCGCGGCGAGCAGCGCGGTGGCGCCCCACAGCAGCGCCGTGATGTGCCCGGAGGCCAGCAGCCAGGCGCCGAGGAGCCCCAGCAGGGACGGGGTGACGTACCCGGCGGCCGCGGTGAGGACCATGCCGAGGCCGGTGGGTTTGCCGCGCGAGACCGTCAGCCCCGAGGTGTCCGAGTGCAGCCGGATCCCGGACAGCCGGCGGCCGCTGAGCAGCGCCACCAGGCCGTGCCCGCCCTCGTGGGCGATGGTGATGGCGTTACGGGAGAGCCGCCAGGCGTTGTACGGGGCGATGGCGCCGAGGGCGACGACCGCCGCGGCGACGACCAGCCAGGCCGGCGGGTCGGGCTGGATGCCGAAAACCCTGTCCCATACGTCGGTGATATGACCGGTGTCCATCTCTCCCCTTGGTCTGGCGTGGCACTGTGGCATGCATGTGCGGACGGTATGCAGCGAGTCGCAGCCCCGAGGATCTGGCGGGGCTCTTCGAGGTCGAGAAGTGGGAGCCGGAGGAGACCCTGGCGCCCGACTGGAACATCGCGCCGACGAAGCACGTCCACGCGGTGCTCGAACGTCCCCTTAAAGACGCGGAAGACCGGCGTCCGGTTCGCCAGTTGCGGAGACTGACCTGGGGACTGGTCCCCTCGTGGGCGAAATCACCCGATGTCGGAGTGAAGATGATCAACGCTCGTGCCGAGACGGTGCACGAGAAGCCCTCGTTCCGGCGGCCGTTCGCGGCCCGCCGCTGCCTGCTGCCCGGCGACGGCTACTACGAGTGGGTCACGGCCGCCGCCGAACGGCAGCTGGAAGAGCAGGGCAAGAAGAAGCGCCCCCGCAAGCAGCCGTACTTCGTCACCCCGGCGGACGGACAGGTGATGGCGCTGGCCGGCCTGTACGAGTTCTGGCGCGACCGCACGCTGCCCGACGACCACCCGCAGGCGTGGTGGGCGACCTGCACGGTCGTCACCACCGAGGCCGAGACCACCCCGCTGGCGAACGCGGACGGCGGCGAGGGCCCGCAGGCGCTCGCCGACATCCACCCCCGGATGCCGCTGGTCATGACGCCCGACAAGTGGGACGCCTGGCTCGACCCGGCCCGTACGGACGTGGCCGACCTGCTGCCGCTGCTCGCGCCGCCGCCCGCCGGGCTGATGCGCGCGTACCCGGTGCCGACCGAGGTGAGCAACGTCCGCAACAACGGTCCCGAGCTGGTCAAGGAGCTGGCGGCGCCGGAGGCGGGCACGCTGTTCTGAGGGCCGGCGCCGGTCCGCCGCGCGCCCCGGCGCCGCCGCGCCCGAGCGAGGCGGCAGGATGAGCCCGTGAGCGAAACAGTCGAGACTCCTGTGGGTGAGGCCCGGATCACCTGGCATCCGGCGGAGGGCGCGCGGGCCGTCCTCGCCGTGAGCCACGGCGCCGGCGGCGGTATCGAGGCGCGGGACCTGCGGGCCCTGGCGGCGCGGCTGCCCGCGCGCGGGTACACGGTGGCGCTGGTCGAGCAGCCGTGGCGGGTGGCGGGCAAGAAGCTGGCGCCGGCTCCCAAGACGCTGGACGCGGCGTGGACCGCGCTGTGGCCCGCGCTGGCGAAGCCGGGCCTGCCGGTGGTCGCGGGCGGGCGCAGCGCGGGGGCGCGGGTGGCCTGCCGTACGGCGCGCGACCTGGGCGCGCACGCCGTACTGGCGCTGAGCTTCCCGCTGCATCCGCCGGGCAAGCCGGAGAAGTCGCGCGCGGACGAGCTGACCGGTGCCGGGGTGCCGACGCTGGTGGTGCAGGGCGGCCGCGACCCGTTCGGGCGGCCGTCGGAGTTCCCGGCGGGCACCCGCATCACCGAGGTGCCGTACGCGGACCACGGGTTCGCCGTGCCGAAGAAGGCGGACCTCGACGAGCCGGCGGCCATGGCCGTGATCACGGACGCGGTGGGCGACTGGCTGGACGGGCTCCTCGCCTGACCCGCCGGGCCCGTCCTCGTCCGCGGGCTCTCAGTCCTCCTTGTCCCTGCCGCGCGGCTTGGCGCGTACGTGCATCCGCTCGCCCTGCCGCCCGAAGAGGCTGAGGACTTCCACCGGTTCGTCGCCCGCCGGGCCGAACCAGTGCGGCAGCCGGGTGTCGAACTCGGCGGCCTCCCCCGACCGCAGCACCACGTCCCGGTCCGCGAGCAGCAGCCGCAGCCGCCCGGAGAGCACGTACATCCACTCGTAGCCCTCGTGGGTGCGCTGTTCGGGCGGACCGGCCACCGGCTCGATGACCATCTTGTACGCCTGGAGCCCGCCGGGCTGCCGGGTCAGCGGCACGATCGTCATGTGGTCCCTGCGGTGCGGCACGGCACGCACCCGCGGATCGCCGACCTCGGGCGCGCCGACCAGTTCGTCCAGCGGCACCTGGTGGGCCTGGGCGAGCGGCAGCAGCAGTTCGAGGGTGGCCTTGCGGCCGCCCGATTCGAGGCGCGAGAGAGTACTCACCGAGATGCCCGTGGTCTCCGCGAGGGCCGTGAGCGTCACCCCCCGTTCCTGCCGCAGCCGCCGCAGCCGCGGTCCCACGTCCGCCAGCACCCGTTCGTACGCCTTGTCGTTCATCTCTTCATTGCCGAAGCGGCAACGGCTTTTGTCAAGCGCTGTGGCCGGATCCGGCGGGTGGCGGACCGGGCCGTGACCGGGCTCACGGCCCGGTCGCCCGGTGCGGGAATGACGTGCGGGGTGCGGCTGTTGTGCGGGTTGTAGGAACGCCGGGAGAACCTTGAGGAATGGGAGTCCGCCGCATGGGAATCGCTTGCCCAGCCCGCCCGCAGGCCGCTGACCTGCAGTGGACACAGCTGCGGGGCACGCAGACCGCCATGGCTGGAGCGGCGGCCATACCGGATCGTCGTCTATTCTCCGATTCGAGCGGGTCCGCATCCGGATCCGTCACGGTGTTGGAGGAGGTGGGTCCGGTCACCGGTACCGACGCAGGGACCGACGGCACGGCAGAGGGACACGCTGGACGTGGGAACAAGGAGACGGACGCCGAGCGCAACGCGCGTTTCGAGCGGGACGCGCTCACTTTCCTGGACCAGATGTATTCGGCCGCGCTGCGCATGACGCGCAACCCGGCCGATGCGGAGGACCTGGTTCAGGAGACGTACGCGAAGGCGTATGCGTCGTTCCACCAGTTCCGTGAGGGAACGAACCTCAAGGCGTGGCTGTACCGCATCCTCACGAACACCTTCATCAACTCCTACCGCAAGAAGCAGCGCGAACCCCAGCGCAGTGCCGCCGAGGAGATCGAGGACTGGCAGCTGGCGCGCGCCGAGTCGCACATGTCGACGGGGCTGCGCTCCGCCGAGTCGCAGGCGCTGGACCACCTGCCCGACTCCGACGTGAAGGCCGCGCTCCAGGCCATTCCGGAGGAATTCCGCATCGCGGTCTATCTCGCGGACGTCGAGGGCTTTGCGTACAAGGAGATCGCCGACATCATGGGTACACCCATCGGCACGGTGATGTCCCGTCTGCACCGCGGCCGGCGCCAACTGCGCGGCATGCTGGAGGATTACGCCCGTGAGCGTGGGCTGGTCCCCGCCGGGGCAGGCGCTGCGACCGCGCAGTCGCACGATCGGAAAGGCTCGGGATCATGAGCTGCGGAGAGCCGCACGAGAAGGACTGCTCAGAGGTCCTCGATCACCTGTACGAGTATCTGGACCGCGAAATGCCGGCCGGTGAGTGCGAGAAGTTCCAGGAGCACTTCGACGAGTGCTCGCCCTGCCTGGAGAAGTACGGGCTGGAGCAGGCCGTCAAGAAGCTCGTCAAGCGCTGCTGCGGCCACGACGACGTACCGGTCGACCTGCGCTCGAAGGTCATGGGCCGGATCGACCTGATCCGCGCGGGCGAGGCGGTGCCCGAGCAGAGCGTGCTCGAACAGGCCAAGCAGGAGCAGGCGGCGGCCCGTGCCGCCGCGGCCGCCAAGGCCCCCGAGCAGCCGTCCGGGCCCGGCCCGGACGCCGCGCTCGACGCGCGTGGTGAGACCGCGCGGGCCGAATAAGACGGCATATCACCCTATGGGGTGAGGGGGCGGGGCGATGCGTCCCGCCCGAACCCCCTCCCGCCGTGGGCCAACTCCCTTATGCGGAGCCGCAGCTGCCGTTCGCCCCGCCGCCCGCCGTGTCCGCTCACCGGCCCGCGCCGCGAAAGATCGCCGGCCACACCTCGCACGTCCGTTCCCGCGGGACGGGTGAACTGGATCCCGCCGCCCGGAACTTGGGCGTGCGGCGCTGGTGCGCGACACCGGGCAGCGGTGGACCGTACGGCTCGGCGGCGGGGGAGCCGGACGACGGTCCCCCGTACGAGCCACCCGGGGGTCGCTCATCCGTTCCCGGCATTCCCGTCCAGACCTCCGCAAAACCGTATGCAAGGTCATGGAACCCATGGGTAATGAGCGCCCTCGCAGATGGGCATGGTTGGATGCGAAGGAACCCCCGCGAAGGGGGATTCAGGGGGTCGGCGAAAGGCAAGGAGCCGGTGAGGGGGCCGGCAGCGGGCCGCGGGCGGCGCGGCAACCGGGCTGAGCCCGGCGGCAATCTGTGGCAGGTTGTCGAGTGGGCCCCCGAGCGGCCTTCGGCCTCCGTCCGGGACACCGCCCGGGGCGGCATCCAGAGAGCAACCGGCAGGCGGGAATCGTGAGGATCTTCGGCAAGGTACGGCACCGGCCCTCCGCCTCGTGGCGGCAGGCGACCGACCGCGCTTTCACGCTGATCGGCGACGGCCGTTACGAGGACGCGGGCGCGCTGCTGACGCGGGCGGCCGACATGGAGCCGTGGCTGTCGGAGTCCTGGTTCAATCTCGCGCTGCTGCACAAGTTCCGGCACGACTGGGAGCAGGCGCGCGCCGCCGGGCTCCGCGCGGTCGCCCTGCTGGACCGCGAGACCGGGGCCCCCGACTGGTGGAACGTGGGCATCGCCGCCACCGCCCTGCAGGACTGGCCGCTGGCGCGGCGGGCCTGGCAGGCGTACGGCCTCAAGGTCCCCGGCGAGGGCTCGCCGTCCGCCGAACCGGTCGGCATGGAACTGGGCAGCGCCGCTGTCCGCCTCTCGCCGGAGGGCGAGGCCGAGGTGGTCTGGGGCCGCCGCCTGGACCCGGCCCGTATCGAGGTGCTCTCCATCCCGCTGCCGTCCTCCGGGCGGCGCTGGGGCGAGGTGGTCCTCCACGACGGCGTGCCGAACGGCGAGCGCACCACCGCCGCCGGCCCGTCCTTCCCCGTGTTCGACGAGATCGAACTGTGGGCGCCGTCGCCGGTGCCCACCTGGGTCGTGCTCCTGGAGGCCGCGACGGAGACCGACCGGGACGCCCTGGAGCGCCTGGCCGCCGACGCGGGCTTCGCCGCCGAGGACTGGTCCTCCTCCGTACGCCTGCTGTGCCGTACGTGCTCCGAGAGCCGGATGCCCAGCGACGAGGGCGAGGGCGAGCACCTGGACCCGCACGACCACAGCGAGCCGGGCCACCCCGGTCCGCTCGGCCACCGCACGGCGGGCTCCGGCTCGCTGTGGGTGCCGGAGCGCGAATGCGGCATCGCGGCCCCCGCGGGCCTGGTGCGCGGCCTGCTGGACGGCTGGGTCGCGGACAGCCCGGACACCCGCGAGTGGCGCGATCTCGAAGAGGTCTGCTGAGCGCGCGCACGGTGCCCCGTAGGCTTGAGGACGAATAGTTCGGGTTTCCAGGAAGGCGTACGGCGGTCATGGCGCAACAGCCTGTTTTTGATCACAACGAGGAGCGGGCGGCGGAGGGCTTCGTCGACGACGTGACCGGCGCGGCGGAGCGGGAGGCGGCGCACCGCGAGCGCGGCACGTCCCGGCCGATCACCGTCGTCGGCAACCCGGTGCTGCACAAGGAGTGCAAGGACGTCACCGAGTTCGACGAGAAGCTGGCCCAGCTCGTCGACGACATGTTCGCCAGCCAGCGCACGGCCGAGGGCGTCGGCCTGGCCGCCAACCAGATCGGCGTGGACCTGAAGGTCTTCGTCTACGACTGCATGGACGACGAGGGCGTCCGGCACGTCGGCGCGGTCTGCAACCCGGTCCTGGACGAGGTGCCGGTCGAGCGGCGGGTGCTGGACGACTCCAACGAGGGCTGCCTGTCGGTGCCCGGCGCCTACGCCGAGCTGGCCCGCCCCGACTACGCCGTGGTCCGCGGCCAGGACACCGAGGGCAACCCGGTCGCCATCGAGGGCACCGGTTACTTCGCGCGCTGCCTCCAGCACGAGACCGACCACCTGTACGGCTACCTGTACATCGACCGGCTCTCCAAGCGTGACCGCAAGGACGCGCTGAAGCAGATGGCCGAGCGCGAGCCGCGCTACCCCGTCGTCGCCAACGACTGACAGCGCGGACACATACGCCCGAAGGCGGGCCCTGGACGCGTCCAGGGCCCGCCTTCGTATGCCGTGCGGAGCGCTTTAGAACTCGTCGTCGAAGGAGACCGAGCCCTCGACGGCGACCTGGTAGGCCGAGGCGCGCCGCTCGAAGAAGTTGGTCAGCTCCTGGACGTTCTGCAGCTCCATGAAGGAGAACGGGTTCTCCGAGCCGTACACCGGCGCGAAGCCGAGGCGCTGCAGGCGCTGGTCGGCGACGCACTGGAGGTACTCGCGCATCGAGTCGGTGTTCATGCCCGGCAGGCCCTCGCCGCACAGGTCACGGCCGAACTGCAGCTCGGCCTCGACGGCCTCCTTGAGCATGTCGGTGACCTGGCGCTCCAGCTCGTCGTCGAAGAGGTCCGGCTCCTCCTCGCGCACCGTGTCCACGACCGAGAACGCGAAGTTCATGTGCATGGTCTCGTCGCGGAAGACCCAGTTGGTGCCGGTGGCCAGGCCGTGCAGCAGGCCGCGCGAGCGGAACCAGTACACGTACGCGAAGGCGCCGTAGAAGAAGAGGCCCTCGATGCAGGCCGCGAAGCAGATGAGGTTCAGCAGGAAGCGGCGGCGGTCGGCCTTCGACTCCAGGCGGTCGATGGACTCGACCGAGTCCATCCACTTGAAGCAGAACTCGGCCTTCTCACGGATGGAGGGGATGTTCTCCACCGCGGCGAACGCGGCGGCGCGGTCCTCCGGGTCGGGCAGGTAGGTGTCCAGCAGCGTCAGGTAGAACTGGACGTGCACGGCCTCCTCGAACAGCTGCCGGCTCAGGTAGAGCCGCGCCTCGGGGGAGTTGATGTGCTTGTAGAGCGTCAGCACGAGGTTGTTCGCCACGATCGAGTCGCCGGTCGCGAAGAACGCGACGAGCCGGCCGATCATGTGCTGCTCGCCGGGCGACAGCTTGGCGAGGTCGGCCACGTCGGAGTGGAGGTCGACCTCCTCCACGGTCCAGGTGTTCTTGATCGCGTCCCGGTAGCGGTCGTAGAAGTCCGGGTAGCGCATCGGGCGCAGGGTCAGCTCGAAGCCCGGGTCGAGCAGGTTCTTGCTGCCGGTGGTGGCGGTGTGCGAGGCGGCCGCGGTCGTCTCGGGCGTGTCGTTCTTCTCGGGTGCGGTAGTCATGGTTACTGGCATGCCTCGCAGGACTCGGGGTTTTCCAGGGAGCAGGCGACGGCCTCGGGATCGGCCGCCTGAGCGGGTACGGGAGCGGTCTGCGCGCCCCCGCCCGTGCCGCGCGCGGACTGGGCGATACGGGTCGCCGGACGCGAGCGGAGGTAGTACGTGGTCTTGATGCCGCGCTTCCAGGCGTACGCGTACATCGAGCTGAGCTTGCCGATGGTCGGCGAGGCCATGAACAGGTTCAGCGACTGGCTCTGGTCGAGGTAGGGCGTACGGGCCGCCGCCATGTCGATCAGCGCGCGCTGCGGGATCTCCCAGGCCGTGCGGTACAGCTCGCGGGTCTCGGCGGGAATCCAGTCCAGCTCCTGCACCGAGCCGTTGGCCTCGCGCAGCGCGTCACGGGTCCGGGCGTCCCACAGGCCCAGCGCTTTCAACTCCTCGATCAGGTACGCGTTGACCTGGAGGAACTCACCCGACAGCGTCTCCCGCTTGAACAGGTTGGAGACCTGCGGCTCGATGCACTCGTAGACGCCCGCGATCGAGGCGATGGTGGCGGTCGGCGCGATGGCCAGCAGCAGCGAGTTGCGCATGCCGGTCGCCGCGATACGGGTGCGCAGCGCGTCCCACCGGTCCGTCCAGCGCGGCTCGGCGTTCGGGTAGTGGTCGGGGTGCAGCACGCCGCGGGCCGTGCGGGTCGCGGACCAGGCCGGGTGCGGGCCGTGCCGCTCGGCGAGGTCGGCGGACGCCTCGTACGCCGCGAGCATGATCCGTTCCGAGATGCGGGTGGACAGCTCCTGGGCCTCGGGCGAGTCGAAGCGCAGCCGCAGCCGGAAGAAGACGTCCTGGAGGCCCATCAGGCCCAGGCCCACCGGGCGCCAGCGGGAGTTGGAGGTGCCGGCCTGCTCGGTCGGGTAGAAGTTGATGTCCACGACACGGTCGAGGAAGGTGACCGCCGTGCGGACGGTGGCGTCCAGCCGCTCCCAGTCCATTGCCTCCTCCCAGCCGCCGGCCTCGTTGCCCAGGTGGGCGGCGAGGTTGACCGAGCCGAGGTTGCAGACGGCCGTCTCGCCGTCGTCCGTGACCTCCAGGATCTCGGTGCACAGGTTCGAGGAGTGCACGACCTTGCCGGGCTCGGCGGTCTGGTTCGCGGTGCGGTTGGCGGCGTCCTTGAAGGTCATCCAGCCGTTGCCGGTCTGCGCGAGGGTGCGCATCATCCGCGAGTACAGGACGCGGGCCGGGATCTGCTTGACGGCGCGGCCCTCGGCCTCGGCCTTGCGGTACGCGGCGTCGAACTCGTCGCCGTACAGGTCCACCAGCTCGGGCGCGTCGCTGGGGGAGAACAGCGACCAGTCGGCGTCGGCCTCCACGCGGCGCATGAACTCGTCGGGGATCCAGTGCGCGATGTTGAGGTTGTGGGTGCGCCGGGCCTCCTCGCCCGTGTTGTCGCGCAGCTCCAGGAACTCCTCCAGGTCCGCGTGCCAGGTCTCCAGGTAGACGCAGGCGGCGCCCTTGCGCCGGCCGCCCTGGTTCACGGCCGCGACCGAGGCGTCCAGGGTGCGCAGGAACGGCACGATGCCGTTGGAGTGGCCGTTGGTGCCGCGGATCAGCGAGCCGCGGGCGCGGACCCGGGAGTACGACAGGCCGATGCCGCCGGCGTGCTTCGACAGGCGCGCCACCTGGTGGTAGCGGTCGTAGATCGAGTCCAGCTCGTCCAGCGGGGAGTCCAGCAGGTAGCAGGAGGACATCTGCGGGTGGCGGGTGCCGGAGTTGAACAGGGTGGGCGAGGAGGGCAGGTACGACAGCGTGCTGGTCAGGCGGTACAGCTCGGCGACGTCGGCGAGCGCCCGCTCGCTGTGGTCCTCGGCCAGGCCGCAGGCCACCCGCAGCAGGAAGTGCTGCGGGGTCTCGATCACCTGGCGGGAGATCGGGTGGCGCAGCAGGTAGCGGGAGTGCAGGGTGCGCAGGCCGAAGTAGCCGAACCGGTCGTCGGCGCCGTCCGCCAGGGCGCGGTCGACCAGCGCGTCCAGGCGGTCCGCGTGGGTGCGCACGAACTCGGCCGTGGAGTCGGCGATCAGGCCCTCGCGGTGGCCGGTGGCGACGGAGGCGGAGAAGGCGACCGCCCCCTCCGCGGCCGCCTCCTCCGCGATGGCACGGGTCAGCAGGCGGGCGGCCAGCTTGGAGTACTGCGGCTCGTCGCCGATCAGGCCCGCCGCGGCCTCCATGGCCAGGGAGCGCAGCTCGGCCTCGTCCGAACCGGGGTGGCGGCCGCGCAGCGCGGCGGCGGCGATCTTGCCAGGGTCGGTGGCGGCCAGGTCGGCGGTGAGGTCGGTCAGCGTGCGCAGCAGGGCGGCGCCGGGGCCGTCCTCGGCCCGGCCGTCGGCGCCCTGCCGGGGCTGCGTGTCCTTCGCGGGCTGCACGACCTGCTCGGCTGCTGCGGGCTCCGTTGGCGCGATGGTCACGTGCTGCTCTCCCTCACTCGGCGGGGGCCTGGGGGAGAAGCGCGACGGTCGCGTGCGGGCGTGCGGCACCCCCGGCACGGCAAGGGGCACGCGGGCACACCGCGCAGCGTCCACCGGCCCAACCCGCGAGACCCGGACGTATCGACGACCGCGCCGGTCCTGGCGCGGGCGTACTGTGGGCAGGTCTTCGGACTTACGGGTGCGGATTTACGCACTTCGTACACCGTTGCGGGACAGTTCCGGATTCGCACCGGATTCCCCTGCGACGACAGCGAGCACGAGCATACATCTTGTGCCGCCTCGTGCACCCACCCCCATATCTTGTGTCGCGTTGCGACGGTCTTGTCCGAAGCCGTGGTATTCGGGGGCCGCTCCGAGGTCATTTTCCGGGCCCTGTGGGGCGCCCTGCGGCCCGCCACGGGGCCGCTTCCGGCCTGCCGCGGGGCGGTTCGGGGGGCGCCTGGACGGGGGCTGATGCAGGGGGCGTATTGGTGGCGCGGAACATCCCTGACGCGTTGACCGGGACCCTTGAAGCGTATTGGCTCCTTGTCTGCTCTGTCGTCCGATGGGGCGGGTGGGGGACAAGTGTGAGGGGGGAGACATGCGAAGAACCGGTGCGCCGCGTGGCGCGGTCCGGATGGCCGGGCTGATGGCGGGGGCCTGCGTCATGGCAGGCGCGCTGCCCGCCACGGCCGTCGCGGAGGGGGTGGCGGCCCCGGCCACCCAGCGGGTCAGCGTCGCCGCGGACGGGACGCAGGGAAACGGTTTTTCGGGCGATCCGCGGCTCAGCGCGAACGGGCGGTTCGTGGCATTCTCCTCGGACGCCACCAATCTGGGCCCCGCCGACACCAACGGCCGGCAGGACGTCTACGTCAAGGATTTACGGACGGGAAAGGTCGACCTGGTCAGCGTCGGCAGTGACGGCACGCAGGGCAACGCCCTGTCCGGCGCGCCCGAGATCAGCGCGGACGGCCGGTATGTCGCCTTCTACTCCTCGGCGTCGAACCTGGTGGCAGGCGACACCAACGGCGAGGGCGACGTCTTCGTGCACGACCGCCGGACCGGGCGCACCACCAGCCCCACGGCGGGCGCCGGCACCTCGCCGTACGGCTTCGGAGTGCAGAACTTCGCCGTCAGCGGCAGCGGCCGGTACCTCGCTTTCGGCTCCTACCGCGCGGACCTGGTACCCGGCGACACCAACGAGCGCCTGGACGTCTTCGTCCACGATGTGCAGAAGGGAACGACGAAACGGGTGAGCGTGGCGAGCGACGGCAGCCAGGCCGACGGCCCGTCCGGCTTCCCGTCGCTCAGCGCCGACGGCCGCCGGGTGTCGTTCACCTCCACGGCGACCAACCTCACCCCCGCCGGGCCCGGTTTCCGCCGCCCGCCGCCGCAGGACCCCATGTACGTCCACGACCTGGGCACCGGGCGCACGAGCGTGGCGAGCCTCAGCTCCGAGGACGCCGTGGTCGGCGTGTCACCGTTCCCCAGGCTCAGCCCGGACGGCCGCTACGCGATCTTCGAAGCCGTGGCCGCCGACGTGGTGCCGGACGACACCAACGGCACGTACGACGTCTTCGCCCGCGACCTCGAACGGGGCACCACCCGGCTGCTGTCCCGCGCGCACGACGGGGCCCAGGGCAACGGCTGGTCCGCCGACGGGCGGCTCAGCGCGGACAACCGGTGGCTCTTCTTCAGCGCCATGGCGTCCAACCTCGTGCCCGGCGACACCAACGGGCAGGCGGACGGCTTCGTCCGCGACCTGCGCACCGGCCGGGTCGAGCGGATCAACGTCGGCGCGGACGGCGCCCAGTCGGACTCCTGGACGAACGAGATCACCCCCGACGCCACCGGACGGCTGGCGTCCTTCGACTCCCGCGACAACGAACTGGTGCCCGGCGACACGAACGACACGGGCGACGTCTTCGTCCGGCGGTTGCAGCACTGACGTACCGACGCACTGACGCACCGACGCACCGACGCACCGACGCACCGATGCACCGATGCACCGACCAGGAGGGGAACCCGCCATGAGGACCACCCGCACCGTACGAAGACTCGCCGCCGTGACAGGGGCGTGCGCGCTGGCCGCGCTGCTGCCCGCGGCGACGGCCGGCGCCCAGCCCGCGCCGCGCACCGAACGTGCCAGCGTCACCGCCGACGGCACGCAGGCCGAAGGGGGTTCGGCCGGCTCGGCGCTCAGCGCGGACGGCCGGTACGTCACCTTCGACTCCACCGCGGCCAACCTCGTGCCCGGCGACACCAACGGGCAGCCGGACATCTTCGTGAAGGACCTGAAAACCGGCGTCGTCGAGCGCGTCAACGTGGCGAGCGACGGCACCCAGGCCGACTCCTGGTCGTCCTCGCCCACCATCAGCGCCGACGGCCGGTACGTCGCCTTCGCGTCCGACGCGGCCAACCTCGTCCCGGGCGACACCAACGCCGACACCGACATCTTCGTCCGCGACCGCAGGACCGGGCGGACCGAGAGCGTGACGCTCGACGGCCGCCCGCCGCAGGGCAGACAGGGCTCCCAGATGCCGGTGATCAGCGCCAACGGCCGGTCCGTCGCGTTCGCTTCCAGCCGTGCGGACCTGGTGCCCGGCGACACCAACGGCGCCCAGGACATCTTCGTGCGGGACCGTGGGACCGGCACCGTGACGCGGGTCAGCGTCTCCGTCACCGGCGAGCAGGCGAACGGCCCTTCGGCGGCCCCGGTGCTCAGCTACGACGGCCGCAAGGTCGGCTTCATCTCCAAGGCGCAGAACCTGCCCCCGGCCCCGGCCCAGGCCGCCCCCGGGGAGCCAGGCCCGCGCAGGCCGCACAGCTACCCGTTCTTCCTGCACGACCTGGACACCGGCCGCACGAGCGTGGCGAGCCTCAGCTCGGCCGGCGAGACGGTGGGCGCCTGGAACGCCTCGCTCAGCCCCGACGGCCGCCACGCGGTCTTCTCCAGCCAGTACGCGGAGGTGGTGCCCGGCCACCCGGCGGGCAAGGCCGACCTGTTCGTACGGGACCTCGCCAAGGGCACGACGGCGCAGATGACGTACACCTACGACGGCAAGCAGCCGCAGAAGGGCCGATCCGGCAACGGCGTCCTGTCCGCCGACAACCGCCGCCTGTTCTTCGAGTCCTCGGTCCCGGACCTGGTGCGGGACGACACCAACGGCGCGCAGGACGTCTTCGTGCGCGACATGAGGACCGGTGCCGTCGAGCGGGTCAGTCAGGCCGCCGGCGGCAGCACACCGGACCCGGGCTGGTCCTCCCACCCGTCCACCGACGCCACGGGCCGCCTCGCCGCTTTCGACTCCGACGCGGCGACCCTGGTGCCGGGCGACACGAACGGGGCGACGGACGTGTTCGTCCACAGGGTGCGGCCGTAAGACCGGCGCTCGGTCCCGGCCCGGTCGTCGCTAGGCCGCCTCCTCCAGCCCGCAGGCGAACGCCCACAGGGTGACGGTCGGTACCGGGTCCCAGTCCCGCTCGGGAATGTGGCGGAAGCCGAGACGTTCGTACAGGCGGTGGGCGGCCAGGGTGTGCGGCTGGGTGGAGAGCACCATGCCGGTCAGGCCGAGGGAGCGGGCGCGGTCCATGCAGGCGCGCACCAGCGCCTCGCCGATGCCGCGCCCGCGCCCGCCGGGAGCCACGGCCAGCATCCGGAACTCCCCTTCGGCCGGCCCGGATATCTCGGCGTACCTGGTGCCGGGCGCGACGAAGGTGACCGTGCCCAGCACCGCGCCGCTGCCGGCGTCGGCGGCGGTCAGCAGCTCGGCGTGCTCGGCGCGGTGGGCCGCCTTGCGCAGCTCGTGCACGTACGGGTCGCGGTCCCCGAACGACAGCAGTCCGTCCGCCAGGTAGGCGGACACGAGGAGCTCGCCGATCTCCTCGAACTCCTCGGGCCGGGCGGGCCTGATGACGATGTCCATGAGGCAAGTGTGCACGGGGGGTCTGACAACGCCCCCCGTGCCCCTCGGCTCAGTGCCCGACCGGCGCTCCCGCCGTGGCCGGGGGCAGTTCGACCTGGACGCCCTTGTCGCCCGCGTCCGCCGTGTAGTCCCCGGGGGACGTCTCGTCGACGCCGTCCGGGGCCTTCACGGCGCGCAGGACGACGGTCAGCACGACCGTCACGAGGACGTTGAGGACGAACGCGGTCAGGCCGATGTAGCCGATCTCGCCGATGCCGGGGATCTCCGCGCTGGAGCCGCCGAAGTGCTTCTGCGTGGGGCTGGCCACCCCGTACGCCGCGAGGGTGCCGTAGAGCATGCCGGCCGCCCAGCCCGCCAGCAGCGCCCACCGGTGGAACCAGCGGGTGAACAGGCCGCCGACCAGGGCCGGCATGGTCTGCAGGATCCAGATGCCGCCGAGCAGCTGGAAGTTGATGGCGACGGTCTTGTCCATGGTCAGGACGAAGACCAGCGCGCCCACCTTCACCAGCAGCGACACCAGCTTGGCGACCTTGTGCTCCTGCGCGGGTGTGGCGCCGGGTTTGAGGAAGTCCTTGTAGATGTTGCGGGTGAAGAGGTTCGCCGCGGCGATGGACATGATCGCCGCCGGCACCAGCGCGCCGATGCCGATCGCGGCGAACGCCACGCCGGTGAACCAGTCGGGGAACATGTTCTCGAACAGCTGCGGAATGGCCAGCTGCCCGTTCTGCACCTTGATCCCGGCCGCCACCGCCATGAAGCCGAGCAGCGCGAGCAGCCCCAGCATCAGGGAGTACAGCGGCAGGATGGTGGTGTTGCGGCGGATCACGTTGCGGTTGCGGGAGGACAGCGTCGCCGTGATCGAGTGCGGGTACATGAACAGCGCGAGCGCGGAGCCGAGGGCCAGCGTCGCGTACGCCCACTGCGCGTTGGGCCCGCTGGCCAGTTCGCCGCGTGGTGTGCCGGTCGCCGGGTTCTTCTGCGCGAAGGTGTCCTTGGCGACCGCGAAGATGTGGTCGAAGCCGCCCAGCTTGATCGGGATGTAGACGATCGCGACGGCGATGACCAGGTAGATCAGGCCGTCCTTGACGAACGCGATCAGCGCGGGCGCCCGCAGCCCGGACGAGTACGTGTACGCCGCCAGCACGCCGAAGGCGATCAGCAGCGGCAGGTCCTTGACGAACCAGTGGGTGTTCTCGCCGCCGCCGACGCCCATCACGTCCAGCACGGCCTGGATGCCGACGAGCTGCAGCGCGATGTACGGCATCGTGGCGAGGATGCCGGTGACCGCCACGGCCAGCGACAGGCTCTTGGAACCGAACCGGCCGCGCACGAAGTCGGAGGTGGTGACGTAGCCGTGCTGGTGCGAGACCGACCACAGTCGCGGCAGGAAGGTGAAGATCAGCGGGTAGACGAGGATCGTGTACGGCACGGCGAAGAACCCGGCAGCGCCCGCCGCGTAGATCGCCGCGGGCACGGCGACGAAGGTGTACGCGGTGTAGAGGTCGCCGCCGAGCAGGAACCAGGTCACCCAGGTGCCGAAGCTGCGGCCGCCCAGGCCCCATTCGTCGAGGTTGTCGGACTGCTCGGCCTTGCGCCAGCGCGCCGCCAGGAAGCCCATGACCGTGACGGCCACGAAGAAGAAGATGAAGACGGCGAGCGCGACGCCGTTCACGCCGTCCTTCACCGGGACGCACCCCCCTTGCGGAGGCGCTGCTCCCGCTGGACCAGCTTGTAGGCGGTCATGGTGAGCGCGGTCGAGATCAGCACCCAGAGCATCTGGTACCAGTAGAAGAACGGGACGCCGGCGAGCGTCGGCTCGACCTTGGCGTACGAGCTCACCCACAGCATCGCCACGAAAGGCGCGACCAGGCACAGCCCGGCGATCACGCGCGTGGGCGTGACGACCGGGGCGGCTCTGCCCGCTGGTGTTCCGGCTGACTCGGACGGCTCTGGCATGGCCGTGGCTCCGTTCCCTGGCGGTCCCTTGGTGATCACGGGTGTAATGGGCAGGAAATCTAAGCCAGGGAAGTTGTACGCGTCACTACCTGTCCGCATATCGGTACGGCAACGAACCGGCCACCTCAGCAGCAGCGGAACCCGGAACGGGGGTCGCCCTCGCGCGCTGCGGCGCGCCGCCGCTCGAATTCCCGGCGGCTGGGAACCGGCGCGTCCGGCGCCTCTCGCCGGACATGCGCGACGTAGTGCTCGTACGCGCTCTCGCCGGTCAATTCCCGTACGTACCAGCGGACCCAGCGCAGGGCGCGCCGTACCGCGGTCACGGCCCGCTCCGCCCGGCCGCGGCGAGTTCCGCCTTCTCCTCCTTGGACGCCACCAGCCCGGCGGGCGCGACGATCGCCGACCTCCGGTACGGGGCCTCGCTGAGCCGGGAGGCGGCCGGGTCGCGCAGGTGGCGTACGCACACCCGGGCCGCGTCCGCGATCACCACCACGATCAGCAGCGCGAGCACAGCGGACAGCACGCCGTCCACCGTCGAGTTGGTGACGACCGTGTGCATGTCGCTCATGTTCTTGGCGGGCGGCAGCACCTTCCCGGCGTCGATGGCGTCCTGGTAGACCGAACGCTGGGTGAAGAAGCCGACCTTGGGGTCGCCGGAGAAGACCTTCTGCCAGCTCGCGGTGAGCGTGACGACGGCGTCCCAGACGAGCGGAACGCCGGTGATCCAGGCCCACTTCAGGCGCCCGGACTTGATCAGAAGGGTGGTGCAGACGGTCAGGGCCACCGCCGCGAGCAGTTGGTTGGCGATGCCGAAGACCGGGAAGAGCTGGTTGATGCCGCCGAGCGGCTCGTGCACGCCGACCCACAGGAAGTAGCCCCACAGCGTGACCACAGCCGCGCTGCACAGCACCAGGCCGGGCTTCCAACTCACGTTGCGGAACGGCTTGTAGACGTTGCCCAGCATGTCCTGGAGCATGAAGCGGCCCACCCGGGTGCCCGCGTCCAGCGCCGTGAGGATGAACAGTGCCTCGAACATGATGGCGAAGTGGTACCAGAACGCCTTCATCCCGGCGCCGCCGAAGACCTGCGAGAAGATGTCCGCGACACCGACGGCGAGGGTGGGCGCCCCGCCCGTACGGGACAGCAGGGTGTGCTCCTCCACGGCCTTGGCCGCGGCCGCCAACTGGTCGGGGGAGATGCTGTATCCGAACTGCGCCACGGCCTGGGAAGCGGACTGGACGGTGTCGCCGATCACCCCGGCCGGCGCGTTCATCGCGAAGTACAGGCCCGGGTCGATGATCGACGCGGCCACCAGCGCCATCACCGCCACGAACGACTCCATGAGCATCGAGCCGTAGCCGATCATGCGGATCTGCGTCTCCTTCTGCACCATCTTGGGCGTGGTGCCGGAGGAGATGAGGGCGTGGAAGCCGGAGAGCGCCCCGCAGGCGATGGTGATGAAGACGAACGGGAAGAGCGAGCCCGCGAAGACCGGGCCGTCGCCGCGCCCGGCGAAGTGGGTGACCGCGTCCATCTTCAGGTTCGGCAGCGTGATGAGCACGCCGACGGCCAGCAGCCCGATCGTGCCGATCTTCATGAAGGTGGAGAGGTAGTCGCGGGGCGCCAGCAGCGTCCACACCGGCAGCACGGAGGCGATGAACCCGTACGCCACCAGCCAGATTACCAGCGTCTTCGGCTCCAGCGTGAACGTGTCCGCCCAGGACGAGTCGGCGACCCAGCGGCCCGCGACGAGTGCGAGCAGCAGCAGCGCGACGCCGATCAGGGAGACCTCGGTGACCCGGCCGGGGCGCAGTACCCGCAGGTAGAAGCCCATCAGCAGGGCGATCGGGATCGTCATGCCGATGGAGAAGGTGCCCCAGGGGGACTGCGCCAGCGCGTTGACGATGATCAGCGCCAGCACGCCGAGCAGAATGATCATGATGGCGAAGGCGGCGAGCAGCGCGGCGGCCCCGCCGGCCACGCCGATCTCCTCGCGCGCCATCTGCCCCAGCGACCTGCCGTCGCGCCGGGTGGAGAAGAACAGGACGACCATGTCCTGGACGGCGCCCGCGAAGACGACCCCGACGATGATCCAGATCGTGCCGGGCAGATAGCCCATCTGGGCGGCGAGCACCGGCCCGACCAGCGGTCCCGCGCCCGCGATGGCCGCGAAGTGGTGGCCGAGCAGCACCCGCCGGTCGGTGGGGTGGAAGTCGACGCCGTCGTTCAGCCGTTCGGCGGGGGTGGCCCGGGACTTGTCGAACTTCAGTACGCGGGTGGCGATGAACCGCGCGTAGAAGCGGTAGGCGATGGCGTACGTGCCGAGGGCCGCGGCGACCATCCAGGCGGCCGAGACCTGCTCGCCGCGGGACAGCGCGAGCAGCGTCCAGCCGGCGGCACCGGCGAGCGCCACGGCCGTCCACAGCGCGACCTTCCGGGGGTTGGCGGCGGTTCGCGGCCGGCCTGCTGGGCTCACCTGTACGTCCTCCCGTCGACGCGACGACGGAAGGACCGTAGAGGCAGGAGGGCGGGTCGCGCCATACCCCCCGTGCGTCAGTCCGCGGGCCGCCGGAGCCTGGCGACGAACTTGTAGCGGTCACCGCGGTAGACCGAGCGCACCCATTCCACCGGGGCGCCCTCGGTGTCGAGCGAGTGCCGGGAGAGCATCAGCATCGGCAGGCCCACGTCCGTACCGAGCAGCCCGGCCTCGCGCGGCGTGGCCAGCGAGGTCTCGATGGTCTCCTCGGCCTCCGCGGGCCGGACGCCGTAGACCTCGGACAGCGCCGTGTAGAGCGAGGTGTACTTGACGAGATTGCGGCGCAGGGCCGGGAACCGCTTGGCCGACAGGTGGGTGGTCTCGATGGCCATCGGCTCGCCGCTGGCCAGCCGGAGCCGTTCGATGCGCAGGACGCGGCCGCCGGCCGTGATGTCCAGCAGCCCGGCGAGCCGGTCGTCGGCGGTGACGTAGCCGATGTCCAGCAGCTGCGAGGCGGGCTCCAGGCCCTGGGCCCGCATGTCCTCGGTGTACGAGGTCAGTTGCAGGGCCTGCGAGACCTTGGGCTTGGCGACGAACGTGCCCTTGCCCTGGATGCGCTCCAGCCGGCCTTCGACGACCAGTTCCTGGAGGGCCTGGCGTACCGTCGTGCGGGAGGTGTCGAACTCGGCGGCGAGGGTCCGCTCCGGCGGTACCGGCGTGCCCGGCGGCAGCGTCTCGGTGATCTCCAGCAAGTGGCGCTTGAGGCGGTAGTACTTGGGCACGCGGGCGGTGCGTGCGCCGCCGCCGTTGTCCGCACTGCCCCCGTCGGTCTCCATGACCCGCCTCTCCGACTCCTGTCGCGCTGCCGTCACCGGCTCCTCCGTACGTAGCGGCTCACATCGTGGCACGGGTGGGGTCCCGATGCTCCCTTGCTGGTCCGTGCCCGTCCGTGGGGCCTGTCGCCAACGTAGCGGCTGACCCGCGGACGGGCGCCACCGGCGCGGTCACAGGCCCCAGATGTCGGTCCGGTAACGGACCTGACAGCGACTCTTATACACCCTTGACACCCCAAAAGGTCTAGGCCAAGCTGCGGGCACTGGTCTAAACCATTAAAGACCACTCACGGCCTTTAGGGGAGAGCGCAATGAAGCGTGGACTCATAGCGGCGACGGCAGTCGCGGGAATGTTGGTGAGTGTCGCTGCCTGTGGGTCCAGCGACAGCAAGTCGGCGGGGGCCGGCAGCTTCAAGGGCAAGAAGCTGATCGTCTGGGTGATGGACGGCTCCAATCCGACGCAGTGGACCAAGCAGGTCTCCGAGGACTTCACGAACAAGACCGGCGCCACGGTCGAATTCCGCGTCCAGCAGTGGAACGGCATCCAGCAGAAGCTGACCACCGCCCTGTCCGAGGACAGCCCGCCCGACGTCGTCGAGATCGGCAACACCCAGACCGCCGCGTACGCCAAGGCCGGCGCGCTCGCGGACCTGGGCGACCTGAAGAAGGAGATCGGCGCCGACTGGAACGACTCCTTCAACAAGGCGGCCATGGCCGACGGCAAGCAGTACGCCCTCCCCTGGTACGCGGGCAACCGCGTGGTGATGTACAACAAGAAGATCTGGGCGCAGGCGGGCATCAAGGAACTGCCCAAGACCCGCTCGGAACTGTTCAAGGCCTTCGACACCATCAAGCAGAAGACCGAGGCCGAGCCGCTCTACCTGCCCGGCCAGAACTGGTACTTCTTCGACGGCCTGACCATCGGGACCGGCGCCGACCTGGTGAAGAAGCAGGGCGACAAGTGGGTCTCCAACCTCGGCGACCCCAAGATCTCCAAGGCCATGGACATCTACAAGCAGTACCAGGCGTTCAGCACCGCCCCGAAGAACAAGGACGAGGCCACCCCGCAGCAGGCGGAGATCTTCTCCAAGGGCAAGACCGGCGCGCTCATCGCGATGGGCTACGAGGCCAACACCGCCGTGAAGGCCAACCCGGCCATCAAGGACGACATCGGCTTCTTCCCCATCCCGGGCGAGACCGCCGACAAGCCCGAGGGCGTCTTCCTCGGCGGCTCCAACTTCGCCGTCGCCGGCGGCGGCCAGAACCAGGAGCTGGCCAAGGAGTTCCTGAAGGTCGCGCTGTCCAAGAAGAACGACGGGCAGATGGTCAAGGAGGTCGGCTGGAGCCCGAAGTCCCCCGACCTCCAGGAAGCCGCCAAGAGCAACCCGGCCGCCGCGGCCGCCGCGCCCGGCGCCGCCAAGTCCAGCGGCACCACCCCGCTGATCCCCGAGTGGGCCCAGGTCGAGAACACCCCGAACCCGATCAAGAGCTACATGACCGCGGTTCTGAACGGCAAGGCCCCCGCGGACGCCGCCAAGGACGTCGAGGGCGAGATCAACAAGCGGCTGGCGCAGAAGCAGTAAGCCCGCCGCACCGATGAACGCGGTCCCCGCGGCGCCCGCCGGGGGGACCGCCACCGTACGGGTTCCGTACGGGAGCCGGCCGTCCCGGCCCCCGTACGGAACCACCAGCTTGAGCACGACCGGGTGATGGGGAGAAGCGGGACATGTCAGTGCAGATCGAGGACGCGGTGCAGGACTCCGCGCCGCGGATCGGCAAGGGCGGCGCCCCGCCGCCACGGCGCGGCCGCGGGACCGGCCGGGCCGGCAGAAGCGCCCCCTACCTGCTGCTGATCCCGGCCCTGGCCGCCACCGCGGTCTTCCTGGGCTGGCCCATGGTGCGGAACCTGGTCATCTCGTTCCAGAACCTGAACATGAAGCAGCTGATCCAGCACCTCACGGAGTGGCGCGGCTTCGGCAACTACGCGGACATCCTGGGCGGCGAGCAGTTCTGGCGGGTCGCCCTGCGCACCATCGTCTTCACCGCCGTCAACGTCACCCTGATCATGGTGCTGGGCGTGCTCATCGGCCTCCTGCTGGCCAGGCTGGGCAAGAAGATGCGGCTGACGCTGTCCGTCGCGCTCGTCCTGACCTGGGCGATGCCCGCCATCGCCGCCACCACCGTCTTCCAGTGGCTGTTCGACTCCCGCTACGGCGTCGTCAACTGGGTGCTGGACGCGCTGGGCTGGCACTCCATGGCGCGCTACGACTGGGTCGGCAGCCAGCTGTCCACCTTCTTCGTCATCACCGTACTGATCGTCTGGCAGTCGCTGCCGTTCGTCGCCCTGAACCTCTACGCCGCGACCACGACCATCCCCAAGGAGCTGTACGAAGCGGCCCGGATGGACGGCGCCGGAACCTGGAAGGTCTTCACCAACGTCACCTTCCCCTTCCTCAAGCCGTTCTTCCTGGCCACGACATTCCTCGAGGTCATCTGGGTCTTCAAGGCGTTCCCGCAGATCTTCGCGATCAACGAGGGCGGCCCCGACCGGCTCACCGAGACACTGCCGATCTACGCCTTCACCGAAGGCGTCGGCAACCTCCACTTCGGCATGGGCGCGGCCATCTCCCTGCTGACCATCATCGTGCTGCTCGCCATGACCGCGTACTACCTGCGACTGACCCTGAAGCAAGAGGAGGACGAGCTGTGAACCGCTCACTGCTCGGCCGCATCTGGCCCAACGCGACGGCGATCGTGCTCGCCCTCGGATTCGTCTTCCCCGTGTACTGGATGTTCACCACGGCCTTCAAGCCGAACAGCGACATCATCACCGAGGACCCGGTGTGGTTCCCGGTCCACGGCACCCTCGAACACTTCTCGACCGCCGTGAACGCCCCGAACTTCTGGACCCTGGTGGGCAACTCCGTCACCGTCACCGTGCTGGCGGTCGGACTCTCCCTGCTGATCGCCCTGTGCGGGTCCTTCGCCATCGCCCGGATGCGCTTCAAGGGCCGCAAGGGCATCATCCTGACCTTCATGGTCGCCCAGATGGCGCCCTGGGAGGTCCTGGTCATCTCGGTCTACATGGTCGTGCGCGACGCCGACATGCTCAACAGCCTGGTGCCCTTGACCTTCTTCTACATGCTCATGGTGCTGCCCTTCACCCTCCTGACGCTGCGCGGCTACGTCGCCGCCGTGCCCAAGGAGCTGGAGGAGTCCGCGATGGTCGACGGCTGCACCCGCCGGCAGGCGTTCGTGAAGGTGATCTTCCCGCTGCTGGCGCCCGGCCTGATGGCCACCTCCCTGTTCGGCTTCATCACCGCCTGGAACGAATTCCCGATGGTGCTGGTTCTCAACAAGGAGCCGGACAAGGGCACGCTGCCGCTGTGGCTCTCGCAGTTCCAGAGCCAGTTCGGCGACGACTGGGGCGCCACGATGGCCGCCGCCTCGATCTTCGCCCTGCCGATCCTGGTCCTGTTCCTGTTCCTGCAACGCAAGGCGGTCGGCGGACTGACCGCCGGCGCAGTGAAGGGATGACGCGCGCCATGACGACACTCCTCAACTCGGCCGGCACCCTCACCCGCGACGCGCTCACCGTCCTCCAGCCCGGCTTCACCGGCACCGAAGCGCCCGACTGGCTGCTGCGCCGGCTCGGCGAGGGCCTCGCCTCCGTCGGCCTGTTCGGCCGCAACATCGCCTCGCCCGACCAGCTCGCCGCGCTCACCGCCCAGCTGCGGGCCGAGCGCGAGGACATCCTGGTCGCCATCGACGAGGAGGGCGGCGACGTCACCCGCCTCGAAGTGCGCGGCGGCTCCTCCTTCCCCGGCAACCTCGCCCTCGGCGCGGTCGACGACACACAGCTCACCCGCGACGTGGCCCGCGAACTCGGCCGCCGCCTGGCCGAGTGCGGCGTCAACCTCAACTGGGCGCCGTCCGCCGACGTCAACTCCAACCCCGCCAACCCGGTCATCGGCGTCCGGTCCTTCGGCGCCGACCCCCTCCTGGTCGCCCGGCACACCGCCGCATACGTCGAAGGGCTCCAGTCCGCCGGCGTCGCCGCCTGCGCCAAGCACTTCCCCGGCCACGGCGACACCGCCGTCGACTCCCACCACGACCTGCCGCGCATCGCCGCCGGACTGCGCACCCTCCAGGAGCGCGAGCTGGTGCCCTTCCGCGCCGCCATCGCCGCCGGCACCAAGGCCGTGATGAGCGCGCACATCCTGCTCCCGGCCCTGGACGGCACGCTGCCCGCCACCCTGAGCCGCAACGTGCTCACCGGCCTGCTGCGCGCCCCCGCCTCCGAAGGCGGCCTCGGCTTCGACGGGCTGATCGTCACCGACGGCATGGAGATGCAGGCCATCTCCGCGGTGTACGGCATCGAGCGGGGCAGCGTCCTGGCCATCGCCGCCGGCGCCGACGCCATCTGCGTCGGCGGGGGACTGGCCGACGAAGACACCGTGCTGCGGCTGCGGGACGCCCTGGTCAGGGCGGTACGCGACGGAGAGCTGTCGGAGAAGCGGCTCGCCGACGCCGCGGCCCGGGTCCGCGCCCTGGCGCGGTGGACCCGGAGTGCGGGCGCGACACCGGGGGCCCTCCCTGGGGAGCGAGGGGTCGCGCCCGCACCCGAGGCCGGCCTCGTCGCGGCCCGCCGCGCACTGCGCGTCACCCGCAACGGCCCGTACGAGCCGCTCACCGCGCCCGCGTACGTCGCGGCCTTCACACCCGTCGCCAACATCGCCGTCGGCGACGAGACCCCCTGGGGCGTCGCCGCCGAACTGGCCCGGCTGGTGCCTGGGACGGAGACGGGGACGTACGGGAACAGCGGCGCGGCCGGGACGCGCGCCCAGATCGCAGAGGTGCTGCGGGCGGCGGGGGAGCGGCGGATCGTCGCCGTCGTACGCGACGCCCACCGGCACGCCTGGATGAGCGGCGCCCTGGACGCGCTGCTCGACGCCCGCCCGGACACGGTGGTCGTCGAGATGGGAGTCCCGCAGGCCGCTCCGCGCGGGGCCCTGCACATCGCCACCCACGGCGCGGCCCGCGTCTGCGGCCGCGCCGCCGCGGAGGTCATCGCGGGTGGGTGATCCCCTGCCGGGCCGCGGAAGGGGAGCCGCCGGCCCGGCGGGGGACACACGTCCGGTGGGATGACACGACTCGGCCGGGGCGCCTTCACGGGGGCGCCCCGGCCGAGTCGTGTGCGAACAGCGGTCCGCTCGCTTACAGCCCCTGCCACTCCGGCTTGGCGGCATAGGTGGCGCGGAAGTAGTCGGCCAGCTTGAGCTTGGACGCCGCGGCCTCGTCCACGACGACCGTCGCGTGCGGGTGCAGCTGGAGCGCGGAGGCGGGTACGAGTGCCGAGACCGGGCCCTCGACGGACTGCGCGACGGCGTCCGCCTTGCCCTCGCCGGTGGCGAGCAGCACCAGGTGGCGGGCCTCCAGGATGGTGCCGATGCCCTGGGTGATGACGTGGTGGGGCACCTCGTCCAGGCTGTCGAAGAACCGGGCGTTGTCCTCCCGGGTCTGCTGCGTCAGCGTTTTGATCCGGGTCCGGGAGGCGAGCGAGGAACACGGCTCGTTGAAGCCGATGTGCCCGTCGGTGCCGATACCCAGCAGCTGCAGGTCCACCCCGCCGGCCCCGCTCAGCGCCCGGTCGTACGCCTCACAGGCCGCCTGCACGTCCTCGGCGGTGCCGTCGGGCCCCATGAACGCCTGCTCGCCCAGCCCCAGCGGCTCGACGACCTCGCGCAGCACCACGGAACGGTACGACTCCGGGTGCCCGGCGGGCAGCCCGACGTACTCGTCGAGCTGGCAGACGCGGGCACGCGAGACATCCACGTCGCCGCCGCGGACCTTGCCCGCCAGCGCTTCGTAGACGGGCAGCGGAGTCGATCCAGTGGCCACACCCAACAGCGCCTCGGGCTTGCGGCGCACCAGGGCGGCCATGGCCTCCGCGATCAGCTCGCCGCCTGCCTTGGCGTCCGGGACGATGACAACTTCCACGCTTTGCCTGCCGATCTGGAGAAAAGGACCATGTGGTATAGACCAATCTACCAGAGCCCGCCCCTCCGGACCCGGTGACATCCGGCAACTCCGGCGTTAACAGACAGGGAACGCGAGCCCCGTCCCCGCACGTCCGCCCTACGCGGGTACCCGACCCGCGACCGGTGTACCGGCAACCCGGCACCCGGCCGGAGCCCCAGGCGCGCAGGCACGGACAGTCGTCGGAAGGCGGTCGCAATGCCCGGCTCGGAGAACCGCACGGAGGACCGCTCGGAAAGCCGCCCCCTGGGTGGCGGGCCCGGCGGGCGGCCGGGGCGCTTCATGGCCGCCGAGATGGCCGAGCAGCCGGCCGTGCTGCGCCGCATCCTCGCCGAGGGCGAGGCGGACATCCGTACGGTCGCCGAGCGGATCGCCGCCCGCGAGCCGCGATTCGTCCTGCTCACCGCGCGCGGCACGTCGGACAACGCGGCCCTCTACGCCAAGTACCTGTTCGAAGTGCGGCTCGGCAAACCCTGCGGTCTCACCTCCATGTCCACGACCACCGCCTACGGCGCACGGCCCGACCTCCGGGACTGCCTGGTCGTCGCGGTCAGCCAGTCCGGCGGGTCGCCCGACCTCGTCGCGTCCACCAGGGCCGCCCGCGAGGCCGGTGCGATCACCCTCGCGGTGACCAACAACGCCGCTTCGGCGCTCGCCGAGGCCGGCGAGTTCCACATCGACGTACTGGCCGGCCCGGAGCGCGCCCTGCCCGCCACGAAGACCTACACCGCCGAACTCCTCGCCCTGTACCTCCTCGTCGAGGGCCTGCGCGACAGCCGGAACCACCCCGGCCCGGCCGCCCCACGCGGAGCCGCCGGACGAGGAGCCGGCGCCGCGGCGGGCCCGGCCGTGCAGCGGCTGCCCGACCTCGCCGCATCCGTCCTCGCCCGCCACGACGAGGTCAAGGCCCTCGCCGCCCGCTACCGGTTCGCGGAGCGCATGGTGCTCACCTCCCGTGGTTACGGCTATCCGACGGCCAAGGAAGCCGCCCTCAAGCTGATGGAGACCAGCTACATCCCGGCCCTCTCCTACTCCGGCGCCGACCTCCTGCACGGCCCGCTCGCCATGGTCGACAACATCTCCCCGGTCATCGCGATCGTCACCGAGGGCAGGGGCGGCGAGGCGCTGCGGCCCGTACTGGAGCGGCTGCGCGACCGCGGCGCCGACCTGGTGGTCGTCGGCAGCCGCGCCGAGGCCGCCCGCGCCGTGGCCGGCTTCGCGCTGCCGACCGACGGCGTACCCGAGGAGCTCCAGCCCGTCCTGGAGATCCTGCCGCTGCAGAGGTTGGCCTACGAGGTCACGCTCGCCCGGGGCCAGGACCCGGACGCCCCTCGTTCCCTGGCCAAGGTCACGGAAACCCGTTGAGGGGGGCCGGGCAGACCGAGCGGCGGGCCGAGCGACGGGCCGGGCGGCAGGCCGGTTGGCAAGCCCGTCCGCCGGGGCTCAGAGCAGGGCGCCTCCGGTCGCGTCGATCCACTGGCCGGTGATCCAGCGGCTGTCGTCGGAGGCGAGGAAGGCGACGATGTCGCCGATGTCGCGCGACTCGCCGACACGGCCCAGGGCGGTTATGTCCGCCGACGCCTGCCACGCCTTGTCGTCGGAGCGCAGCCAGCCCGCGTTCATGTCCGTGTCGGTGACGCCGGGGGCGACCGCGTTGACCGTGATGCCGCGGGGGCCCAGGTCCTTGGCGAGCGTCGAGGTGAAGACGTCGATCGCGCCCTTGGACATCGAGTAGGCGATCAGCTCGGGCATGGCGTGGCCGCGCGTGAGGCCCGTCGAGATGTTGACGATGCGGCCGCCGTCGCGCAGGCGCTCCAGGCCGAGCCGGGTGAGGAAGAAGGGCGCCTTCGTGTTGATCGCGAAGATGCGGTCGAATCCTTCCTCGGTCATGTCCGACAGCGGTGCGATCGGGGTGTTCGTGCCGGCGTTGTTCACCAGGATGTCCAGGCCGTCGGCCTGCGCGTCGAACGCGGACCACAGGGTCTGAGCATCCCCCGGCACCCCCAGCTCGGCCCGCACGGCGAACGCCTGGCCGCCCGCCTCCTCGATCGCCGCCACCGTCTCCTTCGCGGCGGCCTCGTCGCGGCCGTAGTGCACCGCGACCCGCGCGCCGTCCCGCCCCAGCCGCTCCGCGATCGCCCGGCCGATCCCCCTGCTGCCGCCCGTGACCAGCGCCGTCCTGCCCGTGAGCACGCCCATGACCGTGCCCCCCTTTCTGTATCGGTTGCTACAGAAAGAATGTAGCAGGCTTTCCGTAGCGAGCGCTATAGAATTGAGGAATGGCGACGAAACAGCGTGGACGACCCCGGTCCTTCGACCGGGAGACGGCCCTGGAGCAGGCGATGCGGGCCTTCTGGGAACACGGCTACGAAGCGGTCTCCATCGCCGACCTCACCGAGACCATGGGGATCAAGGCGCCGAGCCTGTACGCGGCGTTCGGTGACAAGCGCACGCTCTTCGAGGAGACGGTCGAGGCGTACGTCCGGGACTTCGGCGCCTTCTCCGGCCGCGCCCTCGCCGAGGAGCCGACCGCGCGCCGGGCCGTGGCCCGGCTGCTGCATGAGGCGGCGGCCTTCCACACCCTGCCGGGCTATCCGCGCGGCTGCATGGTCATCACGGCCGCCACCAACTGCACGGCGCAGTCCGAGGACGTCATGCGCAGCCTTCAGGAGCGCCGCCGCCGGAACACGGAGCTGATCGAGGAGCGGATCCACGGCGACATCGCGGCCGGCGAGCTGCCCGACGGCACCGACGCGCACGCGCTCGCGAGCTACAGCGTGACCGTGCTCCAGGGCATGTCCCAGCAGGCGCGGGACGGCGCGGACCGTACGACGCTGGAGCGGGTGGCCGAGCTGGCGATGGCCGCTTGGCCGCCCGGCCGCGGCGAAGGCGGGGAGGCGAAGGGGGAGAAGGCCGGGGCCTCCGATGGGGGCTGAGGTGCGGGGCGGGCGTAACCGCCCCGGAAACACCCGCGGGCCGCGGCGCCGGGACAGGACCCTCAACCTGTCCGGCACCGCAGCCCGGAGCTTCATCGGCCGGCCCGGCGGCGGGACGCGCCCCACGTGCGGCAGGAACGCACGCCCGCCCAAAGACCGGTCGACCTGAGGCCGCCGCGCAGTCAGGGCAGAGAGCGCCTGGGCCTCTATCCGCTCTCCTGTGCGGGGAGAGCGGAGGTATCTGCAGTTCTGAAGTCTGGTTCCGCCACCGCCGGGGGCCCGGGGGTCGTCCCATCGGAGTGCGGTACCAACTCATTGTGGACTAGACCATTCTGATCTGTCCATGCCCTTGCAAAGGCAACAACCCCACCGTACGCCGGTAGGCTCCCATGCGTGCCCTCCATGAACGATCTCGTACGCCAGCACACCGCCCTCAGCGACTCCGACCTGGAGTGGCTGCACCTGCTGGTCTCGGAGTGGCAGCTGCTCTCCGACCTCTCCTTCGCCGACCTCGTCCTGTGGGTCCCCACCCTGGACGGCACCCGCTATGTGTCCGTCGCCCAGATGCGGCCCAACACCGGACCGACCTCCTACCAGGACGACATGGTCGGCCACCTCGTCCCGCGCGGCCGCCGACCCATGCTCGACTCCGCCCTGGACGAGGGACGGATCGTACGGGAGGGCGACCCCGAGTGGCGCGAGGAGGTGCCGGTACGCGTCGAGTCGATCCCGGTGCGCCGCGAGGGCCGGGTGCTGGGCGTGATCGCCCGCAACACGAACCTGCTGACGGTACGGACGCCGAGCCGGCTGGAGCTCACGTACCTCCAGAGCGCCTCCGACCTCGCCCAGATGATCGCCGCAGGATCCTTTCCCTTCCCCGGCCAGCAGGTCGACATGGACGCCTCGCCGCGCGCCGGCGACGGCCTGATCCGGCTCGACGCGGACGGCGTCGTCCAGTACGCCAGCCCGAACGCCCTCTCGGCCTACCACCGCCTGGGCCTCGCCGCCGACCTGGTGGGCCACCACCTCGGCCAGGCCACCGCCGAACTGGCGCCCGCGCGCGGCCCGGTCGACGAGGCGCTGGTCAAGCTGGCCAGCGGCTGGGCGCCGCGGGAGTTCGAGGTCGAGGGCGAGGACGGGGTGATCCAGCTGCGCGCCATCCCGCTCAAGCCCAAGGGCACGCACATCGGTTCGCTGGTCCTGCTGCGCGACGTCACCGAACTCCGGCGCCGGGAACGGGAACTGATCACCAAGGACGCCACCATCCGGGAGATCCACCACCGGGTGAAGAACAACTTGCAGACCGTGGCCGCCCTGCTGCGCCTCCAGTCCCGCCGGATGGACTCCGAACAGGGGCGCGAGGCGCTCAACGAGGCCGTACGCAGGGTCGGTTCGATCGCGATCGTCCACGAGACGCTGTCCCAGAACCTCGACGAGCGCGTCGAGTTCGACGAGATCGCCGACCGGGTGCTGGCGATGGTCGCGGAGATCGCTCCGGGCGCGGTGGCCACGCGCCGTACCGGCCGCTTCGGAATACTCGACGCCGAGGTCGCCACGCCGCTCTCCATGGTCCTCACGGAGATCCTTCAGAACGCCCTCGAACACGCCTTCGTTCCAGGGGATCAGGGCACCGTCGAGGTCGGCGCGGTACGCGGTGGCAGCCGTACGGAGCCCCGCCTGCTGGTCACCGTCCAGGACAACGGCCGTGGCCTGCCGGAAGGGTTCGATCCGCACCGGGCGGGGAATCTCGGCCTGCAGATCGTGCGCACGCTGGTGGAAGGCGAGTTGGGCGGGAAGTTCGACATGCTGCCCGGGGCCGAGCGGGGCACTCAGGTGATCCTCGATATTCCCGTACGAGCGGAGAAGCACTGAGGGAAGCACCGATGATGCGGTCTTTCATCAAGTGAGCGGTTCTCGTGGCCAATTCGTGAATACGCCGGTGTGCACTCGGTGTCCGTAACGCGGTGAGGCGCGCGGCACTCGGGTCGCCGGGATTCACGTACCGCAGACCGAAGTCACGGAAGAGTGACGGCGGCGGCAGTAAATGGACAACGGTGGGCCGCCGTTGTCCGCCGGGCGTGTGGGCGCAAAGGTCCGGACCTGACCGGAGCGACGGCCGGCACCCGCACCCGGGACACGCCCGCACCCGGAACGCGCCCGCACAGCAGTAAGCCCCGGACCCATCTGGTCCGGGGCTCAAAGCTCACGTTGCGTGGGGGCTTCTCCCGAGCGCTCAAGGGCGCCGGGGGAGCGGTGGGGGTACTGCGCGCTGCGGCTCGGGGGCCACGGGGGCGTCTGGCGGTCAGGCGCTGGCGTTGCGCGCCCGGTTGCGAGCTGCGCGGCGCTTCATGGCGCGGCGCTCGTCTTCGCTGAGACCACCCCAGACGCCGGAGTCCTGGCCGGACTCCAGCGCCCACTGCAGGCACTGCTCCATGACGGGGCAGCGGCGGCAGACGGCCTTGGCTTCCTCGATCTGCAGCAGCGCAGGACCGGTGTTGCCGATGGGGAAGAAGAGCTCGGGGTCTTCCTCGCGGCAAACGGCGCGGTGACGCCAGTCCATGGCTGCTCCATCTCCTCGTGTGACGGGATCGTTGCTTGTGAATGTGAACGCTTTCACGAATCCCTCCACAAGGGAAGGGCCGAACCCCAGTCGGAGAACTGGTGCGGTCCTGAAGAATGAGGAGGAGGATTCGGGCTCTCAAGGGGGCCGGTAGAAACGGCCGTCCCGATCGCCATGAAGAGACTCGCAAACCTCGGCGGCGGATACAACCCCTTCCGGAAACTTTTTTTTGATTCCTTGGTGTCGCCTAGGTCACAGCCGTACTTCTAGGGGGTGGAAGTCAGCCTAAACGTTCGAGTGAAAGGACTTTAGGCCCTACTGCTCACACAATCACACGCAGTGCACGGCGAACGCCTGTGAACGTCACGCTCGTACGGAGTCCCAGGTGGTCACCGTCCATCTGAAAGGGCAGTGGGGCCTGCGAATGCAAGGTGAAGTCCGTCAAGTCATGGAGTGAGACCACGTGCTTGCCCCGGGGTCCGCGCTCCGGTGTTGACGCCAGCAGCTGGGTCGCGTAGCGGGTCACCGCAGAGGCGGACAACTTGGACAGGGCGAACACGTCCAGCGCCGCGTCGAAGGACGCCGCGGGCGCCGGGTAGACCGGCCGGTTGCCCAGGTAGGTCCAGGGAGCGGTGTTGCAGATTATCGACATCACCAGGTGCTCCACGGGGTCCTCGCCCGGGCGCTCCAGCGTGATCGTGCCGTGCCGCCGGTTCGACTCGCCGACGTACTGGCGCAGCACCTGCCGCATGTACAGCGCGTGTGTCGACCGCTTGCCGCGCTCCCGCTGCTGCTCGACCCGCCCGACCACGCCGGCGTCGAAGCCGAAGCCCGCGCAGAACGTGAACCAGCGGGCCGGCACGCCCTCGTCCTCGGTGCCCGGGGTGCCGGCGGCCAGGCCCAGGCCGACCGTGCGCTCGCTGTCGTCACGCAGCGCGTCCAGAAGGGCACCCGTCGCCTCGACCACGTCGTTCGGCAGGCCGAGGGCGCGGGCGAAGACGTTGGTGGAGCCGCCGGGGACGACGGCGAGGCGCGGGAGCGCGTCCGGATCGGGGCCGTGCGTCAGCAGACCGTTGACGACCTCGTTCACCGTGCCGTCGCCGCCGAGCGCGACGACCAGCTCGACCTGGCCGCCCTCGGCCGCCTGCCGGGCCAGGTCGCGGGCGTGTCCGCGGTACCGGGTCTCGGCGACCTCCAGTTTCAGATCGCTGGCCAGCGCGTGGGCGAGGACGTCACGCGTGCGCGCACTGGTGGTGGTAGCTGCGGGATTGACCACGAGAAGTGCGCGCATGTGGAGCAGGGTACCTACCTGCCGGTACCCGACTCACTCCCTGCCCACCGAGCGGAAGGGTGCCCGGGGCTACCCTGCTGGGGTGAGCAGTAAGCAGAAGCGGCCCGCGGCCAAGGCGGCCCAGCAGTCCCGGCCGGCCGAGGCGACGCAGGCGGACAAAGCGGACGGACGGCGCGTACGGGCCGGTGGCGCGAAGACCGGCGCCCGCCGCGAACCGGCGAAGGGCGGCCCGTCCGCCAAGAGCGCCAAGCCGGGGCAGGCGGCCGGGTCGGCCGCGCCCGCGCCGGAAGGGCCGCGTCCTGTCCGGCTGGGTGTCGCCGCGGTGCTCACCGCTCTCGAAGGGGTCGCGCTGGCCGCCCTCGGCATCTCCATGCTGGTCGTGGGCCTGACCGGCTCGCCCGACAGCCCCCGGCAGGCGGAGACGGGCGGTCTGACGGTGCTCGCGCTGGCGGTGCTGCCGCTGATCGCGGCGCGCGGACTGTGGCTGCGCCGCCGCTGGAGCCGCGGGCCCTCGCTGATCACACAGATCGTCGCGCTGCCGGTGGCCTGGACGCTGGTCAACGGCGGCGGCGCACTGATCGCGGGCGGCATCGGGCTGGCGGTGGTCGCGCTCGTGGTGCTCGCCCTGCTGGTGAACCCGACGGCCACCGAAGCGCTGGGCATCGCGCCGCGGGACTGAGGACGCACCGGAAGAGGTACGCCCGAAAGAGGTACGCGTCGTACGCGTTGCGGGGTGGTGGTCCGTCCGCTCGGGGCGACGGGGCGCGAGCCCGGAGCGGTGCGTGAACCGGGCGGTGCGGCCGGGTGCGGTACGGGCCGGGCGGTAGGGGTCCCGAACCGCCACGGCCGGCCGACGCGGGGATGAGCCGGGTCCGGGCGGCCGCGTACGCCGCCGGTCGTCCGGCGCCGACGGCGGGCCGCCCGCATCCAGGCGCGGCGGGGCTACTCCTCCACCAGGAGCTTCTCGCGGAGCTGGGCCAGGGTGCGGGCCAGCAGGCGGGAGACGTGCATCTGGGAGATGCCGACCTCCTGGGCGATCTGCGACTGGGTCATGTTGCCGAAGAAGCGCAGCAGCAGGATCTTCTTCTCGCGCGGCGGCAGGTCCTCCAGCAGCGGCTTGAGGGACTCGCGGTACTCCACGCCCTCCAGCGCCTCGTCCTCGGCGCCCAGGGTGTCGGCGACGGCCGGTGACTCGTCGTCGGTGTCCGGGACGTCGAGGGAGAGCGTGCTGTAGGCGTTCGCCGATTCGAGGCCCTCCAGGACCTCTTCCTCGGAGATCGACAGATGCTCGGCCAGCTCGTGGACCGTGGGGGCGCGGCCGTGGCGCTGGGAGAGCTCGGCGGTCGCCGTGGTCAGCGACAGCCGCAGCTCCTGGAGGCGGCGGGGCACGCGGACCGCCCAGCCCTTGTCGCGGAAGTGCCGCTTGATCTCGCCGACGACGGTGGGCGTGGCGTACGTGGAGAACTCCACGCCGCGGTCCGGGTCGAAGCGGTCCACGGACTTGATCAGGCCGATGGTGGCGACCTGGGTCAGGTCGTCCAGCGGCTCGCCGCGGTTGCGGAAGCGCCGGGCCAGGTGCTCGACGAGCGGCAGGTGCATGCGCACGAGCGTGTTGCGCAGCTCGGCGCGCTCCGTCGAGCCGTCGGGGAGCTTGCGCAGCTCGTAGAACATCGCCCGCGCGCCGCTCCGGTCATGGGGGTCATGAGGGTGGTGCGGGGTGTGCGGATCGCGCTCTTCGTGCCTGTGCTCGCTCTGGTCCATGTGGTCCGCCCGCTCTGCCTGCTCCGCCGCGTCCAACCGGCCGCCGTGGTCATCCGCGCCCACCGGTTGCGGCCGGGCATGCTGCTCGGGGATGGCCACGCCGGGCGCCATCCGCGTGCCGCGTTCAAGATCCTTCACGGGGCCCCCTGTTCGGTCATGACGGTCCGGGACCGGTGCCGCGCTCCTTGTACAGGCTGATCGTGACTGTACGGTCGTCCGCGACGGTGGAGTCGACCTTGCCGGCCAGCGCGGAGAGCACCGTCCAGGCGAAGGTGTCGCGCTCGGGGGCGCGGCCGTCGGTCGTCGGGGCCGTGACGGTCACCTGCAGCGCGTCGTCCACCAGGTGGAAGACGCAGCTCAGCACGCTGCCCGGCACGGCCTGTTGCAGAAGGATCGCGCACGCCTCGTCCACGGCGATGCGCAAGTCCTCGATCTCGTCGAGGGTGAAGTCCAAGCGGGCTGCGAGGCCGGCCGTGGCCGTACGCAGCACCGACAGGTAGGCACCCGCAGCGGGCAGCCGGACTTCCACGAAGTCCTGGGTCCCGGGCTCGCCTGCGATCTGGGACACCCTCACCTCCAAGGTGACACAAGCTGGTTGAGCTGATATTCGCGCCGGTCGCGGCTCCTCTCGTGACAAGAGGAGAACGATCCGGCGCGGCACATGGTTCGCCTGCGACGCTATCGCGATCTGCGGGGCGGTGTCGCCCGGGAGGGGCAGGGTCGCCTCCCGGCACGACGGTCGGACTCACAACGCCCCGTAGTCGTACGACTGTCACTCATTGTAAGCCTACGGGTACGGACAGTGGCTAGGGGTCTGCACCGCCAAATCGAAACTGATTACGCTGCGTTGACGCTCCGAGCGCTCGCGAGGTTGTGCAGCGCATCTCCAGTGAGCCGGAAGACGGTCCATTCGTCCATGGGTTCCGCGCCGATCGACCGGTAAAAACCGATGGACGGTTCGTTCCAATCCAGGACTGACCACTCGAAACGCTCGTAGCCGCGCTCGACGCAGATCTCCGCGAGGGCCGCCAGGAGCGCCTTGCCGTGGCCGCCGCCGCGCGCCTCGGGGCGGACGTAGAGATCCTCCAGATAGACACCGTGCGTGCCCGTCCACGTGGAGAAGTTGCGGAACCACAGAGCGAAGCCGACGGGGCCTTCGACACCCTCGGCTATGAGCGCGAACACGGCCGGGTGCGCACCGAAGAGCGCCTCGCGAAGCTGTGCCTCGGTCGCCTTGGCGGCCTCCGGGACCCGCTCGTACGTGGCCAGCTCACGGATCATCGTGCGGAGGACGGGTACGTCGTCGACCGTCGCGGTACGGATCATGCCTGAAGGCTAGCGGGCGCCACTGACAACAGGCGCCGGGGACCGGAAAACCCGGCTCCGGGCGGGGTGGTGTCAGACCAGGGCCTGGTCCGCGAAGCACCAGCGCCAGCTCTCGCCGGGTTCGAAGGAGCGCATGACGGGGTGGCCGGTCGCCGCGAAATGTCCCGTCGCGTGCCGGTACGGCGAGGAGTCGCAGCAGCCGACGTGCCCGCACACCAGGCACAGCCGCAGCTGGACGGGGTGGCTGCCGGCGGCCAGGCACTCCCGGCAGGTCTCGCTCAGCGGGGCCGGCTCGGGGCGCGGCAGTTCGGGAACGTGCGTGCACTCGCTCATGATTGCCAGGTTAGAGCGCGTTGACGGTCGCGGCGGACGCGACCGTGGAGACCGGGGCGGCGCGGTGCGGCCACGGCGGAACGGGACGGGACGAAACCGATGGACGTGATGCCACTTCTGCTGCTGGTCGCGGGGAGCGCGGCGGTCGCCGGGGCCGCCCGGCGCACGCCCGTGCCGGGGCCGCTGCTGCTCGTCGCCGCCGGGCTGGCGGCCGCGTACATCCCCGGCGTACCCGATTACACGCTCGATCCGCACATCGTGCTGCCGCTGCTGCTGCCCCCGCTGCTGCACACCGCGGCGCTGGAGAGCTCGTACCTGGACCTGCGGGCCAATCTGCGGCCGGTGGCGCTGCTGTCGGTCGGCTACGTGCTGTTCGCGACGGTCGTCGTCGGGTACGCCGCGTACCTGGTGATCCCGGACCTGCCGCTGGCGGCGGCGCTCGTCCTGGGCGCGGTGATCGCGCCGCCGGACGCGGTGGCCGCCACCGCCATCGCGCGCAAGCTGGGCCTGCCGAACCGCATCACGACCATCCTCCAGGGCGAGTCGCTGGTCAACGACGCCACCGCGATCACCGCCTACAAGGTCGCGCTGGCCGCGGCCGCCGGTGTGGGCGCGACCTGGACCGACGGCATCCGGGAGTTCGCCGTCGCGGCGCTGGGCGGGATCGGCGTCGGCGTGGTGCTGATGATCCCGCTGCACTGGCTGCGCTGCCGGCTGCGGGACGCGCCGCTGCTGGAGAACACCCTGTCGCTGCTCATCCCGTTCGTGGCCTACCAGGTCGCCGAGCAGTTCGGGGCGTCCGGCGTGCTGGCCGTCGTCGTGGTCGGGCTCTACCTCGGGCACCGGTCCTGGCAGGTGGACTTCGAGACGCGGCTCCAGGAGGAGGCCGTGTGGAAGATGGTCTCCTTCGTGCTGGAGTCCACGGTCTTCGCGCTGATCGGGCTGCAGCTGCCGGTGGTGCTGCGCGGGCTGGGGGAGTTCAGCGGGGAGCAGGCCGCCTGGTACGCGGTGGTGGTCTTCGTGGTGGCGGTGATCGCGCGCTTCGTGTGGGTGTTCCCCGCGACGTTCGTGCCGCGGCTGTCGGCCCGCGTCCGGGAGCGGGAGCCCGGTACGAACTGGAAGGCGCCGGTCATCGTCGGCTGGGCCGGGATGCGCGGCGTGGTGTCGCTGGCGATCGCCTTCTCGGTCCCGGTGGCGGTGCGGGACGGCGACGCGTTCCCGGCGCGCAACCTGGTGCTCTTCCTGACGTTCACGACGGTCATCGGCACGCTAGTCGTCCAGGGGCTGACGCTGCCGCCCCTGATCCGCGCGTTGCGGCTGCCCGCGCGGGACGTACGGGCCGAGACGCTCGCCGAGGCGCAGGCGCAGAACGAGGCGTCACGGGCCGCGGAGCGGCGCCTGGACGAGTTGCTGGCGGAGGAGCACAACGCGCTGCCGGGGCCGCTGGCCGACCGGTTGCGCACGGTCATGGAACGGCGCCGCAACGCGGTGTGGGAGCGGCTGGGGACGGTCCACGAGGTGACGGGGGAGTCGGCGGACGACACCTACCGGCGGCTGGCCCGGGAGATGATCGACGCGGAGCGGAAGGTGTTCGTCGGGCTGCGGGACGCGCGGCGGATCGACGACGAGATGCTGCGGGTGCTGCTGAAGCGGCTGGACTTGGAGGAGGCGGCGGCGTACCGGGAAGGGGCGGACACTCCCTAGGCCCTGAGAGAACCGGGGCTCAGTCGGAGGGGGCGCCCGTGATCACTGCGGTGACGGTGGTGCCAGGGGTGAAGGCGCCCTCTTCCGTCAGGGTGGTCAGGGCGAGCAGGAGCTTGGCCACGTAGAGGCGCTCCAGGGGGAGGCCGTGGCGGGCCTCGAAGCCGGCGGCGAAGGTCTCCAGTTCGGGGGTGCGGCGGGCGTAGCCGCCGCAGTGGAAGCGGTCGTCCAGGTCCCAGGTGCCGCGCCGGGCGCCGAAGGCCGCGTGCTGGAGGCGCTCGGTGTCCGCCGTGAGGAAGTGCGGGGTGCCGCCCTTGAGGACGGGGATGCCCAGGGCCCGCTGGCCGGGTGCCAGGCCCGCGGCGAGGCCGGCCAGGGTGCCGCCGGTCCCGCAGGCGACGGCGGCCACGTCGGTGACGCCGCGCAGTTCCCGGCCCAGGGCCGTGCACCCCTGGACGGCGAGGGCGTTGCTGCCCCCTTCCGGGATGGCGTAGTGCGGGCCGAAGCGCTCCCGGAGGGCCGCGCGGGCCTCCGGTTCGTCCTTGCGGCGGTAGGCGGCCCGGTCGACGAAGTGCAGGCGCATGCCGTCGGCGGCGCAGCGCGCCAGGGACGGGTTGAGCGGCTTGTCCGCCAGCTCCGCGCCGCGTATGACGCCCACCGTCGCGAACCCCAGGAGGCGGCCGGCCGCCGCGGTGGCCCGCAGGTGGTTGGAGTAGGCGCCGCCGAACGTCAGGAGTGTGCGCTCGCCGGCCTCGGCGGCCGCCCGCAGGTTGTGCTCCAGCTTGCGCCACTTGTTGCCGGGCAGCTCGGGATGTATCAGGTCGTCCCGTTTGAGGAGCAGCCGCACACCGCGGCGCGCGAACCGTTCGTCCTCGATGTGCTGGAGGGGTGACGGCAGGCGCGGCCGCAGTGCGGCGAGGTCGGGGACGGGGCTGGTCACGCGACCATTGTCGCGCTCGGGCGGTGGGCTACTTGAGCCGGGCGCCGATACGGGCGCGCATGTCCTCCATGGTGAAGCCCTTGGGGTCTATCTTGTCCGCCCGCCATTCCAGGTGGCCGATGACCGAGTACTCGTTCCAGCCATGGAAGCGGCACAGCGCCGCCGAGGCCTTCTCGATGGCCTCCAGCTGGACTTCGGGCCAGGGGTCCGTGCCGTTGCCCAGGTTCTCGCACTCGAAGCCGTAGAAGTGGACGTTGCCGTCGGCGTTGTACTGGTTGGTGGGGGGCAGCTGTTTCTTCTCGGCGATCACGGCCTTCAGGACGTCGCGGTCGCCGCTGCCCGCGTGGTTGGCGCGGCCGCAGCCGACGAGGTGGACCCGGCCGTCCTTGGTGATGACGCCGTGGCACAGCGGTCCCGGCAGGGCCGAGGTGCCGTCGTAGCACAGGCGTACCGTGCTCTCGGTCCCGGACGTGACGGTGTGGTGGATCACCACGCCGTGCACCGGGCCCCAGTCGCCGTGGCCGGCGCGGTTGTGCGTGCGCCACTCGCCGACCTCGACGATGTCCAGCCCCTCGTCTCTGAGGGCCTTGAGGAAGCTGTTCGCGGACATGGGTGGGGCCATGGCCGACTCCGTTCGGTGCGCGGCGGCCGCCGACCGCGCACCGCCTCATAAAACGCTTGTACTGGAACGTCAGGACCCAGACCAGCCGTTTGGCGCGTGTACGACCCGCTGAGCGAGCGGTTTCGGCCGCTATCCACCGCTTTCAGCCGGGGGCGGTCCGTGCCACCGGCAGCTTTCGGCCGGGCCGCCGCCTCGTCCGCCGTCAGCCGCGCAGGAAGCTGTCGCCGTGGGTGGAGATGTGCGCCTCCAGTGCGCTGAGCGCTTCTTGGGTGGCCTGCGGGGTGCCGCTGCCGCGGCGCTCCGCGTAGTACGCCGCGCCCAGCTTCTTCAGCAGGTCGTTGCCCGCCCGCTGCTGCTGGACCTCGTCGACCTTCTGCTTGCCCTGGTTCAGCGCGCTCTGCGCCTGCTCTTTGGCGCGGTCCAGAAAGCCTGCCATTGCTGCCTCCGTGAGGTTGGGGAGGGACGGACCGCTGGGGTAGCGGCGTCGTACCGGATCAACGGACGGGACGCTACCCGCGTTCCCGTGCCAGTCTGGGGACATGTGCGCGGACACGGGCGGGTACCGGGAGCGGGCCGCGCGGCTGTCCGGCGCGGTGGTCTGGGAGAAGCGGGCGCCCGGCGGCGTACCGGCGCCGCCGCGGCGGGTGCTGCCCGACGGCTGTACGGACCTCCTGTGGATGGAGGACCGTCTGGTGGTGGCCGGGCCGGACACCAGGGCGCACCTGCCCGCCACGCGGCCGGGTGAACTCGTCGTCGGGCTGCGCTTCGCCCCTGGTCAGGGACCCGCCTTCTTCGGTGTCCCGGCGCACGCCCTGCGCGATCAACGGGTCCCGCTGGACGTGCTGTGGCCCCGGGACCAGGTGGAGCGACTGGCCGGGACAGTGGCCGGGAACGGATCACCCGGACGGGTGTTGGAGGAGATCGCCCTGCGCCGCTTCCGGGAGGCGGCGGGCCCGCCCGACCCGGCGCGCGAAGTGATCGCCGCGGCGCTCGGCCGCGGCCGGCCCGTGGCGGAGGTCGCCCGGACGGTCGGGGTCGGCGAGCGGCAGCTGCACCGCCGCTGCCTGGAGGCGTTCGGGTACGGGCCCAAGACCTTGGCCAGGGTGCTGCGCCTCGTACGCGCGCTGGAGCTGGCCCGCGGCGGGCTGCCGTACGCGGACGTGGCGGCCCGTGCCGGGTACGCGGACCAAGCGCATCTGGCGCGCGAGGTGAAGGCGCTGGCGGGGGCCCCGCTGGGGGTGATCCTGGCTCCGGGTTAGCGTGTCCGTCATGGACTACCAGGCCGTTCTTGAGGAGGTAGCGGCCTATGCGAGGCCGTATGTCGGGCATGGGCAGGTTGCCGACTACATACCGGCGCTCGAAAAAGTGTCGGCGGATCGTTTCGGCATAGCCATCGCCGACATCAACGGCGAGGTGTACGGGGCGGGGGACTGGGAGGTCCCGTTCTCCGTGCAGTCCATATCGAAGGCCTTCTCGCTGGCGCTGGTCATGGCCAACGACAACGACGACATCTGGAAGCGGGTCGGCCGCGAACCGTCCGGCACGCCCTTCAATTCGCTGGTGCAACTGGAGTGGGAGAACGGCGTACCGCGCAACCCGTTCATCAACGCGGGCGCGCTGGTCATCACCGACCGTCTCCAGACGCTGACCGGCGACGCCAGCACCACGATGCTGCACTTCCTGCGCGAGGAGAGCGGCAACCCGGACCTCGCCTTCGACCAGGCCGTCGCCGACTCCGAGGCCGAGCACGGCGACCGCAACGCCGCGCTCGCCCACTTCATGGCCAGCTTCGGCAACCTGGAGAACCCCGTCCCCAGCGTCATCGAGCACTACTTCTGGCAGTGCTCGATCGAGATGAGCTGCCGCGACCTGGCGACGGCCGGCGGCTTCCTGGCCCGGCACGGGCTGCGTGCCGACGGCAGCCGCCTGCTGGAGGCACGCGAGGCCAAGCGGATCAACGCGGTGATGCTGACCTGCGGCACGTACGACGCGGCCGGGGAGTTCGCCTACCGGGTGGGGCTGCCCGCCAAGAGCGGCGTCGGGGGCGGCATCGTCGCGGTGGTGCCGGGGCGCTGCACGCTGTGTGTGTGGAGCCCCGGGCTGGACCGCCGGGGCAACTCGGTCGCCGGGGCGGCGGCCCTGGACCACTTCACGACGCTGACCGGCTGGTCGGTGTTCTGAGCGGAGCCGCCTCACAAGTGGCGGGGGGCGCGCTCCCGGGCGCATCGTGGGGGCGAGGAGGTGCGTCGTCATGGAGCACGAGATGCGTGCGGAGTACGCGGACGGCGGCTCGCCGGGCGGGGCGGACGCCCCGGTGCGGATGTGGCACATGGTGCGACTGGACGGCACCCTGTCCATGTGCGGACGTGAACTGCAACCGGAAGCGGCGGTACAGTCCGCGGACGCCTGGGGTACGCCGGCGGCCGAACCCTTCTGCCACTCCTGCGGGGCGCTCTACCTGCGCGAGGTGCCGTAGGAGAGCCAGCGAAGCGCTACTGGCCGCACGCCCGCGGGGCGCCCGGCGCCCGTCCGTTCACGGCAGCGGCGCGAACAGGTCCACCCCGTGCCCGTCCGGGTCCCGGACGACGGCGTACCGCTGCCCCCAGGGCGCGTCCCACGGCTGCTTCTCGCCGGTGTACCCCGCGCCGACCAGTTCCGCGTAGACCTTGTCGACCTCGGCCGGGCCCGCGCACTCGAAGGCGAGGCCGGTAGGGGTGCCGCTGCCCGGTGGCGTCCATGCGGGGTCGATGGCGCGCAGGGTGTCGTAGGAGTCCCACATCAGGCGCAGCCCGCCGGGCAGCGCCGCCTCGGCGTGCGGGGCGGTGTCGGCCTCGGGCGGCACCGCGAGACCGAGGCGGCGGTAGAAGGCGAGTGCGGCCGCCATGTCGGAGACGGCCACGCCGATCGCCGCGAGGCGCGGCGTCGTGGTCACGGGTGTGCGGTGGATTGCGTCGCTCATACGGGGAGCGTAGAAGGCGGGGCCGCCCCCGGTCTTGAAGGAATCGGACACCGGTACGCAGCGGCGCCCGGCCTCACGGACACGCGATGACCTGGCCCGCGTACGACAGGTTGCCGCCGAAGCCGAAGAGCAGCACCGGGGCGCCGGACGGCACCTCGCGGCGCTCCACCAGCTTGGACAGGGCCAGCGGCACCGAGGCGGCCGAGGTGTTGCCGGACTCGACGACATCGCGCGCGACGACCGCGTTGACCGCGCCGATGCGCTCCGCCAGCGGCTCGATCAGCCGCAGGTTGGCCTGGTGCAGGACGACACCGGCCAGGTCCGCCGGCTCGATGCCGGACCGCTCGCACACCTGGCGGGCGATGGCCGGCAGCCGGGTGGTCGCCCAGCGGTAGACGGCCTGGCCCTGCTGGGAGAAGCGGGCCGGTTCCCCCTCGATGCGGACGGCGTCGCCCATCTCCGGCACCGAGCCCCACAGCACCGGGCCGATGCCCGGTTCCGGCGACGCCGAGACGACCGCGGCGCCCGCGCCGTCCCCGACGAGCACGCAGGTCGAGCGGTCCGTCCAGTCCACCACGTCGGTGAACTTCTCGGCGCCGACGACCAGCGCGTTGACGGCGGAGCCGGCCCGGATGGCGTGGTCGGCGGTGGCCAGGGCGTGGGTGAAGCCCGAGCAGACGACGTTGATGTCCATGGCCGCGGGCGCCGGCAGGCCGAGCCGGGCGGCGACGCGCGCCGCGGTGTTGGGGCTGCGGTCGGTGGCCGTGCAGGTGGCCACCAGGACGAGGTCGATGTCCCGCGCCTCCAGGTTGCCGGCGGCGAGCGCCTTGGCCGCCGCCGCGGCGGCCATCGCGTCCACGCTCTCGCCGGGTGCCGCGACGTGACGGGTGCGGATGCCGACGCGGCTGCTGATCCAGGCGTCGTCGGTGTCGACGATCTTCGCGAGGTCGTCGTTGGTGAGCACCTCGGAGGGCTGGTAGTGGCCGAGAGCCAGGACGCGTGACCCCGTCATGGGAACCCCTGTGCGTGTGCGGAGGCGGTACCTGACCAGTGTTGGGGGTGCGGCTCCTGTGGACGTTGCGTGATCTGCCAATTCTCGGGGGCGAGATCTGGAGGGAACGCCACCTTCGCCGCGTACGCCGTGCGGGCGGGCCTTCCGGCGCGCCCTCCCGCGTACGGCCCGGCCCCGGCAGTGGATCTGCCGGGGCCGGGCCGCCCGCCGGTGCTCCCGCCGCTCAGCCGAGCGGCGTGAAGCGGCGCAGCCGCAGGCTGTTGGCCACCACGAAGACCGAGGAGAAGGCCATCGCGGCGCCCGCGATCATCGGGTTGAGCAGCCCGGCGGCGGCCAGCGGCAGCGCGGCGACGTTGTAGCCGAAGGCCCAGAACAGGTTGGCCTTGATGGTGCCGAGGGTGCGGCGGGCGAGGCGGATGGCGTCCGCGGCGGCGCGCAGGTCGCCCCGTACCAGCGTCAGGTCACCCGCCTCGATGGCGGCGTCCGTGCCGGTGCCCATCGCCAGGCCCAGGTCGGCCTGGGCGAGCGCGGCCGCGTCGTTGACCCCGTCGCCGACCATGGCCACCGACTTCCCCTCGGCCTGGAGGGCCTTGACGACCGAGACCTTGTCCGCCGGCAGCACCTCGGCGATCACGTGTGCCGCGTCGATGCCGACCTCGGCGGCCACCGAGCGGGCGACGGCCGCGTTGTCGCCGGTCAGCAGCACCGGGGTGAGGCCGAGGGCGCGCAGCCGCCGGACCGCCTCGGCGCTGGTGGGCTTGACCGCGTCGGCGACGACGAGCACGGCGCGCGCCTCCCCGTCCCAGGCGACGGCGACCGCGGTGTGCCCGGCCTCCTCCGCGGCGGCCTGGGCGTCGGCCAGCGTGGCGGGCAGCTGGATGGCCCGGTCCGCGAGGAGCGAGGTACGGCCGACGAGGACGGCGTGGCCCTCGACGACACCCTGGACACCGCGCCCCGCCACGTTCTGGAAGTCCTCGGGGACCGGCAGGTCACCCGTACGCTCGGCCGCCGCACCGGCGACGGCGCGGGCGATGGGGTGCTCGGAGGAGTGTTCCAGCGCGCCGGCCAGGCGCAGCGCGTCCGCCTCGGTCACCCCGTCGGCGAGGTGGACGGCGGTGAGCGCCATCGCGCCGGTGGTGACGGTGCCGGTCTTGTCCAGGACGACGGTGTCGACGCGGCGGGTGGACTCCAGGACCTCGGGCCCCTTGATCAGGATGCCGAGCTGGGCACCGCGGCCGGTGCCGACCATGAGGGCGGTCGGTGTGGCCAGGCCCAGCGCGCAAGGGCAGGCGATGATCAGGACGGCGACCGCGGCGGTGAACGCGGCGACCGCGCCCGCGCCGGTGGCGAGCCAGTAGCCGAGGGTGCCCAGGGCCAGCGCGATGACGACCGGGACGAAGACGGCGGAGATCCGGTCGGCCAGGCGCTGGGCGGCGGCCTTGCCGTTCTGCGCGTCCTCGACCAGCCGCGCCATGCGGGCCAGCTGGGTGTCCGCGCCGATCCGGGACGCCTCGACGACGATCCGGCCGCCCGCGTTGACGGTGGCGCCGGTGACCCGGTCGCCGGGGGAGACCTCGACGGGCACGGACTCGCCGGTGAGCAAGGAGGCGTCCACGGCGGAGGACCCGTCCACGACCGTGCCGTCGGTGGCGATCTTCTCTCCGGGGCGTACCACGAACCGGTCGCCGACCGCCAGTTCGCTCACCGGGACACGCACCTCGCGCCCGTCCCGCAGCACCGCCACGTCCTTGGCGCCCAGTTCCAGCAGCGCCTTCAGGGCGGCGCCGGCCCGGCGCTTGGAGCGGGCCTCGAAGTAGCGCCCGGCCAGGATGAAGGCGGTGACGCCGGCCGCGGCCTCCAGGTAGATGTTGCCGCCGCCGTCGCCCCGCGCGATGGTCAGCTCGAACGGGTGGGTCATGCCGGGCATTCCGGCGTGGCCGAAGAACAGGGCCCACAGCGACCAGCCGAGCGCGGCGAGCGTGCCCATGGAGACCAGGGTGTCCATGGTGGCCGTGCCGTGCCGCAGGTTGGTCCAGGCGGCCTTGTGGAACGGCCAGGCGCCGTACGCCACGACCGGCGCCGCCAACGTCAGCGACAGCCACTGCCAGTTGGTGAACTGGAGCGCCGGGACCATCGCCATCAGGATCACCGGTACGGCGAGGAGCACGGAGACGGTCAGGCGCTGCCGCAGCTGGGCGAGCGGGTCGCCGCCCGGGTCCGGCGCGGGGGCTTGGTCGGGGGACGACGGTGGTGGGGCGGGGGCCGGGGGTTCCGGTACGGCGGCCGTGTAGCCGGTCTTCTCGACGGTGGCGATCAGGTCGGCGACGCCGATGCCGGCGCCCTCCTCGTAGCTGACCTGCGCCTTCTCCGTCGCGTAGTTGACGGTGGCGGTGACGCCGTCCATCCGGTTGAGCTTCTTCTCGACACGGGCGGCGCAGGAGGCGCAGGTCATGCCGCCGATCGCCAGCTCGATCCGGTGTCCGTCGACGGTGGTGGTCATGGCTGCTCCTTGGGAGGCGGGGGTGGCGGCGGGATGCCGTCGCGTCCACTGCCTGGACTGTATACCCCCTGGGGGTATTAATGCTACCCCCAGGGGGTATCAGCCGCCCGTGCGGCACCGGCACCGGTATCGGCGCCGGCATCGGCACCGGCGCCCCCACCCTCGTCCTCCGCGGCCCGCAGGACCCGGCCGCCGAGTTGCCGCAGGTGCGCCGTCAGCTCCGCCGGTTCGTGCACGGTGAACTCGCAGCCCAGCATCGCCAGCCGGAACGCCGTCCACTCCAGGGAGTCCGGCGAGGTCCGCAGGCGGCACGCCCCCTCGCCGAGCGGTTCCACCTCGGCCGCCGCGTGCCCCAGCCGGGCGCGCACCTCGGCGGCGGGCAGGTGCACGGTGGCCACCGCGACGACCCCGGGGGCCATGCCGTGCATCCGCTCCGTCACGTACGCGGCGGCGTCCGCCGCGGGCAGCTCGCGCGGTGGCGTCCGTACCCCCGTGGGGTACGGCTCGCTCAGCCGGTCCACCCGGAAGATCCGCCAGTCCGCGCGCTCGTTGTCGTACGCCACCAGATACCAGCGGCGCCCCGCCGAGACCAGTCGGTGCGGCTCCACCAGGCGTTTGGTGCGGGTGCCGTCGAACGCTTCATAGGCGAAGCGCAGCCGCTCCTGGTTGGCGACGGCCGCCGCCAGGACGGTCAGGTGTTCCGGGGAGACCGTCGGCCCGTCCCCGAAGGGCATCGGGACGGTGGCCGAGCCGAGCGTGCCCACGCGCCGCCGCAGCCGGGACGGCAGGACCTGCTCCAGCTTGGCCAGTGCGCGCACGGACGCCTCTTCGATTCCGTCGACGGCGTGACCGGCCGCCGAGCGCAGGCCGACGGCGATGGCCACGGCTTCCTCGTCGTCCAGGAGCAGTGGCGGCATCGCGGTGCCCGCCGCGAGCCGGTAGCCGCCCTCGGCGCCCATCGTGGCGTGCACCGGATAGCCGAGGTCGCGCAGGCGTCCGATGTCGCGGCGGATGGTGCGCGGGGTGACCCGCAGGCGCTCGGCGAGTTCGCTGCCGGGCCATTCGCGGGGTGTCTGGAGGAGGGAGAGCAGATTCAGCAGGCGTGCCGAGGTTTCACTCATACCGCCGATGATGCCGTGCCATATAGGACGACAACTGTCCGGCATACGGCTTTACGGCTACGGCTACGTCTGCGGCGGGTAGTCCTTGCCGTTCAGGGCGCGGTAGAGGAACCGGGTGGTCACCTCGACGGCCTCGTCCTCGGCCAGCTCGGGCAGCAGCTGCGCGGGTGCGTCCAGCATCGCGCTCATCAGCGTCAGAGTGGTCTCGACGGACGCCGGCAGGTTCCGTACGTGCGCCAAGTGGTCGGCCAGGTCTTCGAGCTGGGTGCGGCGGAACTGTTCGAGGGTGCGCGCGAAGTCCTCGTTGACCAGCGCCGCCTGGCGCAGCGCGAGCATGGTCGCCGCGTGCTCCCGGTGCACCCGCCAGTAGGCGGTCACGTGGTAGCGGATCGCGTCCGGGTCGGTGAAGTCGGACGTGTGCCCCTCGGCCGCGGCGAAGGAGTCGCTCGCCGTGGCCAGTTCGGCCAGCAGCGCCTTGAGCAGTTCTTCCTTGCTCGCGAAGTGGCGGTAGAAGGAGCCCGCCGCCCGGCCGGCTTCCGCCGTGATGTCGGTGATCTTCGTGTTCAGGTAGCCGCGGTCGGCGAACAGGCGCTTCGCCGCCTCGATCAGTGCCGCCCTGGTCTCGACCGCCTGCTCCGCGCGCTTCACGTGCCCTCCAGCTCCCTTGACAGCGCACGCTAGCAGCCCGCAGGATGAACTCAGATTCAGTGAATGGAGATTTATTATGAGGGTACTCGTGGTGGGCGGCGGGCCGACCGGGCTGACGCTGGGCATCGAGCTGGCCAGGCGCGGCGTCGCGGTGCGGGTCGTCGACAAGGCGGCCGCGTACTTCGACGGCTCGCGCGGCGACAGCATCCAGCCGCGCACGCTGGAGGTCTTCGACGACCTCGGCGTGCTGGACGCCGTACGGGCCGCGGGGGCGCCGCTCGCGCCGCTCCGCGTGTACCTCGACGGCAGCTTCGCGGGCGAGCACTGGATGACCGAGCCGCGCGACCCCGCGCCGGACGTGCCGTACCCGAACCCGTGGGTGCTGGGCCAGTCGCAGACGGAGGAGATCCTGCGGGCACGGCTGCTGGAGTTCGGCGTACGCGTCGAACTCGGCACCGGGCTGACCGGACTGGCGCAGGACGCGGACGGCGTGACCGCGCGGTTCGCCACCGGCGAGGAGGCCCGGTTCGACTACCTGGTCGGTGCCGACGGCGGCGCCGGCCTCGTCCGGAAGGCGATCGGCGTGGCCTTCCCCGGCACCACCGACGAGACCTTCCGGGTGCTGGTCGGCGACGTGTCCGTGCCGGGCCTCGACCCCGCGGTCGGGCACTGGTTCGCCGCGGCGGACAACCCGGTGTCCGGCACCGCGCTGACCCCGCTGCCCGGCACCGGCAGGTTCCAGTTCATCTCGCCCCTGGGCGGCGGGGGCGACGCCTCACTGGAGACGATGCAGGCCGCCCTCGACCGGTTCTCGGCCGGCCTGCGCCTGGCCGGGCACGGCTGGTCGACGGTGTGGCGGCCGAACGTACGGCTCGCCGAGCGGTACCGGGTGGGACGGGTCTTCCTGGCCGGCGACGCCGCGCACGTCCATCCGCCGACCGGCGGCCAGGGCCTGAACACGGGCGTGCAGGACGCCTACAACCTGGGCTGGAAGCTGGCCGCCGAGACCGCGCTCGACAGCTACGAGACGGAGCGGCGGGCGGTCGCGTCCCGCGTGCTCGGCGTCAGCACCGACCTGCTGGACAAGTACGCCGAGGGCCGGGCGGACGCGCACAAGCGCGGCGCGGAGAGCTTCGGCCTCGACATCACCTACCGGGCCCCGGACGCCACCGGCCCCCTCGTCACCGGCGACCGCGCCCCCGACGCCCCGCTGCTGGACGCGGACGGCAAGCACGTCCGCCTCTTCGACCTGTTCCGCGGCCCGCACTTCACCCGGCTGTCCTTCGGCGCGCCCGCACCGGACGAGGCGCACGCCTACGCCGTACTGCGCCCCGGCGAACGGCCCGGCGGCGGGCGCCACGTCGTCGACGCCGAGGGGCACGCGGCCACGGCCTACGCGGCCGCGCCGGGCGACACCTTCCTGGTCCGCCCGGACGGCTACCTGGCCTGAGCGGCCGGCGGGGAGGTGACGACCGGGACCGGGGCGCGCCCTACAGCCAGCCGTTGCGCTTGAAGCCGCGGTGGATGAGGAAGCAGACCGTGAGCGTGACGGCCGCGACCAACGGGTAGCCGAACACCCAGTGCTTCTCCGGCATGTAGTCGAAGTTCATGCCGTAGATGCCGCACACCATCGTCGGTACGGCCAGGATCGCGACCCAGGCGCTGATCCGCCGCATCTGCTCGTTCTGGGCCACGGTGACCTGGGCGAGGTGCGCCTGGAGTATGGAGTTGAGCAGTTCGTCGAAGGCGTTGATCTGCTCGGTCACCCGCTCCAGGTGGTCCGACACGTCGCGGAAGTACGTGGTGATGGCCGGATCGACCAGCGCCATCGGCTGGTTGGCGAGCGCCTGGAGGGGGCGGGCGAGCGGGGACACCGCGCGCTTGAGCTCCAGCAGTTCCCGCTTGAGCTGGTAGATCCGGCCCGCTCCGGTGCCGGAACCCTTCGTTCCGTGGCGCTTGTCCGGCGTGGGGGCCCGGCGGGCGCTCTCGGCGAAGACCTCGCTCTCGACGTCGTCTATGTCGTCCTGCACGGCGGCGGTGACGTCCAGGTAGTCGTCCACCACCAGGTCCGCGATGGCGTGCAGGACCGCCGAAGGGCCGATGGCCAGCTGGTCCGGGTCCGACTCCAGCTGCTCGCGCAGCGGGCCGAGCGAGCCGTGGCCGCCGTGCCGGACCGTGATGACGAAGTCGGTGCCGGTGAAGACCATGATCTCGCCGGTGTCCACCACCTCGCTGGTCTCGGTCAGCCGGTCGTGCTCGACGTAGCAGACCGTCTTGAACACCGTGAACAGCGAGTCGTCGTACCGCTCCAGCTTGGGTCGCTGGTGGGCGTGGACCGCGTCCTCGACGGCGAGCGGGTGCAGCCCGAACAGCTCCACGATGCCGGAGAACTCCTTCTCCGACGGCTCGTGCAGGCCGATCCACACGAAGCCGTCGCCGGATTCGCGCACCCGGCGCACGGCCACCTCGGCCGGGTGGTCGCCGGGCTGGCGCACGCCGTTCTCGTACACCGCGCAGTTGACGACGGCGGTGCCCAGGGGCGACCGTGCCGGGTGGCTGAGGTCGACACCACGGCGCCGCTGCTGTGGCAGGCGGACCGCTTTACGGAGGTTGCTGATCACCGACACGGGCACCAGTATGGCCCGCTCGTACGGCCGGGCGGGAGGCGCGGCGGCTCTTCCGCGCGCTGCCCGCCCGTACGGATTCTCCCGTTCCGCCGCGTACGCACCGGGCTCAGCGGCCCGCCACGTGACGGGGGCGCGCGGCGCCCAGACCCATCACCACCTGCGGAACCAGCAGCACCAGCAGCACGGCCACCGGCACCGTCCAGCCACCCGAGACGTCGTGCACGGCGCCCAGCACCGCGGGCCCGGTGGCCGCCAGGACGTAGCCGAAGCACTGGGCCATGCTGGACAGCTGTGCGGTGTGCCGGATGTCCGGGGCGCGCTGGACGATGAACAGCAGGGCCAGGCTGATGGCCGCGCCCTGGCCGAGGCCCAGCAGCGTCATCCACACGTACGCGCCACCGGCCGGCGCGGCGAGCATCCCGGCGAAGCCGGCCGCGCACAGCACCGCGCCGAGCGCCGCCAGCGCGCCCGCCGGCAGCCGCCGCCCGACGATCACCGGGGCGAGGAAGGAGCCCGCGATGCCCAGCAGCGAGGAGAACGACAGCATCCAGCCGGCGTCGCCCGCGCTCAGGCCGGCGTCCGTGAGCATGGTGGGCAGCCAGGCGGCAGCCGCGTAGTAGCTGAGCGACTGGAGGCCCATGTAGCCGGTGACCTGCCAGGCCAGCGGGGAGCGCCACAGGCCCCGCACGGGGTGTGCCGCCTGCTGGGCGGTGGCCGCGGCGGTACGGGTACGGGCCCGGGTCTGCGGCAGCCACACCACCAGCGCGACGACCGCCAGCGAGCCCCAGCACGCCAGCGTGGCCTGCCAGCTCAGCCCGGCCGCGCGCTGGACCGGCACGGTGACACCCGCCGCCAGTGCCGCGCCGCCGAACAGCGACATCGAGTAGAGACCGGTCATCAGCCCGGCCCTGGCCGGGAAGTCCCGCTTGATCAGACCGGGCAGCAGCACGTTGGCGACGGCTATCCCGGCGCCGATGACGATCGTCCCGGCGAACAGCGCGACCACCGAGTCCAGCAGCCGCAGCGCCGTGCCCGCGCAGATCAGCGCCATGGTGCCGAGCAGCGAGCGCTCCATGCCGAAGCGGCGGCCGAGCCGCGGCGCGACGGGGGCGAGCAGGCCGAAGCAGAGCAGCGGCAGCGCGGTCAGCAGGCTGGTCGCCGCGGCCGACATGCCGCTCTCGTCGCGGATGGTGCCGGCCAGCGGGGATACGGCGACGAGCGCCGGACGCAGGTTGAGCGCCAGGAGGATGACACCGGCACCCAGGTAGAGGGCGCGGCGTCCGGCGGCGCCCGGCGGCGGGGTGTGCGGGGCGGGGCCCTCCGCGGGTGCGTCCGGCCGCGCGGCGCCGCCGGTGCCGGAGGCGCTCACGGTGGCGGCCGGTCCGTCGTCATGCATGGTCTTCTTCTCCTGAACGTGCTGGGTCGTGCGGGTCCGCCGCCGGCTCGCCCTCGTACGGCCGCGCCTCGCGCAGCGCGTCCATGGCCTCGGTCAGGTGCTCCAGCGCGACGCGTTCGGCGGCGTCCGGGTCCCGGGCCTCGATGGCGTCGACGATGGCGGTGTGCGTGTCGGACTGGTGACGTACGGAATCGAGCAACGGCCGGCTGATGACGGCCTGGAGAGTGCCGCGCAGCGCGTCGCTGAAGTGCTCGTACAGCTCCGCGAGCACGCTGTTGTGCGCGGCCGCCGCGACGGTCCGGTGGAAGTGCACGTCCGCGTCGATGAACGCGCCGACGTCGCTGTTCGACCAGGCCCGGTCCCGCTCGGCGAGCGCGGCCCGCAGCGCGGCCAGGTCCTCGCCGGTGCGCCGCAAGGCGGCGTAGCGGGCCGCGTCGCGCTCCAGCGAGGCACGGACCTCGTACGCCTCCAGGGCTGCGGCCCGGCGCAGCCTGCGCTGTACGGCGGCCCCGAAGTCGCTGCTGGCCCTGACGTACGTGCCGTCGCCCTGGCGCGGCTCCAGCATCCCGGTGTGCACCAGGGCGCGGACCGCCTCGCGGACGGTGTTGCGGCCCACGTCCAGCGTCTCCACGAGCACGGGCTCGGCGGGGATCTTCTCGCCGACCTTCCACTCGCCGTCGGCGATCAGCTGTTCCATCTGCTCGATGACCAGGCCCACCAGGCTGGTGCGGGCGGTGCTGCGCAGCGGCATGGACGCCGTCCTCCCTCTCGATTCCACCGGTGATGGGAACATCCCATGTTTGGCGGTGTCAAACATCCGGCGTTAGCCTGGGACCGCCGGTGATCCTCGGGGTCCCGGTACGGCGGTGGGGCCCGCCGGCCCCCAACCGCGGCACGTCACGCCGCCAACGGTCCCTGCTTGCACAGCGGAAGCGCGGCACCCGCGCGCACCGCGCGAGTAGGAGACGCATGGAGACCCGAGCCCCTCACCCACCGGCACCCTGGCGCGGCCAGTGGGCCACCGTCGCCGCGGTGTCGGCCGGCGGCGGCATCGGCGCGGCCGCCCGGTACGGCGCCGGCCTGCTGTGGCCCACCACGCCCGGGACGCTGCCCGTCACCACGCTCCTCGTCAACGTCGTCGGCTGCGCGCTGATGGGCGTCCTGATGGCGCTGATCACCGAGCCGGGGTCGCCGCACCGGCTGCTGCGCCCGTTCCTGGGCACCGGAATCCTCGGCGGCTTCACGACCTTCTCCACGTACGCCGTGGATGTCGCGCACCTGGTGGAGACCGGACGCGCGGCCCTCGGCCTGACCTGCCTGGCGGTCACCCCGCTCGCCGCGCTGGCGGCGACGTGGTGCGCGCTGGCGGGCACCCGGTACCTGCTGGCCCGGCGGGGTGCGCGGTGAACTGGCTGCTGGTGGTCGTCGGCGCGATGGCCGGCGCGCCGTTGCGCTTCCTGGCGGACCGCTTCGTGCAGTCCCGGCACGGCACGGCCTTCCCCTGGGGCACGTTCGCGGTCAACGTCGCGGGTTCCCTCGTGCTGGGGCTGGTCACCGGCGCGGTGGCGGCGGGAGCGGCGTCCTCGCAGGCGCTCCTGCTGCTGGGGACGGGACTGTGCGGCGCGCTGACGACGTACTCGACGTTCTCGTACGAGACGGTGCGGCTGGTCGCCGGCGGGGCGCGGTTCCACGCGGTGGCCAACGTGGTGGCGAGCGTCACCGCGAGCCTCGGCGCGGTGTTCGCCGGTGTGGCTCTCGCGCGGGCGCTGTGGCCCTGAGCGATGCGCGGGTGACCGGGCGCGCCTGGTGGGCTCGGCTGTACGTCATGACACCCGCAAGAGTGAACGATTGAGGTCGAGTTCCGAACGGAACCTTTCTTCACCGCCGCCCGACAGCCAGCCGGAATACGCTGGTGGCGCGGTGCCCCGGACCCCGGTTCGCACGATAACGAGACAGCACGTGCACGTTCGCGTCAGGGGCGGGATGACCATGACTATCCACTACCGTATCGGCACGAAGAAGATCAAAGTAGTGCGTCCCGAGGGCGAGTTGGACCTCATGACGGCGCCTCGTTTCCGGAGCCTGCTGCGTCAGGGACACAGCCGTGCCACCGGCCCGCCCCGGCTGATCGTCGATCTCGCCGCGGTCACCTTCATGGACTGCTCCGCGCTGCGGGAGCTGTGCGACGCACAGGCCTGGGCCGTGGAGCAAGGGGGGTGGGTCCGGATCGTGCACGCCCAGCGGGGCATCGCCACCCTGCTGCGCGCGACGCGGCTCAGCAGCCGCTTCCCGCGCTACGCGAGCATCCGCGACGCGCGCTCCGACCAGTTGGCGAACTGCTCGCCCTGAACGGCACCCGACCGCCCGCCTCCACGGCCGGGTTCGCGAGGCACGGTGGTCACCAGGCAGTGACCGGGAGACCATGGCCGCCAGGTCGCCGACGGCACGCTCGACAGCGGCCTCGTCGAGGAGTACTTCCTCAACCGAAGGTGATTTCCTGGATCTGCTGGAGGACCGCATGGCAGAAGCCTTCTTACGGCGCCTGACCAGGTGGCAGGCCGAAGCGCAGCGCGAGGCCGTCGCCGATCTGTACGTCGAGGCGTACCGGGGCCCCTCGGGTGAGGAGTTCCGCGGACGGGGGGCCTTTCTGCGGCGGTTCGCCGAGCACGTCCAGCGCCCCGGGTTCGAGATGGTCATCGCCAGCGAACCGGCCCTGGTCGGCTGCGCCTACGGATTTCCCGCCGAGCGCGACGGCGGGTGGTGGCAGGGCTTCGAGGGCCGGGTGCCGCGCGAACTCGAAGAACTGACGGCCTCCGGGCAGGTGTTCGTCGTCGCCGAGCTGATGGTGCTGCCCGCGCACCGCCGCGGCCACGTCGCCACCCGCCTCCAGGAGACGCTGCTGGTCCGCAGCAGCGCCACGATGGTGGTCACCCTGGTCGGCACGGAGAACGGGGCGGCGCGCTCGGCGGTGCGGTCGTGGGGCTGGCGCCCGACGGGCCGGCTGCGCGGCGCGTCCGACGAGGAGCCCGAACTGGAGGCGTGGAGCCGGTCGCTGGCGCACTGAGCCACGGCCCAACGGTACGAAGAGAGCCGGGTGCGCGGGGCGGAACGCGTACGCGCGCGGCAGGGCCGGTATGACCCCGCCGCGCGCGTAGGCGCTGTCGGACCGTAACGCTCTCGTACCGTGGTTTCCCGGGTCCGTACGGCTGCCGCCGTGCTACCGGACCTGCCGGGGGAGCGGACCGGTCAGAGGCGCAGGCCCTTGAGGCCGTTGGCCCAGAGCTGGTTCACCTGCGCCCGCTCGTTCTGGTCCGGCTGGGAGTTCGTGCAGGACGGGCCGGGGCCGCCGCCCGACATCAGCTCGCTGCAGGGACCCTCGTAGTGGTCCGGCAGGCCCAGCACGTGACCCGTCTCGTGCGTGGTGACGCGGGTGGAGTCGTACTCCTGGTTCTGCTTGTAGTCGAGGAAGACGAAGCCGCGGCCGTGGCCGTCGGTGCTGGCGTAGGAGCCGCGCGCGTCGTCGCCCTCGCGGTACTGGAAGTCGCCGCCGCTGCCTTCCTGGAGCTTGACGTTCTGCACCGCGCTGTTCCAGATCCGCGCGCTCGCGGCTATCTGGCTCTTGAACGTCGGCGCGGCGCTGGCGTCGTAGGTGACGGTGACGGCCTTCAGGCCCGGGCGGGCCTTCTGCTTGGCCTTCACCGACTTCATGACGGCCTCGAAGAACGCCTTGGTGTCGGCCTTCTCCGCGGCCGAGCCGACGTACGCGGCGGCCGTGACCTTGGCGTGCTGGGGGGTGGGGGAGGAGGAGACGGTGCTCGCCGTGGCGGGGGCCGTGGCGGCCAGCGCGGCGACGAGGCCCAGGCCGAGCGCTGCCGACAGCGCCGTCTTGGGAGATCTCATGGGGGGACTCCTTAGCGCCCGTGGGGCCGTACGGCCGCCGTGTGGGGCGGCGGCCGGGGCCCTGCGGATGAACTTGTGGTCCGGAGAGTCTGTTCGAGATCATCCGGGGCGCGGAGATGCCAGGTGGCGATAGCACCAGGTGATACCCCTGGGGGGAAAGCGGCCTCAGCATGACCGGAGAGTCTGGTGTGACGTGCGCAAACGTCGTTATGCTCCGGTCGTGGAGCTCGAAGTGAGGCACCTTCGCGCACTGTGCGCGATCGCCGACGCCGGCAGCGTACGCAAGGCGGCCCGGCAGCTGGGCATGACCCAGCCTTCCTTGACGACCCAGCTCCGCCGCATCGAGAACGCCCTGGGCGGCCAGTTGTTCTTCCGCGAGCGGACCGGCAGCAGGCCGACGCCGCTGGGGCACTCGGTGCTGAGCCGGGCCCGGCCGATAGTGGCCGACATGCGCGCGCTGGTCGACGAGATCGCCGCGACCTCCCTGCGGGGCGGCGGCTCCCGGCTGCGCATCGGCAGCACCAGCAGCCGGGCCGTCGCGGGCTGGCTGCGGCGGCTGCGGGCCAGGCTGCCCGGGACGGAGACCACCATACGTATCGACGTGTCGGCCAACGCCCTCCTCCAGATGGTGGCGATGGGCCAGCTCGACGTCGCCTTCGTGCACGAGGTGGAGGGGGCGCCGCTGCGCCGCCCCGACGGGCTGGTGGAGCGCGAACTGGTCGCCAGGGAGCCGCAGTTCGTGGCGCTGCCGGCGCACCACCCGGCGGCCGCGCGGCCGGTGGTCGACCTCGCCGAGCTGGCCGGCGACCAGTGGATGGTCGACCCGTCCGTGGACGGCGAGTGGACGGGTCTGCGCCGGATCTTCACGGCGGCGGGCCTGGACCCCCGGGTGGTGCACGGGGACTACCTGACCGCCGCCGACCTGGTCGCGGCGGGCGAGGTGGTCACCCCCTGCCAGCCCACCTCACGCCCCCGGCACGGCATGGCCATCCGGCCGCTGCGCGGCGACCCCCTGGCCGTCCGCCTCTTCATGGCCCACCGCCCGGGCGCGGCCCCGGCCGCCCCCGCCGACGCCCTCTTCGCCGACCTCACCGCCTCCTACATGGAAGTGGCCTGGGCCAGCGCGGCGTACCGCGAGTGGCTCGTACGGCACGACGGTCCGCTGCCGATCGCGACGTAGCGCGGGGGCGGGAAGACCCGGCCGCCCGGTCTCACTTCGTCGGACGCCGCGGGTCGAGGCGCCCCTCGACCACCTCGCGGGCCACCTCGGTCAGCAGGCGCTGGTGGGAGCGGGCATAGGTGCGCAGCACGGTGAAGGCGGCGTCGGGCGAGAGGGAGTGCCGGGCGGTCAGTGCTCCTTTGGCCTGCTCGATGACGACCCGGTTGGCCAGGGCGTGTTCCAACTGGGCGGCGAGGGCGCGGCCGGCCTCGACCTCGTGCTCGCGCACCAGGGTGACGGCGGCGAAGTCCGCCAGCGACTGGCCCAGCGCCATCAGGTCACCGGTCAGCTGGGGGTGGCGGCCGGCGAGCAGCACCAGGGCGCCGACCGGTCCCGAGTGGCTCCGTATGGGCAGGGCCGCGACATGGGTGCAGTCCAGGGCCAGAGCGCGCGGCGCGTAGCGCGGCCAGCGCTGCCGGGCCACCGAGCCGGCCAGGGCCGTACCGCGCAGCGCCGTACCGGAGCGGCGGCAGGCGGGGCCGGGGCCCTCGTCCCAGGCGGCGGAGTCCTGTTCGAGTCGGCGTACGCCCTCGTCGGAGCCCGCGACCTGTGGTGCGTCGCGGGAGGTGGGGAGGAAGGCGACCCCGGTGGCGCGGACGCCGAGCAGTTCCCTGCTGTGCCGGGTGAGCCGGGCCAGCAGGGTCGGCACACCGGGCGGCCCCGGTGCTCCGCCACCCGCCAGCTCCACGAAGACGGATGCGAGGTGATGCGGAGCGGTGGTCATGGATTGAGGCTCCCTCGGTGGGTTCAGCTGCCCTGGGCGAGTTTCAGCGTTCCGCCGAGGACCTGCCGGGCGATGGCGTCCGGTGACTGCCCGTCGGCGTAGGCGCGAGCTTTGATCATTGCCAGTGCGTCCTGCACCGGGCAGCCCGCCTGTACGGAGAGCATGCCGGCGGCCTGCTGGACACGGTCCCGGTGGTCGGCGCCGTCGTACAGTTCGGGATCGGCGTCGGGGCCGAGAAGCACGATACGGGTGAGGGCGTCGGCTATCACGGTGAGCGCACCGGAGTGGGCCAGCCCGCTGCCCGGGTCGAAGACCGCGAGGGCGCCGATGCAGTGGTCGTCGGCCTGTAGGGGCGCGGTGGCCACCGCACGGATGCCCAGGGCGGTCAGCGCGGGCCCGTAGGCGGGCCAGCGGCGCTCGATGACCTGGCCGGCGGCCGAGACCGGGCGGTGGCTGACCGACGCGTCGTGGGCGGGGCCCTCGCCCAGTACGAACTCCAGGTCCTGGGCCGCGCGGGACGTCTCGTCCGACGAGGCGACGGAGAGCTGGCCGTGGTCGGCGCCCATCAGGGTGAGCGCCGCGCTGGACGTTCCGCACGCCTCCGCGACACCGGTCATGAAGCGGGGCCTGCTCAGCTCCTCACCGCCCCATGCGGCCATCCGCTCGGCGTACGACTCCTGGAGGCGCGCGGAGGAGAGGTGGCACTCCGCGGTCCTGCGGTAGGCGTTGGCCAGGTCCGTGTGCAACTGCCCGCTGACCGAGGCCGCCAGGATTTCCTGCTGCTCGGCGCACGCGGCGGCGTGCTCGGCACGCTGCCGGGCCCTGACCGCACGCCGGCGGGCCAGCTCCGCCTGAACGTCCCTGCGTGAGCCCCAGACCATAGTCACCAGCGTACGCCTGAGGTCGTTCTCAGTCGCCGCTATCGGTGCGGTCGGCCTCCAACAGCAGGACGACGCCCCCGTTGTGCCGGTCGAACGGGGAGCACAGGACGTTGCAGGAGATGGGCCGGCCGATGCGGTTGACGGCCGAGATCCGCGAGGGAGCCGTGCGCTTGCCCGACTCCAGGCACTTCTCGACGGCCGGGCGCAGCATCTCGGTGGGCAGCCCGAAGTCCAGTGCGAAGAACGGCTCGTCGATCACCTCGTCGGGCCGCAGGCCCCACATGTCCATCGCGCCGCGGTTCCAGCTCTTGACCCTCAGTTCCTTGTCCAGGACCACGACGCCCGCGGCGATGGAGGTGACCACCCCTTCGAGGAAGGCGCGGGCCTGGTCCAGCTCCTCCGTGCGGGTGCGCATCTCCTCGTTCATCGTCTCCAGTTCCTCGTTGCCGGACTGGAGTTCCTCGTTGGTCGTCTCCAGTTCCTCGTTGGTCGACTGGAGTTCCTCGTTGGTGGTCTCCAGCTCCTCGATGCTCGACTGGAGCTCTTCGTTGGTGGTCTCCAGTTCCTCGTTGGTGGACTGGAGTTCCTCGTAGGCCGTCTCCAGGTCTTCGCGCACCCGCTTGTTCTCGGCCTTGAGCTGGGTGGCGACCGTGACGTCGGTGAAGGAGATGTTGGTGGCGGCCAGCAGGCCGTTGGCGCCCATCAGCGGCTGCACGAGGATGTCGAAGTACTGGGTCTCCTCGCCGACCCGCCGCTCCGCGCCGTTGACCCGCAGCGTGCGGCGCTCGTGGGTGGCCTGTTCGATCAGCGAGCGCAGCTCGACGGGGCGGTAGGAGATCTCCAGGTCCTGGAAGGGCCGGCCGATGTCGTTGGAGGTCAGGCCGAAGCGGGCGCGCGCCTGGCCGTTGATCAGTACGGCGGTGCCCTCCCCGTCGACCGCGATGGCCGGGGACGGCGCGGCGTCGAGGATCAGGTCGCGCAGCTGCCGGCTGCGGGCGGCGACGGTCGGCTTCTCGCCGCCCGCCCCCACCCGGACCTTCGCGGGTGCCGGGTGGTACGGCGGTCCCGCCTCGCCGGGGCGCCGCCGGAAGGCGCGCTGGCGCATGCTGAGCACTTCGAACCGGTCGGCGTCGTTGAGCAGCATCTCCGCCTTGCCCAGGAAGAGGAAGCCGCGCTCCCGCAGGGCGAAGTGGAACCGGTCGATGACCTGCCGCTGCGCCTCGACGTTGAAGTACATCAGGGCGTTGCGGCAGACCAGCAGGTCCAGCCGGGAGATCGGGGCGTCGCGGGTGATGTCGTGCCGGCCGAAGATCACCCGGCGGCGGAGGTCGGTGCGGAAGCCGAACCGGGTGCCGTCCTGCTCGAAATAGGTGTCGCGCAACTCGGGGGAGAGCGGCTCCAGCGCCTTCGCCGTGTACAGACCGGAACGGGCTTCGCGCAGCGCTTCCTCGTCCACGTCGGTGGCGTAGATCTTGACCCGGTTCAGTGCCTCGTCGACGCCCATCGCCTCGGCGAACATGATGGCCAGCGAGTAGGCCTCCTCGCCGCTGGAGCAGCCCGCGCTCCACACCCGGACCTCCTCGTCGGAGCCGGTGCCCGCGAGCAGCTCGGGCACCACCTCGCGCTGCAGGAACGTCCAGGCGTCCGGGTCGCGGAAGAAGGACGTCACGTTGATCAGAATCGTGTTGAACAGCGCGTCGAACTCATCGGCATTCGTCTCCAGACGGTCCTGGTAGTCCGCGTAGGTGTCGGCTTCGACGTCGGACATCCGCTTGCGGATGCGGCGGCCCAGCGACGAGCGCTTGTAACCGGTGAAGTCGAATCCGCGGGCGTCCCGCAGGAAACCGAGCAGCTCCTCCAGTTCTTCGTCCGCCTCGACGTCCCGAGCTTCACCCATTACTGCCTCTTGGTCTCGACAAGACCGCGGATGACCGCGGCGATCTCTTCCAGGGGCAGCACGAAGTCCACCGAACCCGTACCCACCGCTGCCTCTGGCATTCCCTTGAATTCAGCCGTACGGGGATCCTCTGAGATCACCGTGCCGCCGCGCGACTTGATGGCACCCACGCCCATGGCGCCGTCGCTGCCGGTCCCGGTCAGCACACAGCCGATCGCCTGCGCCCCGTAGGCTCCGGCGACCGACTCGAAGAGCAGGTCGGCGGAGGGACGCAGGAAGTGGGCCCGTCCGCTCCCGGAGAGCGTCAGGGTACCCCCGGGGCCCGCCAGGAGGTGCCGGTCGGGGGGTGCGATGTACACGGTGCCCGGCCTGGCCCGCTCGTCGGCCTCGGCGAGCTTGACCCGCAGGGCGGTGCGCCGGGCGAGCACCTCGGCGATGAGCGTGCGGTGCCGTGGGGCGAGGTGCTGGACCACCAGGACCGGAACCGGCAGATGCGCTCCGAGGGCTTCGAGGACCGAGGCCAGGGCCGTGATGCCGCCCGCGGACGAAGCGACGGCCACGATGTCGTGGTGGTCCGCTGCGCAGCGGTCTGTCGTCACCCTCCGACCCTACCGAAACCCGGGCTCACCGGCGGCTGCGCGGACGGGCCGAGGCGTGGGAAAGCGGCCGGGCGAGTGGTGTGCACCCTCGCCCGGCCGCTCCGTTGCGCTGTCTCTCCTCGCGCGAGCGGACCAGCCCGCCCGCGGAAGGGTCAGCCCTGCTTGGTCTCCCAGAAGATCTTGTCGATCTGGGCGATGTAGTCCAGGGCCTTCTGGCCGGTCGCCGGGTCGTTGGAACCCTTGGCGGCGCTCAGCGCCTTCAGGGTGTCGTTGACCAGCTGGTGCAGCTCCGGGTACTTCTCGAAGTGCGGGGGCTTGAAGTAGTCGCTCCACAGCACCGAGACGTGGTGCTTGGCCAGCTCCGCGCGCTGTTCCTTGATGAGGACCGCGCGGGTACGGAAGTCGGCGTCCTCGTTGGCCTGGTACTTCTCCTGGACGGCCTTGACCGATTCGGCCTCGATGCGGGCCTGGGCCGGGTCGTAGACACCGCAGGGCAGGTCGCAGTGTGCGCTGACCTTCACCTTGGGGGCGAACAGGCGGGAAAGCATGTTCAGTCCTTCCTCGTGATCGTCTTCTCAGGTGCGAGATTACTCGCTACGGGAAGCCTTTTCTCGGGTGCCCCGGGGGTATTAGGGCAAAAGGCCGGTGCACGGCTCGGTCTGATGGAGGATGGGACCGGAGCGGGTGCGACCGGGCCGTGGACGAGGCCGGGCCCGGACCGGGAGGTGTGGCGGATGCCGGAGCGGGTGGAAGAACGCGGACCGGAGCAGGGGGAGGAGCACGGGCGGGAGCGCGCGGGGCTGCTGCGGGCCTTCGGCCTCGCCGAGGTCTACAACCCGTCGATGGTGCCGACGCTGCGGCCCGGCGACCAGCTGGTGGTCCAGTACGGAGCGGTGGTACGGCCGGGTGACGTCGTCGTCCTGCGCCACCCCTTCCGGCAGGACCTGCTGATCGTCAAGCGGGCCGTCGAGCGGCGGGACGGCGGCTGGTGGGTCCAGGGGGACAACCCGTTCGTCGAGAACGACAGCCGGGAGTTCGGCACGGTGCCCGACGAGCTGGTGGTCGCCCGTGCCTGGGTGCGGGTGCGGCCGCCGCGCGGGATTCAGCGCTCGCTGTCCGGCGTGGTGTCCTGGGCGGTCTCCGCGGTGCGGCCGGTGCGGCCGGTCCGCTCGCTGTCCAGGCGCTTGCGGGCCCGGTAGGCGGCGACGTTGGCGCGGGTCGCGCAGCGGTCCGAGCAGTAGCGCCGGGAGCGGTTGGTCGAGGTGTCGAGGTAGGCGTTGCGGCACGGGCGTGCCTGGCAGATGCCGAGCCGTTCGACGCCCAGCTCGGTGAGCTGGATGGCCAGGCCCATGGAGGCGGTGGCGGTGTAGCCGGCGGTGGCGTTGGCGGCGTGGTCGGCGATGTGCATGTGCCACTTGGGGCGCCCGTCCTCGTCGCGGAACTCGTGGCCGGAGACCTGCGGGCTGACCGGGAACTCCATCATGAGCGCGTTGAGCAGGTCCACCGCCCGTACCTCGTCGCCCTCGTCCGCCGCCTCGAAGACGGCGCGCAGCCGGGCGCGCACCGCGCGCAGCCGTGTCACGTCGCTCTCGGTCGCCCTGCGGGCCATCTGCTGGGCGACGCCGAACAGCTCGCGCACGGCCTCGACCGAGGTGAGGGTGTCGCCGCCGCGCTCGGGCTGCTCGGTGTTGACCAGGCGAACGGCATAGTCCGAGTAATAGGCCAGTTCCACTTGTAGTCCTTACGGGCGCGGTCTAGGGTTGCGTAATAGGTGTTGTTGCTAAGAGGGTATTACGGCCTGGAGGTAACGGTATGACCGAGACTGTCGTCGGCGCTGACTGGCAGGGTTGGCAGGACAGTTGGGACCGCCAGCAGGAGTGGTACATGCCGGACCGCGAGGAACGGTTCCGCGTGATGCTGGACATGGTCGAGGCGCTGGTCGGCACCGAGCCGCGGGTGCTGGACCTCGCCTGCGGCACAGGCAGCATCTCCGACCGGCTGCTCAAGCGCTTTCCCAAGGCCGAGAGCGTGGGTGTGGATCTCGACCCCGCGTTGCTGGCCATCGCCGAAGGGTACTTCGAGGGCGACGGGCGGGTCACGTTCGTCCGCGCGGACCTCAAGGACCCGGCGTGGACCGACGCCCTGCCCCACGGCTCGTACGACGCCGTGCTCACCGCCACCGCCCTGCACTGGATACACACCGGCCCGCTGCGCGGTCTGTACGGGCAGCTCGGCTCCCTGGTCCGGGACGGCGGCGTCTTCATGAACGCCGACCACATGCCCGAGGGGGGCACCCCGCGCATCGACGCCGCGGAGCGGGCCCTGCGGCACGCGCGGCAGGACGCGGCCAAGGAGGCGGGCGCGCTCGACTGGCGCACCTGGTGGGAGCGGGCCGCCGCCGACCCGCTGCTCGCCGCGCCGACCGCCGAGCGCTTCGAGATCTACGGAGAGCACGCCGAGGGCGACACCCCTTCGGTGACGTGGCACTGCGAGGTGCTGCGCGAGTCCGGGTTCGCCGAGGCGCGTGCGGTGTGGCGCTCGCCGTCGGACGCGCTGGTCCTCGGGCTGAAGTAGCCCCGTGCCCGGCCCGGCGGACGGGCCGCACACGTGACGGGCGGTACGTACCGGGCGCCGTTCGCGCCCGTACGTACCGCCCGTCACGTCCGTCATCTCCGTTCCGGGCGGTGTCAGAGCACCTTGGACAGGAACGACTTGGTGCGCTCGTGCTGCGGCTTGCCGAGCACGTCGCGCGGGTGCCCGGACTCGACGACCACCCCGTCGTCCATGAAGACCAGGGAGTCGCCGACCTCCCGCGCGAAGCCCATCTCGTGCGTGACGACGACCATCGTCATACCGTCCGCCGCCAGGCCCTTCATCACGTCCAGCACGTCGCCGACCAGCTCCGGGTCGAGCGCCGAGGTCGGCTCGTCGAAGAGCATCAGCTTCGGCTCCATGGCCAGCGCGCGGGCGATCGCGACGCGCTGCTGCTGGCCGCCGGAGAGCTGCGAGGGGTAGTTGCCCGCCTTGCCCGCCAGGCCCACCCGGTCCAGCAGCTTGCCGGCGCGCTCCCGGGCGGTCGCCTTGGACTCGCCCTTGACCTGGACCGGCGCCTCCATGATGTTCTCCAGCGCCGTCATGTGCGGGAAGAGGTTGAAGCGCTGGAAGACCATGCCGATGTCCCGGCGGCGCGCGGCGACCTCGCGGTCGCGCAGCTCGTACAGCTTGCCGTTGGCCTCCCGGTAGCCGACCAGCTCGCCGTCGACCGACAGCCGGCCGGCGTTGATCTTCTCCAGGTGGTTGATGCAGCGCAGGAACGTCGACTTGCCGGAGCCGGACGGGCCGATCAGGCAGAACACTTCACGGGGCGCGACCTCCAGGTCGATGCCCTTGAGGACGTGGGCGGCGCCGAAGGACTTGTGGACGCCCTCGGCCTTGACCATGGGGGTGGACTTGCTGGTCATGCGGCACCTCCGGCCGACGAACGGTTGGCGCCGCCGGACAGCCGGGCCCGTACCCGCTGGATCGGGGTGGGCGGCAGCTGGCGGCTGGCGCCGCGGGCGTAGTGACGCTCAAGGTAGTACTGGCCGATGCTGAGCACCGTGGTCGCGATCAGGTACCAGGCCGCGGCGAGGATGAGCATCTCGACGACGGGGCCGGCGTCGCGGCCCACGTTCTGCGCCGACTGCAGCAGGTCGTAGTACTGCACGGCGATGACCAGCGAGGAGGTCTTGAGCATGTTGATGACCTCGTTGCCGGTCGGCGGCACGATCACCCGCATCGCCTGCGGCACGATGATCCGGCGCAGCGTCTTGCCGTGGCTCATGCCCAGCGCGTGCGCCGCCTCCGTCTGGCCCTCGTCGACGGCGAGCAGACCGCCGCGGCAGATCTCCGCCATGTACGCGGCCTCGTTGAGCCCGAGGCCCAGCAGCGCGCACAGGAACGGGGTCATGAAGTCCGACCACTCGTCCTTGTAGATCGGCATGATGTCGATGTACTGGAAGACCAGGCCCAGGTTGAACCAGAGGAACAGCTGGACGTAGACCGGCGTACCGCGGAAGAACCAGACGTAGAACCACGCGACCGTCGAGGTCACCGGGTTCTTCGACTGCCGCATCACGGCCAGGACCACGCCCAGCACGATGCCGATGACCATCGACAGCACCGTGATGATCAGAGTGTTGCGCAGGCCCCGCAGGATGTCCGCGTTGAACAGGTACTCGGGTATCGCGCCCCAGTTGACCTTGCCGGTGGCGAAGGCCCGGACGAGCAGGGCGAGCAGCGCGAGAACGACCAGCGCCGCGACCCAGCGCCCGTAATGGCGGACGGGTATGGCCTTGATCGGCTCGGGCGCGGGCGGCGGGGCGTCCGCCGGCGGCTGGGCCGCCTTGTCGACGTCAACTGACACGGGTGTTGCCTTTCAGCGTTCGGCGGGAGGGACGGGCCGTGCGCGGGCTGGGCGGCACGCGGCCGGGCGGGGCTCGGGCGCGCTCAGCTGCCGCCGTTGAGCTTGACTTCCTTGACCGCGGCGTCGGTGACGTTCCACTTCTTGAGCACCTCGGCGTAGCTGCCCTTCTTCACGATGGCCTCCATGGCCGCCTTGAGGGCGTCGCGCAGCCGCGTCCTGTCCTTGGGCACCGCGATGCCGTACGGGGCGGCCTTGACCGGCGCGCCGCCGACCAGCTGGAAGTCGTTGCCGCCACCGGAGGTCTTGACGGCGTACGCCGCGACCGGGTAGTCGCTGGAGACCGCGTCCACGCCTCCGGTGCGCAGCCGCGTCTGCGCCTCGGTGTCGTTGTCGAACGCCTCGATGGAGATCGCGTCCGTGCCGGCCTCCTCGCACTTCTTGGACTGGTCCTTGGCCAGGTCGTGCGAGACGGTGCCGCGCTGCACCGCGATCTTCTTGCCGCACAGGGCTTCCCAGCCGTCGATGCCCTGGGTCTTGCCCTTCTGCGTGTAGATCGAGACGCCGACGTCGAGGTAGTCGATGAAGTCGACGCCGTCGCTGACCTTCTTGCCGGTGGCGCTGTCCACGCCCTGCTGGCGGGCCTTGGTGTCGGTCATCGCCGACATGGCGATGTCGTAGCGCTTGGACTTCATGCCGCCCATGAGCGTGTCGAAGGTGGCGTTGTTGAAGTTGAGCTTGACGCCCAGCTCCTTGCCCATCGCCGCGGCGAGGTCCGGGTCGATGCCGGTGACCTCGCCGTTGGTGCGGAACTCCACCGGCTTGTACGTGATGTCCGAGCCGACCTGGATCATCGCCTTGTCCTGGATGTCCTTGGGCAGCAGCTTGTACAGCGGCGCGTCGGGGTTGCGGTTCTTGGCCGCCTCGCGCTTGGCGACGGCCGCGTCGGTCTGGTCGCCGCAGGCGGTGAGCAGCAGCAGCGAGGCCGCGACCGCGGTCGCGGCGGCCACGGCTGAACGAGTCCTGCCGGCGGCCGGGCGACGGGTGGGGCTTGCGGTCATGCTGATCCTCCTGCGGATGAGAAAGAAGCCGACTGGCAGGGGCCGGGCACACACCTTCGGGCGTCGCGACCTCGTTTGGTGACGGAATCTTGCCATCCGGACACCGCTATCCGGACTGCCCTACAGGTCAAAATCGGATAACGGACGTGGACGAGGGCGTGCATGCCAGACGCCCCTTGGGTGTCGCGAGCCCGCTCGCAGCCGGTCCGGCAGCGGCCACCGGCCCGCGTCTCGAAGTACGGACAACCAGCAGGGCACTTCCGCCGTTTGGCGCCGTACGCCGCTATTGTCTGATTTATCGACCGGGGGTAACGAATCCGACTCGTCGGGGCCCGCGCCCGTCCGGTAGAAAGGTTCGTTACACCCCTCATCCGGGGCTCAGGGCGCGTGTGCGGCGCGCCCGGCGTCCGTACCTCCCCCTGCGGGACGGCCATCCGTCGCGCAGGGCACGGTCGCGGTGCCCGCCCACCCCTTAACCAGGGAGTGGTCACCCTCAACTGATAGACGAACAAAGGGGTTGGATCAGTGACAGCCAAGACCGCTCATTCCCCCAGCGGCGGCAGCACGGAAACGGACCGGGACGGCCAGGACCCTGCCTTCCTCCTGCACCGCGGCGGCAAGATGGCCATCCAGTCGACGGTGCCGGTGCGCGACCGTGAGGACCTCTCCCTCGCCTACACGCCCGGCGTCGCCAAGGTGTGCAGCGCGATCGCCGAAGAGCCCGAGCTGGTGCACGACTACACCTGGAAGTCCCAGGTCGTGGCCGTCGTCACGGACGGCACCGCGGTGCTCGGGCTCGGCGACATCGGCGCCGAGGCGTCCCTGCCCGTGATGGAGGGCAAGGCCATCCTCTTCAAGCAGTTCGGCGGCGTGGACGCGGTGCCGATCGCGCTCGGCACGACCGACGCCGACGAGATCGTCGACACCGTCGTGCGGATGGCGCCGTCCTTCGGCGGCATCAACCTGGAGGACATCTCGGCGCCCCGCTGCTTCGAGATCGAGCGCAAGCTCCAGGAGCGCCTGGACATCCCGGTCTTCCACGACGACCAGCACGGCACCGCGGTGGTCACGCTGGCCGCCCTGCGCAACGCCGCCCAGCTGACGAACCGTTCGCTCGGACAGCTGCGCGCCGTCATCTCCGGCGCCGGCGCGGCCGGCGTCGCCATCGCCAAGATCCTCGTCGAGGCGGGCATCGGCGATGTCGCGGTGTGCGACCGCAAGGGCATCGTCACCGCCGACCGCGACGAGCACCTGACCGACGTCAAGCGCGAACTGGCCTCCTTCACCAACAAGGCCAACCTCTCCGGCTCGTTGGAGTCGGCGCTGGACGGCGCGGACGTCTTCATCGGCGTCTCCGGCGGCACGGTGCCCGAGGAAGCGGTCTCGAAGATGGCCAAGGACGCGCTGATCTTCGCGATGGCGAACCCGAACCCGGAGATCCACCCGGACGTCGCGCACAAGTACGCGGCCGTGGTCGCCACCGGCCGCAGCGACTACCCGAACCAGATCAACAACGTGCTGGCGTTCCCCGGCATCTTCGCCGGCGCCCTCCAGGTGCGCGCGTCCCGTATCACCGAAGGCATGAAGCTGGCCGCCGCCGAGGCGCTGGCCTCCGTCGTCGCCGACGACCTGAGCGCCGACTGCGTCATCCCGTCGCCGTTCGACGAGCGGGTCGCCCCGGCGGTGACCTCGGCCGTCGCGGCCGCCGCCCGCGCCGAGGGCGTCGCCCGCCGCTGAGCCGGACACGCGCCACCGGAAGGGTCCCGCCGCCGTGCGGGGCCCTTCCGCCGTTCTCCGGCGCGGCGCGCGTCACACCGCGGCGTGGTACCGCCGGGACCCCGGGCGCCCTACGTTGGGATCATGTTTGCTGCCTACGCCGCCCGCATCGACCGCGACCAGCCGCTGAACGGCCTCGAACTGGGCGAGCGCCCGGCCCCCGAGGCGCGCCCCGGCTGGACGACCGTCAACGTCAAGGCCGCCTCCCTCAACCACCACGACCTGTGGTCGCTGCGCGGCGTGGGGCTGGGCGAGGAGGCCCTGCCCATGATCCTCGGCTGTGACGCGGCCGGTACCGACCAGGACGGCAACGAGGTCGTCCTGCACTCGGTCATCGGCCAGAGCGGGCACGGCGTCGGCCCCGACGAGCCGCGCTCCATCCTCACCGAGCGCTACCAGGGCACCTTCGCCGAGCAGGTCACCGTCCCCGCCTGGAACGTGCTGCCCAAGCCGAAGGAGCTGTCCTTCGCCGAGGCCGCCTGCCTGCCGACGGCCTGGCTGACCGCGTACCGCATGCTGTTCACCAACGCCGGGGTACGGCCCGGGGACAGCGTCCTCGTGCAGGGCGCCGGCGGCGGCGTGGCCACCGCGGCGATCGTGCTGGGCGCGGCGGCGGGCCTGCGGGTCTACGCCACCAGCCGCAGCGAGGACAAGCGCAAGCGCGCCGTCGAGCTGGGGGCCGAGGCCGCCGTGCCCACCGGCGAGCGGCTGCCGCGGCGGGTGGACGCCGTCATCGAGACGGTCGGCGCCGCCACCTGGTCGCACTCGCTGAAGTCCCTCAGGCCCGGCGGCACGCTCGTCATCTCGGGCGCGACCACCGGCTTCAACCCCGAGCGGACGGAACTGAACCGGATCTTCTTCCTGGAGCTGAAGGTCGTCGGCTCGACCATGGGCAGCAAGGACGAGCTGGCCTCGCTGCTGAACTTCTGCGCGGCGAAGGGCGTGCGGCCCGTCATCGACACGACGCTGCCGCTGGACCGGGCGCGCGAGGGCTTCGGGAAGCTGGCCGAGGGCGAGATGTTCGGCAAGGTCGTCCTGACGGTCTGAGGCGCGGGGGTACGGGAAGGGGCGCACGTGCGGGTGCTGCGCGCGGCCGGCCGTACGGCGTCGGCCTGGAGCAACGGCGGCGGGGTGACGCGGGAGATCGCCGCCGCGCCGCCCGGCGCGGGCTGGGACGCCTTCGACTGGCGGGTGAGCCTGGCCGAGGTGGGCCGGGACGGCCCGTACTCCGCCCTGCCGGGGGTGGACCGCATTCTGACCGTGGCCGACGGCGCCGGGCTGGAGCTGACCGTCGGCGGCACCCGCCACGAACTGCCCGCCTGCTACCGCCCGTTCGCCTTCCCCGGCGACGCCGCGACCGAGTGCAGGCTGCTCGACGGCCCGGTGGTCAACTTCAACGTGATGCTGCGGCGCGGGCGTTCGGTGGCGACGGTGGAGATGGCGCGCGGCGAGTACGCGTACGCGGCGCAGCCGCCGCCCGCACCGAAGGCGCCCGGCGAGCGACGGTCGAGGCTGGTCGTCGCACTGTCCGGCCCCGCGGCCCTGGACGCGGAGGGGCCGGGGCTCGGATCCCCGCTGCCGCTGGAGCGCTACGACGCGGTCCTGCTGCCGGGCGCCGCGGGATTCACGCTCCGTACGGACGGTGCCGCCGCCGTCGTCACCCTGACGCGAGCGCCTTCTTACGGCCCTTGTCCAGGACGCCGAGCAGGAGGACGGTGACCACGGTCACCGCGCCCGACGCGACGTAGTTCCAGGGCGCGTCGAGGTAGTTGGCGGCCCGCATGACGGTGCCGTCGTCGTCGCTGACGATGCGGTAGAGGATGGCCGCCGGCCCCTCCCAGAAGCCCGCGACGAGCACCAGGACGGACAGCAGCCGGTACCAGCCTTCATTCATGGGTCGCCTCCGTGTTCCGTGCCGACATGGCTACGTGCCGACATGACTCCGTGTTGCGGATACGACTGTATCAATCAACCGCGCTGTTTGTCTTGACGTGACTAGCCTTAGTCTGATATTCGTCACGATTCCAGCGAGGCGATACCCTGTACCCATGCGTGACGAAAAGGCGACCGGGTGCCGGGTCTGCGGTGCCGCGCTGCCCGCGGCGACCCGTGGGCGGCCCCCCGCGTACTGCTCGCGGAGCTGCCAGGCGAAGGCGTACCGGCAGCGCAGGAAGGACCGGGCGGCCGAGCCTGCCGCGGAGGCCGCGGACGTTCCCGGGCGGCGGCCGGGTGGTGCGCGGGAGCGGCGGCAGCGGGAGGTCGCCGAGGCCGTCTGGCGGATCGCGGCCGGCCGCGGCCTGGAATCCGCGAGCATGCGGGAGGTCGCGGCCGAGGCCGGAGTGTCGCTCCGCGTCGTCCAGTACCACTTCGGCAGCAAACACCGCCTGCTCGTCGAGGCGCTGCGGATGCTCCACGAGGAGAACGACCGCCGCGCCCGCGCCCGGATGGCCGGGCTGCCGGACCCCGGCGACCCGCGCGCCGTGCTGCGGGCCGTACTGATCGAGTTCCTGCCGCTGGACGGGCAACGGGCCATGGCGCTGCGGGTGTTCACCGCGTACTTCGTGCGCAGCCTGACCGACCCCGAGATGGCCGGGGTCTTCCTGCACGGCGAGCAGGCCGTGGAGTCGCTGGTCGCCACCCTGATCCGCGAGGGCGGTGCCGCACGGCCCGGTACCGACCCCCGGCGCGAGGCGGACCTGCTGGTGTCCGGCGTCACCGGGCTGGGCCTGGACGTGCTCTACGGGCGCCGCGCGATGGCCGAGGTCGAGGACGTCATCGACTACCACCTGGACCGGATCTTCTCCTGACCGGGCGCGGCGCGAGGCCGGGCGCGGCGCGGGCCGGGCGCTCAGGGGGCGGGCACGTTCACCAGGCTCCGGTGCAGGCGGTAGTGCCCCACGCCGGTGCGTCCCGGCAGGGCGGGTACGGCAGGGGCGTCCGTGACGCCCGGGACGGACGAGACGGCCGCGTGCAGGCGCGCCGCCGTGCCGTTGGCGGCGAACTCCTGCCAGGCGGCGGTGTCCTCCCACTGGGCGAAGTTGACGACGCGGCTGCCGTCCTTGGAGAGGTGGAAGTGGGCCCCGAGCAGCCCGGGGACCTGCTCCTCCTCCAGTGAGGCGATGACGGCATCGGCCAGCGCGCGCTGGGCCGCCGGACCGGTGGTCGCGAAGGCGGGGGTGACCAGCAGCCCGGGGCGTCGAACCGGGGCCCCCTGGGATGCGTAACTGCGATACCGCGTGTACCGGACGAGCCCTGGCCGCTGAATTCCGGGAATCGACTCGTCGATACGGCCGATGGTCGCGGGCCGCCGGTGGCGTACCCATTCCCGGTGCGCGTCGTCGTCCGTCCACTGCGCGTAGTTCAGGACGTGGCTGCCGTCCGCGCTCAGAAACGCGCTGAGGGCGAGCATCGCGTCGGGGCGCGGCTGTCCCTCCCACGCGTCGAGTACGGCGTCGGCGGCGCGGCGCTGGAGATCCGGCGCGGGCACGATCCAGGCGCTGACGAGAACGGTGCCGGCGTCCGGGCGCCGCATGGCGGGGTGTGCGGGCGTGTTGGGCATGGGGCTTCCTCGCTGCTCGGGGGCGTTCCGCTGCGGGAAGCCTGCAAGATCAAGCGCACTTGAGGTCAAGGCCGGGAAGTCCACGCGTCAACTTTCATTGACACGATCCGCGTGTCAACCTAAATTGACATCATGAGCGAAGCAACGAACCTCGCCGAGCGGGCGGGCGACCGGGACCCCCGGATCGGGCTGCGTGCCGTCGCCGCGCTCCGCCGGCTCTTGGAGCAACTGGAAGCCGTACAGGTGCGCAGCGCCCGCGCGAAGGGCTGGTCGTGGCAGGAGATCGCCGCCGAGCTGGGTGTCAGCAGGCAGGCGGTCCACAAGAAGCACGGGAGGCGTTGATGTTCGAAAGGTTCACGGCGAGTGCGCGCGACGTGGTGCGAGGCGCCCCCGCCTACGCGAGCGGGGCGGGGCCCGGCGGGGTCGGCGAGGGGGAGCTGCTGCTCGCCCTGCTGGACGGCACCGGGTCCCCGGGCGCCGAGGCGCTCGGCGCCCTCGGAGTGCGCGAGCGCCGGGCATCCGTGGAGCACGCGCTCGACGAGGCGCGCAGGCGGGGCGGCATGTCGTCCGTCGAGGCGGAGGCGCTGGCCGGGCTCGGCATCGACGTGGCGGAGGTCGTCTCGCGGGTGGAGCGGGAGCACGGCGCCGGCGCGCTGTCCACCGCCTCCGGCCCGGCCAAACGGCGCGGGCGCTCGCTCCGCAGCCCGTTCGGGCCGGAAGCCAAGTCCGTACTGGAACGCTCGCTGCGCGTCGCGCTCGGCCGCGGCGACAAGTACATCGGCGACGAGCACCTGCTGCTCGCCATGGTGACCGGGCCGGGGCTCGCCGCGGCCGTACTGGCCGAGCACGGTGTCACGCACGCCGACGTCGTACGCGCCTTGGAGCGGCCGGCGGCGGCGAGCTGAGACGGGGCGGCGGCGGGCCCGAGCGGAACGCGGCCCGCCGTCGCGGGCCCTACGGGTACGCGACCTGCACCGCGCCGATTCCCAACGTCCCCTGGCGCGGCAGCAGCTGCGCCTCCATGATCGCCGCCAGCAGCGGGTTCAGCAGCTGGCCGAGCCGCTCGGCACGGGACCGGCCCAGCGCCCGCCACGGCCCCGCGGCCAGCCGGTCCGTCATCCGCTCGACCTCGTCCCGGCCCTCGCGGGCCAGCTCCGTGGGGCGGCCGGACGGATCGATCCAGCCGCGCGCGGCCAGCCGGTCGTGCGCGGCGCTCCACTCCTGCGAAGTCCAGCCACGGCTCTTGAAATTGGCCTTCGGCGCGGCCCCGATCGCAGCGAACGACACCAGCGCCTCGCACGGTTCGAGATCGTACGTCAGCAGCGACGCCACATGGCCGTCCCCGCGGTGCTCGCGCAGCACCGTGATGGCGTGCCAGAGCGCCAGGTGCGGCGCGTCGGGCCACGGCAGGTCGCGGTTGGCGGCGGCCAGCGGGCGGGCCGCGACGGAGGCGTTCTCGGCGGCCTGGCGGGCCAGTTGGGCGGCTTCGGCGATCCGGGCGGCGGACACCCGGCCGGCTCTCATCAGGCCCGTCATTATGCGGTCCACCGCCTGCAGCCGCGCGTCCAGCACCTTGCCCGGCGCGGCCGTCGACCAGACCGACGGCACGTACCGGGCGATCATCCGCGGGCTGAAACTGTAGAAGGTCGCGGCCACCAGCTCCGGGCCTGCCGCGCCGAGCGGCGCCGTCCGCCAGGCGAAGTAGCTGGGCCAACGCGTGTCGGTCTCGTAGCCGAGGGCCGCCGCCTCCTCGAACGCCTCGGGTGCGAAGTACACGACGGCGTGGACGGGCTCCAGTTGGCGCCACATCCGGCGGGCCACGGCAGGGTATTCCGACATCGCTTACCTCTTGGCCTTCAAGATCCGTGCAGACAGGGAGAGTTGACTGTAAAGGCGGACACGGCCGTAGGTCTGCGATTTTCTCGCGGCAGATCCCGTCGTCGGGCAAAAAGCCGTGCGAGGGTCTGAGTTCCCCGATTACGGCGGGTGAATCCAGGCCCTCGCAGACAACTGTGCGTAACCGCCGCGCGGTACGCCGAAGAGGTCAGTCGCGCGGCTCCCGCCGGGCCGCATATGCCTCCGGGTCACGCAGCAGGGCTCCGACGTGCGCAGCAGTCGTGGCCAGACGGTGGCGTACGTCCTTCAACTGCTCGTCCGTGACGCCGTGGTCACGGGCCGCGTCCCGCAGGTCGTCGCGGAACCGGTCCAGCAGCCGGTCGAAGTCGCGGGCCGGCTCCCCGGACCCGGGCTCGGACGCCCATGCCGGCTCGGTCGGCGCACGGTCGGCAGCCGCCGTACGCGCCGCTCCCGCGCCGTCCCCCCGGCCGTCCGCGCCGGGCTCCGCCGCGGCGTCCCCCTTGGTGAAGTCCACGCGCTCGCCCGCCGCCCCGGACTCCCCGGCCGCGCCGCCGGAGCGGCCCGCGTCCGCCTCCCGGCCCTCCGCCGCGTCCGGCACGCCCGCGAACCGGCCCACCTCACGCGAGACCTCGGACAGCGCCTCGCGCAGCGCGCCCGCCCAGTCCCCGGTGCGTACATGCTCCTGGGCCTGTTCCTGTACGCGCTTGATGGCCTCCTGGACCTCCTCGCGCACGAACAGCCGCGCCTCCCGGGCCTGCTTGCGGGCCCGCTGGGCATCCTGCTTGGCCCGCCGGCTCTCCTCCTTGGCCCGCCGCGCCTGCTCCTTCCACTCCTCCTTGGCGCGCCGGAACTCGTCCTTCGCCTGCCGCCACGCGTCCTTGTCGCCGAAGCGGCCCTCGAAGTAGTCCGCCGCGTCCGGAAAACCGTGCTCCTCGCGGTCGTCCCCCTTGCCGCCGCGCCGCGCCTCGCGCGCCTCCTGGGCCGCCTCGCGCATCTCGCGGCGCAGATCACGGGCCGAACCGCGCACGTCCTCCCGGATGTCGGAAGCCAGCGCCGCCACCGACTCGCGGATCTCCATCTCCAGATCCGCCAGCTCACCCCCGCGGTCGGCCAGCTCGTCGCGGCCCGCCCCGGTGATCGAGTAGACCTTGCGGCCGCCCTCGGTCGTATGGGTCACCAGCCCCTCGGCCTCCAGCTTGGCCAGCCGGGGGTAGACCGTGCCGGCGGACGGCGCGTACAGGCCCTGGAAGCGCTCCTCCAGAAGCCGGATGATCTCGTAACCGTGCCGCGGTGCCTCGTCCAGCAGCTTCAGGAGGTAGAGGCGGAGACGGCCGTGGGCGAAGACGGGGGCCATGGCTTCAGAGCACCTTCTTGTCGGTGGGGGAGTTCCGGTCGCCGGACGACGGACGGCGCAACAGGGCCAGGCCACCGGAGACCGTGGTGACCTTCAGCGAGCCGCTGCCCGTACCGAGCCGGCCGGTGATCCGCTTGGCCCCCCACTGGCCGCTCACCCGCAGATCGTCGAAGGCGTTGGCGACCGTACCGCTCGTGGTGTTCGCGTCGACCTCGGTGTCACCCGGCGCCGGCAGCCGGATGGCGACCTCGCCGGAGACCGTCACGAGACTGATGTCCGCCCCCTCGGCGGCCGGATCGAGGTCCAGCACCATGTCCCCGCTCACCGACTCCGCCCTGACGGAACCGCCGGAACCGTCGATGAGCGTCAGGTCCCCGGAGACGGAATGGAAACGCAGATCCCCCGTGACGGCCTGGCCCTCCACCCGGCCGGACACCGTCTCCGCCCGTACCGGGCCGGTCAGCCGGACCAGGGTGCTGTCGCCGGTGACGCCGCGCAGGTCCGTACGCCCGGAAATGCCGGAAATCACGGCGCTCGCCCCGACCGTACCGACCTCGACGCGGGTCCCCGCGGGCACGGTGACCGAGACGACCGCGCTGCGTTGCCATCCCTTGCGTTCGAGGAACTTCAGGAACCCCTTCCAGGGCAGGTCCTCGTACGTGACGGTCAGCGTGCCGGCGTCCTGCCGGACGGTCAGCGGCGGACCGGACAGCTCGCCGATCTCCACGCGGGGGCGGCTGCCGTCCATCGTGCCGACGACGTTGACGGTGCCGCCGACGGTGCGCACTTGCAGTGCGGTGACCGGGCCCTCGATGTCCAGCGTGCGGGGGTCGGAGACCGACCACTCGGTCCGGGGTGACATGTCCTGGCCTCCCTAACGCGGCATATCGTGTCTCCGGTAACACGATATATCGCGGGGCGGCGAAGTCAAGTGCGCGTTGCTGCGCTTGGCGTGGGGTTTTGCGCTGCGCGCGGCGTTTGCGCTGTCGCGCGGGGGTGCGCTGGTTTCGTTGGGGGTCGGGGCCGCGTAGGGGGGTGACTCCTCACCGCACTCGCGGACGCCATGTCTTGAAAAGTGAACCTGGTGTGGCGAGCTGTCGGCTGCGGGGACACCCCCCTACACGTCCCCTCCGGCCGGTTTTGCGCCCCCGCGCGAGTGGGGGGAGGGAAAGATGCCAGCAGCGCAGCAACCAGGGGGCCTCGGCCACGATGGCGGGATAGCCGCTATCCGGGCCCGGGGCCGGGGACACGCAGGGGGCTCCCCGCAGCCGACAGCTCGCTCCTGCCAGGTTCAGCGTTCAAGACATGGTTCTCGCGAGTGCGGTGAGGAGTGCCCCCTGCGGGGCCCCGGCCCCCCACCCACCGGGCCTAATGCGCGAAACGCGCGCCAGCGCAAAACGCGCGCCAGCGCGAGACGCGGGCTATTCCTCGTCGTCGTCCAGCCGCGCCAGCCACGTGGCCAGGCGTTCCACCGGGACCTCGAAGTCCGGGTTCAGGTCGACGAAGGTGCGCAGCTGTTCGGCCACCCAGCCGAGGGTGACCTCCTCCTCGCCGCGTCGGCTCTCCAGTTCCTCGATACCGCGATCCGTGAAATACACGCGCTCTCCACCAGGGTTCTTCGGGACGTACCCGGCCAGGATAGGCAGGCGCCCGACCCCCTCGCGTCACTCGCACCCTGGGGATAACCTGATCACCTGTCAGAGGACGTCATGACCACGGCCCTGTAGCAGTGTGCGTTGCCGCTCAGGGGGAGCAGGAGGCCGTGATGCGCGATCGCGCACATCTCATCGAGCTGCCCGACGGGACGGCGGTCTGGGCCCGGGTGTCCCGGCTGGACGTGGCCGGTGAGCCGGACGGGGAATTCGACGACGTGGGGGCCTGGGAGACGCTCGGCGCCCGGGTGGAGGGGCTGCGTGAGCTGGTCGGCGGGGTCGCCGCGAGTCTGCGGGAGGCGACCGAGCGGGTGGCGCCGGACGAGACCAGTGTGAGCTTCGGGGTGGAGGTGTCGGCGAAGCCGGGCCGCGCCGTGGCGCTGCTCGCGGACGGTGAGGCGAAGGCGAACCTGTCGGTGACGCTCACCTGGCGCCGCAAGGAGGCGCCGGGCGATTCGGGTGCGTGATGGCGGCCCCGGAGGGCGGTCACGGGCGTGGTGAGGGGCGGGCGGACCGCGAGAAGTACGGGCGTCTCCTGGGGCACGCCGGGCGCGCCACCGTCGCCGTCTGCCCGCCACCGGGTGCGAGCGCGCACCCGGCGCAGCTGTGGGGCAGTGGTGTCTTCGTCGCCCCGGGGTGGGTGCTGACCTGTGCCCACGTGCTCGCCGCCGGTGACGGCCGGCGGCGCCCCACGGGGCCGGGCGGGGAGGTCGGCGTGGCGTTCGACGGCCGGGTGGTGGCCGCGCGCCTGGAGTACGACCTGAGCCGTCCGGCGCCCGTACGCCCGTCCGGCGAGGACGAGGGGCCGGGGCCCGACGACGCCGGGCCCGGCGCGGAGCCGGAGCCGGGGCCCCGCGTCGACCTGGCGCTGCTGCGGCTGCTCGATCCGGGGGTCGTGCACCCGTGTGCCTGGCTGAGCGACCAGCCGGCGGCGCTTCTGGAGGACGCGTTCATCTTCCGGGGGCACGACCAGGCGGCCGTCGATCCGTTCATCGCGGTCCGGTTCGGTGCCCGCGACGCCCGCGGCCTGCAGTTCGGCAGTGACGTGCGGGTGACTCCGGGGGCGTCCGGCGGTCCGCTGCTGGACTGCGACCGGGGCGAGGTCGTCGGGATCGTCAAGGGCAGTCACCGCGAGGATCTGGTGGGTCTCGCGGTGCCCGTCACCGAGCTGCGCCGGCTGGCGCCGCACCATCTCGTGCCGGGTGCCGCGGGGCTCGGCGAGGACCCGTACCACGCGCTGATGTGCGGGCACGACCGCTGGCACTGGGCGGGCCAGGACCTCGGGGGTCCGGGCGAGCCCACCTGGTTCGACGCCCAGCACGCGATCATGTCGGGGCGCGGCCGCCTGTGGGGCGTGCAGGAGCGGCTCCAGGCGCTCGACCTGCTGGCGTCGCTGCCCGCGCCCCGTGACCCGCTGGTGGTGGGCGCGGCGGTCGCGGAGGCGCTGGGCAGGGCGGATCCGGCGGGCCGTACCGGCCGCGCCGGGCCGTGGACGCTGCGTACCTGGCGGGACGGGCACGGCGCGCTGTACCAGGGGAGCGACCCGTACACGGAGCTGTGCGCCTTCGTGCACTACCTGCGCATCGTCGCGCAGCGCACGGCCGACGAGGCGCGCGGCGTGCCGGGGGACGAGGGCGCCGAGGCGCGCGCGGCGGCGGAGCGGCTGGCGCTGTTCGTGACGGCCAAGGCGGTGGTGCTGCTGCCCAGAGACCGCGAGCGGATCGGCCCGGTGCGGCGGCGCCCGGACGCGGTCCTGGTGGAGTTCGAGCCGCTGTACTACGACGACGCCGGCGGGCGGCAGCTGTTCAACTGGTCGGTCAGCGAGGGGTACGGGCAGGGTCAGTGGCAGCGCGTCGAGGTCCAGGAGGCGCACGGCGGGATGACCTTCGAGCAGGCCCGTGACCAGGTGTTGCAGCGGCTCGGCCCGCGGCTGTTGCGGGCCGACGACGCGGCGGGCGGCGTACGGGTGCGCCTGGAGGTGGCGGTGCCGGAGGAGCGCTGGCACACGCCGGCGGACCGCTGGCGGGTGCCGGCCTCGACCCGCCGTACGGCGCGTTTGCGGCCGTTGGGCCCGGCGCGTGCGGTGGTGCTGCGCGACCAGGGGCGCCGCCAGGAGGTGGACCCGGCCTGGCTGCGCCGCTGGGAGGGCCTGGCCGCGGCCGGGCGGCTGACCGCGCTGCGGGTGCCGGCCGGGGTCCGGGCCTCGGCGTCGGGACTGTCGCGGCTGCTGGAGGAGGCGGACGAGGGGGCGGTGCCGGCGCTGTGCCGTTCGGTGGCGGAAGGGGTGGGGCAGGAGGCGGTCGGCTGGACCCTGGACACCGGCCACCCGGTCGCACTGTGGGTCGCGGAGGGGCACGGCGCGCGTGACTGCGACCGGGCGTGTGACGAGTTCCACCGTGAGGTGCGGCAGTTGCTCGGCGCGCCGAAGGCGGTCGCCGAGATTCCCGAACTGGTCCGTGAGCTGCGGGCGAAGGCCGCGGAGGGGGGCGCCTCCTGGGCCCGCGACCTGGTGCTGCTGTACGACGACCCGGGCAACCCGATCCCCCAACTGTTCGCCCAGGGGGCGCAATTGTCACCTTCGTGACGCCCCCCGAGACCGGAAAACGCCCCGTATGCTTCCGTCCGGCTGGCTACTGTCCTAGCGTCGTGAGAGATTGCTAGAGGGCGGGTTCGGGGAGGACGGGAGAAGCGGGTACCCACGCTTCCCCGGGTTCTTCCGCGGTCTTTCGCCCCCTGCCCGACGGCCGGCTGGCGACGAGGAGTTCCGACGTGAGCGACTGGCTCATCTACCGTGGCGCAGGGGCTCCGCACGACGGCATCGAGCAGTTACCACCACCGCCGCCCTGGCGGGATTTCGACGGTGGTCCGCTCGTGGCGCCGCCCGCAGCCCTGGACCACGCCTCCGAGCGCAGGCTCGGCGTGCAGCGCCGCGAGGCGAGCTACCACCGGCCGGGCGAGACGGAGCGCGAGCTGGTCAACGCGGCGCTCTACCTGCGCCGCCCCCTGCTGGTGACGGGCGCGCCGGGCAGCGGCAAGTCCACCCTGGCGCACTCGGTCGCGTACGAACTGGGTCTCGGGCGGGTGCTGAACTGGTCGATCGTCAGCCGCAGTTCGCTGCGCGACGGGCTGTACGAATACGACGCCATCGGCCGCCTCCAGGACCTCCAGGTCGAGCGCGCGGCCCGGTCGCAGCCTGAGCCTGGACCGGCGGACGGCCCCCCGCAGGAGCAGGAGCCGGGCGGTGGCATCGGGCGCTACATCCGCCTCGGCCCGCTCGGCACGGCTCTGTTGCCGGCCGCCAAGCCGCGCGTCCTGCTCGTCGACGAGCTGGACAAGAGCGACATCGACCTGCCGAACGACCTGCTCAACGTGCTGGAGGAAGGGGAGTTCCGGATTCCGGAGCTGGAGCGGCTGGCCGGATCCGCTCCCGAGGTGCCGGTGCTCAGCGACGACGGCAGCCAGGTCACCGTGCGGGACGGCCGGGTGCGCTGCCGCGCCTTCCCCTTCATCGTGCTGACCAGCAACGGCGAGCGGGACTTCCCCGCGCCGCTGCTGCGCCGCTGTATCCACCTGAACATACCGACGCCCGACAAGGAGCGCCTCGCGGACATGGTCAGGGCGCACTTCGGCGAGAGCGCGGCGGCCGATTACGAGTCGGTGATCGACCGCTTCCTGGACCGTGAGCCCGGCGACGTACGCGCCGTGGACCAGCTGTTCAACGCGATCCACCTGACGCAGAAGGCCGGCTGGGCGGACGAGGACGAGGAGGAGACGCGGCGGCGCCTGACGGCCGAACTGCTGCGGCCTCTGGATCGGACCAGGTGAGCCGCGGTGCCGGCCGGCGAACCGGGCTTCGGCCCCCTCGGTGAGATCGTCGCGCGGCTGCGCGCGGCCGGTCTGCCCGCCGACGCCCGCGCCATGGCGGACGCGCTGTGGCTGGCCCGGTGGATCACCCCGGAGGCGCCCGGGGGCGGGCAGCCGCCCGCCGACGAGCCCGGCAGGCCCGGCGCGCACAGGCCAAAACCGGCCACGTTCTCCGTCGACCCCCGCGGCCGGGAGCCGGCCCCCGACGCCCCGTCCCGTACGGAGCCCGCCGCGCGCGACCGCCCCCGCCGCGCGGAGGTGGAGCTGCTGCCGGCCCAGGACGACCGCGCCCTCGCCCCCGGCCAGGGGCGGCTCGGCGAGGTCGGCATCCCCGTCGCCTCCGCCTTTCCCGGACTGCTGCCGCTGCAACGCGCCCTGCGGCCGGTGCAGCGTTACCACCCGCCCGTCGCCCCGGCCCGCCGGGAACTGGACGAGGCCGCCACCGCCGACCTCTCCGCACACGCCGAAATGATCATCCCGGTGCTGCGCGGCGTCCGCCGCCGCGCGGCCGGCATGCGCCTGCTGATGGACGGCTCCTCCTCGATGGCCGTATGGGAGCAGATGCTGCACGACCTGCGGCAGGTCTGCGAAAGGGTGGGGGCGTTCCGCGACGTGACGGTGCACTGGCTCCACCCGTACGGCGACGAGGTCGGCGTCGCGGCGGGGCCGGGGCGGGACGCCCCGCTGCGCCCGGCCGACCAGCTGCACGACCCCACGGGCCACCACCTCACCCTCGTCGTCAGCGACTGCGCGGGACCCCTCTGGCGCGACGGGCGCATCCAGCGGCTGCTCTACCGCTGGGTGGCCGACGCGCCCCTGGCGGTCGTGCAGCCCCTGCCGCAGCGCATGTGGTCGCGCACCCTGCTCCCCGCCCTCGCCGGCACTCTCGTACGCCGCCAGGGGCCGTACCGCGCCCTGGACTTCAAGCCCGCCAGGAGCCGCCGCCGCACCCCGTCCGCGACCGGACGCGGGTACGGGCAGGACCGCGAGCGTGCCGTACCGGTGCTCTCGGCGGCGCCCGCCGCCCTCGGCTCCTGGGCCAGGCTGGCCGCGGCCGAATCCGGCCTCTCGCTGCGCGGCGCCGCCGCCGTCGTACGCCGCGACCACGGCCTGGGCGCGGACCTCACGCGCCGCCACGAGCTGCCGGAACCGGCCCGGCTGGTACGCGAGTTCGAGCAGGCCGCCTCGCCCGACGCCCGCCACCTGGCCGTCCACCTGTCGGCCGTACCGCTCGCGCTGCCCGTCATCCAGCTCGTGCAGCGCGCCATGCTGCCCCAGACCGGCCCGGCCGAGCTGGCGGAGGTGCTGCTCAGCGGCCTGGTCGAGCAGCTCACCGACCCGGCGGTGCCGGCCGGGCGCGAGGCCGGCGGCCCCTGGTACGAATTCGCGCCCGGCGTGCGCGACGAACTGCTGAGCCGCCTGAGTGCCGGCGAGGCCGCCCTCGTCCTCAAACACTGCTCCCTCTACATCGAGCGCACCTTCGGCCGCAGCGCCCGCAACTTCCCCGCCGTGGCGGTCGCCATGCTCTCCGGCAGCGGCCGGGAGCCGGCGACCGGGCAGCGGGCCGTGCCCGAGCCGTTCGCGCGGGTCTCCGAGCGGGTGCTGCGCCGCTTCGAACCGGCCCTCAGGACGCCCGCACAGCCGGCGTACGCGCCCGACGGGCCCGCCGCCGAGGGCGCCGCCCTGCTGGCGCGCTACGAAAGCGGCGGCATGGTGAGGGACTTGATCGAAGCCGTACGGCTGCTGCGCGCCGCGACGCAGCAGCTGCCCGCCGCGGGCACCGACCTCGCCCGCGCCCTGCTGCACGGCTGGGCGAAGTGGCGGCAGCCGGACGCACTGGAGGAGGCGGAGCGGGCGGTAGGGGCGGCGGCGGAGGCCGTCGGCGAGGACCCGGCACAGCCGCCGGACGGGGACGGCGAGGCGCGCGTCAGGGCCCTGATCGTGCTCGCCAGGGTCCGCTACGCGAGCGCGCAGGAACGCGGCGCAGCGGGGTACCCGGACGGCGAGCGAGGCGCGCTGGAGGACGCCGCGCGCCAGCTGCAGGCCGCCTGCGGGCTGATGAGCCTGCTGGACCCCCGCGTATTGGAGAGCATGGTGCTGCGTACCGAAGTGCTGCGGCGGCTCGCCGCGCTGCCCTCGGCCGCCGTGTCCGGGCACGGGCGCGCCGGCGACCCGCTCGGCGAGGCCGAGGAAGCCCTGACCACCCTCCTCGAACAGTGGCCCAGCGGCGAACAGGTGCCCGGCGAGATCTACGCCGCGCGCGGCGGCGTCCTGCTGGACCAGGCGCACCGCGCCGCCGGCCGCGACGGCGCCGACGCGCCCACCGGAGCGCTCGCCCTGCGTGCCACCGCCGACCTGGACACCGCCACGGTCCTGCTGCGCCGCCGGGGCAGCTCCGCCGACCGCAAGGTGTGCGAGACGCTGCTGGAACTGGCGCAGGCCCGCAGCCTGCTCGGCGGCGCCCACGGCCCGCCCGCCGTCCTGCCCGTCCTGGAGCGCGCCCGCGCGCTCGCCCGCGAACTGGACGACCCGAACCTGGAGGCGGAGTCCCTGGCCCGTACGGCGACCGCGCACCGCGCCCTGCACACCCGCACCGGCGACGTCCACGCGCTGGACGCGGCGATCGACGCGCTGGCCGCCGCGCTCCGGCTGACCGCCCCCGACTCGCCCGAGCACAGCTCCCTGCTCGCCGAGCGCGGCGCGGCCCTGCTGCTGCGGGCCCGGCTGGAGCCCCCGGGCGAGCCGGGGAAGCGGCTGGCCAACGAGGCGGTGCACGTGCTGCGCGAGGCGCTCGCCCGGGTCGCCCCGCACGATCCCGCGTTGGGCTCCCACCGGCTGCTGTTCGGGCGCGCCCTGCGGCTGCGCCACGACCGGCAGCCCTCGCTGGCCGACCTGCACGAGGCCGACTGGGTGCTGGAGCTGGCCGCGCGCAGCTCGGAGGACCCGGTCGTGTGCGCGGAGGCGTGGCTGGAGGTCGGCGACGTCCAGCTGGCTCTGGACCGGCGCTTCGGCTCCCGGGAGCGGCACGACCGCGCCGCCGCGAGCTACCGCAGGGCGGCGGCCGACGCCGAGCGGGCGGGCAGCCCCCTGCTGGCGGCGCGCGCCCACCACCGCAGGGCCGGGGTCCTGGAGGACACGGCGGGGCCGCAGGCGGCGCTGCCGGTGTACCGGGAGAGCTGGGAGCAGTGGCAGCGCGCGTCCGAGGAGAGCGGCCCGGAGGCCCGGCGCACGAGGGAGCGGATGCGCGCCCTGGAACCGTCCGAATGACCGGCTGACCCGGCCGGTCCGGGGGTTTCCGTGCTCGGGCGCGCGGGAAACACCCGTCCACCCGGCCCAGAGGAGAACAGCGTGGCGACAGTCCCCGTCACCGGTACGGCCCCGGCCGCACCGGTCGAGCCGTCCGGCCCGTCGGCCGAGCCGCTGCCGGACTTCGGCGGTGTCGATGTGGCCGCGGTGGCCGCGCGGACGGGCCATCCGGTGCTGGGGGCGGTGGCGTCCCTGCTCCTGCGCAACTGGGCGCCCGCGTCCGAGGCGGTGGCGTACTACGACGACGGGCCGGGCCCGGACGTACGCTGAGAGGCTGGCGCGTACCGGCCCCCAGGCGGCGGTTTTTGGGCAATCGGGCGGCGGATCCGGCCAGTTGTCGTTGCCCTGTGCATGTCTTCCGGTGGCCGAGCCAGGTATGGCCACAGCGGGGCCCCGCCGGGGCGCCCGGACGTCGGAAGCAGGCAGGGGGCGGCGTCGTGGTGTGCCAGAGCCGTCCAGACACCGCGGTCCCCTTCCGCCAGTTCGTCCTGAAGACCCACAGCCGCTGCAACCTCGCCTGCACCTACTGCTACATCTACGCGGGCCCGGACCGCAGCTGGCGCGAGCGCCCGCCGCACGCGCCGCCCGGCACCGTACGCCAGACCGCCCTGCGCATCGCCGAACACGTACGCGCCCACGGCCTGCGCGACATCCGCGTCGACCTGCACGGCGGCGAACCCCTGCTCACCGGGCCCGGACCGCTGCTCGACCAGGCGGCCGCGCTGCGCGCCGCGCTGCCACCGGACTGCCGGGCGCACCTCGGCGTGCAGACCAACGGCACCCTGCTCACCGAGCCGGTGCTCGACGCCCTGGCCGGCGCCGGGTTCCGCGTCGGCCTCAGCCTGGACGGCGGCACCCCGGGGCTCAACCGCCGGCGCCTGGACCACGCGGGCCGCGCCTCCTGGCCCGCGGCCTCCCGCGCCGCCCGGCTGCTGGCCCGCCGCCCCGACGTCTTCGCCGGCATCCTGTGCACCATCGACCTCACGTCCGACCCGGCCGGGGTTTACCGCTCGCTGCGCGCGCTCGGCCCCCCGATGCTCGACTTCCTCCTGCCGCACGCCAACTGGACCAGCCGCCCACCGGTGCCACCGGGCCCGGCGGGCCCCACCCCGTACGGCGACTGGCTGTGCACCGTCTTCGACCTGTGGTGGGGCGAGCCGGGACCGGCACCCCGGGTCCGGCTCTTCACCGAGATCATCGGCCTGCTGCTGGGCCGCCCGAGCACCAGCGAAGCGGTCGGCCTGTCGCCCGTCGTCGCACTCGTGGTCGACACCGACGGTGCCATCGAGCAGGTCGACTCCCTCAAATCGGCGTACGAGGGTGCCGCCGCCACCGGCCTGGACGTCTTCCGCAACAGCTTCGACGAGGCGCTGGACCACCCGGGCATGGCCGCCCGCAGGCTGGGCGCCGGCGGCCTGTGCGCGCAGTGCCGCTCCTGCCCGCTGCTCACGGTGTGCGGCGGCGGCAACTACGCCCACCGCTACCGCGCCGGCGGCACCGGCTTCCGTAACCCGTCCGTGTACTGCGCCGACCTGGAACGGGTGATCCGGCACATCGCGTCCCGGCTGGCGTCCGAGGTGCGCGCGGGCTGACGACCACGGCCGGTGCGGCACGAGCCGCCGCCTCCGTCAACTGGCGTACCGCAAACACGTCCTGACGTGGCGTCGGCGCGAGGGAGGACACTTGGGCTATCGTGCCGAAGAGCCAGCTCGCGCACGCGCGGACCACCGCACCCCGAGGAGACGGTCGCATGGTCGGTCAGCCCGGTAACACCGGCTCCGGAGAGCACATCACCATCAGCTACGCGGGCTTCAACCGGCCGTGGGCGGCGTGGATCTCGCACCAGCTGGAACAGCTCGGACACGGCACCACGATGCTGCGCTGGGACCCGCCGGCCGACAGCCCCCTCACCGAGGAGCTGGCCGGCCTGCTCGCCGCCGAGGGCCGCCTGCTGATGGTGCTCGACGACTGGTACTTCAAGCTGGGCCCCAAGACGCACGAGGAGTGGACGGCCGCCCTCCAGGAGGTGGTGCCGGACCACTCCGACCGGTTCGCGGCCGTCAGCGTGGCCACCCAGCGGCTGCCCGCCACCGCGTCCGTGCTGCGCCCCGCCGACCTGCGCGACCTGGACGCCGTCGAGGCCAACCGGCGCGTCCTGAACCGCCTCGGCGTCCCGGCCGCCAAACGGCGCCCCGCCGACCCCGACGCCAACGCGCCGCGCTTCCCCAACGACCCGCCCGAGATCTGGAACATCCCCCGCCGCAACAACCGCTTCACCGGCCGCGACACCGCGCTGGAGGAGCTGCACGGCAAGCTGGCGGGCCCGGTGCCGGGCCTCGGCCAGCCGCTGGAGACCCGGATCGCCCTGTACGGCATCTCCGGCGTCGGCAAGAGCCAGATCGCCGCCGAGTACGCCCACCGCTTCGGCAACGACTACGACGTCGTGTGGTGGATCAGCGCCACCAACCGGGGCGCGGCCCGCGAACAGCTCGCCGAGCTGGCCACCCGCCTCGACCTGCCCGTCGGCCAGGAGCTGGGCGACCGCATCCGCGCCGTCCACGAGGCGCTGCGCGTCGGCCGCCCGTACCGCCGCTGGCTGCTGATCTTCGACAGCGCCGACGACATGGAGCAGATCGAGGACCTGGTGCCGGACGGCCGCGGGCACGTCCTGATCACCACCCTCACCCGCGACTGGTCGGGCTCCGGCAGCGCCCAGGAGATCGAGGTGCTGCCCTTCACCCGTATCGAGTCGGTCGCCTACGCGCGGCGGCGCGCCCCGCGGCTGACCAACATGGAAGCCGACCTGCTCGCCGAAGCCGTGCAGGACCTGCCGCTGCTGCTCGCCCAGACCGCGGCCTGGCTGGACGCCAACCCGATGGCGCCCAAGGAGTACATCGAACTGATCCGCCGCGGCGAGCCCAGCCTGGTCGGCATCCGCATCTCCACCGACTACCCGATGGCCTTCCAGACCAGCTGGGCCATAACGCTGAACACCCTGCGCGAGCGCAGCCCCGCCGCGGTCGAACTGCTCAAGCTGTTCGCCTTCTTCGCGCCCGACGCGATCCCCGTGCCCATGCTCGCCCGCGCCCGGCGCGGTGACCTGCCCGAGTACCTGGCCGACCTGGCGGCCGAGCCGATCAGCTGGAACACCGCGCTGCGCCGGCTCACCGAGTCCACCGCCGTACGCCTGGACTACCAGGTCGCGCAGACCACCACGGACCCCGCCGTGGAGATCGCGCAGATGCACCGGCTCTACCACCGGTTCCTGCGCAGCGACATGACCGAGGACGAGCGGGACGCCATGTCCGCCACGGCCTGCCGGGTGCTGGCCACCGCCGACCCGCAGAGCCCCTCCGACACCCGGACCTGGGAGCGCTACGCCGCCCTGATCCCGCACCTGGAGCCGGCCGGGGTGCTGGACAGCCCGGAGACCTCCGTCCAGGAACTGCTGCTGAACTGCGTCGAGTACCTGCGGGTACGCGGCGAGTACCGGATCGGCCTGCGGCTGTGCGAACAGTTCCTCTCCCGCTGGCGCACCCGCATCGCGCCCACCCAGCGCACCATGCTCGTGATCACCCACCAGCACGCCAACATGCTCCGCAGGCTGGGCCGCTACCGCGAGGCCGAGGCGGTCGGCAGCGCCATCGTCGAGGAACTGGCCGCCGAACGCGGACCGGACGACGGCTCGCTGCTGCGCGCCCAGGACGGCCTCGCCGGTACCCTGATGGCCCTGGGCTCCTACAGCCAGGCGCACGACATCTTCGAGGCGGTCGTCCGCGGCCGTACCGAACTGCTCGGTCCCGAGGCGCCGCTGACCCTCTCCTCGCGCAGCAACCTCGCCTCGGCGCTCAGCGCGCTCGGCCGCTACGAGGAAGCGCTCACCCTCTTCGGCGAGGTGCTGCTGGTCTGGGAGCGCGAACTGCGCTCCCGGCACCACCTCACCCTCGGCGCGGTCTCCTCCTACGCCCGCGTGCTGCGCCTGCTCGGCCGCTACACCGACGCGCTCTCCCGCCAGGAGATGAACGTCCGCCTCTACCACCAGGTCATGGGCCGGCACACCCCGATGACCCTGCGCGCCGAGCACAACCTCGCGCTGTGCATGCGCCGCTCCGGCGCCGTCACCCAGGCCGACGCGCTGATGGGCGACGTGGTGGAGCGCTCCCGCCGGGTGCACGGCCCCCGCCATCCGGAAACGCTCATGATGCAGGCCAACTACGCCACCTTCCTGCGCGAGCACGGCGACCTCGGCGAGGCCAAGGAACTGGGCGAGGAGGCCGCCGACCGGTACCGCACCCTGGTCGGCGAGGCGCACCCGTTCACCGTCGGCGCGCTCGGCAACACCGGCCTGGTGTGCTGGGAGTTCGGCGAGCGGGACAACGCCCTGGCCATCGCCGAACGGGCGCTGAGCGGCATGACCGGCGCGGTCGGCCCCGACCACCCCTGGACGCTGGGCTGCGCCCTGAACGCCGCCGGCGCCCGCAACCGCGTCGACGACGAGGAGAGCGCCGCCGAGCTGAGCCGGGACACCCTGGAGCGCGCCAAGCGGGTGCTCGGCGACACCCACCCGCTGACGCTCTCCGCCAAGACCGCCCTCGCCGACGACCTGCGGGCGCTGCGGCGCGGCCAGGAGGCCTCCAAGCTGGAGCAGGAGGCCGTACAGCAGCTCACCGAGACCCTAGGCGCCGAGCACCCCCACACCCTCTCCACCCGCCGCCGGCGCCGCCCGTACTGGGACTTCGAGCCGCAGCCGGTCTGAACGCACGAAGGCCCGGGGCCCCGCCGCGAACGTCGGTTCACGGCGGGGCCCCGGGCTGTCACACCGGTGGGGTGCGGGCTACGCGTCGAACGCCTCGGCGATCAGCGCGGCCTGCTCGGCCTGGTGGCGCTTGGCGGAACCCACGGCCGGCGACGAGGAGTGCGGCCGCGAGATGCGGCGCAGGCGCTCGCCGTGCGGCACGTCGGCACCGACGGACAGGTCCAGGTGGTCGATCAGGTTCAGACCCAGGAACGGCCACGCACCCTGGTTCGCCGGCTCCTCCTGCACCCACAGGTACTTGCCCGCGTTCGGGTACTTGGCGATCTCCGCCTGGAGCTCCTTGCCGGGCAGCGGGTACAGCCGCTCGATACGGACCAGCGCCGTGTCGAACGCGCCGCGCTTGACCCGCTCCGCCTCCAGGTCGTAGTACACCTTGCCGGAGCAGAAGATCACCTTGGTGACGTCCTCGGCCTTCGCCGCGTCGTCCGCGATGACCGGCCGGAAGCCGCCCGTGGTGAACTCCGCCGTCTTCGACGCCGCCGCCTTCAGACGCAGCATCGACTTCGGGGTGAAGACGACCAGCGGCTTGTGGTGCGGGTTGTGCACCTGCCAGCGCAGCAGGTGGAAGTAGTTCGACGGGAGCGTCGGCATGGCGACGGTCATGTTGTTCTGCGCGCACAGCTGGAGGAAGCGCTCGATGCGGGCCGAGGAGTGGTCCGGGCCCTGGCCCTCGTAGCCGTGCGGCAGCAGCAGGGTGACGCCGGAGGTCTGGCCCCACTTCTGCTCCGCCGAGGAGATGAACTCGTCGACGACGGTCTGCGCGCCGTTGGCGAAGTCACCGAACTGCGCCTCCCACAGGACCAGCGCCTCGGGGCGGGCCAGCGAGTAGCCGTACTCGAAGCCCATCGCCGCGTACTCGCTCAGCAGCGAGTCGTAGACGTTGAAGCGCGCCTGGTCCTCGGACAGGTAGAGCAGCGGGGTGTAGTCCTCGCCGGTCTCCCGGTCCACCAGCACCGCGTGGCGCTGGCCGAAGGTGCCGCGGCGGGAGTCCTGGCCCGACAGGCGGACCGGGGTGCCCTCCATCAGCAGCGAGCCGAAGGCGAGGGTCTCGCCCGTGCCCCAGTCGATCGTGTCGTCCTCCACCTGGGCCGCGCGGCGCTGCAGCTGCGGCAGCAGGCGCGGGTGGACGGTGACCCGCTCGGGGATGTTGACCTGGGACTCGGCGATCCGCTTGACGACCTCCTGGGAGATCGCGGTGTCCACGGCGACCGGGAACTCGGCCTGCGGCTCCGGCACCTCGGGGGCGGCCGGGGCGGTGGTGGCCTCGCGGACCTCCGTGAAGACCTTCTCCAGCTGGCCCTGGAAGTCCTGGAGGGCCTGCTCGGCCTCCTCCAGCGTGATGTCGCCCCGGCCGATCAGCGACTCGGTGTAGAGCTTGCGCACCGAGCGCTTCTTGTCGATCAGGTCGTACATCAGCGGCTGCGTGAAGCCCGGGTTGTCGGTCTCGTTGTGACCGCGGCGCCGGTAGCAGATCAGGTCGATGACGACGTCCTTGTTGAACGCCTGGCGGAACTCGAAGGCGAGGCGCGCGACCCGCACCACGGCCTCCGGGTCGTCACCGTTCACGTGGAAGATCGGCGCCTCGATCATGCGGGCCACGTCCGTGGCGTACATGGAGGAGCGGGCCGACTCCGGCGCGGCGGTGAAGCCGACCTGGTTGTTGATGACGATGTGCACGGTGCCGCCGGTGCGGTAGCCGCGCAGCTGCGACATGTTCAGCGTCTCGGCGACCACACCCTGGCCCGCGAAGGCCGCGTCGCCGTGCAGCTGGACCGGCAGGACGGTGAAGTCCGTGCCGCCCTTGCCGATGATGTCCTGCTTGGCGCGGGAGATGCCCTCGACGATCGGGTCGACCGCTTCGAGGTGCGAGGGGTTGGCGGCCAGCGAGACCTTGATCTGCTCGCCGTCCAGGCCGGTGAAGGTGCCCTCGGCGCCCAGGTGGTACTTCACGTCGCCGGAGCCGTGCATCGACTTCGGGTCGAGGTTGCCCTCGAACTCGCGGAAGATCTGCGCGTACGACTTGCCGACGATGTTGGCGAGCACGTTCAGGCGGCCGCGGTGGGCCATGCCGATGACGACCTCGTCCAGGCGCGACTCGGCGGCCGAGTCGATGACCGCGTCCAGCAGCGGGATGACGGACTCGCCGCCCTCCAGGGAGAAGCGCTTCTGGCCGACGTACTTCGTCTGGAGGAACGTCTCGAACGCCTCGGCGGAGTTCAGGCGGCGCAGGATGCGCAGCTGCTCCTCGCGCTCCGGCTTGGAGTGCCCGCGCTCGACCCGGTCCTGGATCCACTTGCGCTGCTTGGGGTCCTGGATGTGCATGAACTCGATGCCGGTGGTGCGGCAGTACGAGTCGCGCAGCACGCCCAGGATGTCGCGCAGCTTCATCATGGTCTTGCCGGCGAAGCCGCCGACGGCGAACTCCCGCTCCAGGTCCCACAGCGTCAGCCCGTGCTCGATGATGTCGAGGTCGGGGTGCTTGCGCTGCTCGTACTCCAGCGGGTCGGTGTCGGCCATGACGTGGCCGCGCACCCGGTAGGCGTGGATCAGGTCGAAGACCCGGGCCGCCTTGGTGACGTCGTCGTCGTGGCTGACGTCGATGTCGCGCAGCCAGCGCACCGGCTCGTAGGGGATGCGCAGCGACTTGAAGATGTCGTCGAAGAAGTCGTTCTCGCCGAGCAGCAGTTGGTTCATGATGCGCAGGAACTCGCCGGAGGCGGCGCCCTGGATCACGCGGTGGTCGTACGTGCTGGTCAGCGTCATGACCTTGGCGATGCCCAGCTTGTTCAGGGTGTCCTGCGAGGTGCCCTGGAACTCGGCCGGGTAGTCCATCGCGCCGACGCCGATGATGAGGCCCTGACCGGGCATCAGGCGGGGCACGGAGTGGACGGTGCCGATGCCGCCCGGGTTCGTCAGCGACGCGGTGACCCCGGTGAAGTCGTCCATCGTCAGCTTGTTGTTGCGGGCGCGGCGGACGATGTCCTCGTACGCCTGCCAGAACTCGAAGAAGCTGAGCGTCTCCGCCTTCTTGATGGCGGCGACGACGAGCTGGCGGTCACCGTTGGGCTTGACCAGGTCGATGGCCAGACCGAGGTTGACGTGCTCGGGCTTGACCAGCGTCGGCTTGCCGTCCTTCTCCTGGAAGGAGTAGTTCATCGACGGCATGGCCTTGAGGGCCTGCACCATCGCGTACCCGATGAGGTGGGTGAAGGAGACCTTCCCGCCACGGGCGCGCTTGAGGTGGTTGTTGATGACGATGCGGTTGTCGAAGAGCAGCTTCACCGGGACGGCGCGCACGGACGTGGCCGTGGGCAGCTCCAGGGAGGCGTTCATGTTCTTCGCCACGGCGGCGGAGGGGCCACGGAGGGTGACCAGTTCCGGGCCTGCGGGCGCCTCGTCGGGCTTCACGTCGTCCTTCTTGGCTGCGGGCTGTGCGGGTGCGGTCTTCACTGGAGCGGCCTTGGCGGGCGCCGGGGCGCTCGCTGCGGGCTTGGCCGGGGCGGCGGGCTGCGCCGCGGCGGGCTCGGCGGCCTTCGGCGCGGGCTGCTGCGCGGCGGGGGCCGCGGGCGCGCTCGGTGCGGCCGGTGGCGTTGCGGCGGCCGGGGTGGCGGGGCTGCCGGCACTCGCCGGGGTCGGCGCGGTGGCGCCCGCTCCCGGCTTGTAGTCGGCGAAGAAGTCCCACCAGGCTCGGTCTACCGAGTTCGGGTCCTGGAGGTACTGCTGGTAGATCTCGTCGACGAGCCACTCGTTCGGACCGAACGCGGCAGCAGGGTTCTTACCCTGCCCCTCTTGGTCAGTCGAAGTGCTCGAACTGTTGGGGGACTGTGGCGACACGGCGGCAACCGCCCTCTTCCGCTTCCTAAGGTGGTGGACAGCGGGAATAAAGGCTACGCCTCTCCCGACCTTTGGTGCAGTCCGGGAGGGTCAGTCGTCGTGCACGTCACATTCAGCAAGAGGTTTCGGGGCATGACTTGACGGGAAACACCCATGGTTCGCCCGCATCCGGGTAGGGGGTATCACCGTCGCACCCCGGAATTGAGTGCTTCCGCCACCGACCCTACGTCACCCGGCGTCAGCCCCGCGTGGAGTCGCTCCCCGGAAGAGTGACCCGGATGCGGCAGCCGCGCGGGGACTCGGCCACTCCTATACGCCCTCCGTGCAGATCCACCGCCCAGCGGGCGATCGCCAGGCCCAGGCCCGTACCGCCGTCGCTGCCCGGCCCGGACGCCGCCGGATCGCCCCGGTTGAAGCGCTCGAAGACGCGGTGCCGCTCGGCCGCCGGAATGCCCGGGCCCTCGTCCTGCACCTCCAGCTCCAGGCTCTCGGGCGTCTCGCCGCGCCGCGCCCGCACCGTGACCCGGCCGTGCCGCGGGCTGTGCTTGATGGCGTTGTCGATCAGGTTGGCCACGACCTGGTGGAGCCGCTCGGCGTCCGCGTGCGCCGTCAGTTCGGGCGGCGAGACGTCCAGGTGCAGGTGCACGTCCGTACGGGTGTGGGTGCCGGAGCCGGCGAGCCCCGACAGCGTGGAGGCGCCCCGGCTCATGTTGGCCTCCTTGAGCACCCCGGACAGGTACGGCCACACCTCGAAGCGCCGGGAGTGCAGCGGGACCACCCCGTTGTCCAGCCGGGACAGGTCGAGCAGGTGCTCGACCAGCCGCCCCAGCCGCTCGGTCTGCTTCAGTGCCGTGCGCATCGTCTCCGGGTCGGGGTCGCAGACGCCGTCCACCACGTTCTCCAGGACGGCGCGCAGGGCCGCTATCGGGGTGCGCAGCTCGTGCGAGACGTTGGCCACCAGTTCCTTGCGGTGGGTGTCCACCGCCTCCAGGTCGGCGGCCATCCGGTTGAAGGCGTCGGCCAGGTCGCCGAACTCGTCGCGCCGGCCGCCGCGCACCCGGCGGGTGTAGTCGCCGTCCGCCATCGCCCGCGTCACGTCCGTCATGTCGTCCAGCGGAGCGGTCAGGCCCTGCGCGACGAACTGGGTGACCAGCAGCGAGGCGATGATCGAGAAGACCGTGATGACCCGCAGTTCGGTGTCGGAGTGGATGGCGACGAACACCAGCAGAGTCGTGATGACGACCGAGACGATCACCAGCGCGCCGAGCGCCGCCTTGACCGAGCGGTACGGGTCCAGCGGGCGCAGCCCCTCCCAGACCCGCTGCCACGCCGGTTTCCAGAACCGTTCCCGCAAGCCGCCGAGCCCGTCCCACGCGCGCTCCCGCGCCCGGTCGGCGCCCCGCTCCCGGTCCTTGCGCGCGGCCGGCCCGCGGCGGGCGGGAGCCGTCATGCCGGCGGGGTCTCCAGCGCGTACCCGACGCCGTGGACCGTACGGATGCGCTCCGCGCCGATCTTGCGGCGCAGCGCCTTGATGTGGCTGTCGACCGTACGGGTGCCGGACGCGTCCGCCCAGTCCCACACCTCGGCCAGCAACTGCTCGCGGGAGAGCACCGCGCGCGGCGTGTTCGCCAGGCACACCAGCAGGTCGAACTCGGTCGGCGTCAGGTGTACGTCGGTGCCGCGCACCCGCACCCGGCGCTGCGCGTGGTCGATCTCCAGCTCGCCGAGGCGCAGGATGCCGCTGCGCGGCGTGTGGGCGGCCAGCGCCGCCCGCTCCACCCGGCGCAGCAGGACGTGCACCCGCGCGGCCAGCTCCCGCATGGAGAACGGTTTGGTCATGTAGTCGTCCGCGCCGACGCCCAGCCCGACCAGCATGTCCGTCTCGTCGTCCCGCGCGGTGAGCATCATGACCGGGACCGGGCGCCGGGCCTGCACCCGGCGGCACACCTCCAGCCCGTCGAAGCCCGGCAGCATCACGTCCAGGACCAGCAGGTCCGGCTGCCACGCCTCGGCGGTGTCCACCGCGGCGGGGCCGTCGGTCGCGGTCTGCACCTGGAAACCCTCGGCGCGCAGCCGGGCCGCGATGGCGTCCACGATCGTGGGGTCGTCCTCCACGACGAGGACCCGGCGCTGGGCGCCGGGCGTGGCCGCGGCGGTGCCGCCCTGGGTGGTCTGAGTCTGATCCATCGCCCGCCCCTGCGTGTCCCCGTGTGCGTGGTCGCATCCTGCTGGGCAGCAGCGTAAGGGCAGGGTGTGACCGTCGGCTACGCGCCCTTGCGCGCGAGGTGCACCACGTCGGGGACGCCTCGGACAACGGGGATCTCTTCGGTACGTACGCCGGTGAACCCGGCATTTCGCAGCGCGGTTTCGAACGCGGCGGACGGCTGCGCCGACCACACGGCGAGCACGCCGCCGGGCCTCAGAACGTCCTTGCAGGCGGCGAGGCCGGCGGGGGAGTAGAGGCCCCCGTTGTCCTCGGTGACGGTCCACTCCGGGCCGTTGTCGATGTCCAGGCACAGCGCGTCGAAGGCCCGCCCGCCGGCGCCCTCGCGTACGTACGCGACCAGGTCGGCGGCGACGACGTCGGTACGGGGGTCGGCGAGCGCCGCCCCGGACACGGCGGACAGCGGCCCCGCCCGGTGCCAGTCGACGACCGCGGTCTCCCTCTCCACCACGGTGATCCGCCCCCACCGCTCCTCCTGCGCGGCCCTGGCCAGGGAGAATCCGACGCCCAGCCCGCCGATCAGCACCTCGGGCGCCGGGCGCCCGCCGTCCAGCTCCGCCAGCGCCGCGTCCACCAGCAGCTGTTCGGAGCGCCCGTCGGAGGTGTCCATCAGGAAGCACCCGTTGGCGATGATCTCGAAGTGCTCCCCGCGCTGCCGCAGCACCACCTCGCCGTACGGGCCCTCGCGCCGGTCGAGGGTCAGCGGGCCCTCCGGCGGGGCGCCTGCGGGGACGGGTGCTCCGGGTACGTGCACGGGGTGAGGCACGGCGTGCGCGGGGTGAGACATGGCGTCCATCCTGGCGAATGCCGGAAGGCCGGGTCCAGCCGATAACGCTGGCCGCCCGGACGCGCCGGTGACGTACGTCACCGGCACAGCTCGCTCATGGGTTGAACATGCAGGCTGTCCCGGACGTAGATCCAGTGGACGGGGATCGACCACGCGGTGCGCACGGCCGAGGGGGTACGGACGTGGCCCGCCGGCGGCGCCACCCGGCGCCACGACGGAAGGGGCCTGGAACCAGTGAGCCGGGTTGCGACGGCAGACACCACCTCCGAGCGGACGGCCGCCGAAGGAGCGACGTCCCCCGACAGGGCGTGTGCCCAGGAGACGACGTCCCTCGAAGGGGTTCCCAGGCAGCGGAGCGCCGCGGAGCCCGGAGAGTCCGCTCCGGCCGCCGCGCCCCCGGCCCCGCTGCCGGACTCCGAGCCCGTACGGACAACGGCATCCGCACCGACCCCCGTATCCATACGAACCCTGCCGCGGCCCTGGCGCCTGCTGCCCACCCCCCTCGGCACCCCCTTCACCTTCGGCTACACCCTCCTCCTCGTCGTCACCTCGCTCTTCGCCGAGCACGCCGACCCCGACCTGGTCCACGCCCTGCTCCAGGCATCCAGCACGGACGTCGAGCACCTGGCGCAAGCACCCCTGCTGGTGCTCGTCGCCAGCGCCCTGTGGATCGCCGGCGGTATGACCTCCGCGTACGCCATCGCCTTCCTCTTCGTCCTGACGGCGCTGGAACGCCGCGCCGGCCCCCTGCGGACGGCCGCGGTCTTCTTCGGCGGCCACGCGGTCGCCACCCTCGCCACCGAAATCCCCGTGGGCGCCGCGGTCGCCCTCGGGCACCTCCCTGCCGATTCCCTCCAGCGCCTCGACTACGGCATCAGCTTCGGCGTGATGGCCTGCACCGGCGCGCTGGCGGGCCTGCTGCCCGCCTGGGCCCGGTGGCCCCTCCTGGCGGGCGTGGGCTGGTTCGCCGTCGACAACCTGCTGATCTCCGCGGACCCGGTCAGCGACTCCGGCCACCTCCTGGCCCTGGTCCTCGGGGTGCTCGCCTGGCCCCTCCTGCGGCGCCGCCGAAGCTGATCGCTCACAGCGAACACGCGTGAGGGAACATCCCGGGGCTCACAAGCATTGAGTGGGTGTTGCTCAACTTGCCTGCCGAAGGGGAGATCATGGCTCCGACGTCCGCCTCGCTCACTCTGCCCGTGCTGCCCCTCGACGACGAGGTGGTCCTGCCCGGCATGGTGGTGCCCCTGGACCTTTCCGAAGCGGACGTGCGCGCCGCCGTGGAAGCCGCGCAGTCCGCCGCCTCACCGGGTAACAAGCCGCGGGTGCTTCTTGTGCCGCGGGTCGACGGCGCGTACGCGGCCATCGGTGTGCTCGGCCGCGTCGAGCAGGTCGGGCGGCTGTCCGACGGCGACCCCAGCGCGCTCATCCGCGGACTCGGCCGGGTGCGGATCGGCGCCGGGACGACCGGCCCCGGCGCCGCCCTGTGGGTGGAGGGCACCACCGTCGAGGAGACGCTGCCCGACCCGCTGCCCGGCGCCGTCGCCGAGCTGGTCAAGGAGTACAAGGCCCTGACCACCGACTGGCTCAAGAAGCGCGGTGCCTGGCAGGTCGTGGACCGGGTGCAGCAGATCGAGGACGTCGCACAGCTCGCGGACAACTCGGGCTACTCGCCGTTCCTGAGCACCGAGCAGAAGGTGCAGCTGCTGGAGACCACCGACCCGGTGGCGCGGCTCAAGCTGGCCACCGAGGCGCTGCGGGACCACCTCGCCGAGCAGAACGTGGCGGAGTCCATCGCCAAGGACGTCCAGGAAGGCGTCGACAAGCAGCAGCGCGAGTTCCTGCTGCGCCGCCAGCTGGAGGCCGTCCGCAAGGAGCTGGCCGAGCTGAACGGCGACCCGGAGGACGAGGGCGAGGACTACCGCGCCCGCGTCGAGGCCGCCCGGCTGCCCGAGGAGGTCCGCAAGGCGGCCCTCAAGGAGGTCGACAAGCTGGAGCGCGCCAGCGACCAGAGCCCCGAGGGCAGCTGGATCAGGACCTGGCTCGACACGGTGCTGGAGCTGCCGTGGAACGAGCGCACGGAGGACGCGTACGACATCCCCGGCGCCAAGGAGATCCTGGACGCCGACCACGCCGGTCTGGAGGACGTCAAGGAGCGCATCACCGAGTACCTGGCCGTGCGCAAGCGGCGCGCGGACCGCGGCCTGGGATCGGTCGGCGGCCGCCGCGGGGGCGCCGTCCTGGCGCTGGTCGGGCCGCCCGGCGTCGGCAAGACCTCGCTGGGCGAGTCCGTGGCCCGTGCCATGGGGCGCAAGTTCGTCCGGGTCGCGCTCGGCGGCGTGCGGGACGAGGCGGAGATCCGCGGCCACCGGCGTACGTACGTCGGCGCGCTGCCCGGCCGCATCGTGCGCGCCGTCAAGGAGGCCGGCTCGATGAACCCGGTCGTCCTCCTCGACGAGATCGACAAGGTCGGCTCGGACTTCCGCGGCGACCCGGCTGCCGCCCTCCTCGAAGTCCTCGACCCGGCGCAGAACCACACCTTCCGCGACCACTACCTGGAGGTCGAGCTGGACCTGAGCGACGTGGTCTTCCTGGCCACCGCCAACGTCCTGGAGGCCATACCGGAGCCGCTGCTCGACCGCATGGAACTGGTCCGGCTGGACGGCTACACCCAGGACGAGAAGGTCGTCATCGCCCGCGACCACCTGCTGCCGCGCCAGGTGGAGCGGGCCGGCCTGGAGCCCGGCGAGGTCATGCTCACCGACGAGGCGCTGCACAAGCTGGCCGGCGAGTACACCCGCGAGGCGGGCGTACGGAACCTGGAGCGGGCCGTCGGGCGCCTGCTGCGCAAGACCGCGGCCCAGAGCGAACTGGGCGAGCGCGACCTGCCGTTCACGGTGGGCGTGGAGGAACTGCGCCCGCTGATCGGGCGTCCGCACCACACCCCCGAGTCGGCGCAGGACCCGGCCGAGCGGCGGACGTCCGTCCCCGGCGTGGTCACCGGCCTCGCGGTCACCGGAGCGGGCGGCGACGTGCTGTACGTGGAAGCCTCGCTCGCCGACCCGGAGACCGGCGCGTCCGGGCTCCAGCTCACCGGCCAGCTGGGCGACGTGATGAAGGAGTCCGCGCACATCGCGCTGTCCTTCCTGCGCTCGCACGGCGCCGAACTGGAGCTGCCCGTCGGCGACCTGAAGGAGCGCGGCGTCCACCTGCACGTACCGGCGGGCGCGGTCCCGAAGGACGGCCCGAGCGCGGGCGTGACGATGACGACGGCGCTGGCCTCGCTGCTCTCCGGCCGGCAGGTGCGCCCGGACGTGGCGATGACCGGCGAGGTCTCGCTGACCGGGCGGGTGCTGCCGATCGGCGGCGTCAAGCAGAAGCTGCTCGCGGCGCACCGGGCGGGCATCACGACCGTGGTCATCCCCAAGCGCAACGAGCCGGACCTGGACGACGTGCCCGCCGAGATCCTGGAGAAGCTGGACGTCCACCCGGTCTCCGACGTCCGCCAGGTCCTCGACCTGGCCCTGACCCCGGCCTCGGCCCCGGCCGCCCCGGAGGTCCCGGTCGCGGCGTGACGGACGCGGCCGGCCACAGCGGCCCGGAGCCCCTGACACGGGGCTCCGGGCCGCGCGTGTCTCGAACGCCGTACGTATCGTTGTACCGCGCGACTGCCCGCGGCACAGCGGCAGCGGGGAGGAGCGGCACGGTGACCATCGCAGCGACCGACAGGACCGAGATGGCCGACAGCGACCAGCAGAACCTGGACACCTTGTTCGAGCTTCTGTGCGACATCGTCCCCGAGGGCTACAAAGCGGAGATCGTCGGGGGGGCCATCCATATGTCACCACAGCGTCGTGTGCACTGGACGATCATCAGGCGGGTGCTGCGGCAGTTGGAAGACCGCTTCGGTGATGAGGCGGGAATCGACACGGACGTCCGTCTGGACCTTCCTGGCTACTGCAACGGCTTCGCTCCGGACCTGTACAAGATCGCGGACGGTGCCGAACCGGACGCCAAGGGGCGCTGGCGGTACCAGGATGTGGAATTCGTCCTCGAAGTCATCTCGCGAGGGACCGCCGTGAACGACTACGGCCCGAAGAAGGCCGCCTATGCCGCCGGTGGCATCCCCGTGTACTTGATCGCGGATCCGTACACGGGGCTGTGCCACCTCCACACGATGCCGAAGGACGACGAATACCGCGCGTACCGCACGCTCGACTTCGGAACGCCGATCGACCTCACCGACACCCCGCTCGGGATGATCCTGGCGACCGACGGCTTCCCGAGGGAACCACAGGACTGAGAGTGCGGCCGGATACTGGCCCCGGACGAGGGCGGGCCGCGCCGGGGCCCGCGCCCCTCACCCGTTCGCCAGCGCCTGCAACCGGTCGTACGTCCCGTTGAACCGGTTCCGGTCGCCGACCGTGGTGCCCGACGACGTGTACTGCCAGATGGTGTGGAAGCCCCAGCCGGCCGGGAGTTCGCCCACCGACGAACCGTAGCGGGGTATCCACAGGGGGTTGACGGCGCCGAAGCCGGCGTAGTTGCCGGTGCACTGCTTCCACCAGCCGGTGGAGGTGTAGATGACGGCGTCCCGGCCGGTGCGCGCCTTGTAGGTGGCGAAGAAGTCCTTCATCCAGGCGACCAGTCCGGCCGCGGTCTTGCCGTAGCAGGTCGAGCCGTACGGGTTGTATTCCATGTCGAGCGCGCCGGGCAGGGTCCGGCCGTCCTTGGACCAGCCGCCGCCGTGGTCCGCGAAGTAGTCGGCCTGGGCCGCGCCGCTGGAGGTGTCCGGAGTGGCGAAGTGGTACGCGCCGCGGATCATGCCGACGTTGTAGGAGCCGTTGTACTGCTGGGCGAAGTAGGGGTTGGTGTAGCTGGTGGACTCGGTGGCTTTGACGTAGGCGAAGCGGACCCCGCCGTTCCAGAGCGTCTGCCAGGGGACGTTGCCGTTGTGGCTGCTGACGTCGACGCCTTCGACGGAGGCGAGGGACGGCGGCGGTGCCTCGCCCGGCGCGTCGCCCTCGTGCTTGGCGACCTGGGAGCCGGCCCAGTCCAGGCCGGGGTGGGTGGGCTCGGGGGCCGGTCCGTGCGGGGCGGCGCCGGCGGTGCCGGGCAGGGTGAGGAGGAGGGCGGCGACGGCGAGGAACACGCCGACCAGGGCCGCGTACGAGCGGGGGCGGCGGCAGGAGGGGCCGGATCTGTGCACGGGCATACGTGCCTCCGAGGATCTCGGTGAACTGACCGTACCGGCGACGGCTTGGTGTGGCCATGTCAGGAACGTCAACCGACGGTACGCGCGTAGATGCGGGCCGCAAAGAGGGGAGCCGGGGTTCCGTTGGTCTACTCCTGCGAAATACTGGACACGCTGCGGCTTCGGCCGCCGCCGGAAGAAACTTTCACGGTCCGGAAAGCGGGAGAGGGCGCTGACGTGCACGACACCAGAGCCGACAAAAGGGCGGGGGGCGACGAGCCCAGTGGCGTGGACCAGGTGTTCCTGTCCCTGGAACGCGAGTTGGCGGTCTTCCTGCGCCGCGCCCGCGCCACCTCCGGCGAGCTGGCGCGGGACATCCACCCGGAGCTGGAGTCGGCGGCGTACGGCCTGCTCGTACGCCTCGCCGACGCGGGCCGGCAGCGCGCCACCGACCTCGCCGGCTACTTCGGCGTGGGCAAGGCGACGATGAGCCGGCAGCTGCGCGCCCTGGAGGACCTCGGCCTGATCGCCCGCGAGCCGGACCCCGCCGACGGCCGGGCCGTCCTCGTACGCCTCACCGACGAGGGCCGCGACCGGTTCAGCCGCGTACGCAACGGCCGCCGCGCCCAGTACGCCCGCAGGCTCGCCTCCTGGGACCGCCGCGAGGTCGCGGAACTGGCCAGGCTGCTGCACCGGTTGAACGCGGAGCAGGACGCGGAGGAGAGCTGCGCGAAGGGCTGAGAACCGGCGCGCGGGCCCCGGCGGGACCGTACGCACCGGCTCTCGGCCCGGTGCCCGGCGGGCGGAGGACGGCCGCCTCCTCCGCGGACGGCCGGCGCTCCGCCCCGCCGGTCACGCCTCCGGGTGCAGCCTCAGCGGGAGCCGGCGCAGCCGCCAGGTGCCCGGCCGCCGCATGCGCTCCCGCTTCTCCAGTTCCTCCGGGGAGAGGGCGAGCGCCAGGTCCGGGTAGCGCGTGAGCAGCTTGCCGAAGGCGACCTCCGCCTCCTGCCGGGCGAGCGAGGCCCCCAGGCAGTAGTGCATGCCGTGCCCGAAGCCGACGTGGTCCTCCGCCCGGCCCGCCGGCTGCCGTGTCAGGTCGAGCCGCTCCGGGTCGGTGTAGTGGCGCGGGTCGTGGTTGGCGGCGACGAGGCTGAACATCAGCATGTCGCCCTGGCGGACCTCCGTGCCGGCCACCTCGGCGTCCTCGGTGGCGTACCGCGGCTGGGTGGCCTGGATCGGCCCGCACCAACGCATCAGCTCGTGGACCGCGCGCGGCAGCAGGGCCGGGTCCTCGTCGAGGAGGCGCCGCTGGTCGGGGTGGGTGAGCAGGGCGACCGTGCCGTTGCCGATGAGATGGGCGGTGGTCTCGTGGCCGGCCAGCACCAGCGTCAGGACCAGGGTCACCATCTCGGTGTCGCTCAGCCGGTCGCCGTCGTCGTCCTGCACCCGGATGAGCGCGCTGAGCAGGTCGTCCCGCAGGGCCGCGCGGCGTCGTCCGATCAGCTCGTGGACGTGCTCGACCATGGCCGGCACCGCGGCGCCGACGCGGCTCGGGTCCAGGGAGGCGAAGGCGGCGCCGAACTCCCGCCACAGCCCCCGGTCCGCCTCGTCGATGCCGACCAGCTCGCAGATGACGGTGATCGGGAGCGGGTAGGCGAAGTGCTCGATGAGGTCGACGACGCCGTCCTCGGCGTGGCCGGGCAGCCGGTCCAGCAGCTCGTCGGTGACGAGTTCGACGCGGGGCCGCAGGTCCTGGATGCGGCGGGCGGTGAAGGCGCGCGAGACCAGGCGGCGCAGCCGGGTGTGGTCCGGCGGGTCGCTGGTCAGGATCGACTTCACGAGGTACTCGCGCAGGTGGCTGGGCACGCCGAACAGCTTGACGAGCCGTTCGCGCGGGTCCTCGCCCTGGTAGCCGGGCACCCGGCTCGGGTCGTTGACGAACCGCGGGTCGCGCATCACCTCGCGCACCACGTCCAGGCGGGTGACGAGCCAGAGGGGCGTGTCGTCGAAGAACCGGGCGCGGACGAGCGGGGCCTGTTCGCGCAGCTTGCCGTAGCCGGTGTACGGGTTGTCGAGCAGCTCCGGTTCCATGAGGTTCGGCTCGCCCGGGTGCAGGCCGACGTAGGTGGGCAGCGTGTCGGGCAGGGCGACGGAGTCGGAGGCGGGTGCGCCCGGCGGGGTGGCCGCGACGGATTCGGTGGACGATGTGGTCATCGTGCGTTCTCCTCTCGATCAGGGGTGTGACCGGGGATCACTGGCGTAGTTGCCGCCGCGTTTCCTGTCGGCTCAGTTCCTCCAGGCGCGCGTAGCGCGCGATGATGCCGGGCGCGGCTACGGCGGTGAGCCGCGGGTCGGGGTCGGCGTGGGTTTCCAGCGCGGTGCGGATCGTGTGGCACAGGAGGTCGGCCCGTTCCTCGGGCCGGCCCGGCGCGCGTTCGGGGAAGAGCACCTCGGCCTGGAAGAAGCCGCCGGCCGTCGCGAGGCAGGTGTACATCTGCCGGTCGACGCTCAGGTCCTCGCGCACCAGGCCGTGGGCGCGCAGGTCGGCCAGCTGCGAGCGCAGCGTCTGGTTGCCGGTCTCGACCAGCTCCGCCATCTCTTTCTTGGCGACGTCGTTCAGCCGCCCCATGATGTCGGAGTCGTCGAGGTACAGGGCGCGCAGTACGGGGTCCTCGACGAAGTCCAGGAGGGCTCCGCGCAGCAGGCGGCTGGGCAGTATGTCCCGGCTGTCTGCCCGCATGCGTTCCAACTGCCTGCGGTGCTGCGCCGTCTTGGCGCGCAGGACCACGGCCAGCAGCAGCGCGTCCTTGGTTTTCCAGTGCAGGTAGACGGTGCCCTTGCCGACGTCCGCGCGGCGGGCGATCTCGTCGGTGGTCACGCGGCGGTAGCCCCAGGCGAGCAGCAGTTCGCACGCGGCGTCCAGGATGCGTTCGCCCCGCTCCGTACGCTCCGCTGCTTCCACGTGCCCCCCTCTGACTGTGTGACCAGATTTCTCATCTGGTCACACAGTCAAAGTTAGGCCGGGCGGAGCCGGACGTATAAGGCTGTTTTCGGCCGCCCCGGCCCGCCCCGCCCCTCTTACGGCTCGACCAGGACCACCGTCGCGTCGTCCCGGGACTTGCCGCGCGGGAACCGGGTGCCCGCCGGGTCCGCGGCCTCCGCCGCGCGCACCCGGTCGACCAGGGCCTGCGGCCCCTCCTTGCGCACCACCGCGAGGCAGTCGGCCCAGGAGCCTTCCCCGAAGACCTCGACCCACCGCGACGCCCCGTCGCTGAGCGCGGTCAGCGACCGCACTTCGGAGCGCGGGAAGGAGCCGGTGACCGCGCGGGCGGCCACCGCCGGGTCGGTCGCGGCGGTGAAGAAGCCGCCCTCGGCGTTGCGCAGCGCCTCGACCGCGGCCCCGTACTCGCGGCCCGCCGCCGTGCGTTCGGCGGAGCCGCGCGGCAGCGCCCGTACGGCGTCGCGCAGGGTCTGCACGGCGGGCGGCAGTTCGTCCAGGCGGGTGTCCAGGACCGGCCGCACCGAGCCGTCCGGGTGCTCCACGAGGAGGACGGAATCGGACAGGACCAGGTACTCGACGGTGCCGGGCGACCACCGCGCGGCCACCACGGTTGCCTGGGGCGTACGGGCGTGAGAAAGGTCACAGGTGGAACGGTGAACTTCGGCCGTCCGGGAGATGGCGGCCGAAAGTGTCTCAGGGAGCGTCATATCGCGGTATGAACCGGACAGTTCGAGCAATGCGCCGCCCAGCCGGGCGGTGAACCACGGCACTCCGTGCGCGCAGCCGACGTCGTCGGGCGGTGGGGTCACACCGTCCAGCAGGACCAGGGCTCCGCCCTGGCCGGAGGCGGGAAGAGCGACGGACGCGTAGTCCTCGTTCGGGTGTTGGGGGTCTCCCGGCTCGGTGGCCAGTTCGATGCGCATGCGGGCCAGTCTGCCGCAGCGGGTCCGGTTTCCCGCGGTGTGCGCCGTTCGCCGGGCCTGGGTGCGTAGCAGCAGGTCAGAGCCGTAACAGGGGCTTGAAATCGCGGTCGGGCCGGATGCGGGCGCGCATCTTTCCAGGACTCCGTACGGTTCTCCAAACCCGTCCGGGGGTTGCGGAGGGTTGCACGCCGCGGCGGCCAAGATCGGAAGTTGATGGTCAACTTCCGATTGATGTTCACTCATTCGAGTGGCCGGGTGTGCGTTGCCGGGCCGCTGCGCGATGCCGGTGGAATGGTCGTGGCCCGGATCTTGGGTGGGGCCGGAACGCTCGTCGCGACGCGCAGAGCCGGGCTGTTTCCTCTCGCGGACGTGCGAATTGCTGCGGATCACGCGGCCTTCGCACGGGTACGCGCCGCGAGCGGAGGGCGATCCGGGTCCGCGGGACCACACGGTGTGGGCAGGCGAGACAGGAATGCGAGCAGCGGTGCCAAAGAAGCGGCTTCGGGACGGCGCGGTCGGTCCGGAAACACCGGCCGGTTCGGTTTCGGGTACGGCTCAGGGCGTCGGCCCGGCCGCACCCCCGGGGGCCGTACCGGCGCCGGGAACCGGCACCGCGCCCGGTGGCACCGGGCCCGCCGCCCGTGGGAAGAAGCCCCCCAAGGCCGCTCCGCCCGCACCCGTCCCGGCGCCCGCCGGGCGCCGCGCGCGGGTGCGCAACCGGCTCGTCGTCGCCGTGGCCGTCGCCGCGGCCGCCGTCCTGGGCGCGGGCGCCCCAGCCGTCCTGTCCGCCGTGGACGACGCCCACGACTCCCAGCGCCTGGTCGACCTCGCCGGACTGAACGCCCGCGCCGTCACCCTCGCGCACTCCCTCGCCGACGAGCGCGACGCGATGACCGAGTACGTCGCCGCGGGACGCACCGCCAAGTCCGGCGCCGGCGTCTCGGAGTCCCAGCGGGCCCGCGTGGACCGGCAGATCGGCGAACTGCGCGCGGTCGCCCACGGAGCCGCCGGGGCCACCGACACGTACAAGGCAGCCGACAAGCTGTTGCGCGCGCTGCCGGAAACCCGCCAGAAGGCGCTGTCCGGCCCTGGCCAGGCCACCGACACCCTCGACGCCTACACGGCCGCGATCCAGGCGCTGGGCGCCCTGTCCGACGCCGTCGCCCGCGACCTGCCCGCCCGCGCGAACGAGGTTGCCCCGGACGCCCGTGCCCTGCCGCAGCTCGGCCGCGCCACCGACCAGGCGTCCGTCACCCGCGCGCTGCTGGTACCGGCCCTCGCCAACGGCGGCCCGCAGCCCCGGCTGACCGCCGCGGCCCAGCAGTCGTACGTACGCGAACAGGCCGCGCTGGCCGCCTTCAAGCAGTCGGCGAGCACCAAGGCGCAGGACGCCTACGAGCGCACCGTCAACGGTGGCGACGTCAACACCGCCGAGCACTACCTCACCCGGCTCACCGACCAGCCGCGCCTGGACGCCGCCGACCAGAGCCTGAGCAGCGCACGCGTACAGGCCGCGCTCACCGCCCGGATCGGCCTGATGCGCGGCGTCGAGGCGTCGATGGCCACCGCCGACATCGACCGGCTCGGCGCGCTGCGAGACGACGACGTGACGGCCATGGAGATTCGTATCGCCCTGGTCGGCGCCTGCCTGCTGCTCGCGGCCGGCGCCGGTGTCTCCGCGTGGCGCTCGGTGACCCGGCCGCTCGCGGCGCTGCGACTGGGCGCCAAGCGGGTGGCGGCCGACCCGGCGGGCGAGCCGCCGGTCGGGTTCAAGGGCCGCAACGACGAGTTCGCCGACGCCGTACGGTCCGTCAACGCGCTGCACGCCCACGTGGGCGAGACCGCCCGCCGGGTCGCCGGACTGGAGGCCGAGCGCGCCCGGCTGGTCGGCGGACGGCAGCGGCTGGCCGCCGAGCGCGAGGCGCTTCGGGAGGAGCGGGAGTCGCTGCGGCAGGAGATCGCGGACCTCACCGGGCGGATGACGGCGCTGCGCACCGGCGTACAGGGACGGTTCGTCAACCTCGCGCTGCGCACCCTGGGCCTGGTGGAGCGCCAGCTGACCGTCATCGAGTCGCTGGAGGAGAAGGAGCAGGACCCCGACCGCCTGGAAACCCTCTTCAAGCTGGACCACTTCGCCGCCCGCATGCGGCGCAACAGCGAGAACCTGCTCGTGCTGGCCGGCGCCGAGCACAGCACCGCGCACCCGGGCCCGGTCCCGCTGCTGGACGTGCTGCGCGCCTCCGTCAGCGAGATCGAGCGGTACGAGCGGGTCCGCGTCCAGTCGCTGCCGCCGCACTCCCAGGTCGCCGGGTTCGCCGCCGACGACATCAGCCACCTGGTGGCCGAGCTGCTGGAGAACGCCACCGCCTTCTCGCCGCCGGACTCGCATGTCGAGCTGTCCGGCTGGCTGCTGGAGAGCGGCGAGGTCATGCTCTCCGTCCAGGACGAGGGCATAGGGATGACCGCCGACCGGCTGGCGGAGCTGAACGCCCGCCTGGCGGACGCGGCGGAGCCCTCCGGCGACAGCCTGGAGACGGCGGACGAGGCCCTCGGGCTCGGCCTGTACGTCGTCGTCCGGCTCGCCGCCCGCCACGGCGTGCGCGTACAGCTGCGGGACCAGAAGCAGGGCGGCATCACGGCCGTCGTCGTGCTGCCCGCGTCCATCCTGCCCACCCGGCCCGCCCCGGCCGCCGCGCACACGCCGCCCGGCGAGTCCGGCGCCACCCAGAACCTGCCCGGCTCGGTCGCCGAGGCCAACTCCAACACCCTCCAGACGCGGCTGCCGCGCCTGGACCCGGCGGCCGGGAGCGCGGACCAGAGCGAGCACGCCCCCTCGGACGACTCCCTGGTGGCAGCGGCGGAGCGCGCCGTGGACGCCGCCGAACACGACAGGACCCAGGACGCGGCCCACCCGGCGCCCGGGACCGCGGACCCGGCCGCGCAGACGACCAGCGGGACCGGCGCGGCAGGACCGTACGCCGCCGGGCCCGGCGAACACACCCGGGCGGACGCCGCGACGCCGCCCCGGGTGACCGATCAGGGGCTGCCCAAGCGCACGCCCAGGATCGTGGCGCGGAAGCCCCCCGCCGCACCCCGCACGGGCAACGCGGCGGCCAACGCCGAAGCCCTGCGGGCCCGGCTCGGCGGCTTCCAGCAGGGGGCGCGGGACGGCCGGCGCGACGTCGAGGCCGAGATCGCGGAACGCACAGCGGAGCAGACCATCCCACAGACGGACACCGACGGAGCGGGGGCCCCGGGAGAGAGCCACGTTGTCGAGGAGGCACGCGATTGAAGGCGCAAGCGCCCACTGCTTACGGACTGAGCAGTCAGGCACGGAATCTGCACTGGTTGCTGACCAACCTGGTTGACGAGGTACCGGGCATCCGCTCGGTCGCGGTGGTCTCCTCCGACGGACTGCTGCTGCTCTCCTCCGACCCGAAAGCCGCCGCCACGGCGGCTCCGGGCGGGCGGCCCGGAGCACCCGCGGGGCCCCGCGGGTCCAGCGCGGACCTGGCCACCATCGTCTCCGGGCTGGGCAGCCTGACCACCGGCGCCGCCAGGCTGATGGACGGCGGCGCGGTCAAGCAGACAATGGTCGCGATGGAGGAAGGCAGCCTCTTCGTCATGTCGGTCAGCGACGGCTCGCTGCTCGGGGTGCACGCCGCCCCGGACTGCGACATGAGCGTCATCGCCTACCACATGGCGCTGTTCGTCGGCCGGGCCGGCCATGTCCTCACCCCCGAACTCCGCAGCGAGCTGCGCAAGTCGATGGAGAGCGCCCAGTGAGCACCGTCCCCAAGCTCCCCGTACGCGGCGGGGACAGGAAACCCTCGCGCGTGCGCCCGTACTCGCTCACCGGCGGACGCACCCGCTTCGGCCACGTGCTGCTCGTCGAGACGTTCGTGGCCGCGCTGGACGGCCCCGAGGAGCGGCGCGAGCTGACCTCCGGCGGCTGGGGCGACCGGGTGATGCCGGAGATGCGCGCGATCGTCGAGCTGTGCCGCCGCATGCGCTCGGTCGCGGAGATCTCCGCGCTGCTCAAGATGCCGCTGGGCGTGGTCCGCGTCCTGCTCAGCGATCTCGCAGACCAGGGAAAGATCCGCGTCTACGGCACCGGGCACGGCCCCGGCCGGCCCGACCGCGCGCTGCTCGAAAGGGTGTTGGGTGGACTTCGCAGGCTCTGACACGATGACGGCCACTGCGGCCGGGGCCGCCGGAGCGTCCGGGGTGTCCGCGGCGGCCGACGAGGCGGGGCTGCAGAGCTGGCAGACGGATCGTTCCCGCGCGCCCATCGCGACCAAGATCGTGGTGGCGGGCGGCTTCGGCGTGGGCAAGACGACCTTCGTCGGCTCGGTCTCCGAGATCACCCCCTTGCAGACCGAGGCGGTGATGACGCAGGCCAGCGAGGACACCGACGACCTGTCCGCCACCCCGCACAAGACCACGACCACGGTCGCGATGGACTTCGGGCGGATCACCCTCGACTCCGACCTGGTGCTGTACCTGTTCGGTACGCCGGGGCAGCAACGTTTCTGGTTCATGTGGGACGACCTGGTGCGCGGCGCGATCGGCGCCGTCGTGATGGCCGACACCCGCCGCCTGGACGACTGCTTCCCCGCGCTGGACTACTTCGAGAGCTGCGGCCTGCCGTACATCGTCGCGGTCAACCACTTCGAGGGGACGGCCGAGTACGCCGTCGAGGACGTACGCGAGGCGCTGACCGTGCCGCCGCACGTGCCCGTCGTGATCATGGACGCGCGCCAGCGGATCACGGTCGTCGACGCGCTGCTCGCGCTCGTCGCGCACGCCCTCGAAGCCACTCCCGAATAGCCCCGAGCCGCCCCCCCCGTACCTGGGAAGAGAGCACCACCATGCGGAAGATACTCATCGTCGGAGCCGGCCAGTCCGGTCTCCAACTCGCCCTCGGACTCCAGTCCAAGGGCTACGAGGTCACCCTCATGTCCAACCGCACCGCCGACGAGATCCGCTCCGGCCGGGTCATGTCCACGCAGTGCATGTTCCACACCGCGCTCCAGCACGAGCGCGACCTGGGGCTAAACTTCTGGGAGAGCCAGGCGCCGCGCATCGAGGGGCTGGGCGTCTCGGTCGCCGCCCCCGGCAGCCACGCGGCGCCCGGCGGCACCCAGCGCGCCGTCGACTGGGTCGGCAAGCTGGACGGCCACGCCCAGTCCGTCGACCAGCGCCTGAAGATGGCCGGCTGGATGGAGACCTTCGCGCAGCGCGGCGGGCAGCTCGTCATCCACGGCGCCGCCGTCTCCGACCTCGACTTCTTCGCGAGCCGCTACGACCTGACGCTGGTCTCGGCGGGCAAGGGCGAGCTGGTGTCGATGTTCGGCCGGGACGCGTCCCGTTCCCCGTACGACGCACCGCAGCGCGCCCTGTCCGTCGCGTACGTGCACGGCCTGGGCCCGCGCCCCGAGCACCCCGACTTCGACGCGGTGCGCTGCAACCTCGTACCGGGGGTCGGCGAGCTGTTCGTCATGCCGACGCTGACCAACTCGGGCCGCGCCGACATCCTCTTCTGGGAAGGCGTACCCGGCGGCCCGCTGGACGTCTTCTCGGGCGTCCGGGACCCCAACGAGCACCTGGCGACCACCCTGGAGCTGATGGAGCGCTTCACTCCCTGGGAGTACGCGCGCGCCACGAAGGTCGAGCTGACCGACGCCAACGGCACGCTCGCCGGACGCTACGCGCCGACCGTGCGCCACCCCATCGGCCGGCTCCCCTCCGGCGGCCTGGTCCTCGGCGTCGCGGACGTCGTCGTCGCCAACGACCCGATCACCGGTCAGGGCTCCAACTCCGCGTCCAAGTGCGCCGCCTCCTACCTCGCCTCCATCGTCGAGCACGGCGACCGCCCCTTCGACGCGGACTGGATGCAGACCGCCTTCGACCGCTACTGGCAGACCGCCCGGCACGTCACGAGGTGGACCAACGCGATGCTGGCGCCGCCGCCGGAGCACGTGCTGAACCTGATCGGCGCGGCCGGACAGCTCCAGCCGGTCGCCGACCGGTTCGCGAACGGGTTCAACGACCCGTCCGACTTCGACAACTTCTTCTTCGAGCCGGAGAAGACCGAGGCGTACCTCGCTTCGCTGGGCTAGCCGGCCGACCCGGGCGCCGGGCAGCCGGCGTCCTTCGCCGGCGCGGCCCCCGTGAGCAGATACCGGTCTACCAGGGCGTCCACACACGGGTTGGCGTTCTGGTACTGGCCGTGGTCGCCACCCGCGACGGTGACCAGGCGGGAGCCGCGCAGCGCCCGGTGGGCCCCGAGGGCGCCCTCGTAGTGGGCGGCCGGGTCGTGCCGGGAGGCGAGCAGGAGCGTCGTCGGCAGGTCCTTGCCGGTGACGTGGACGCGCGGGGCGCGGGAAGCGGGCCAGGCGGCGCAGGTCGCGGCGAAGGCCAGGGCCCGCGCCCCGACGAGCGGGTACTTCGCCGTGTACGTGGCGGTACGGCGCACCCAGCCGTCCATGTCCCGGCTCCATGGGGTGTCGTTGCACGTCACCGCCGTGTACTCGGCAAGGAACCCCGGGCTGAGATAGCGGCCGAAGACCATGCCTGCCGTGTCGCGCTCGGCCGGTGTGGCGGTGTCCCAGTGGTCGAGGGCGGCGAGCGCGGTGGCCAGCGGCGCGAAGCCCTCGGCCGCGTTGTAGAGAGCCTGGCTGGTGCCGAAGTCCAGGCGGTTGGGGGTCACCCGCCGCCCGTCGCCCAGGCCGGCCGGGCGGTCGCGCAGGGCCCGCCGCCGCGCTTCCCATTTCGCCTTCGCCTCGGCCGCGGTGCGCCCGTAGTGGTACGTGGCGTCCCGCGCGGCCAGCCACGGCAGGAAGTCCTGCTCCAACCGGCGCTGGAAGCTGAGCGGCTGGCCCTCCTCGAAGTCCTGCCAGGTACCGGCGAAGCCGACCGGGCTGTCCAGGACGAGCCGTTCGACGCGGTGCGGGAACTCCGTCGCGTAGTAGGCGCCGATCACGGTCGCGTACGAGGGACCGTAATACGCGATCTTGCGGGCGCCGAGCAGCGCGCGGAACAGATCCATGTCGCGCACGGTCTGCTCGGTGGTGACATACGGCGCCAGCCCGCCGCTCCGCTCCTGGCAGGCACGGGCCAGCTGCCGCGAACGCCGCACGACACCGCGCACCGCCTCGGCCGAGCGGTCCCGGGAGTCGTCGCCGAAGAACGCGTCGAACTCCTCCTGGGTCTGGCAGCGCAAGGGGGTGCTGAGCGGCAGTCCGCGCTGGTTGAAACTCACGATGTCGTAGGCGGCCGCCACCTTCGGGGATTCCGTGGCGAAGCGGTGCGGTCTGAGCAGCCCCGTGCCGCCCGGCCCGCCCGCCGCCATCATCAAAACGCCCCGCCTGGCGGCCGGATCGGTCGCCCGGTGCCGGGACACGGAAACGCTGATGTCCGGGCCGCTCGCGGGGCGGTGCCAGTCGCGCGGCACGGTCATCGTCGCGCAGTCCAGAGACGGCGCGCCGTCACAGGTGTGCCAGTCGAGCCGCTGCTCCGTGTAGCGCGCGGGAACGTGCCCGCCGCCCGCGGCCGCGGCGGACCCGGTGGCCGCCGGCAGCAGCGCGGCCGTCGCCACGGTCACCAGTCCCGCCACGGAGGCCCTTCGCCACCGGCGCTTTCCGAACACCCGCATACGTTCCTCCCCTGGAGACGCGTACGACCGTACTGCCGTACAGGAAAGATGCTGCGGTGCGGGGCGGGCGGAATCGATCACCCAGGTTTCACTTGTGCGGGTGGCACCAGTACCACCCCCGGCTCAGGCCGGGCCCGTCGCCGACCCGTACCCCGTATCGGCGCCCGCCGTGGCGTCGTCCGGCAGGGGCGGTGGCACGTAGGCGCGCAGCGCCGCGGCGTCCCGGTCCGGTCGTACGGCGCCGAGCAGGGGGTTCGCCGCGATGGGGGAGACCTTGACCCGGGCGCCGGGGCGCGGGGCCTGGACCACCTTGCCGTCGCCCAGGTACATCGCGACGTGTGTGGCGCCGGGGAAGTAGAGCACCAGGTCGCCGGGGCGCAGCCGGCTCAGCGGGACGTGCGGCAGCTGCCGCCACTGCTCCTGGCTGGTGCGCGGGACGGCCAGGCCGGCGTGGGACCAGGCCTGCGAGGTGAGGCCGGAGCAGTCGAAGGAGTCGGGCCCCTGCGCGCCCCAGACGTACGGCTTGCCGACCTGCCGCAGGCCGTACCGGACCGCCCGCTCGCCGCCGGCCGAAGGGGCGCGCGCCCCGCTCAGCTCGCCGGACGACAGCAGGCTGCGCTGTGCGGCGTCCGTGCCCTCCTGTTCCATCCGGCCGAGTTCGGCGAGCTGGTCCTCGGAGAGGTCGGAGAGCAGTTCCTCGACCTCCTTGAGGCGGCCCTCCACCGCGTCCCGCTGCTGCTTGCGCTGCTCGGTGAGCACCTGTTGCCTGTCCAGCGCCGCCCGCGACGCCTTCGCCAGCTCGTCCGCCCGCTTTTCGTTGCGGGTGAGCCGGCTGACGACGGCGGCCTGGCCGCCGGCCGCCTCCTTGAGCAGGTGCCCCTCCTCCAGGACGTCCCGCGGGTCGTCGGCGAGCAGCATGCGCAGGTACGCGGAGAGCCCGCCGGCGCCGGTGCCCTGGTACTGCTGGCGGGCCAGCCGTCCCGCGTCGGCCTGCCCGTCGGCGAGCCGCGTACGGGTGCGGGCCAGCCGGACGTTGAGGTCCTGGGTCTTCTTCCGCTGCGCCTTCAGGCCCTCCTCGGTGGCGTTGTACTCCTCGGTGGCCTGTTCGGTCCGCCGGTAGAGGTCCTGGAGGCGGGTGAGCAGACGGCGCAGCGACGCGTCTCCGGAGCCGTCGGGCTCCGGCGCTTCCCCGGCGGGGGCCGGGTCCGGCTCGGGAGCGGCGTGCACGGGGGCCGCGGGCAGCGTCAGGGTGACCGCGCCCGCCAGCGCCGCCGCGCACACCGACCGTACGATCCGCCCCGGCGCCGACCGACCTGGTCCGGGCCGTACCGACGGGCACCGCTGCGACACGAGTCCACCTCCGACGAACTGCTGCGGCCGCGGCGGACCCGCGGTCCGCCGCCCGGTTCGTTCGGATCGTGCCACGGTCGTCGTATCTTCGCCGCGGGGGTGCGGCCACCGGAGCGGTACGGTCACCCGATCGGCGGTCGGCGGCGTGTTGCCGCACCCGACGGCCCGTCAGGCATGCTGCTGAGGCGGGATCAGTTCCCGTAGTACCTGTCGAAGTTCTTCTGGAACTCCCAGCCGCCGAAGCGGTCCCAGTTGACGGACCAGGTCATCAGTCCGCGCAGCGCGGGCCAGCGGCCGTGCGTCCGGTAGCTGCCGCAGTCGGTGGACTTGGTCAGGCAGTTGAGGGCCTTGGTGACCTCGGCCGGCGGGGTGTGCCCGTTGCCCGCGTACGGGGAGGCGGGCAGGCCGATGGCGATCTGGGACGGCTTGAGCGCGGGGAAGACGTTGTTCTGGTTGCCGGCGACCGGGAAGCCGGTCAGCAGCATGTCGGTCATCGCGATGGGGAAGTCCGCGCCGCCCATGAAGTGGTACTGGTTGTCCAGGCCCATGACGGGGCCGGAGTTGTAGTCCTGGACGTGCAGCAGCGTGAGGTCGTCGCGCAACGCGTGGATGACGGGCAGGTACGCGCCGGCGCGCGGGTCCTGGCCGCCCCAGGGGCCCGAGCCGTAGAACTGGTAGCCGAGCTGGACGAAGAACGTCTCCGGCGCCATGGTCAGGGTGAACCCGGCGCCGTACCGGGCCTTGAGGGTCTTCACCGCCGAGATCAGGTTGACGATCGACGGGGTCTTCGGGTTCTTGAAGTCGGTGTCGCCGCCGGCCAGCGAGAGGGAGTGGCCCTCGAAGTCGATGTCCAGGCCGTCCAGCCCGTACCGGTCGATGATCGCGCCGACCGACTGCACGAACCGGTCGCGGGCGGCGGTGGTGGTCAGCTGCACCTGCCCGTTCTGCCCGCCGATCGATATCAGCACCTTCTTGCCCGCGGCCTGCTTGGCCTTGACCGCGGCCTTGAACTCGTCCTCGGTCTCCACACCGGGACACTCCGCCTTCGGGCACAGGGAGAAGCGGATGTCGCCGGAGGTGGCGGAGGTCGGCTCGCCGAAGGCCAGGTCGATGATGTCCCAGCTGTCCGGGACGTCGGCCAGCCGGGTGTAGCCGGAGCCGTTGGCGAAGCCGGCGTGGAGGTAGCCGACGAGGGCGTGCTCCGGGAGGGCCTGCGCGCGGGTGGCGGACCCGGTGCCGGGGGCCGCGGCCGGCGGGCCGGCGTGGGCGGGGGAGGCGAACAGGGCCGTGGCGCCGAGGAGGCCGGCGGCGACGGCGGCGAGGGATCTCTTGGAGAGCCTGCGTCTGCGGCGCATGGGGGGTGCTCCTTGTCGACGGCGGTACGGAGGGGGCGTACACGGGTGCCGAAGGCGGGAGGGGGCCGCCCCTGCGGGGGTGGGGCCTTGCCAGGGAGGCGCAAGCGCGGCTCCCCCCTGGGCAGGGAGCAAACAGGACTAGACCAGCACTGTCAATGGTCCGGACCAAGTGGGAAGTGCCGCGCCGCCCTCCCCGCCCGCTGTCAACGCCGCTTCCCCCACGGCCACTTGGGACCGCCTTCCGGCTTGCCCTCCGGGTCGTACTCGTACTTCCACCCCCGTGGCAGCCCCAGCCGGCCCACCCGGCCCGGCGCCCGCCGGTACAGGTGCACCGTCGGCGGGCGGCCGTCGTCGTTCGGCACCGGGATCTCGTACGTCTTCGGCGGCTGGCCGGTCGCACCGACGAGGACCGGCAGCACCCGCCCATCCAGCGGACCGCCGATGAACGGGGTGTTCTCACTTCTCACCCCACCAGTCTCACATCGATTCCCGGACCGGTGAAAGTGCAGGTCAGGCCATACGCCGCCGAGTAGGCCGAACGGCGGGGCGCGCTCAGAGCAGGTGCGCCGCCTCGGCCACGATCGGCAGGATCCGCCGGGCCAGCTCGCCGACCGGGCCCTCGGAGGTCTCCATGGCCAGCGCCGCCCGCGCCACCTGGGCGGCCTGCTCGTCGGTCGCCGCGGTCGCGGTCAGCAGCGCCACGAAGTGGTCGACCAGCCAGTCGCGCAGCTCGTCCAGCGGCGGCTGCTTGTCCTCGTCCAGCCAGATCAGGGACGCCGCCTCGACGGCCGTTATCCACGTACGGACCGCCATCCGCAACCGCGGCGTGGGGGCGGCCGCGCCCAGATGGTGCAGGATCTGCTCGGCGGCGGTGCGCCGCACCTCGTCCACGATCGCGGACGTGCGGGTGGTCTCGACGACGCTGCCGCCCTGGAGCAGGGCGCTGAAGCCCGCGTCGTGCTCGTCGACGAAGGCGAGGTAGCGGTCCAGCGCCCGGCCGAGGCGCTGCGTCAGCGGACCGTCCTCGGGCTCGTCGAAGCAGCCCTCCAGTATGTCGGCCGCGCTGCGTAGCGCGGCCTCGTACAACTGCTGCTTGCCGCCGGGGAAGTAGCGGTAGACGAGCGGCCGGGACACCTGGGCGGCGTTCGCGACGTCGTCCAGCGAGACGTCCTCCGGGGCGCGCTGGGCGAACAGGCCCAGGGCCGCGGCGAGGAGTTGGGAGCGGCGCTCCTCGACGCTGAGCCTGCGGTAGGCGGGTCGGGGTACTGCTGGGGCGGTGCCGCTGCCGTTCATCCCAGCAGCGTAACCGCCCCGTCGGAGAAGCGCCGGGGCGGGTTCCGGCGGATTCGGGAGCACCCGTCGCCCGAGGAGCGGGCGTCCCCGCCCGGCCGCTACGCCAGCAGCCCCGAGCTCTTCCAGAGCCGGCGGCCCACGCCGCGCAGTACGCCGATGTCGTCCAGGAACTCCGTCAGCCGGCCCGCGCCGGACTGCATCACCTCGCGCCGGTGCCCGCTGGCCTTCACCTGGGCCACCGCCTCGCGCCGGTCCAGCCCGACGTTCGTGTAGACCTGCGGGTTGACGAAGGCGATCGAGAAGACGCGGGCCGCCTCGCCGCAGCTCAGCCGGGTCAGCTCCTGCTCCCAGCGCGGCGCCGTGACCATCTGGCGGCGCAGTTCCTCACGGGCGTACCGGACGTGCCGGGCCTCCTCGACGACGTGGATGCGGGTGACGCCGCGCACGATCGTCTGCACCCGCTCGTCCGGGAAGGTCAGCCGCTGCATCCAGTCGAGTATCTCCTCGCCGAGCAGCGTGCAGGCGAAGGAACCGGGCGTCGTGGAGACGGTCTTGAGGACGCGCGCCAGGTTGTGGTTGAGGCGCGAGACGGGGTACGAGGGCGCCCCGCCCTTCTGGATCATGCGCGCGAACATCTTCGAGTGCCGGCACTCGTCGGCGATCTCGGTGAGCGCGTAGCGGACGTGCGCGCTGGTCACGGACTTGTCGTAGATGTGCCGTACCAGCAGCTGCATCAGGATGATCTCGAACCAGATGCCCAGCGAGGCCAGCGAGGCCGCCTCGTGCCGGGACAGTTCCATCCGCTGCTCCTCGGACATCTTCTTCCACAGCGGGGTGTCGTAGAGGGACACCAGCTCCGGCGGCCAGTACCACTTGCCCTCTTCCAGGGGTGCGTCCCAGTCGAGTTCGGTGTCCGGGTCGAAGGAGTGCTTCGCGGAGGAGTCGAGCAGCCGTTCCGCCACCTGCTCGCGGTCCTTGAGCAGCCCGAGGGCGTCCCGGAGGACTTCCGGCTCCGTCACGGTGGTTGCTGTCGTCACGGTCGTCATGGCTGTGGTTACCTCGCTCGTGGGTTACCCGCGGTCACGTCTTATGAGACTGCCTGTCAGCAAGCGCGTCAATCCCCTGCGCACGACTTATTGACCCGCCGGTAAGCCCCGTGTGAGCCTGCCAACGACCGCCTCCGGCGCGGGGGGCGGGTGAAGCGAGGAGGCGCGTGTGTCGAGCCGCGAGCTGTACGCGATGGACCCGGGCGACGAGCTGTGGACCGTACCGGCGGGCAGCCCGGCCCGCTTCAGCTGGGAGTACGACGGCGGCCGCGAACGGCTCCTGGCCCTCTACCAGAAGGGCAAGGACAAGCAGTGGGACGCCGGCCTGCGCATCGACTGGGCGCAGGAGGTGGACCCGTACGACCCGCTCGGCACCCCGGACGAATCGGTCTCCCTGTACGGCACGGCGTACTGGGACCGGATGTCGGACAAGGAGCGCGGCGAACTGCGGCAGCACTTCGCGGCCTGGCAGTTCAGCCAGTTCCTGCACGGCGAGCAGGGCGCGATGGTCTGCGCGGCACGCATCGTGGAGACCGTCCCCGACCTCGACGCGAAGTTCTACTCCGCGACCCAGACCATGGACGAGGCACGCCACGCCGAAATCTACAGCCGCTTCCTGAAAGACAAGATCGGGATGCTCTACCCGGTCAACGACAGCCTCCAGGCGCTCCTGGAGGACACCCTCACCGACTCCCGCTGGGACATGCCCTACCTGGGCATGCAGGTACTGATCGAGGGCCTGGCGCTGGCCGCCTTCGGCATGATCCGCGACACCACCACCAAGCCGCTGCCCAAGCAGATCCTGACCTACGTCATGCAGGATGAGGCCCGCCACGTCGCCTTCGGACGGATGGCGCTGCGCGACTACTACAAACAACTCTCCGACGCCGAACTGCGCGAACGCGAAGAATTCGTCATCGACGGCTGCTACCTCATGCGCGACCGCCTACGCGGCCTGGAAGTCCTGGAAAACTTCGGCATCCCCACCCACGAGGCCGCCGAGTTCACCGAGAACTCCGAATTCCTCCACCTCTTCCGCAAACTCCTCTTCAGCCGCATCGTGCCCTGCGTCAAGGACATCGGCCTGTGGGGCGAACGCCTCCAACGCGCCTACGTGGACATGGGCGTCTTCGACCTGGGCGACTCCAACCTGGACCAACTGATGGCCCAGGACGAAGAACTCGCCGAACAACTCGACGCGGAACGCTTCGCAAAAGAGGAACGCGAACGCACGGCGGAGGTGACGGAGGCGATCGCTGAGGGCGGCCAATGTGAGCAGTTGGACGGTTAGTGATGTCCTGATTGGGCGAGCCAGCGGTTGTTGTGGTGGGTTACGTGGATGGGGCGGCCGAAGCAGGTTGTCAGGTGGGAGGCGGTGAGGACGTCCGCCACAGGGCCCGCCGCCTGTACCCGGCCCTCGCGCAGGAGTAGCGCGTGGCCGATGGCGGGGGAGAGCTCTTCCAGGTGGTGGGTGACGGTGACGGTCGCCAGGTCGGGGCGGTTCACGGCCAGTCGGTGCATGGTGTCGATCAGGTCTTCCCTGGACGGCAGGTCGAGTGCGTTGAACGGTTCGTCCAGGAGGAGCAGTGACGGGTCGGCCATCAGCGCGCGGGCGATGAGGAGGCGGGCCCGTTGTCCTCCGGAGCACACGCCGTACGGCCGGTCCGCCAGGTCCTTGCACTCCAGCTCGGTCAGCAGCTCGTGCGCGCGCTCGCGGGCGGCGTCGTCGTACTTCCCCCACAGCGGCTGCACGGTGCCGGTCGCGCCGGTGAGGACGACGGTGTGGCCGGTGGCGTCCTGGGGGACCTTCTGCGCGCTGGAGACGAGACCGATCGCGGCGCGCAGTTCGCGTACGTCCACGGTGCCCAGGCGGTGGCCGAGCACCTCGACCTGGCCCGTGGTGGGGAACATCAGCGCGCCGACGAGCCGCAGCACGGTGGTCTTGCCGGCGCCGTTGGGGCCGAGGAGGGCCCAGTGTTCGCCGGCCCGTACGGTCCAGTCGATGCCGTCGAGGATGACCTGGCCGGTGGTGAGGCGGCGGACGCTCGCGCCGTGGAGGGCAGCGATCACGCGGTTTCCGGGGGCCGAGGGGGCGGTGGTGTCCGAGGGCTCCGAGGTCGTCATGGCGGGCAGGGTAGCTGTATGGGGCAGGTTTGCGGGGTGGTGTCCGGGTGGTGGAAGGGGCAATGGGGACAGCGGTGTCAGTGGGGGTGGGGTAGGCCCAGGAGGGTGCGGATGTGGGTGTACTTGGCGGTCAGGCGGTCGCGGGTGGCGGGGGCCAGGACGGCGAGCCGTGCCGGGTCGGCGTTGTGGGCCAGGTCCGCTTCTTTGATCAGGAGCGCGCCGGGGGTGGCGAGGATGCGGGCCGTGTACGCCTCGGCCGGTTCTCCCGGGTGCTTGGTGACCGCGCGGATCATTGCCTTGGTGTGCTCGGTGAGCGCGGCGCCGTCCAGCCACGCGGGCGTCAGCGCGTCGTCCTCTATCGCGTCGTGCAGCCAGGCCGCGGCGACCTGTTCGTCGCTGCCGCCGCGCGCCCGTACGCCCTCGGCGACCGCGGCGAGATGCTCCGCGTACGGGCGGCCCGCCTTGTCGGTCTGGCCTTCGAGCGCGCGACGGGCCAGCGCCTCGACTTCGGCGAGGGAGAGGTGCGGTTGTGTCATGTGTCCCCCTGCGTCCCTGCCCTTGTGTGCTCGTACGTCACCGTAGCGCCGCCTGCATCACCGCGCGGGCGATGGGGGCCGCGCTGCCGCCGCCGCTGATGTCCGCGCGGTTGGCGGCCGCGTCCTCGACGACCACCGCCACGGCCACCGCCGGGTCCCTCGCGCCGTCCTTCCTGGCCCAGGAGACGAACCAGGCGTACGGGGTGCCCTCGTTGCGCACCCCGTGCTGCGCGGTGCCGGTCTTGCCGCCGACCGTGGCCCCGTCGATCGCCGCGCCGGTGCCGGTGCCCTTGGTGACGACGCCGGTCATCATCTCCTGGAGGCGTCTGGCCGTGCCGGGGCTCATGGCCCGGTGCAGGGTCTTCTGCCGGGTGGTGGAGACCGTCTCGCCGTGCGCGTCGGTCACCTTGTCGACCAGGTAGGGGGACATGACGGCGCCGTCGGCGGCCACCGCCGCGGCGACCATGGCCATCTGGAGTGGGGTGGCCGTGGTGTCGTACTGGCCGATGGCGGAGAGGGCGACCTGCGCGTCGTTCATGTCGGTGTCGAAGTTGCTGCGGGCGGGGGCGGAGGGGATCTTCAGGTCGGTGGCGTTGAAGCCGAAGTTCTCGGCGGTGTCGGTCATGTCTTCGAGTCCGACGTCCACGCCGAGGTGGGCGAAGACGGTGTTGCAGGAGACCTCGAAGGCGTGCCGGAGCGTCGCGTTCCGGCAGCCGCCCGCCTCGTTGGTGAGCTGCGTCGTCGTTCCGGGGAGGGGGTACGGGCTCGGGGTGTCGGTGGCCGTGTCGAGGTCGGTGACCTTGCGGTGGTCCAGCGCGGCGGCAGCCGTGACGATCTTGAAGGTGGAGCCCGGCGGGTACGTCTGTTTCAGCGCGCGGTTGAGCATCGGCTGGTCGCCGTCCCGGTTGAGCCGGCGCCAGGCCCCGGCGACCGGCCGGCCGGTGCCGGCGATGTCGTTCGGGTCGTACGACGGCGTGCTGGCCAGCGCCAGGATCTTGCCGGTCCGCGGCTCGACGGCGGCCACCGCGCCCTTCTTGCCGCCCAGCCCCTCGAACGCGGCCTGCTGCGTCGCCGCGTCGATCGTGGTCGCCACGTCGCCGCCGGGCTGCTGCTCGCGCGTGATGTCCGTCCACAGGGGGACCGGGGCGAGGCGGGGGTCGGTGCCGGACAGCACGCCGTCCTCGGCGTTCTCCAGGAGCGAGGTGCCGTAGACCTGGGAGGCGTAGCCGGTGACGGGGGCGTAGCGCGGGCCCTGGGTGTACGTGCGCTCGTAGCGCAGCTGTCCGCCGCTGTCGCGGGACCCGGTGACCGGCTCGCCGCCGACCAGGATGTTGCCGCGCGGCTGGCTGTAACGGGCCAGTACGGGGCGCCGGTTGGCGGGGTTCTTGTCGTACTCGTCGGCCTTGAAGACCTGGACCCGCGCGGCGTTCAGGAGCAGCGCGACGAGCAGCACGAGGCAGAAGACGCTGGCGCGGCGGATGTAGCGGATCATCGGCCGCCGCCCTCGTCGTCGCGGTCGGTGTGGCCGGCGGCGGGGGGCTCGGGACCGGGGCCGCCGGGGCCGCCGGGGGGACCGGGCTCGCGCGGGCCGCCCGCGTACCCGGTGAGGTACGGGCCGTCCCCGTCCGGCTCGGCGGAGGACCCCGACGGCGCGCCGCCGGTGCGTACGGCCGCGACGACCCCGGTCTCCGCGGCGTCCGGGTGGGGCCTGCGGGCGCTGTCGCTGATCCGGACGAGCAGCGCGATGATGATCCAGTTGGTGACGACGGACGAGCCGCCCTGGGCGAGGAACGGCATCGCCATGCCGGTCAGCGGAATCAGACCCATCACCCCGCCCGCGATGACGAAGACCTGGATGGCGAGCAGGGAGGCGAGGCCGACGGCGAGCAGCCGGCCGAACGGGTCGCGCAGCGCCAGGCCCGCCCGGTAGCCGCGGGCGACCAGCAGCGCGTACAGCAGGAAGAGCCCGGTGAGGCCGACCAGGCCCAGTTCCTCGCCGAAGGTGGCCAGGATGAAGTCCGACTTCATGGCGAAGCCGATGAGGGCGGAGTGGCCCTCGCCCAGGCCGGTGCCGAGCAGCCCGCCGGCGGCGAAGGCGAACAGCGACTGGGCGAGCTGGCTCGCGCCGCGGCCCGCCTCGATGCTCGCGAACGGGTGCAGCCAGTCCGCGACCCGGCTGTGCACGTGCGGTTCGAGGGAGCCGACGGCGGCGGCGCCGGCGGCGGCGAGCAGCAGGCCCACCGCGATCCAGCCGGTGCGCCCGGTGGCCACGTACAGCAGGACGACGAAGACGCCGAAGAAGAGCAGCGAGGTGCCGAGGTCGCGTTCGAGGACCAGGACGCCGACGCTGACCAGCCAGATGGCGGCGATCGGGCCGAGCACCCGGCCGGTGGGGAACTGGAATTTCCACATCCGTTTGCCGGTGTGGGCCAGGGCGTTGCGGTTGGCCGCCAGGTAGGCGGCGAAGAAGACGGTGATCAGGATCTTCGCGAACTCGCCGGGCTGGAAGGAGAAACCCGCCACCCGGATCCAGATCTTGGCCCCGTTCACCGCGGGGAAGAGGATCGGGACGATCATCAGGACGAGTCCGGCGGCGACCGACACGTAGGCGTAGCGCTGGAGGGTGCGGTGGTCGCGCAGCAGCAGGACCACGGCGGCGAACAGGGCGACGCCGAGCGCCGACCAGACCAGCTGGGTGGGTGCCGCCTGGTCCTTGGGCGTCTCCAGGTCGAGCCGGAAGATCAGGACCAGCCCGAGCCCGTTCAGCAGAATGGCGATGGGCAGCAGCAGGGGGTCGGCGAACGGGGCGCGGAACCGTACGGCGAGGTGGCCGAGGAGGGCCAGGGCCCCCAGCCCCGCGCCGTAGCTCGCCGCGTCGCCCGGGACGGCGTTCTGCCGGGCGAGTCCGACGTCGATGTACCCGCAGACGCTGATGAGTACGGCGCCGACCAGGAGAACCAGTTCGGTGCCCCGGCGTCTGGGCAGTCTCAGACCCGGTGGGGGAGCGTCCGCCGCGGTAGCCGTCATGGCAGGCAACGTAGCAAGCGTGGGGATATATGTCCTTTATGTCAGCGTGTGTGGGGTGTGTGTGGTGTGCGGGATATGTGGGGCGTATGAGGTGTGTGGTTTGGGATTGCTGTGGGTTGCCGGGTGGGGGCGCGGTGGGGCCCGGGGCCGGAAGGGGCGTACGGGTACGGTCTCCCCGCCGGGCGGGGGGGGTGCCGTTCCGTGTGAGGCGGCCACGCGGTCCCCGCTTCCGGGTCGGCCGGGCACGATTTCCGCGCCGGCCCGGCCGCGCGGCACCCGGCGGCGCCCCGGCGGCCGGGCCCCGGCATGGCGCCCCACCTGCCCCTGGCCGGGGCCGGCCGGTGCGGCGGGCGGGGTGTCACGGCGCTCTCGGGGGCGCCCCTAGGGGACGAACAAGGGTTGATCCGTGATTGGCCGCAATGGCAGTTTGTAAACTCGCCCTCAGACCACGCGCACACATATGTACAAGGCTGAGCTCGTCACGCTGGATGCGGCCGACCGGTTCATGGCGCACGTCACATCCGCGAACGCCGAGCGGATGTCCCGGCGTTCGGCAGCCCTTACCGGGGCCCGCCGAGGGCGGGTGACCGTCCCCCTCGACGAAAGGCAGTATTAGCGTCATGACGACTCTCCGTTCCCGGATCATCGCCTGGGCCGGCCGCTTGTATATGGCAAGAACGAGGAAGAAGGGCTTCGACCTGTCTCGGATGTCTTTCTTGCCCGAGTCTGTACTGATGCCATTGCGGCGGGACGGTCTCGACCCCGTGGGCGAGCTGGCGACGGTGCGCGAGCAGGAGCCCATCAGCAAGCTGCCGGTGCCGATCGCCGCCAACGTGTGGCTGGTCACCGGTTACGACGAGGTCAAGGCGGTGCTGGGCAAGGCCAACGCCTTCAGCTCCGACTTCACCAACCTCATCGGCCAGGCCGGCGCCAGCACCGACCAGAACCCCGGCGGCCTCGGATTCGCCGACCCGCCGGTGCACACCCGGCTGCGCCGCCTGCTGACCCCGGAATTCACCATGCGCCGGCTCGGCCGGCTCACGCCGCGTATCCACGAGATCGTGGAGGAGCGGCTGGACGCCATGGAGAAGGCCGGCCGGTCCGGCGAGCCGGTCGATATCGTCGAGCACTTTGCCCTGCCGATTCCGTCCCTGGTCATTTGCGAACTCCTCGGGGTGCCGTACGAGGACCGCGCGGACTTCGAGCGGCTGAGCGCGGCCCGCTTCGACCTTTTCAGCGGCGCCAACGCGTCGTTCGGCGCCATATCGGAATCGCTCGCCTATTTCCGCGAGGTGGTCAAGAAGCAGCGGAAGGACCCGGGCGACGGCCTGCTCGGCATGATCGTGAAGGAGCACGGCGACACGGTCAGCGACGAGGAGCTGGCGGGCCTCGCCGACGGCGTGCTGACCGGCGGCTTCGAGACGACCGCGAGCATGCTGGCGCTCGGCGCCCTGGTGCTCCTCCAGGACTCCTCGCACTTCGCGGCCCTCAAGGACGGCGACGAGGCGGCCGACCGCTACGTCGAGGAGCTGCTGCGCTACCTCACCGTCGTCCAGGTGGCCTTCCCCCGGTTCGCGCGCGAGGACCTGGAGATCGCCGGGGTGCAGATCTCCCAGGGCGACGTGGTGCTGTGCTCGCTGAGCGGCGCCGACCGGGACGGCAAGCTGGGCCCGGAGATGGAGCGCTTCGACCCGTCCCGCAACGTCCCCTCGCACCTCGCCTTCGGGTACGGCATCCACCGCTGCGTCGGCGCCGAGCTGGCCAAGATGGAGCTGCGCGCCGCCTACCCCGCGCTGGTGCGGCGCTTCCCCAACATGCGGCTCGCGGTCGGGCCGGACGAACTGGCGTTCCGCAAGCTGTCGATCGTGTACGGCATCGAATCGCTGCCGGTCCGCCTCGACGGCTGAGCGGCTCCTTCTCGCGGCGGCCCGGCCCCCTGCCGAAAGGCGGGGTGCCGGGCCGCCGCTGTTCCGCCGTGCCGCCTCACTCAGGCCGCAGGGCCACCGGCAGGCTGGTCACGCCGCTCAGCAGGTTGGAGTAGTTGCGCCGGATGTCGCCACGCTGCTCCACCGAGGCGACGACCTCCCGCAGGCCGGTGAGCATGGCGGCGATCTCGGCCCGCCCGAGGTAGGCGCCGAGGCAGAAGTGCGGGCCGTAGCCGAAGGACAGGTGCTTGTTGGGGGTGCGGCCGAGCAGGAAGCGCTCCGGGGCCTCGAAGACCTCCTCGTCCATGTTGGCCGAGTCGTTCCACAGCGTGACGACGTCCCCGGCCCTGATCACCTGGCCCTGCCCGCCGGCCGGCACGTCCTCCAGTGCCGTACGGCCGAAGTGCAGCGCGGGCGTGGTCCAGCGCAGGATCTCGTCGACCGCGGTGGCGATCTCCACCTCGCCGTTCTTCAGCGCCCGCCACTGCTCCGGGTGTTCGACCAGCGCGAGCACCCCGCCGGTCATCGACATCCGGCTGGTCTCGTCACCGCCGATGATCAGGCTGTAGCAGTTGACCACGATCTCGTCCATGGTCAGCGGCTCGCCCTCGACGGTCCCGGTGGCCAGCACGCTGATCGCGTCGGTGCCCGGGTTCTTGCGGCGCTCCTCGGCCAGCGTCCTGAAGTACGCGAGGATGTCGTTGCGCGCCTGCCACGCGGCGGCGGGCGACTGCGCGGCCCCGTCGCTGCCGAGTGCCGTGGCGGTCAGTTCCAGGACCTTCGCCCGGTCCGCCGCCGGCACGCCCATCAGGTCGCAGATCGCGGTGAGCGGGATGTCGGCGGCCACGTCCCGGGCGAAGTCGCACTCCTCGCGCGCGACGGCCTCGGCGAGCAGCGCGCGGGTGGACCGTCGGATGTTGTCCACCACGCCTTCCAGCGCGCGCGGCGAGAACGCCTTGAGCAGGATCTTGCGGATGTCCGCGTGCCGCGGCCCGTCCGTCACCGCGGCCATCATGCCGGCGGCGGAGTCCCCGCCCATCAGCAGCGTGGTGAGGACGTTGCCCTTCTCCGACGTGAACCGCCGGTCGTCCCGGTAGATTTCGGAGACGTCCGCGTGCCGGGAGACGACCCAGAAGCCCGGGGCGCCGCCGGTCGACGGGTGCCAGTAGAACGGCTGCGTCCTTCGCAGATGGCGCCATACCTCGCGCAGGTCGTACTCGGCGTGGGTGCGCGGGTCCGTCAGGTCGAGTGTCGCCGTGTCCCCCGGGCTCAGCATGATGCGGCTGGGCATGGATTCATCTGCTCCTTAGGCTCCCCGCCGGAGTCGCCCGTACGGCTGCTCCGCAACGCGCGCACAGTAGCAACCCGGTGTGTCACGGCGGGGAGCGGAGCCGCGGCCGGCGGGCGGCCGTCCGCGACCGAGGTCGCCGGCGTGCGCCTTCGTACGGTGAGCGCGGCCGGCGCAGCCCTGTCCTGACCGTTCGGACCACCCGCTCCCGCTTTCGTTCGATACGTCCAACTACCCCGGGTGACCTGCGAATTCGTCGACCCTGGAGTCGTCATAAGGTGATATTCCGGCATAGGGTGCGCACAGGGATGCGTGCTAGCATCCGGGTGTTCGACAGGGCTGGAGCAAGTCGACAGGATCGTTGGCCGACGGGGGCGCGAATGATGGCAATCAACGAGAGAGCGGCCGCGGCGGCAGACGCCGCCGCCCGCGCGGAGGGCACGCGCCGGTGTGCTGCCGGCCGCCGCACCGCACCAGTGACTCCCGCGGCGATTTCCGCGGCGTAGCGGACAGACGTAGCGGATACCGGCCCACGGCGTCCGGTTCCGGCTTCCCACCACCGACCATCACCCGCGAGCGGCCGACGCGCTGCCGGAAACGGCACCGGCCCGCACGCGCGGTGCCATGCGGCAACCACCACTGCAGGCAACGCAATTGTGTGCCGACCTGTTCCGCGGGAACGAGGCCGAGGCTTCCTCCGGGCCCGGGCCGGAAAGCGCACCGACGAGGAGCGGGACGATCCATGACCGGTCAGACAAGTCTCGGGTTGCTGGTTGACCAGGCGTTCTACGGTTCCCCTTACCAGGGCAAGGACGCCTGGCGGGCCGCGGCGGAGCTGGGCGTCGAATGGATCTGCATCGTCGAAGAGGCGATGGAGCTGAAGCCGGACCGGCTGCTGGAGTTCCGCAACGACGCGGACGCGGTGGGTCTTCCGATCAGCCTCACCGCGTGCCACGCCTTCGGGCTCAGCGATTTCCGCGATGTCGTACGGGAGTTCCACCTCAAGCGGGCCGAGGCGCACGTCGACCTGACGCGCGAACTGGGCGGCCAGGTGATGAAACTGCTGCTGGGCGACTGGTTCTGGCGCGCCATGTGGCCCGAGGAGGCGCAGTGGCAGCTGCTGGCCACCTCGGTGCGCCGCCTCGCCGACTACGCCGAGGCGTGCGGCATCGGGCTCAGCGTGAAGCCCGAGCCGATGGACACCTCCCTCGTCACCGACGTCGACGACCTGGTGCGGCTGCTGGACGACGTCGGCTCCCCGGCCCTCCAGGCTAACGTGGACGTCTCCCACCTCGTGGTCGCCGGCGTGGCCGCGTCCGAGGTGGGCCGGCTGGCCGGGCGGGTCAACAGCGTGGACTACTCCGACTCCAACGGCACGTACCACGAACACCTGGTGCCCGGTGAGGGCGTCGCGGACCTGACCGCCTTCACCGAGCAGCTGCTCGCCGCCGGCGCCACGTGGATCGGCGTCGAGGTCGGCCCGTTCGCCGACCCGGAGCACGCCTACGACAAGGTCGGCCGGGCGATGGCCCGGTCCCGCGAACTCTTCGACACCGCGGCGGCGCGGCGTGGCTGAGAACAGAACCCTCCCGGAGGACCCCGTGGTGAACCCCGAAGACAGCGCGTCCGCACCCGAAGACCCGCTGCGGCTCGTCAGCGGGGCGTGGCAGGAGGTGCTGGGCATCGACGAAGCGCCCCTGGACACCGGCTTCTTCGACGCGGGTGGCAACTCGATGCTGCTGGTGATGCTCAGCGACGAACTCTCCGACCTGACGGGCCGGGAGCTGGAAGTCGCCGAGCTGTTCCGCCACGACACCGTCCGCGCCCAGGCCCGGCTGCTGGACCCGTCGTACGAGCCGGACGCGCCGGCTCCCGCGGCCTCCCCGGAGGGCCGCGGCCGCCTGCTCGGCAGCGCCCGGCGCGGCCGCCGGGACGACGCGGCCGGGCAGGCCGCCGCGCGATGAACAGCGAGACCGCCGTAGCGGTGGTGGGCGTCGGCTGCCGGTTCCCGGAGGCCGCGACCCCGGAGGAGTTCTGGGACAACCTCGACAAGGGCGTGGTCTCGCTCCGGGACATCCCGGCCGAGGACCTGCGCCGCTGCGGCGTGTCCGCCGAGACGGCCGCCGCGCCGGGCTTCGTGACCCGGTCCGGCTGGATCGAGGACCCGGAGCTGTTCGCCGCCGAGTTCTTCGGCTACACCCCCGTCGAAGCCGAGCTGATCGACCCGCAGCAGCGCCTCTTCCTCGAAGCGTGCAGGGACGGCCTGGAGCGGGCCGGGCACCTGCCGAACGGCGAGCACGGCCCGCAGGTCGGCGTCTTCGCCGGGGCGAGCAACAGCACGTACAACACCCTGCTCCAGTACGCCCGCGCCCGCACGGAAGGCCCCGCCGCCTTCGACGACCTGGCCCTGCAACTGGGCGGCGGCATCGACTTCATGGCGACCCGGGTCGCGTACAAGCTCGGCCTGCGCGGCCCCTCCATGGCCGTGCAGACCGCCTGCTCCTCCTCGCTCACCGCCGTGCACTACGCCGTCCTGAGCCTGCTGTCGGAGGAGTGCGACATCGCCCTGGCGGGCGGCAGCGGACTGTCCTACCCGTCCGTCGGCTACCACTACCAGCCCGGCGGCGTGCTCTCCGAGGACGGCTTCTGCCGTGCCTTCGACATCCGGTCCACCGGTACGGGCGCGGGCTCCGGCGTCGGCGTGGTCGTGCTGCGCCGCCTCGCCGACGCGCTCGCCGACGGCGACCCGGTCCTCGCGGTCATCGGCGGCAGCGCGGTCGGCAACGACGGCGCCCGCCGGCCCGGCTTCACCGCGCCGAGCCCGGACGGCCTGGCCTCGGTGGTCGCCGCCGCGCTCGCGGTGTCCGGCACCGACCCGGCCGACCTGCGGTACGCCGAGGCGCACGGCTCCGGCACGCCCCTGGGCGACCAGGTCGAGCTGCGCGGCCTCATCGACGGCCTGCGCGCGGCGGGCGGCCGCGCGGCCGACCGCAACCACTGCGCGCTCGGCACGGTCAAGGCGAACATCGGGCACGCCGGATCGGCCGCCGGCATCGCCGGGCTGATCAAGGCGGTCCACGTCGCCCGCACCGGCACCATCGCGCCGCACCCCATGTTCGAGCACGCCAGGGACCCCGGCGTACTCGCCGACAGCCCCTTCCGCGTCCCCACCGACCTGGAGCGGTGCGCCGAGCCCGGCCGCCGGGTGCTGGTGAACTCGATGGGCCTGGGCGGCGCCAACGCGTGCGTCGTCCTGGCCCCGCCGCCCGCGCCGGTGCGCCCCCCGGCGCCCGCCAGGCCCGTCGTACGGCTCCAGCTCTCCGCCCGCACCCGTACCGAACTCGACGCGCTCTCCCGCCTCCTGGCCGACGAGATCGACCAGGACCGCGCGGCGGCCGGGGACATCGCCCACACCCTGCGCACCGGACGGCAGGACTTCGCGGAGCGCCGGGTGGTCACCGCGGCCCCCGACCGGCTGGCCGCCGCCCTGCGACTGCCCCGCCCGCCCGCCGTCCGCACGCACCGCGCCGGTGCGCGCCGCGCCGTCCTGGCCGTCACCGCGGCCGGCGAGCGGGCCGAGGAGATACGCGCCGCCCTGGCCGCCGCCCTCGGCCCGCGCGTCGAACAGCACGACTCCATACCCCCCTCGCTGCCCGCCGACGCGTACCTGCTGGTCGTCGGCGAGGGGGAGGGCGGCACCGGCCGGTACGTGCTGCCGGTGGAGCAGGACGAGGACCGCGCCGCGCGCGACGAGCGCATCGCGGCAGCGCTCACGGACGCCTGGCTGCACGGCGTCCCGGTGGACCCGCGCGCGTTCGACGACGGCACCGGGCGGCGCGTCACGCTGCCCACGTACCCGTACACCCGGCGCCGCTGCTCGGCGCTGGACGAGTCGGTGTTCACCGTGCCGGGGGCCGCCGCCCGGGAGCCCGTACCGCGTGCGGAGGAGCACGCGTCCGGCGACCGGCCCGGCGGTCTCGAAGGCGAGCTGGTCTCCCTCTGGGAGGAGCTGTTCGGCGTCGGCGGCATCGGTGTGCACGACGAGTTCGGCGCCCTCGGCGGCACGTCCCTGCTCGGCCTGCGGATGACGCTGGAGGTGCAGGAGCGCTACGGCATGCTGCTCAACCTGCACCGCACCGGCGGCAGCCAGGCCACCGTCAGCCGCGTCGCCGAGGCGATCCGCGCCGCCCGCACGGACACCGGTGACACGGCCGGCCAAGCCCCCGGGGCCCGCCCCTCCGACGCCGCCCTCCTGGACGCCGACCTCGCCCTCGAACTGCCGCCCCTGGCAGCGCGCCAGGCACCGCCCGGCACGGACGTCCTGCTCACCGGCGCGACCGGCTTCGTCGGCGCCTTCCTGCTGCACGAACTGCTCCAGGACCCCGGCCGCCACGGCAGCCGCATCTACTGCCTGGTCCGCGCCGACGACGAGGCACACGGCCGCAGGCGCCTGCGCGAGACCGCCGAACGCTTCCGGCTGCCCGAGCCCGACCCGGCACGCGTCCACGTCGTCCCCGGCGACCTGCGCGACATCGCCGAGGTCTGCGAGACCTTCCGCGACGGCGAGCTGGCCCGCCGCACCGGCCACGTCGTCCACTGCGGCGCCCACGTCGTCTTCACCGAGCCGTACGAGGTGCTGCGCCCGGCCAACACCCTGGCCACCCACCACCTCCTCGGCTGGATGCGCCGCCACGGCATCACCGACATCAGCTACGTCTCCACCCTCGCCGCCTGCGGCCAGGCCCTCGGCTCCGAGGGACGGATGCTGGAGCGCAGGGAACAGCCCCTGGACCCCGAGGCCGGCGGCTACGGCATCTCCAAGTGGGCCAGCGAACGCCTCCTGGACAAGGCCGAGCGGGACGGCATGCGGGTACGGGTCTTCCGGCCGGGGCTGATCGGCGGCGCCACCACCACCGGCGCCTGCAACGACCTGGACATGCTGTGGCGGCTGGTGGCCGCGTGCCTGGCCGTCGGCGCCCACCCGGCGGACGACATGCCGCTGCCGGTGGCCCCCGTCGACCTGGTCGCCCGCGCCGTCGTCCGGCTCGGCCGGGAGCCCGGCTCGGCGGGCCGCGCCTACCACCTGGTCGGCGCGGAGGCCACCACCTTCTCCGCGCTCTTCGCCGAACTGGGCGGGCTGGGCGTGCCGACCCGCGGCGTACCGGTCGCGGAGTGGGCGCGCCTGGCGGGCCGGCGGGCGCTGGAGACCGGCGACCCGGTGCTCTCGACCATGGCGCTGTACGAGACCCACGACCTGGACACGCCCCGCGTGGACGTGGAGGCCCGGCTGTGGCGGGACTGGCTGCGCGACCAGGGCCTGGACCCCCGCCTGGACGGCGAACGGACCCTGCAAGCCCTGCGGTACCTCGCCGGGCGCCCGGCCTTCGCCGCTCTGCTGACCGATGTGACGGAAGGCGCCTGACCCAGTGAGTACCGACGGGACGACGGACGGAACGAGGATGGACGAGGAATGGGGTGGCCGGCTGGCCGTCGTCGGAGCCGGCGTCATGGGCACCGCGCTGGCCACGCTCGCCGTGGGCCGCGGCCTCCCGGTCCTGCTGATCGACGTGTCCGAGGCGCAGCTGGAACGCGCCGGCGGCGCCGTCCGCCGGCAACTGCGGCACGCCCGGCTGCTGGGCAAGCTGCCCAAGGGGCCGGACGGCGACCTGACCGTGACCACCTCCTACGCGGAACTGGCCGGCGCGGCGGCCGTCGTCGAGGCGGTCACCGAGACCACCGAGGCCAAGGCGGGGGCGCTCGCCGCGATCGGCGCCGCGGTCGCCCCCGGCACGCTGATCGCCTCCAACACCTCCGCCGTGCCGGTGGACGAGCTGGCCGGTCACACCGACCGGCCGCAGGACGTCGTCGGCACCCACTTCATGAACCCGCCCTACCTGATCAGAGCCGTCGAGGTGATCCGCGGCCCGCGCACCGGCGACGCGGCGATGGCGGCCCTGGACCGGCTGCTGAGAGCCCTGGACCGCGAGGCGATCGTGGTCGGCGACGGCCCCGGCTTCGTCTCCAACCGCATCCTGATGCGGGTCATCAACGACGCGGCGCGGCTGGTCGCCGAGGGCCGCGCCCCGGCCGAGTCCGTGGACCGCGTCTTCACCGGCTGCTTCGGGCACCGCACCGGGCCGCTGGCCACCGCCGACCTGATCGGCCTGGACAACGTCGTCGACACCCTCAAGGTGCTGCACGACCGCACCGGCGACGACGGCTACGTGGCCTGCGACCTGCTCCTGGACAAGGTGCGGGCGGGCGACTTCGGCCACAAGACCGGCAACGGCTTCTACTCCTACGGAGGAACGCGCGCATGACCACCGTCGACAACCAGGCCGACGCGGCCACCGGCCCCGGCGAGGAGGTGCAGCGGCGCCTGCTGGCGTTCCTCGGCTCCAGGACCGGCGACGACTGGGCCGTGGACCGGGACCTGTTCGCCTCCGGGGCGTTCACCTCGCTGTTCTCCCTGGAACTGCTCCAGTACGTCGAGCAGGAGTTCCACATCACCGTCGAGGGCGACGACCTGACCCTGGACAACTTCCGTACCGTGCCCGCCATCACCGCGCTCGTCGTGCGGCTGCGCGGCGGGGGAGCGGCGGGGCGGTGACGGCACAGGCGACCGCGGACGAAGCCCGCGCCGCGCTCGGCGAACTCGTCGGCGACCGCGCCGAGGAGTGGGACCTGACCGGCCGCATCCCCGCGGAGACCGTACGGGAAGCGTCCCGGCGCGGGCTGCTGTGCGCCCAGGTCGCCACGGAACACGGCGGCCTGGGCCTGGACAGCCGGGCCAACGGCGAACTCACCGCGCACGCCGGTTCCCTGTGCGGCTCGCTGCGGTCGCTGATGACCTCGCAGGGCATGGCCGCCTGGACCGTGCAGCGCTTCGGCACCGCCGCGCAGCGGAGCGCGTTCCTGCCCCGGCTCACCGGGGGAGAGACGGCCGGGGTCGCGTTCTCCGAGAGCGGCGCGGGCAGCGACCTGGCGGCGATGCGCACCGGGATCCGCCGCGAAGGCGGCACGGTGCGCGTCAGCGGCTCGAAGGTCTGGGTGACCGGCGCCGCGTACGCCGGCCTGCTCGTGGTCTTCGGCACCTGGGGCGACGGCGCCGCGGTGGCGCTGGTGCCCGCCGACGCGCCCGGCGTACGGATCGAGCGGGTGCCGGACCCGATGGGCTGCCGGGCCGCCGGGCACGCCGACGTCCACCTCGACGACGTACGCGTACCGGCGGACCACGTGCTGTCCGGCGCCGGCCTGCCGGTCGCCCTGCTCGCCACCGCCGCGCTGACCTACGGGCGGCTCTCCGTCGCCTGGGGCTGCGCGGGCATCCTGCGGGCGTGCCTGGACAGCACCGCGGCGCACGCGCGCGAGCGGCAGCAGTTCGGCAAGCCGCTCGCCGACCACCAACTCGTCGCCCGGCACCTGGCCGAACTGGCCGTCTCCGAGCAGGTCGCCCTCAGATGCTGCGAACACGCCAGCGCCTGCTGGGACGGCAACCGCCCCGAGCTGGGCACCCAGGCCGTCGTCGCCAAGTACGTCGCCTCCAGGGAGGCCGTCAAGGGCGCCGCCACGGCGGTGCAGGTGCTGGCCTCCCGCGGGGCGCGGGACGGCCACCCGGTGGCGCGGGCGTACCGCGACGCCAAACTCATGGAGATCATCGAGGGCAGCACGGAGATCAGCCAGCTGCTCCTCGCGGACCACGTACGGACGGGCCGGGGATGAGCACGCACAGCGGCGCCGGGACGGACACGGCCGTCGGGGTGGGGGCGATCCACTGTCTCCTGCCCGACGAGCGGGTGCCCGTCGAGAAGCTGGACGAGATCGGACAACTGCCGCGTGAGGAAGCCCAGTTCGTGCGCGACTGCGGCATCCTCACGGTCGGCCGGTTCGCCGACGAGCCCGCTGCCGCACTCGCGGCCCGGGCGGTACGCGAACTGCGGGAGAAGGACCCGGCGGCACCCGGGCCCGACGTCCTCGTGGTGGTCGGCGCCCGCGCCCCCGAGGTGCTGCTCGGCTCCGACTCCGGGCGTGTCGAGGCCGAGGCCGGACTCGGCTCGGCCTTCTCCTTCGTCCTGGACGGCCTGGGCTGTACGGGATCCAGCGCCGCCTGGTCGCTCGCCCGCGACCTCCTGGTGGCCGACCCCGCCCGGCACTCCGTCATGGTCGCGCACGCCAGCCGCCCGGTCTCCCTGGACCGGGTGCGCTACCCGGTCACCGTCGTCGGCGACGGCGCCTTCGCCATGACCCTGGTGCGCGGCGGCCGTCCGGTGCTGCGCGCCCACCGCCAGCACACCGACGGCAGCTTCCACGACCTCCTCCAGGTCGACTACAAGAGCGCGCCTTGGTACGAGTGGCGCGAGGAGGTCCAGTCCGCCGACCGCTACCGCTTCGAACTGGCCATGCACAGCAGGCAGCACCTCAAGCGCCTGGTCGGGCAGGTCCTCCAGGACGCGGGCGTGGAGCGGCAGCAGGTGGCCGCCACCCTCATGCAGAACGTCACCGCGCCGGCCTTCCAGTTCTACGAGACCCTGCTCGGCCTGAGCATCCACCCCGTGTGCACCGAACACCTCCAGGCGTACGGGCACCTGGGCGCCATGGACGTGGTGCTCAACCTCGACCGGCTGCTGGCCCGCGGCGAACTGGCGCCCGGGGACCTCGTCCTCGTCCTCAACAACAGCCCCGTCGCGGCCTGGGCCGTGACCCTCTGGGAGGTATGACCGGCATGGCGGGCACCGAGACGGCGGGGACCACGACCACCACGGAGGCGGCGGCCAAGGCCGTACGCCCCGCGGTGAAGTGCCTGGTCTGGGACCTGGACAACACCCTGTGGCAGGGCGTCCTGCTGGAGAACGACGAACTCGCGCTGCGGCCCGGCGTCCTGGAGACGCTGCGCGCCCTCGACGAGCGCGGCATCCTCCAGTCGGTCGCCAGCCGCAACGAGTACGACGACGCCTGGGCCCGGCTGGAAGCCCTCGGTGTCGCCGAGTACTTCGTCCTGCCGCACATCGGCTGGGGCCGCAAGTCCGACGCCGTACGCGCCATCGCGGAGCAGCTGAACTTCGCGCAGGACACCCTCGCCTTCATCGACGACCAGCACACCGAACGCGCCGAGGTCGCCTACCACCTGCCGGACGTGCGCTGCTACGACGCGCCGGAGGCGGCGGCCCTGCCGGACCTCGCCGACTTCACCCCCACCGTCACCGCCGACGCGCGCCGCCGCCGGGCCATGTACCAGGAGAAATTCCGCCGGGAGGCGGCACAGAGCGAGTTCAACGGGCCCGACGAGGACTTCCTGCGCTCCCTGGAGATGCGGATGCGCATCGCCCGCGCGGACGAGGGCGACCTCGCGCGCGTCGAGGAACTGACCCAGCGCACCAGCCAGATGAACGCCACCGGCGTGCACTACTCCGACGCCGACCTGCGCGCCCTGCTCACCGACCCGGACCACGAGGTGCTGGTCACGACCGTCGAGGACCGCTTCGGCTCGCACGGCGCGGTCGGCGTGGCACTGCTGGAGCGGCAGCGCGGCAGCTGGCGCCTGAAGCTGCTCGCCACCTCCTGCCGGGTGGTCAACTTCGGCATCGGTACGCACCTGCTGCGCTGGATCGCCGACCGGGCGGCCCGGGCCGGTGTGCACCTGGAGGCCGACTTCCGCCGTACCGAACGCAACCGGATCATGGAGGTCGCGTACCGCTTCGCGGGCTTCGACTCCAAACCCTGCCCGTGCCGGGACGAGCAGGACCGGAGCACGGCCGGCGTACAGCGCCTGCACCTGGTGCCCGCGCGGCAGGCCGCCCCCACGACGCTCACCGTGACCGGGCCCGCCCTGTGGACCGCCGACGGCACCGGGACACCGTGGGCATGACGGGCGGCGCCTTCGGACGGCTGTGGGCCTCCACCGCGGTCTCCGCGCTGGGCGACGGCGTACGGCTGACGGCCCTGCCGCTGCTCGCCGTCTCGCTCACCTCCGACCCGCTGCTGATCTCCCTGGTGACGGTCGCCAACTGGCTGCCCCTGCTGCTCGCGCCGCTGGCCGGCGTCTGGGCGGACCTGGCCGACCGGCGCACGCTGCTCATCGGCGTCGACCTGGTGCGCGCCGCCGCCGTCCTGGTCCTCGCGCTGACCGTGGCCGCCGGCGTGGTGAACCTGCCGGTGGTGTGCGCCGTGGCGGCGGTGCTCGGGCTGGGCGAGACGGTGCACACCGTCGCCTCCCAGTCGTTCCTGCCGATGGTCGTCGACACCTCCCGGCTCGCCGCCGCCAACGGCCGGCTGCACGTGGCCCAGCTGGTCTTCCGCGACTCCGCCGGGCAGCCGCTGGGCAGCCTCGCCTTCGTCGCCGGCGCGGGCCTGCCTTTCCTGATCGACGGGGTGTCCTTCCTGGCCGGCGTGGTCCTGCTGTGCACCGTGCCGCGGTTCGCCGGGAAGCAGGGGCCCGCCGCCGGTACGGGGCCCGGCGCAGCCCCGCGCTGGCGCACCATGATCCTGGACGGGGCACGCCTGCTCCGTGCCGACCGGCTGCTCGTCACCCTCGCCGTCATGCTCGGCACGCTGAACTTCTTCATGGCCGTCACCGGAACGCTCGAAGTCCTCTACGTCGTGCGGTGGCTGGGCCTGCCGGAAGCCGTCTTCGGCGTGTTCCTGGCCGTCGGCGCGATCGGCGGCGTCGCCGGCGGGCTGCTGAACGCCCGGCTGGCCGACCGGTTCGGCACCTTCCCGGCCGCGCTCGGCGGCATGGTCCTGATGGGCCTGGCGATGCTGCTGACCGGCCTGGTGCGGCACACGGTCGTCGCGGCCGCCGGCTTCGCCGTGATGGCGCTCGGCGCCGCCGTCTACCAGGCGCTGACCGTCTCCTTCCGCCAGGCCACCACGCCGCCGGACCAGTTGGGCAGGCTCAACGGCGTCTACCGGCTGATCGGCACCGGCACCATCCCGCTGGGCGCGCTGGCGGGCGGCGCGCTGGCCAAGCTGGTCGAGGTCAACGTCCCGTACGTGGCGGCCGGTGCCGGTGTGCTGCTGCTGGCCGTGCTGGTCACGCGCCCGGTGGTGCGGATGGGCGCGGCACAGCGGCGGCGGGCCGGAACCCCGGACGGCATACCGGCGGAGGCCGCTTCGTGAGCCGACCGCCCACCGCGAGCAAGGACCCCGCACCGACGCCCCCACCGTTCACCGCCGGAACCGTCCCCGTGGAGCACGTCTTGGAAGACCGCACCCTCTATCAGTGGTTCGCCGGGTCCGCCCGCCGGTGGCCCGGCGCACCGGCCCTCGAACTGGGCGGGCAGACCCTGACCTACGGCGAACTGCACCGCCGGGTGCTCGCCCTGGCGGCCCGCGTCCTCGCCGGCCAGCCCGCCGCCGGGCCCGCTCGCCCGCCCGCCCGGATCGCGCTCGTCGCCTCCCGTACGGTGGCCGCGTACGTGGCGTACCTGGCCGTCCAGCGCCTCGGCTCCTCCGCCGTACCGCTCAACGCCGAACACCCGCTGCCCCGCAACCTCGACATCGCGCGGCGCGCCGGGGTGGGCGCCGTCCTCCTCGACGCGGCGCATCACGAGGCGTTCGCCGGGCTGCCCGAGGACTTCCGGCCGCCGGTGACCGTGGTGCCGGCGGACGGCGGCGGACTCCCCGAGCCGTCCCCCGGCGCCCTGCCCGCCCACCCGGGCGACCCGGAGGCCGAGGCGTACCTCCTGTTCACCTCCGGCTCGACCGGCCGCCCCAAGGGCGTGCCGGTCCGCCACCGCAACGTCTCCCCGTACGTGGCGTACAACATCGCCCGGTACGAGGCGGGCCCCGGCTGCCGGATGTCCCAGACCTTCGGCCTGACCTTCGACCCGTCGGTGTTCGACCTGTTCGTCGCCTGGGGCTCGGGCGCCACCGTCGTCGTACCGGACAAGGACGAGCTGTACCGCCCGGTGGATTACGCGGTGCGCCGCCGGCTCACCCACTGGTTCTCCGTACCGTCCCTGGTCACCACCGCCCAGCGGTACGGGAACCTGCCGCTCGGCGAGGTCACCACGCTCCGCCACAGCTGCTTCAGCGCGGAGCCGGTCACCGCGCAGCTGACCGCGCTGTGGGCCGAGGTCGCGCCGGGCAGCCGGATCCACAACCTCTACGGGCCGACCGAGCTGACCATCACCTGCACCGACCACGAACTCGCGGGCGGGGGTACCGGCAGCTCCAACGGCACGGTGCCCATCGGGACGCCCCACCCCCACATGGAGGCGGTCCTCCTCGACGAGCAGGGGCTGCCGTGCGACGACGGGGAACTGTGCGTGCGCGGCGCCCAGCGGTTCGACGGCTACCTGGACCCGGCCGACAACGCCGGGCGGTTCGTACGGTACGAGCCGGGCGCGCCCGCCGTCCCGTACGACGGCACCGGACCGCTCACCCGCGACCACTGGTACCGCACCGGCGACCGGGTCCGCCGGGAGGCCGGCCTGTTGGTGCACCGCGGCCGGCTGGACAGCCAGGTCAAGATCATGGGGCACCGGGTGGAGCTGGGCGAGGTCGAGGCCGCGATGCGCCGCCACCCGGGGGTGACCGAGGCGGCCGTGGTGGTCGTCCGGGTCAAGGACGAGGTGCGGCTGCTGGCCGCCTACCTGGGCAAGGAGATGTGCGGGCGCGAGTTCAGCCACTGGCTGCGGGAGCGGATCCCGCTGCACATGGTGCCGCGCCGCATCCGGCGCCTGGAGGAGCTGCCGCACAACGACAACGGCAAGCTGAACCGCCGGCGGCTCGCCGAGCTGCTGGCTTGAGGGGCGGCGATCAGGTGCGCCGGACCTTCGGGCCGCCCGGACACGGCGGACCGGTGAGCGTGGCCGCCACCGGTCCGAAGCGCGGGCGTGCCGTGCTCACGACCGCGGCCACGGCGTCCCGGCGCGCGTCCGTCCGGTCCAGTACGTACAGGTCGCCGTGGCGCGAATGCCGCTCGGGGCCGCCCTCGGCACCGACGGGAAGGGCCGAGAGGTCGACGGCGGCCAGCCCGCCCAGGGTGGTCCTGCCGAGCTTGACGAGGCACTCCTTGCGCACCCACTGCCGCAGGAAGTACGCGTCGCCGTCGGCGTGTTCGCGCATCGCCGCCAGCTCGGCCGCGCTCAGCACCCGCCCGGCGGCCCCGCGCACACTGTCCGGCAGCGTCCCCCGCTCCACGTCGACGCCGACCGGTTCGCGGCCCGCCGCCGCGGCCACCACGCCCGTCGTGTGCGACAGGCTGACGTACACCTGCGGCAGCCCGGCGAGCGCGGGCCTGCCGTGCTCGCCGGAACCGCAGCCGGGACAGCGCTGCTCCAGGACGAGGGAGTCCGCGGGGCGGCCCAGCACCCGGGCCGCGCACAGCCGCACCAGCACGTGCGCGGCGACGAAGTCGGCCCGGCCGCCCGCGGTCAGGAACGCGTCGGCGCGCCGCCGCTCGGCGCCGGTCAGCAGCCGCTCGTACGCCGGAATCAGACCGAGCACCTCGTTTGTGCCCGCCACCACCGCCAACGGCCGTCCGCTCGTCCCCACGGAGATCACCCTTCCAGCGGGCGCACGGCCGGGGCAAGACCACCGCATTTCCGCTTTCGAACCTTTTGAGCGGCCCGCTCCGCGCGTCGGCCGACGAGTGGAGGACCAGTGAACGACATGACGCGGGCGGCGGCCCCCTTCCCGGAACTCTTCGCACGGCAGGTGGCGCGTACGCCCGACGCCACGGCGCTGGTCTTCGAGGACGTCACACTGTCGTACCGCGAACTGGACGCGCGGGCCAACCGGCTGGCGCACTGGCTGGTGGCGCGGGGCGTGGGCCCGGAGGCGCGGGTGGCGCTGGTGCTGCCGCGCTCGGTGGAGCTGGCGGTGGCGCTGCTCGCCGTGCTCAAGGCCGGCGGCGCGTACGTACCCGTGGACCCGGAACACCCGCAAGCGCGCCGCGCCCACGTCCTCGGCGACGCCGCGCCCGTCCTGACCCTGGACGAAGCGGCCCTGCGCCAGGACTTCTCCGCCTGCCCCGGGACCGCCCCCGAGGTGCCCGTCACCCCGGCGAACGCCGCCTACGTCATCTACACCTCCGGTTCGACGGGCGTCCCCAAGGGCGTCGTGGTCTCCCACGCGGGCCTCGCGGGCCTGGCGGCCACGCAGATCGAACGGTTCGCGGTGACGGCGCAGAGCCGCGTGCTGCAATTCGCCTCGCCCGCCTTCGACGCGTCCGTGTCGGAGATCTGCATGGCGTGGCTGTCGGGCGCCGCCCTCGTCATGGCGCCCGCCGCGCGCCTGCTGCCGGGCGCGGGCCTGGCCGGACTGGTCGCCGGGCAGCGCGTCACCCACGCCACGCTGCCGCCGTCCGTCCTGGCCGCCCTGCCGCCGCACACCACCCTGCCGGAGATCACCTCGCTGGTGGTCGCGGGCGAGGCCTGCCCGCCGGACGTGGTGGGGCGCTGGTCGGCAGGCCGCCGCATGGTCAACGCGTACGGTCCGACGGAGACCACGGTGTGCGCGTCGGCGGGCGAGCCGCTGTCCGGGCGGGTGGTGCCCGCCCTCGGCGCGCCAGCCGGGGACGCGTGCCTGTACGTGCTCGACGAGCGGCTGCGGCCGGTGCCGGGCGGCGCCGCCGGCGAGCTGTACCTCGCGGGCTCGGGCCTGGCCCGCGGCTACCTGGGGCGTGCCGCGCTGACCGCGGAGCGGTTCGTGGCCTGCCCGTCCGGCCCGGCGGGCGCCCGGATGTACCGCACCGGCGACGTGGTGCGCCGCCGCGCCGACGGCGGGCTGGAGTTCGTGGGCCGCGCCGACGACCAGGTCAAGGTGCGCGGCCACCGCGTCGAGCCGGGCGAGGTCGAGCAGGCGCTCGCCGCGCACCCGGCGGTCGGGCAGGCCGTGGTCACCGCCCGCGAGGACCGGCCCGGCGACGTGCGCCTGGTCGGCTACGTCGTGCCCGCCGGCGGCGCCGCGCCGGACGCGGCGGGCGACGCGCACCGGGTCGGCGAGTGGCAGGACATGCACGACCTGGTCTACGCGGACGAGGCCGGCCCGGACCGCGGCGAGGCGCCGTTCGGCGAGGACTTCAGCGGCTGGAACAGCAGCTACGACGGCACCGCCATCCCGCTGGACGCGATGCGCGACTGGCGCGCCGAGACCGTACGGCGCATCCTCGCGCTCAAGCCGCGCCGGGTCCTGGAGATGGGCGTCGGCAGCGGCCTGCTGCTGTCGAAGGTGGCGCCCGCGTGCGAGGCGTACTGGGGAGCGGACTTCTCCGCCGCGGCCGTCGAACGGCTCCGCCGGCAGGTCGCCGCCGTGCCGGAGCTGGCGGACAAGGTCGAGCTGAGCTGCCGGCCCGCCGACGCCGTCGAGGGCCTGCCCACCGGCTACTTCGACACCGTCGTGATCAACTCGGTCACCCAGTACTTCCCCAACGCGGCCTACCTCCTGCGGGTCCTGCGCCGGGCCGTGGACCTGCTGGCCCCCGGCGGCCGGGTCTTCGTCGGCGACCTGCGCAACCTGCGCACGCTCCGGCTCTTCCGTACGGCCGTCGAGCTGGCCCGCGCCGGGGCGGACGCCGAGCCGGACGCGGTACGCGCGGCGGTCGACCAGAGCGTCCGGCTGGAGAAGGAACTCCTGGTCGACCCGGACTTCTTCGCGGCGCTGCCCGCCGAACTGCCCGGCGTGACCACCGACCTCCGGCTCAAGGGCACCCGCCACCACAACGAGCTGACCCGCCACCGCTACGACGCCGTCCTGCACAAGCACCCGGCCCGTACGGTCTCCTTCGCCGACGTGCCGTGCCTGCGCTGGGGCCGGGACGTCACCGATCCGGCCTCTCTCGAAGAGGCCCTGCGGGAGCGGCCCGGACAGCGGCTGCGCGTGACCGGCGTGCCCAACCCGCGCCTGGCGGGCGAGGCGGCGGCGGAGGCGGCCGTGGCGGCGGGCCTGCCCGTGAGCGAGGCGCGCACCCTGCTCGCCACGGCCGACGCCACCGCCGGCGCCGAACCGGAGACGTGCACCGAGACCGGCGACCGCCTCGGCCTGTGGTCCGCGGTCACCTGGGCGGCCGACGGACCCGACGGCCGGTACGACGTGCTGTTCGCGCCGCGGGAGGACATGGCGTCGGCGGTCCCGGCCGGCCTCTGCCTGCCCGCCGGCGACCGCACCGCCGCCCTCGCGGACCACACCACCGACCCCGGCGCGGCCCTGACCACCACCGCCCTGGTCACCGGCCTCCACCGCCACCTGCGGGACCGGCTGCCGGCCTACCTCGTACCGTCGGCGATCGTCGCGCTGGACACCCTGCCCCTGACCCCGAACGGCAAGGTGGACCGCGCGGCGCTGCCCGCGCCCGGCCCCGCCCGCCCCGGAGGCGAGGCGGGCGGCCGGGCCCCGCGCACCCCGCGCGAAGGCGTCCTGTGCGAGCTGTACGCCGACGTCCTCGGCGTGCCGCACGTCGGCATCGACGACGACTTCTTCGCCCTCGGCGGCCACTCGCTGCTCGCGACCCGCCTGATCGGCCGCATCCGCACCGCCCTGGACGTGGAACTCCCGATCACCGCCGTCTTCGAGGCGCCCACGGCCGCCCGGCTCGCGGAGCACGTCGACGCGGCCGCCGCCGCGGGCCGCCCGGCGCTGCGGGCGGCCCCGCGCCCCGACGCGCTCCCGCTGTCGTACGCCCAGCGCCGCCTGTGGTTCCTGCACCGCCTGGAGGGGCCGGGCGCCACGTACAACGTCCCGCTCGCGCTGCACCTGTCGGGCCCGCTGGACCACGACGCGCTGCGGGCGGCACTGGGCGACCTGCTGGCCCGGCACGAGAGCCTGCGCACCGTCTTCCACGAGACGGCCACCGGCACCCCGCGGCAGGTCGTCCGCGACCTCGCCGACCTGCCCGGCGCGCCGTCCGTGTTCTCCGTCGTGGAGACCGGCCCCGGCGACGTACGGCGGCTCCTCCACGAGGCCACCCGCCACGCCTTCGACATCGCCACCGAACTGCCGCTGCGCGCCACCTTGTTCGCGACCGGACCGGACGAGCACGTACTGCTGCTCGTGCTGCACCACATCGCGGGCGACGGCTGGTCCATGGCCCCGCTCTCGCGTGACCTGGCGGCGGCCTACGACGCGCGCCGCCAGGGTGCGGCCCCGCAGTGGGCCCCGCTCCCCGTCCAGTACGCCGACTACACCCTCTGGCAGCGCGACTTCCTGGGCGACCCGCAGGACCCCGACAGCGTGCAGGGCAGGCAACTGGACTACTGGACTCGGCAGTTGAGCGGGCTCCCCGAGGAGATCGCCCTTCCGTACGACCGGCCGCGGCCGCGGCGCGCGACGTACCGAGGCGACGCCTTCGGCCTGGAGCTGCCCGCCGGTCTGCACGAGCGCCTGCACGCGCTCGCCCGCGACACCGGCACCAGCCTGTTCATGACCGTGCAGGCGGGCCTGGCGGCCCTGCTGACCCGCCTCGGCGCGGGCACCGACATCCCCCTCGGCAGCCCCGTCGCGGGCCGCACAGACCAGGCGCTGGACGACCTCGTCGGCTTCTTCGTCAACACCCTCGTGCTGCGTACGGACACCTCGGGCAACCCGACCTTCCGCGACCTGCTGCGGCGCGTCCGCGACACCGACCTCGCCGCCTGGTCCCACCAGGACCTGCCCTTCGAACAGCTCGTGGAGGCCCTCAACCCGGCGCGCTCCGCGGGCCGGCAGCCCCTGTTCCAGGTCGTGGCCGCCGTGCAGAACGCCCCCGAGGGCGGCTTCGACCGGCTCGGCGTCCGCACCCGCTCCGAACTGCTCAGCACCGGCACCGCCAAGTACGACCTGTTCCTCAGCCTCTGGGAGCGCCAGGGCCCGCAGGGCGAACCGCTCGGCCTGGACGGCTTCGTCGAGTACAGCACCGACCTCTTCGACCGCCGCACGGTCGAAACCCTCGCCGCCCAGCTGGTACGCGTCCTGCAAACGGCCGCCGCCACCCCGGACGTGCCCCTCGCCCACCTCGACGTCCTGACCACCGAGGAACACGAGCGGCTGCGCCTGGACGCGACCAGTCCCCGGCCCGCGGTGCGCCACAGCACCCTGCCGGAACTCTTCGGCGAGCAGGTGGCGCGCACGCCTGACGCCACGGCGCTGGTCTTCGAGGACGTCACACTGTCGTACCGCGAACTGGACGCGCGGGCCAACCGCCTCGCCCATTGGCTGGTGGCGCAGGGCGTGGGCCCGGAGGCGCGGGTGGCCGTGGTGCTGCCGCGCTCGGTGGAGCTGGCGGTGGCGCTGCTCGCCGTGCTCAAGGCCGGCGGCGCGTACGTACCCGTGGACCCCGCGTATCCCGCCGAGCGGCGCGCCTTCGTCCTGGCCGACACCGCGCCCGTCCTCACCCTGGACGCCGGGGCGGTGCGCCGGGACCTGTCCGCGTACCCGGACACCGCCCCCGCGACCGGGCTGCGCCCGGCCCACCCGGCGTACGTGATCCACACCTCCGGCTCGACGGGCACACCCAAGGGCGTCGTCGTCTCCCACACCGGCCTGGCCGCGCTGGCAGCCTCGCAGGCCGAACGCTTCGCGGTGACGGGGGAGAGCCGCGTCCTGCAGTTCGCGTCACCCGGCTTCGACGCGTCGGTCTCCGAGATGTGCGTGACCTGGCTGTCGGGTGCCGCCCTCGTCATGGCGCCGGAGGAGCGGCTGCTGCCGGGCGCGGGCCTGGAAGAACTGCTCGCCGAGCAGCACGTCACCCACGCCACCCTCCCGCCCTCCGTCCTGGCCGCACTGCCCCCGCAGGCGACGCTGCCCGGCGTCGCCTCGCTGGTGGTGGCGGGCGAGGCGTGCCCCGCCGACCTGGTGGAACGCTGGTCGGCAGGCCGCCGCATGGTCAACGCGTACGGCCCGACCGAGGCCACCGTCTGCGCCACGGTCGGCGAGCCCCTGTCCGGCCGGACGCTGCCCGCGCTGGGCGCGCCGATCGGCGACGTACGGCTGTTCGTGCTCGACGCGCTGCTGCGGCCGGTGCCGGGCGGCGCCGCCGGCGAGCTGTACCTCGCGGGCTCGGGCCTGGCCCGCGGCTACCTGGGGCGCTCCGCGCTGACCGCGGAGCGGTTCGTCGCCTGCCCGTTCGGCCCGGCGGGCGCCCGGATGTACCGCACCGGCGACCTGGTACGGCGCCGGAGCGACGGCGGGCTGGAGTTCGTGGGCCGCGCCGACGACCAGATCAAGGTGCGCGGCCACCGCGTCGAGCCGGGCGAGGTCGAGCAGGCGCTCGCCGAGCACCCGGCGGTGCGCCAGGCCGCCGTGGCCGCGCACGCCGACCGCCGCACCGGCGACCTGCGCCTGACCGGCTACGTCGTGCCCACCTCCGACGCCGCCCGGCAGACCCTCGCCGCCGACCTCCGCCGCGGCCTGCTCGCCCGGCTGCCCGAGCACCTGGTGCCGTCCGTGATCACGGTGCTCGACGCGCTGCCCCTGACCCCGAACGGCAAGGTGGACCGCAAGGCGCTGCCCGCCCCCGACCCGGCACGCGCCGGAGCCGGCGCGGGCGCCCGCGCACCGCGCTCGCCGCAGGAAGAGATCCTGTGCGAGCTGTACGCCGACCTCCTCGGCGTCACGACCGTCGGCATCGACGACAGCTTCTTCGCCCTCGGCGGCCACTCGCTGCTCGCCACCCGCCTGGTCAGCCGCGTCCGCGCGGTACTCGGCGTGGAGCTGCCCGTCGCGGCGCTCTTCGAGGCCCCCACCGTCGAGGCCCTGGTCGAACGCCTCGGCCTGTCCACCGCGCGCCCCCGCGGTGCCCTGCGGCCCATGCCGCGCCCCGAGGTCCTGCCGCTGTCGTACGCCCAGCGCCGCCTGTGGTTCCAGTACCGCCTCGAAGGCCCCAGCCCCACTTACAACATCCCCCTCATGCTGCGCATCCAGGGCCCGGTGGACGAGGAAGCGCTGCGCGCCGCCCTCGGCGACCTGCTCACCCGCCACGAGAGCCTGCGCACCGTCTTCCGCGAGACCGGCGGCACCCCGCAGCAGGTCGTCCTCGACCCGGCCACCACCCCGGACGCCTTCGACATCCTCACCGTCACCGACGACGCCCCCGGCGACCCGGAAGCGTTCCGCGCGCTCCTGAAGGAAGCCGCCCGGCACCGCTTCGACCTGACCGCCGACCTGCCGCTGCACGTGAAGCTCTTCCGCGTCGGCCCGGACGAGAACGTCCTGCTCCTGCTGCTCCACCACGTCGCCGGTGACGGCTGGTCGATGGCGCCGCTGTCCCGCGACGTGGCCACGGCCTACGACGCGCGCCGCGCCGGGCGGGCCCCGCAGTGGACCCCGCTGCCCGTCCAGTACGCCGACTACACCCTGTGGCAGCGGGACTTCCTCGGCGACCCCGAGGACACCGGCAGCGTCTACGCACGCCAGGCCGCCTACTGGCGCGAGCAGTTGAAGGGCATTCCCGAGGAGATCGCCCTGCCCTTCGACCGCCCCCGCCCCCAGCGCGCCTCCTTCCGCGGCGACTCCATCACCTGGGAGATCCCCGCGGAACTCCACCAGCGCCTGCACGCACTCGCAGGCGAGACCGGCACCAGCCTCTACATGGTGCTCCAGGCCGGCCTGGCCGCCCTCTTCACCAGGCTCGGCGCGGGCACCGACATCCCCGTCGGCAGCCCCGTCGCGGGCCGCACCGACCAAGCGCTGGACGACCACATCGGCTTCTTCGTCAACACCCTCGTGCTGCGTACGGACACCTCGGGCGACCCCACCTTCCGCGAACTGCTCCAGCGCGTACGGGACACCGCCCTCGCCGGCTGGGCCCACCAAGACCTGCCGTTCGAGCAACTCGTGGAAGCCCTCAACCCGGTCCGCTCCGCGGCCCGCAACTCCCTCTTCCAGACCATGCTCACCCTCGACAACGCGCCCGAAGGGGAGTTCACCCTCGGCGGCCACGCCGCCCACGCCGAGCCCGTCCACGTCGACGCCTCCCGCTTCGACATGTCCGTCTTCCTGACCGAACGACGCGGCGCGCGCGGCACACGCCCCGGCATGGACGGCGCCATCGAGTACAGCACCGACCTGTTCGACCGCGGCACCGTCGAGAAACTGGCCGCCCGGCTCGTCGCCCTCCTCGACACGGTGACCGCCGACCCCGACCAGCCGCTCGCCCGCCTCGACGTGCTCACCGCCGGCGAACGCGCCCTGCTCCTCGGCGAGGTCAACGCCACCGACCGGCCCGTCCGGCGCACCTCCCTCGCCGAGGCGTTCCAGGCCCGGGCCGCCGCACACCCCGACGCCCCCGCCCTCACCTTCCGGGACACGACCCTCACCTACGCCGAACTGGACGCCCGCGCCGACCGCCTCGCCCGCCACCTGGCCGCGGCCCACGGCGTCGGCGCCGAGAGCCGCGTCGCCGTCCTCATGGAGCGCTCCGCCGACCTGGTCGTCGCGATCCTCGCCGTCCTGAAGGCGGGCGGCGCCTACGTACCGCTCGACAAGCGCTACCCGGCCGCCCGCATGCGGCTGATCGCGGCCGAGACCGAAGCCGTCGTCGTCCTCACCCAGCAGGACCTGCCGGCCTCCGCCTACCTCCCCGACGTCCCGGCGCTGGCGGTCGACGCGCACGCCGAAACGGTGGCAGATCTCCCCGCCACCGGCCTCCCCGCCACCGATTCCGCCGCTCCCGCCGCCCACGCCGACTCCGTCGCGTACGTCATGTACACCTCCGGATCGACCGGCGCCCCCAAGGGCATCGCCGTCACCCAGGGCGACGTGGTGGCCCTCGCCGCCGACCACTGCTGGAGCGAGGACGGCCCCGACGGCGCCCGGCACACCGTCCTCGGCCACGCCTCCACCGCCTTCGACGCCTCCACCTTCGACCTGTGGGTACCGCTCCTCAACGGCGGCCACCTGGTCATGGCCCCGCCCGGCGACCTCACCCCCGACGACTACCGCGAACTCCTCGCCACCCACCACATCACCGCGGTCCTCCTCACCACCGCCCTGTTCAACCTCCTCGCCGAGGAGTGCCCGGGCGCGCTCGCCGGCGTCCGCCAGGTCTGGACGGGCGGCGAGGCCGCGTCCCCGTCCGCCGTACAAAAGATCCTCAACGCCTGCCCGGACACCAGCGTCTGCAATGTCTACGGGCCCACCGAGGTCACCATGTCGGCCACGTACCACGCGATGCGGGCACCGCAGCGGATCGCCGGAACGGTCCCCATCGGCCGCCCCATGGACAACATGCGCGTCTACGTCCTCGACAGCACCCTGCGCCCCGTCGCCCCCTCGGTGACCGGCGAACTCTACGTAGGCGGCACCGGACCCGCCCGCGGCTACCTCAACCGCCCCGGCCTCACCGCCGAACGCTTCGTCGCCGACCCCTTCGGCGCGCCCGGCGCCCGCATGTACCGCACCGGCGACCTGGTCCGCTGGACCGCGGACGGCCGACTCGACTACATCGGCCGCGCCGACACCCAGGTCAAGATGCGCGGCTTCCGCATCGAACCCGGCGAGATCGAAACGGTCCTGGACGCACACCCCGCCGTCGCCCAGGCCACCGTCAACCTGCGCGAGATCACCCCGGGCGACGAACGCCTGGTCGCCCACCTCGTCCCCGTAGCCAAGGAGGCGTTCGACTCCACGGCCCTCCGCCGCCACCTGCGCGACCGCCTCCCGGCCTACATGGTCCCGTCCGCCCTGGTGGCGCTCGACGCCCTGCCGCTCACCCCCAACGGGAAGGTGGACCGGGCGGCGCTGCCCGCCCCCGACCCCCGCTCCGAACTCGGCGGCCGCGGCCCCCGCTCCCCGAAGGAAGAGATCCTCTGCGGGCTGTACGCCGACGTCCTGCGCGTCCCCCGCGTCGGCATCGACGACAGCTTCTTCGTCCTCGGCGGCCACTCCCTGATGGCCACCCGCCTGATCAGCCGCATCCGCACCGCCCTGAACGTCGAACTCCCCATCGGCGCCCTCTTCGAGGCCCCCACCGTCGCCGCCCTCGTCCAGCGCATCGACTCCGCCACAACCCAGGCCCGCCCGCCGGTCACACCCGCCGTACGCCCCGAAGCCGTACCCCTCTCCTACGCCCAACGCCGCCTCTGGTTCCTGCACCGCCTCGAAGGCCCCAGCCCCACCTACAACATCCCGCTCGCCCTGCGCTTCACCGGCAAGATCGACCAGGAAGCGCTACGGGCCGCCCTCGGCGACCTCGTCGCCCGGCACGAGAGCCTGCGCACGGTATTCCCCCGCAAGGCCCGCGCCGCCCGGCAGGTCGTCCTGCCACCGGACTCCGGCCGTGACCTGCTCACCGTCACCGAGGTGGACCCCGCCGACCTGGCCCCCGCCCTCCACCGGGCCGCCACCCACTCCTTCGACATCACCACCGAACACCCCCTGCGCGCGACGCTCTTCCCACTCGGCCCGGACGAACACGTACTCCTCCTGCTCCTGCACCACATCGCGGGCGACGGCTGGTCCATGGCCCCCCTGTCCCGCGACCTCGCCGCCGCCTACGACGCCCGCAGCGCGGGGGAGGACCCGCAGTGGTCCCCGCTCCCGGTCCAGTACGCCGACTACACCCTCTGGCAACAGCAGTTCCTCGGCGACCCGACCGACCCCCGCAGCACCTACAGCCGCCAACTCGACTTCTGGCGCCGCGAGCTGGCAGATCTGCCCGCCGAAATCCCACTACCCCTCGACCACGCCCGCCCCGAAGTCACCACCTACCGCGGCGACATGTTCCCCCTCCGCCTCCCCGCCGACCTCCACCAAGGCCTCCACACCCTCGCCGGCGACACTGGCACCAGCCTCTACATGGTCGTCCAAGCCGGCCTCGCGGCCCTCCTCACCCACCTCGGCGCCGGCACCGACATCCCCGTCGGCAGTCCCATAGCAGGCCGCACCGACCAGGCCCTCGACGACCTCGTCGGCTTCTTCGTCAACACCCTCGTGCTGCGTACGGACACCTCGGGCGACCCCACCTTCCGCGAGTTGCTGTGCCGCGTCCGCGCCACCGACCTCGCCGCCTGGTCCCACCAGGACCTCCCCTTCGAACAACTCGTGGAAGCCCTCAACCCCGCCCGCTCCACCTCCCGCCACCCCCTCTTCCAAACCCTCCTCACCCTCGACAACGCTCCCGAACGCCACTTCACCCTCGGCGGCAACCACGCCCGCCCCGAACCCGTCGACATGCACGTCGCCCACTTCGACCTCTCCATCGGCCTCACCGAACGCCGCGCCCCCCAAGGCACCCCCGAGGGCCTCGACGGCTTCGTGGAATACAACACCGACCTCTTCGAACGGGAGACGGTGGAGGAAATGGCGGAAAAGCTGGTGGCGCTCCTGACCACAGCGACCACCGCACCCGACAGCCCACTCTCGGCCCTGCTGCCCCAACAAACGACCGAGGAACAGTCGCACTAACCCACCACCAGCCCACCGACCCACTAGCCCAGAAGAAGCAACCACCCCTGCACCACCACCGTGCAGGGGCTACACCTGACCCCATGCAGACCTTCCTCCCCTACCCCGACTTCGCGGCGTCCGCCGCCGTCCTCGACGCGCGCCGCCTCGGCAAGCAGCGGGTGGAGACCCTGCAGGTCCTGCGGGGCCTCACCGTCCCCGGCTACGGCTGGCGCCACCACCCGGCCGTCCGCATGTGGCAGGGCTACGAAGAGGCACTGGTCCGGTACGGCCTGGAAATGTGCCGCGCATGGACCACCACCGGCCGCCAGGACACCTGCGCCGCGACCCTGACCACCGACTTCACGTCCTACCGCCCAGAGGCGCCGGTACGGACGTACGCCGAACTGGCCGAAGCCGGCGAACTCCCCAACTGGCTGGGCGACCCGGCCTTCCACCGCAGCCACCAGTCCTCCCTGGTCACCAAGGCCCCGGAGCACTACGGCCAGTACTTCCCCGAAGTGCCGGCAAATCTGCCGTACGTGTGGCCGACGTCCGACCGGGGAGCAGCGGGGGGCGGATGACCGGAGGGCTCCCCTCCGATCCCTTAGGTTGATCGGCAGCTAAAACGAGCCATGCAACGGGAGACGGCTACCGGCGTAGAGGCAAAGCCAATTACATCCCTCCCGTAATGGAATAAACATGCGCATTGAATCTCAAGACACTCACCGGGACGAGGACGCACGCCTGCACTGCGGAGACGAACTCGTCACGGGCGAAGTCGTCTCCCGGGACGGCGAAGGCCGAATCGTCGCCGTCATCTCCTACGTCGGTGGCGTTCCGTCCGGCCCGCACACCCGGTGGTATCCGGACGGAACGAAGAAGAAGGAGGGCCAGACGCGGTGGGGCCTGGCCGTGGGGGACTGGCGCAAATGGCCCCCGAACGGCCAGGGGCAAGGACGGCAACCTCACGGAAGACGAGTAGTTTCCACGCCCGTCAAAGCCCCCGTACGGCAACCGCGCTAAACAGGAGAGAAACCCGCATGGAACAGCGCGTCCCCGAACCGCCCACCACCCCCAAGGAAGCCATCGTAGCTGTCCTCGGCCATTTTGCCCCCCCCACTTGGCGGACGGCTCTCCTGCGCCGATGCGCGTTCACGAATTCGACATAGGTTACCTCGTCTATCCCACATACCCTCCCATTGAGCCAGTGGGCCCGGCAGCTCCGCCGATGCCCGCCCAGCTGACGGGACGTACGTCGGATAACCGCGAATTCCCGACGCAGTACGATATGCGCGGCCGCAGTCCGGAAAAGCAACTCCTGGCCCACCTGTGTGAGCTCACGGAAAGCGGCAAGTCGGTCGTTATCGGCTCCCGCCCCGGGGTAAAGGGTAGAGGGCAGAATGGAGAAGAATCTCCTGAGTTCCCATGCTTACGAGATCGTCTCGGTCGACGAAAAGGGCCTGATTCAGTTGTGCAATCCGCACAACGACGATGATCCCCAGCCGCTGACCATCAAGGAATTCATGAAATACTGCAGCAGCCAGTACGCGTCTTCGGAGGATGAGGAGTGAGCGTCGACATCATTCATTTCTCGCACGGAATTAAGCGGCATACCGAGACCGCGAGGTTCGCGGTGCTCCGCCGCATCACGACAGCAACACCCGGGCCCTTCGCACCCAGCCAGCCGTAGGGTCGAGGAGCCGCCACGCAACTGAGGAGAACCGTGCCCGTGCCCACCACCGACACCCCCGCAATCCCCGAAATTTCCGAGGCAGAGGTCGCCACTCGCGCTCAGGGAGGCGAAGCCGAGGGGAGGCGCGATCAGTGGGCGACAACGAGAGAGGGCGGGAGTCAGTGAGACTGACTCCCGCCCTCTTCTGTCGGCATCCGCCCAGTTCAGCGCTTGATCTCTGCTGTTCCTTGGCGAGTGCCCCCGGCAGGATTCGAACCTGCGCACACGGCTCCGGAGGCCGGACAGTTCCCAGCCGATAGCGCAGGTCAGAGCGTTCCCTAACGCGTCGTCAGCCGCGCGGTCCCGCGCATGTCCCGCGAGGGCGACATGCGCCGCATCATCCTTAATTTACTGTAGGGATGATGCGTGAGGCTTACCGCATAGCTTCTTTTTCTCGGTTGATGCCCTAGAGGTCCGGTGCCGGGATGGTGCAGCGGGCTGTCAGCTGGTGGGCGAGCCATGCTCGTAGGCGCGGTGAAGGTAGGTTCGGCGTTTGGCACCGCGATCGCGTATACGTTGCTGGCGGGCGCGCACCGATTCTTCGCTGAATTCCATAGCCGCGACGACGCTGTGGCCGGTGTCGACGCGCTGCTTGACCAAAGTGTATAGCTGTTCCCTGGTGGTGCCTACGGTTCCGGCGAGCCCATGCTTGACCAGGTCGATGAACTGCGTTCCAGTGAGATAACGTTCAACTTGGTCGTATCCGAGGATCCGGGCGCTGCTATCCGTTCGTTTGCCGCGCGTGCAGTCGTCTTCAAGTAGAAGCCGGATGTACGAGACAGGCAAATACATGCCCGGGGCGAGCCCTTGAATCGGACGCCTTTCGGTGTTCCGTGGCCAGTAGGCGAGTTTTACGAAGCAGGGGTCACTGCCGAGACGCCATTCGCTTGGCTGCATTGGAGGGCTGCTCAGCTTGGCTGTTTCTTCGAGACGGTCAAGTTGACTCCTTAAGCGCTTGTCCACATAGATCGAGTGAGTGTCCGGATCGAGACGCTTGTACTGAACGAAAACGAAGCTTTTGGTCGGCTCGTGGTAGTAGAGCATGTCAGTTCCGAGGCGCGATTCCACCGGCGTGGCATTAACGTTGACGACCTCTAGTCGCCTTCCTGATGCGTCGTGAAGTACGTGAATGTCGCAGCGAGCCGTGTTGCCTTGCCTCCATTCACTGAACATCTCGAATGCCTCGCCGGCAACACGGACGTCATAGTCTATGAGGCTGTGCTCCACGGGCTGCGGAATCAGCCCGGCGGTGTACGGGGCATCTTCTGATGGCGGACGTTGCCATGCAGCAAGTGCAGAGAGCGGGAAGTCGGCGATGCGGAGCAGGCTCCCTGTCGCGTCGCGCTGCTCCTGCCAAGACTGGTCGGCAGGGCTGTTTCCGAAGGCAGGAGGGTCGGCTTGGGCGATCAGCCAGTCGAGAAGAGGGCTGAGTCCGGGCCACCTCGCGCGCAGCACGCTTTCCAACGACTGCCATGCGGCGTTGCTACATGCGCCGACCGTGCCCAGCAGCGAAGCTCGGTCGAACTCTTGCCGCAAAGGCGCTGGTACGTCGTTGAGCACACCGTCAGGGCCGTCGAGTGGAACGGACTCCGTACACTCTCGAAGCGGATCGACGGTGATGCTCTTTTCGACGGCCCCCACGGTGCCATGGCGGGCCACGATTCCAATCCATGTGAGCCACCGTGACCGGTCGCGGCCTGGCCGGGCGGGGTCCTCACCGACTAAGAGGGTGATAGGCGGTCCGTCGAGCGCTGCATCGATGTTCAGGCTCTTGGGGCGGGACTTGGTCAGGCGCTGTTCAATCCTGAACTTGCTCTGATTGCCAGCGAGTTCGTTCGAACTCAGAGTCACTATGAAGGCCACCCTGGGGACCCTATCCCGGTGACTGTGGTCATGGTTCAGATCGGAGAGACTCTTCGCGCTTGACGCCTCTGCGCTGGGGGCTCGAACGGGATCGGCGCCGCGGACAGGGAACTGGTGCTCAGACCTTGATGACGGTGACGCGCGTGCCGCACAGGGCGGTGAGGTCCTCGGGGTCAGAAGTAAGGACCGTGACAGGGCCAGGAGCAGCGAGGGCAGTGGCGCTGAGCATGGCGTCGATGGCGTACTTGTGCCCGTGCAGCCCGGCGTCGGCCAGGAGCTCGGCAGCGTGTCGGGCGATCGCTTCGGTCACCGGCTCGATAACGAGGCGGGACAACGTCCACTCCAAAGCCGGCCGGTTGATGCGGGGGTGGACCACTTCCACGAGGGTAGCGGCGGAGGTGATGACGCGGAGATCGTCAGCGCGGGCGAGGGCGAGCCAACCGGTGGTCGTGCGGTCCCGAAGGACGGACTTGGCCAGCCCCTCACTGTCGAGGACGAGACTACCGCCCGGAGTGGCAGGAGGGCGGGTCACGCGGCATCCGCCCCGCTGTGTGTCTGTTCCTGTCGGGCCTGGTGGAGCTGGTCGCGCAGCGCCTGGATCTCGCCGTCGGTGATGCGGCCGTGCTCAGCCTCAGCGACCTGGATGAGCTCGTTCAGGTTGTCGCGTTCGATCTGGCGGGCGACGGCGGCAGCCACGTACGCGGACAGGCCGGACGGGCCGCTACGGGACCGAGCGGCTTCCGCAAGGTCGCGCGGCATGGTGATTGAGTACTTCCCGGTAGGGTCGCTCATGCTCCTAATCCTACCAATGATCCCCCTTGGGGCAGTAGCTGGCGTCTGTGGAGCCGGGTGAATAGCACCCGCGGTGCGCCATCAGCTCAGTGGCCTTGTGCGTTCACCTGATCAGGAAGGTGGTGGACGCCATGAGGAAGAGACCAGGACCCGCAGCGTCCCGCATCCCGCAAAGGCGGCACTCCGCGCGGAATGGAAATATACGGCCGCAGAACGTGGACCGTCGTGCAGCGGGAACGGGGGTAATCAGGGAACTGGCTGATGAACTCGCTGACGCGCTGGTCCGCGTGCATCAAGGCTCGGATCGGGGCGACAGCGCGACTCGGAGGGCCGCGGCTGGAATCAGCTGGTATGCCTTCGCGCTGGAGTATCTGGAAATGCAGTGGCCGCTGATCGCGGCGAAGACCCGGGACGAAACCAATGACGCGTTGTGCGCGATCACCCAGGCGATGTTTCGCGATGTACGGGGGCGCCCGAGCGACGAACTGCTGCGGCGTGCGCTGCGGGGCTGGGCGTTCGTCGTCCCGCGTCCTGAGCCGTACCAGACGCCAGCCGATGTCCGACTCGCCCTGCGCTGGGCGGCGGGAGCCTCGCGCCCGCTGACCGATCTATTGGACCCGGCCTTGATGCGAGCTGTATTGCACGCCCTGCGGCTCAAGCGGAACGGACTGACAGCAGCCGCTGAGACGCAGCGGCACAAGCACAAGGTCCTGGTCAACGCGGTGCGCTACGCCATCGAGCAGCGCGCTCTGCCTGTCGACCCTCTTGCCTCGATCAACTGGCAGGTGGCCGAAACTGTCGGTCAAGTCGACCCGCGGGTGGTGGCCAACCCGGCCCAGGCTCGTTCCCTGCTGTGTGCGGTGTCCTACGTCGGCGGTTATCGCCGGGCGCGTGGGCGGCGGTTGGTGGGCTTGTTCGCCGGCATGTACTACGCCGGGTTGCGTCCCGCTGAAGCTGTCGCGGTGGCATTGCTGGATTGTTTCCTGCCCCACGAGGGCTGGGGCTTGGTAACCCTTCACCGCACCTTGCCTCAGGCGGGCTCGCGGTGGACTGACACCGGCACTCTCCACGACGAGCGCGGCCTGAAGTGCCGTCCGGCCGACGATACTCGGCCCGTTCCGCTTCCGCCCGAGTTGGTGACAGCGTGGCGGGAGAGCATCGACACCTTCGGCACTGCGAACGACGGGCGTCTGTTCTTCAATGAACGCGGCGGCATTGTTGGCTCCAGCACCTACGACCGCGTCTGGCATGAGGCCCGTGAACTCGCCCTGCCTCCCGATTTGGCGCGCTCACCTCTCGTGGCTCGCCCCTACGACCTACGCCACTCTACTCTGTCCACATGGCTCAACGCCGACGTGGACCCAACCGAGGTCGCCGAGCGTGCCGGCAACAGTGTTGAGGTCCTCATGTCTCGCTACGCGAAATGCCTGTACGGACGGCAGGCCATCGCCAACCAGCGCATCGACAGACTCCTGCACGAATACGAGTAGTGCTCGAAGGTATCTTCCTTTCGAAAGAGGCGGTAGGCGGGGACCACGGCGACATGTGCTGTACGGGTCGTGTGGTCGGAAATCCATGGGTGCTCTTGCGCCGGAGTGCTGAGAGGTTAGGTGATGGGGCGATGTCCGAATTGTTCCCGATGGCGTCGCACGTGGAGCGTGTGGCTATTATTGTGCCTGCCGCTAAGGGTATCTGACTTACTGCTTTGCATTCCAGGTGCTCGATTTGACTTTTTTCGCTCGCGGAATGCGTCGACTGAAGTTCGTTTGCATAGAAAGGCCTGAGCTGCAGCTTTAACAGCTGGCGGGGGTCTTGCGGGCGACGTGGTGATGCGGAATGCGGGATTCTGACGCTCGGATGACGCTCGAATCGGATTTCTCAACACACGGACTTCCAGCGGCTCAACAGCGTCAGCGACGGTACCGTCCCGCCGCCCGTATCCATCGCCGGTCCGTTCGACGAGGAAGTCGCGCAGGACAGCATCGATGTATCGGTCATCGCCAAGCGGCTGTCGGCCTGGCCCCCCGTTTCCTGACGTTCGACGCCGTAAGATCCGGGACGGAACGGCTCCGTAATCAGTGCTGACTACTAGCAGTCTGCCGAGCGTACTGATCCCGTTCTTGTGGGACCCGTCCGTTCAGTGGTTGATTCGTATGGTGGCAAACGCCTGTAGGGATGTTCGTGAGGCGGGACAGCGGGTCCGCTCGGCGCGGAAAGGTTGCCCGAGAGCGCCTTCCCGTCTGAGGTGGCGGGGAAGGTCCACATCGGCTACGGCGGTCTCTTCCTGACTAACACCCGCCCCTGTTTCCCCAGCGGTCACGGAACGCGCCGTCTGAGCTCCTAGCGCGCCCCTTGTGCGCGCTTAGCCGGCCCTTTAGCCTCCAACAAGCTGTGTCTGCGGTGATTCACCGCCCGCGTCCACAGTTTGGAGGGGGCCGAGGTGCCGGAGGAGTGGATACGGGCTCTCGTAGCGGACTTCGGATCCGAGTGCAGGGAGCGTCTGCGGATCAGTGACACGGAGGCGTCCATCAGCCTGCCGGTGGCGAAGCTGGTGGAGGCATTCGGGTCGCGCTGGAAGCTGAGTCCTCGCCTTCATCCTGAGTATCCCTTGCCCGAGGCCCGGGTGCGTCCGGATTACGCGGTGGAGACATCGGGGCGCATTACCGGATTCCTCGAGCTGAAGGCCCCTGGCCACGACGTCACGCCCGAGGGCTTCACGAAGAGGGACCGGGAGCAGTGGGAGCTGATGCGTCGGCTGCCCAACGTGCTGTACAGCAATGGTCACACCTGGTGCCTGTACCGAAGCGGTTCGCGGCCTCTCCGCACGGTTCGACTCGTAGGTGATCTGTACCGGTCCGGCAACCGGTTGCGTACCAGTGGAGCCGACGGAGCGACGTTCCAGGATCTGCTGCGGGATTTTCTCGGGTGGCAGCCTCATCGCATCACCACGGTTGGCCAGTTGGTGTCGTCTATCGCTCCGCTGTGCCAGTACCTGCGAGAGGAGGTGCTGGAGCAGCTCGTCCTCGAACGCAGAACGCCAGACGGTCTTCGCAGCCGGCGGCGGGCGCCTAAGCCTTTCACCGCCTTGGCGCACCACTGGAGCAAGGTGCTCTTCCCGTCAACCGATGGGCAAGACCCCGACCATCTCTTCGCCGACCGTTACACCCAGACGATCGCCTTCGCCCTACTGCTGGCCCGTATCGAGAACGTACCGCTCGCCGACCGCAGCTTCGTTGACGTTGCACGTGAGTTGAAGGTCGAGAACATGGTGATGGGTCGCGCCCTGCAGTTGCTGACGGAGACGGTGGACGCCGAGTTCTCCCGCCGAATCGATACGCTCGTGCAGGTCATTGACGCTGTCGACTGGGAGGCGATCCGAGCCCGGACGCCCGACGCCCACGTTCATCTCTACGAGGACTTTCTCCAGGAATACGACCGCGAGCTCCGTAAACGCTCCGGCACGTACTACACCCCGCCCCGTCTGGTGAAGGAGATGGTTCGCTTCACCCACGCCGTCCTGCGCACTCGCCTGGGCTGTGCGGAGGGTTTCGCGGACGAGCAGGTGACGATCGTCGACCCCGCCATGGGCACCGGCACATTTCTCAGTGAGATCATCGACAGGGTCGCCGAAGAACGCTCCCGCCGAGGGGAGGGTTTCCGCGGCGAAGCGGTGGAACAGCTGGCGGGCCGGCTGATCGGCTTCGAGCGTCAGATGGCCGCCTATGCGGTTGCCCAGATGAGGATCGTCCAGACCCTCCGCAAGCAGGTCACCGACACTCAACTCGGTGATCTACGGCTCCATCTCGCCGACACCCTCGCAGACCCCTACGAGAGGGCCACGCTCTTCACGTTCCTGCCTGATGGTGATCCTCTGGTCGAGAACACCCGCAAGGCGGACTGGATCAAGCGCGAGCAGAAGGTCACCGTCATGATTAGCAACCCGCCGGACCGGGAGAGAGCTGAGGGGGAGGGCGGCTGGGTGGAGAAAGGCCGCCAGGGAGACGGCAAAACACCTCTACTTGATGCCTTTCGCCTCGGTGGCAGAAACGGAGTGCACGAGAACAAGCTCAAGAACCTGTACGTCTACTTCTGGCGCTGGGCTACCTTCAAGGTCTTCGAGCAGCACCGTTCCGAGTCGGACCGCGGAATCGTCGCCTTCATCAGTACCGCGGGCTTTCTCAGCGGGCCCGGTTTCCGAGGGATGAGGAAGTACCTGCGTGAGACTTGTTCCGAGGGCTGGATCATCGATCTCAGCCCGGAGGGTATCCAGCCACCTCTGCGGACACGCCTCTTCGAAGGTGTTCAGCAGCAACTGACCATCGCCGTGTTTGTCCGCAGCAGGGACGACACCGAACCTGCCCACATCAGATACGTCGCCCTGGACGGCAGCACTCGTGAGGAGAAGTACGCGCAGCTCGAGGCTCTCGGGCCGGACAGTGACCAGTGGCGCCCGGTGCGTCAGGACGCCCATGCTCCGTTCACACCTGCGGCCCTCGGAGCATGGGATACATATCCCGCATTGGATGATCTGCTGCCGTGGACAGTGCCCGGCATTTTACCCAAGCGGACGTGGGTCTACTCTTCGGATCCCGATACGCTGCGCTCCCGGTGGCGGAGGTTGACTGCCGAGACGGACCTGGCCGAGAAGCGTGCCTTGTTCAGGGAGACCAAAGGCGGCCGCACCATCGACCGGCCGGTCAAGCCGCTCCCGGGCTCGGCACAGCGAAGGCGGTCGATGCTGGAGGCAGGCCCCGAGTGTCCGGAACCGGTGCCTGTGGCCTTTCGTCCTTTCGATCGACAGTGGATCATCCCGGACAACAGGGTCCTCGACAGATGCTCGCCGGAGCTGTGGGAGAACCGGGCCAAGGGCCAGATACACATCGTGGAGCTCCACTCCGAACGGTTCGGTGACGGCCCCGCCACGCTGTTCACCGCGCTGATGCCGGACATGCATCACTTCGCCGGCTGGGGTGGTGGCAGGGTGCTCCCCTTCCTGCAGAAGGACGGCACTCCCAATGTGGCCCCCGGCCTTCTCCAGCACCTTCAAAACTCCTTCGGCGGTCTGGCTGTCTCCGGCGAGGACTTGCTCGCGTACATCGCCGCGATCACGGCTCACCCCGGCTTCCGGTCCCGCTTCGATGACGAACTCACCACCATCGGTGTCCGCGTACCCCTCACCGGCGACGCCACGCTGTGGTCGGAGGCGCTGCACATCGGGCGGAAGGTGATCTGGGCCTCCACCTTCGGAGAGAGGCTCGTGGACCCGGTGATGGGGAGGCCCGGCGGGCCCCAGGAAGTCTGGACGACCGCAGAGCCGGCGATCACATACCAGAGACAGGTCGGCAGAGACGAACTACCCGAGAGTTTCGCCTACGATCCCGACCGTCTGGAACTCCACTTCGGCCAGGGCGTTTTCGGGTCCGTGACTCAACAAATGCGGGATTACCAGGTCAGCGGACAGAACGTTCTCGACGGCTGGTTGAAACGCAGGACGGGACCGCCGTCCCGCAGAGCCGTCAGTCAGCTGGACCACATCCGGCCCGACCGGTGGCACCCCGCCTGGAGCAAAGAACTCCAGTACGTGCTGGCCGTCCTGTGGCATCTGGTCGAGTTGCAGTCGGTTCAGAACGAGCTGCTCGACAGCGTTCTCATGGCACCGCTGGTCAGCATCGCTGAGTTGCAACGCCGGAACGTCCTGCCGGTCCCGGACACCGCCCGTCGTTCCGCCCCCGCCCCACTGCAGACCGACCTCATCCCCGGGACTGAGGGAATCGAGGCGCGCGAGCCGCATGCCGTAAGGCCACTCGCCGCAGAGAGGAGCTCTCCGACCGACTCTCCCACGCGGCCACGGAGGAAACGGAATTCCGGCGCCAAGCAGTCGTCCCGCAGAAAGCGACAAGATCCGTAGAGTTCTTGTTAAGGGTGACGCGTCTGCCGCACCAGCGGTACTGACCGACTCATGGACTGGTCCCTGCTCCTGCACGGAGACGAGGAGCAAATCATGTTCGCCGTCGAGTCTGAGCGCGCCTTGCCAGGGGCCCCGGTTCTCGCCGGTTGAATCCGCTGTTCTGTGCCTCGCTCCTGAACATCGGTGCCTCCCTTTACGGGGGATCCGGGTGCCGCCGAGGCAGCGGGGAGGGGCGATAGGCGTGCGCAGGGTGCCACCGGGGATGTTTCGGTTCACAACGATAGAGAGGCCCGGTCTGTACGGGGCGGTGCTGGACGCCTTCGGCGTGGCCGTTGAACACCAGGAGAAGACGCTAGGGCTCGACTCGATGCGAGAACGGCTGCGCCGGGTCGGCTGGGTGGCGGCAATCGAGGATGAGGATCTGTATGAGGCGCTCAGGAATCTCGTGCAGTGGGAGCTCCTGGATGTGGTGCACACCCACGCGGAGAACTACCGCACAGCCGAGGGGTACAAACGACGCGACCTTCAGTATTCGCTGACCCGCCGAGGCGAGGTCGCTCTCGCTGGAGTGCGCCACGCGCTTGAGGTTGTCGCCTCCAAAGATGCGCTGCAGACGGCCGTACTGAGAGGTGATCGTCGGCCGGCTCGACGAACTGTGTTTGCTCTCGCTAACCCAGCGTCGGCCGATTGGCGGGCCTTCAGCACGCTGCGGGAGCTGGAGGGGTATCTGGACGCTCTGATGGAGAACACCAAGGCGTTCAACGGCGAGCTGCAGCGCCTCCTGCGCGCCGAGGGCGCGGACCTGGAGGGCGTCTGATCACCTCGTGGATGAGTTGCCTCGGGGCGGTCTCCTTGACCATGCGGTTTTTGTAGGCTTTCTTGAGCGATTTCCGGTCCTTAGGCACGACGGATCGCTCGCAAGGTGAGTGGGGTCAGAGCCTGCTGCTTTGCTGCTGCCTCTTCACATGTGGCCAGGTCTCCACCACCGCGTCATCGGGCTCAAGCACCCGACGCGCGGGCATTTGGCACGAGCAGCTGTTGCGGACTGAGGGTTTCCCGCATAGCGGGCAATCCTCACCGGTGTGGTGCCATCGATTAGTGTCGGTGCCATGTCTGTGCCAGAGACCGGAACGCTGTCTGTCGTGCTGGGCCGTTGTATCGAGGCGGGTACACCACTGGGCCCCTTCGAGGGCATGTATTTCTCGGGCTACACCGCGGTTTCCGATACCGGACTCCTTCACGCTGTCGAAGAATGTCCGCAGCTGCGCAAGGCATCCGGCATGCGGGTTGTCGACTTCGCCCTTGACGCTTCTTCGTTGGCGCGGCTCTGCACGAACTGGAGCTGCCGCTGGGCGGTGCCCGATGACGGACGCTGGCCGGTTTTTCTCGACGCGCTCGACGCGGTTGCGCGGCTGAGGCCCGACGACGAGGAGACGGGCGAGGGCCGTCCGGGGGAAGCAGAGATCTCTGAGGCGGCGTGTCTGCTATCGCGGGGTGAATACCCGCAGGACGAGGATGATGAGGCTGAGTGGGGGCGCTATGAGCAGGCCAGGGCGCTCAGGGATGATCTGCTGGCCTTGTGGCGGGACACGCAGAATCGGCTGATCGCGGCTGGTGAGGGGCTGGTGGCGTGCCCCTGGCTGCGTCCCTGGGCTGAGATCAAGTTGGCGGAACTCGCGGAGCGCGCCGAGCAGCAGAGGCATCGGTGGGCGGGGATCTGCGCTCCCCGGGCGCTCGCCGACGGAGCGGCGATCTCCACCATGTCCGCACCTGTGTTGACGCCGGATATCGCCTTCGAAGTCTTCGGCAGCGAAGCGCCTGAGGTGCTGGGGAAGGTATGGCGAGCGTGGTGTGCTCGTGCCAGGTGGGATGGCAAGCCGCTTGTCGATGCCGCGTCGGCAGCCCTTGGGGAACTGCACGCGGCTCTTGGGCGCCGCAGAAAGGGCCGGGAGGAGGCCGAGGAGTCGCTGGCGAAGCTGACTACTGACTGGGCTCAGCGCACCCGCCTCGCTGCGGTCGAGCAGTCGGCCGGACATCCGTGGCGTCTGATCGCGGTGCGGATACCTGCGCGGGGTCGGGCACCGCACGGAGGGGCCGTGTGCGAGCCGCTGACGCTGTGGGAGTTGGCGGTCGTCGCGGTGTACCAGGTCGCCGTGGACTGGGTTCGGGGTACTGCCGCCCTGTGGGTTCCCCAGGGCATCGGCGACCAGCTCCTCGCGGCAGAGAGCTCGATGAAGGCCGTCGACCTGATCGAGGGTGCGGAGAATTGGGCGGCACCGGCTTCCGTGCTCTTGGCGACGTGGGACCCGGACGGGCGCAGCGCAGTGTCTTGAGTTGGCTAGTTGGCTGCTCTCTGGCAGCTGCGGCGTTCGTGAAAGGCACACGGTCCGTGCTCCGTTGCACCAAGCGGCAAGCCTGTCAGGGAAGTAGCAGGTCAGCGGGACGCGAGCTCGGCGTTCAAGGGCTCTGACTGGGCCGACGCAGCCTTTCGTCCCACGTATAGCCCGCACATGTTCTCGCTGCTTTGCATGCGGGACGAAAACCCTGTGGCTCTTCCGCGCTGGCGTAGCAAAGTGCCTGGTCAGCGGCCTGATGCACGTCAAATGCACATGGTCGAGTAGGCCGTGTGTGTTTTGGCATGCACAAGAAAGGCCCTGACCGGCATTTCTGCAGGTCAGGGCCTTAATTTCCGGTGCCCCCGGCAGGATTCGAACCTGCGCACACGGCTCCGGAGGCCGTTGCTCTATCCCCTGAGCTACGGGGGCGTGTCTGCTGCTCTCGCGGCGACGGGTAGAACACTACCAGCTCTGACGGGGTGTTCATGAACGGGTTGGGGGAGGGGGGCGTAGCGCATGTGGGGGTGGGGGTTCCGGTGGTCGGGGAAAGGTCCCTCGCACGGGGCGGAAGTGGGCAAAACCCGGACGCAGTCGGAGGCGCGCGCCTAGTCTCAGGGTGTGCCTGGCGTGTCCGGCCGGGTCCTTGTCGTCGACGACAACAAGGTCATCCGGCAGTTGATCAGGGTCAACCTGGAGCTTGAGGGCTTCGAGGTCGTGACCGCGGCTGATGGTGCCGAGTGCCTGGAGATCGTCCATCGGGTGGCGCCGGACGTGGTGACGCTCGATGTGGTGATGCCCCGGCTCGACGGGGTGCAGACGGCGGCCCGGCTGCGGGCCGATCCGCGGACGCGGGAGATTCCTCTCGCCATCGTCAGTGCCTGCACGCAGACGGAGGTGGAGAGCGGGCAGGCGGTGGGGGTGGACGCGTTTTTGGCGAAGCCGTTCGAGCCGATGGATCTGGTGCGTATCGTGCGGCGGCTGATGAGCCGGGGCGGGGAAGGGTGTAGGGAGAGAGAAGGGGGAGGGGCGGGGGAAGAGGTCGGGGTTGGGGGGAGGGGCGCAGGGGAGAGAGGTGCAGGAGAGAGGGGTGTGAGCGAGGGGGAGGGTGAGGGGTTGTTTGGTGGGGATGGTTGTGGGGGTGGGGGTAGGGGTGGGAGTGCTGATGTTGAAGGGGGGTCGGAGGCTGCGGTTCGGCCTGCGGGGTGAGGGGGTAGGGGGTGGGGCGCGGGGTGTCCGGTGGGTGAAACCGGGTGGCGGGTAGGGGTTGCTTCTCCCATACGCTTGGGGCGTGACCCCCGCTGAGCTCTCCCGCGCCGTGTTGTGTTCCGTGCGCGGCGCTGTGGAGGACGGGGAACTCTCCGTGACCGTACCGGCGCGGGTCGTGGTGCGACCCCCGGTACGTGGTCAGGGAGGCGGCGAGGCCGACTTCGCGTGCAATGTGGCGCTCCAGGTCGCCAAGGAGGCCGGACGGCCGCCGCGTGAGGTGGCCGGGGTGCTGCGTGAGCGGTTGGCGGGGGTGTCCGGGATCGCCGGTGTGGAGGTTGCGGGGGCGGGGTTTTTGAACGTCACGCTGACGGAGGCGGCCTGGGTCGCGCTCGTACGGCGTGTGCTGAGGGAGGGGCGGGGATACGGGCACGCCGCCGGCTCCCAGGGCCGGGAGAACAGCCGGGCCAAGGGCCAGGAGAGGGACCGTGCCATGGCCCAGGAACCGGTGGTGTTGCGTGCCGCCGCCGGGGTGCGGGCCGCTGTCACGGTTGAGGCGTTGGAGCGGATTCTGCCCGCGGCGGGAGTTGTGGGGAGCGTCCAGAAGGACGTGGCGCCGGACGAGGCGCAGCGCGTGGCTGTGGAGTATGGCGGGGAGGAGATTCGGCCCCGGCCCGTGAAGGTTCTCTCCCGGCCGGCCCCGCTGTCCCCCGCGAGCCTTGTCCGCCAAGAATGGCGCGTACTGGCCGACCGCCTCGGCCCCGACGAAGTCCGCTGGGCCCTGCTGCACCCCGCGCAGGCGGACGCCGTGCGGCTTCCCGAGAGGCCGGTGCAGCGGGAGAGCAATGGGCGGTTTCGGGTGCAGTACGCGTATGCGCGTACGTGTGCGATGACGCGCAATGCCCGGGAGCTGGGGTTCACGGCCGAGCCGGGGGAGCCGGGAGAGGTGGGGGAGTCGGGAGGTGAGCGTTCCGCCTTGCGGGCGCTTTACGCCGCTCTTGCCGAGTACCCCGCGGTCGTCGAGGCCGCCGCGCGGTACCGGGCGCCCGACCGGATCGCGCGGCATCTGGAAGTGACCGCCGACGCCTGGCTGCGATGTCATGACGTGTGGCCGCCGCTGCCCGTCGGGGAGGAGAAACCCTCGGCCGTGCACCGCGCCCGGCTGGCCCTCGCCGAAGCCGCCGGAACGGTGCTCGCCAACGGCCTGCACCTGCTCGGCATCTCCACGCCCGAACGTCTGTGACCGCCCGAACGTCTGTGACCGCGTGACCGTCCGCGAGCACCCGAACGTGATCCACCCGACGGCGCCGGACCGCGACAACGCCGTACGCGGGACGACGCCGCACCCGTACTTGAGGGGAACACACACGCCATGAGCCGCTCCGCCCACCCCGCAGGCCCCCGGCACGGTGACGTGCTGCCCGAGGGGCACTACGCCGCTCCGCCGGCCGACCTGAACGGCATCGACCCGCGGGTGTGGTCCCGTACGGTCGAGCGCAACGCCGACGGGGTCGTCACCGTCGGCGGGATCGACGTCGCCACGCTCGCCGAGGAATTCGGCACGCCCGGCTACTTCCTGGACGAGGACGACTTCCGGGCCCGGTGCCGGGCCTGGAAGGACGCGTTCGGGGAGGGGGCGGACGTCTTCTACGCCGGGAAGGCGTTCCTCTCGCGGGCCGTGGTGAGGTGGCTGGCGGAGGAGGGGATGAACCTCGATGTGTGCAGTGGCGGGGAGCTGGCCACCGCGCTGGCGGCCGGGATGCCGGCCGAGCGGATCGCGCTGCACGGGAACAACAAGAGCATCGAGGAGATCACCCGGGCCGTGGAGGCCGGGGTCGGGCGGATCGTGCTGGACTCGTTCCAGGAGATCGTGCGGGTGGCGCATGTCGCGGACCGGCTGGGGAAGCGGCAGCGGGTGCAGGTGCGGGTGACGGTCGGTGTCGAGGCGCACACCCACGAGTTCATCGCGACCGCGCACGAGGACCAGAAGTTCGGGATCGCGCTGGCCGGCGGGCAGGCCGCCGAGGCCGTGCGGCGGATCCTGAAGCTGGACGGGCTGGAGCTGACCGGCATCCACTCGCACATCGGGTCGCAGATCTTCGACATGGCCGGGTTCGAGGTGTCCGCGCGGCGCGTGGTGCAGCTGCTGACCGAGGTGCGCGACGAGCACGGGGTCGAGCTCCCGGAGATCGACCTGGGGGGCGGGCTCGGCATCGCGTACACCTCGGACGACGACCCGCGCGAACCGCACGAGATCGCCAAGGCGCTGGGCGACATCGTGACGCGCGAGTGCGAGGCGGCCGGACTGGCGGTGCCGCGGCTCTCCGTGGAGCCGGGGCGCGCCATCGTCGGACCGACCGCCTTTACCCTTTACGAGGTCGGCACGGTCAAGGAGCTGGACGGACTGCGCACGTACGTCTCCGTCGACGGCGGGATGTCGGACAACATCCGTACGGCGCTGTACGACGCGGAGTACAGCGTCGCGCTGGTCTCCCGCACCTCCGAGGCCCCGCCGATGCTCTCGCGTGTGGTCGGCAAGCACTGCGAGAGCGGCGACATCGTCGTACGGGACGCGTTCCTGCCCGCCGATATCGCCCCGGGCGACCTGCTCGCCGTGCCCGCGACCGGTGCGTACTGCCGGTCGATGGCGAGCAACTACAACCACGCGCTGCGGCCGCCGGTGGTCGCGGTGCGCGGTGGCGAAGGACGGGTCATCGTCCGGCGCGAGACGGAGGAGGACCTGCTCCGTCTCGACGTCGGATAGCACGGGTGCACGAGTGAGGGGCGGGGCGCCGGGGCCCCGTCTTTCCGGTGGGTGTCGCCGAGCCTGCCGGGTGACCGACAATTGTGGAACAGATGTCTCGGCATCCGGACCGGGGGCCGAATCCCCGGTCCGGTGGGTGAGACTGGGGCATTACCGAGGATGAAAGCGAAAGAGGTCGAATGATGCGTACGCGTCCGCTGAAGGTGGCGCTGCTGGGCTGTGGAGTGGTCGGCTCAGAGGTGGCGCGCATCATGACGACGCACGCCGACGACCTCGCGGCACGCATCGGTGCGCCCGTCGAGCTGGCCGGGATCGCGGTGCGGCGGCCGGACCGGGTGCGCGCCGGGGTGCCCGCCGAGCTGATCACCACCGACGCCACGGAGCTGGTCAAACGTGACGACATCGACGTGGTCGTCGAGGTCATCGGCGGTATCGAGCCCGCCCGTACGCTGATCACCACCGCTTTCGAGCACGGCGCGAGCGTGGTGTCGGCCAACAAGGCGCTGGTCGCCGCCGACGGCGCGGCGCTGCACGCGGCGGCCGAGGCCAACGGCGCCGACCTGTACTACGAGGCCGCCGTGGCCGGCGCGATCCCGCTGGTCAGGCCGCTGCGCGAGTCGCTGGCCGGCGACAAGGTCAACCGGGTGATCGGCATCGTCAACGGGACGACCAATTTCATCCTGGACAAGATGGACAGCACGGGGGCGGGTTACTCGGAGGCGCTGGACGAGGCCACGGCTCTGGGGTACGCGGAGGCCGACCCGACGGCGGATGTCGAGGGCTTCGACGCGGCCGCCAAGGCCGCCATCCTGGCCGGTATCGCCTTCCATACCCGGGTGACCATCGACGACGTGCACCGCGAGGGGCTGACCGAGGTCACCGCGTCCGACATCGCCTCCGCCAAGCGCATGGGCTGCACGGTCAAGCTGCTGGCGATCTGCGAGCGGGCCGCCGACGGTGCCTCCGTGACGGCACGCGTGCACCCCGCCATGATTCCGCTGACGCATCCGCTGGCCTCCGTGCGCGAGGCGTACAACGCGGTCTTCGTCGAGTCCGAGGCCGCCGGGCAGCTCATGTTCTACGGTCCCGGCGCCGGCGGTTCGCCGACCGCCTCCGCGGTCCTCGGCGACCTGGTGGCGGTCTGCCGCAACAAGCTGGCCGAGACCACCGGACCCGGCGAGTCCGCTTACACGCAGCTGCCCGTGGGCCCCATGGGCGACGTCGTCACCCGGTACCACATCAGCCTGGACGTGGCCGACAAGCCCGGTGTCCTCGCCCAGGTCGCCATGGTCTTCGCCGAGCACGGCGTGTCCATCGACACGGTTCGCCAGCAGAGCAAGGACGGGGGGACCTCCCGCTCGGGCGAAGCCGAGACCGGGGGAGAGGCGTCCCTCGTCGTCGTCACCCACCGGGCGGCCGACGCCGCCCTGTCGTCGACCGTCGGCGCGCTGCGCGACCTGGACACCGTCCGGGGCGTCGCCAGCATCATGCGGGTCGAAGGGGAGTAAAGGAACCCATGTCTGCCATTTCCACCGCGAGCCGTCAGTGGCGCGGAATCATCGAGGAGTACCGCGACCGGCTGCCGGTCGGCGCTTCGACCGAGGTCGTCACGTTGCGTGAGGGCGGTACGCCGCTGGTGCCCGCCCAGGTGCTCTCCGAGCGCACGGGCTGTGAGGTGCATCTCAAGGTAGAGGGCGCCAACCCCACCGGGTCCTTCAAGGACCGTGGCATGACCATGGCCATCACCCGGGCCAAGGAGGAGGGCGCCAAGGCGGTCATCTGCGCCTCCACCGGCAACACCTCCGCCTCGGCCGCCGCGTACGCCGTACGGGCCGGGATGGTCTGCGCCGTGCTCGTCCCGCAGGGCAAGATCGCGCTCGGCAAGATGGGCCAGGCGCTGGTGCACGGCGCGAAGATCCTCCAGGTCGACGGCAATTTCGACGACTGCCTGACGCTGGCCCGCGGCCTCTCCGAGAAGTACCCGGTCGCACTTGTGAACTCCGTCAACCCGGTCAGGATCGAGGGCCAGAAGACCGCCGCCTTCGAGATCGTCGACATGCTGGACGACGCGCCGGACATCCATGTGCTGCCCGTCGGCAACGCCGGCAACATCACGGCGTACTGGAAGGGCTACCAGGAGTACGCCGCCGACGGCATCGCCTCGCGCACCCCGCGCATGTGGGGTTTCCAGGCGTCCGGCAGCGCGCCGATCGTACGTGGCGAGGTTGTCAAGGATCCGCACACGATCGCGACCGCCATCCGTATCGGCAACCCCGCCTCCTGGCAGTTCGCCGAGCGCGCCCGGGACGAGTCCGGCGGCTTCATCGACGAGGTGACGGACCGTCAAATCCTGGCGGCCTACCGTCTGCTGGCCTCCCGGGAAGGCGTCTTCGTGGAGCCCGCCTCGGCCGCCTCGGTGGCCGGCCTGCTCAAGGCGGCCGACGAGGGCAAGGTCGACCCCGGGCAGCGGATCGTCTGCACGGTCACCGGCAACGGCCTGAAGGACCCGGACTGGGCCGTCGCGGGCGCCCCGCAGCCGGTCACGGTCCCGGTCGACGCCGACGCCGCGGCCGAGCGCCTCGGTCTGGCGTAGCGCGGCGGCGCGCCCGGCCGTACCCGTACGGCCGGGCGCGTGTCCCCGCGCCGAACGGCGCGCGAAAAGGGGTTACGCGACCGGCGGGAACCCCGTAACCTCGGATAGAGCAAACCCTGCAAAGGCTGCAAAGGCGGCCGTGGACGGCCGGCGGCGTGCGACACGCATCGTGCGCCTCCTGTGCGCCCTATGTCGCCACAGAACCTTCCTTCGATAGGCTGGCAGCCAACTCCCCTCCCCACGGCATGTCGCAGTGGTGTGCAGGGCAGGTCAGAACGGTCCCCACGAGCCGGCCGGGCACCCTGGTGCCGCGGCGCTCAGGGGCAGTGCCGCAGCATCACATCAAGGAGAGTCATCGAGCGATGGCCGGTCCAGCGTTCCGCGCCGCCGCCGTCCGGGTGCGCACCCCCGCGACCAGCGCCAATCTCGGTCCCGGCTTCGACGCCCTCGGGCTGTCCCTCGGGCTGTACGACGACGTCGTGGTGCGCGTGGCCGATTCCGGCCTGCACGTCGACATCGCGGGCGAGGGCGCCGAAACCCTGCCGCGCGACGAGAGCCACCTGCTCGTCCGGTCCCTGCGCGCCGCCTTCGACCTGCTCGGCGGGCAGCCGCGCGGCCTGGAGATCGTGTGCGCCAACCGCATCCCGCACGGCCGGGGCCTGGGCTCCTCCTCCGCCGCGATCTGCGCCGGCATCGTGGCTGCCCGCGCCGTGACCATAGGCGGCGAGCAGCGGCTCGACGACGCGGCGCTGCTGGAACTGGCCACCGAGATCGAGGGCCACCCCGACAACGTGGCCGCCTGCCTGCTCGGCGGCTTCACCCTGGCCTGGACGGACACCGGGTCCGCGCGGGCCATCAGGATGGAGCCCGCGGATTCCATCGTTCCGGTGGTCTTCGTGCCCGGGAAACCGGTGCTCACGGAGACCGCGCGCGGACTGCTGCCGCGTACCGTCCCCCATGTGGACGCCGCGGCCAACGCCGGTCGCGCCGCACTGCTCGTGGAGGCCCTGACCAGGCGCCCCGAGCTGCTGCTGGCCGCGACCGAGGACCGACTTCACCAGGAGTACCGTGCTCCCGCGATGCCCGAGAGCGTGGCCCTGGTGAACCGACTGCGTGCGGACGGCGTCCCCGCGGTCGTCTCCGGCGCGGGCCCCACGGTGCTCGCGCTGGTACAGGAGGAAGCGGCCGACAAGGTGGCCGGCCTTGCGGGCGAGGGGTGGGCGGCCAACCGGCTGGCCCTCGACGCGGCGGGTACCTCGGTGCTGCCGCTCGCCGGGTGATCGTCGATTGCCGGTCTTCGAGAGGGGGAATGTTTGTTGGATCCGGTAGTGTTAACCTCAAGTGAGTACGTGACGCCTCAGCGGCGCGGTACTTCGTGTCCCCCATCGGGACCACCTTTCTTCCGGGAGCCTCCCAAACTGCTTGGAGCAGTTGCCTGAGCAGAAGCGAGCACGCTCCGGAAATCGGCGTGACGGACATGAGTCACTGACAGCTCTTCGCGCCGGAACCATGAACTGATCTCTCCGCCATTTCCGGCGGGACCACCGCCCCGGCCAGGTCCGCAAGTACGGGACCGCAGCCGGACAGCACAACCGGTCGCCGAGCCAGACAGGCCGACGCCCGCTCCAGGGAAGGACCCTTCGTGAGCGACACCACCGATCTGATGGGCGTACGCACCGATGGCAGTGCCACCGCGCCCGCCACGGACGCTCCCGCCGCGCCTGCGCGGCGCCGCCGTTCCGGCACCGGCCTGGACGGCATGGTCCTGGCAGAGCTGCAGCAGGTCGCCTCCAGCCTCGGTATCAAGGGCACCGCGCGGATGCGCAAGAGCCAGCTGATCGAGGTCATCAAGGAGAAGCAGGCCGCCGGCTCCGGTTCCGGCGCCGCGGCCAAGGGCGACGCGCCCGCCGAGACCGAGACCAAGCCCAAGCGCCGGGCCACGTCCAAGGCCCGTACGGGCGAGGACGGCGACGCCAAGGCCGCGGGCAAGGCGGACAAGGCCGCCGCCGACAGCTCCGCAGGCCAGCAGCAGATCGACATCCCGGGCCAGCCGGGAGGCACCGCCTCCGACGAGCAGCCGGCCGGCGAGCGCCGCCGGCGCCGCGCCACCGCCGCCGCGGGCAGCCCCGACGGCGCCGGCGAGGCGAAGTCCGAGGGCAAGGCCGAGGCGAAGGCCGACACCCGTACGGCGCCGCGCGAGGACGCCAAGGCCGAGGCCGCGGCGGACAGCGCCGAGGGCCGCCAGGGCAAGGGCGACCGCCAGGACCGCGGCGACCGCCAGGACCGCGGCCAGAAGGGTGACCGCCAGGGCCGCGGCGAGCGCGGCCAGCGCGACCGCCGCAACAAGAACAACGACGGTGGCGACGGCGGCAACCAGCAGGGCGGCGGCAACCGCCAGCGCGACAACCGCGACAACCGTGACAACCGCCGGGCCGACGAGGACGGGGACGACTTCGAGGGCGGGCGCCGCGGGCGCCGCGGCCGTTACCGGGACCGGCGCGGCCGCCGCGGCCGTGAGGACTTCGGCAACGAGCCGCAGGTCTCCGAGGACGACGTCCTGATCCCCGTCGCGGGCATCCTCGACATCCTCGACAACTACGCGTTCATCCGGACCTCCGGCTACCTGCCGGGACCGAACGACGTGTACGTCTCGCTCGCCCAGGTCCGCAAGAACGGCCTGCGCAAGGGCGACCACGTCACCGGCGCGGTCCGCCAGCCCCGCGAGGGCGAGCGGCGCGAGAAGTTCAACGCGCTGGTGCGCCTGGACACCGTCAACAGCGTCGCGCCCGAACAGGGCCGCGGCCGCCCGGAGTTCGGCAAGCTGACGCCGCTTTACCCGCAGGAGCGGCTGCGCCTGGAAGGTGAGCCGGGCGCGCTGACGCCGCGGATCATCGACCTGGTCGCGCCGATCGGCAAGGGCCAGCGCGGTCTGATCGTGGCGCCGCCGAAGACCGGCAAGACCATGATCATGCAGGCGATCGCCAACTCGATCACCCGCAACAGCCCCGAGTGCCACCTGATGGTCGTCCTGGTCGACGAGCGTCCCGAAGAGGTCACCGACATGCAGCGGTCGGTCAAGGGCGAGGTCATCTCCTCGACCTTCGACCGCCCCGCCGAGGACCACACCACCGTCGCCGAGCTCGCCATCGAGCGCGCCAAGCGCCTGGTGGAGCTGGGCCACGACGTGGTCGTCCTGCTGGACTCGATCACCCGTCTGGGCCGTGCGTACAACCTCGCCGCGCCGGCGTCGGGCCGCATCCTGTCCGGTGGTGTCGACTCGACCGCGCTGTACCCGCCGAAGAAGTTCTTCGGTGCGGCGCGCAACATCGAGGACGGCGGCTCGCTGACCATCCTGGCCACCGCGCTGGTCGAGACCGGCTCGCGGATGGACGAGGTGATCTTCGAGGAGTTCAAGGGCACCGGCAACATGGAGCTCAAGCTCGACCGGAAGCTCTCGGACAAGCGCATCTTCCCGGCGGTGGACGTGGACGCGTCCAGCACCCGTAAGGAAGAGATCCTGATGGGCAGCGACGAGCTGGCCGTCGTCTGGAAGCTGCGGCGCGTGCTGCACGCCCTGGACCAGCAGCAGGCCATCGAGCTGCTGCTGGACAAGATGAAGCAGACGAAGTCCAACGCGGAGTTCCTGCTCCAGATCCAGAAGACGACGCCCGGCATGGGCAACGGCAACGGCAACGACTGAGGCCCGCCCGGGTCCCTAGCGGAGCGAAGGCGCTCGTACAAGCGCCGGATGCGGCCATAGCCGTACGGCAGAGCCCTCCCGGTCACTTCGGTGGCCGGGAGGGCTTATCGCTGCCCGCAGAACCCGCAGATTGTTGCCTTGCGCACACGCACAATGTCGGCGGACGCCTCCCCTCCACTTCCCGGGTCCGGACGAAAGTCCTGGTCACAAGGGACGTAGTGCACTGCCGCCGGAGCCCTGCGGTGCCGTTTTCTAAGAATGGCTCTCAATCCCGCTGTGCAACCCTTCCGGTCTACCCCCCGTCTTTCAAAGCGCAACAAACCGTGGCTGAACGGTGACGGCGAGGGGCAGCCGAGAGAACGAGGACTGAGGAGCAGATGGCGGACAGCAGCAAGGCCGCGAAGGCGGCCACCGGCCGTTCCCGCGGCATACGCGCCACGGGCCGCCGGCGCAAGGGCCCGACCCGGCGCCGCCGCGCCCTGACGATCACCGTGTGCGCGCTGGTCAGCTGCGTGCTGCTCGGTGGCGCCGGACTCGGCTACGTCTACTTCAAGCTCAACGGCAACCTGAAGGGCGTCGACATCAACGCCGCCCTGGGCAAGAACCGGCCGCAGGACAACGACGACGGGTCGATGGACATCCTCGTCATGGGATCGGACTCCCGGGCGGGCGCGAACGGCTCGTACGGCACGGACGAGGGCAACGCCCGCTCCGACACCGCGATGATCGTGCACGTCTACAAGGGCCACAAGAAGGCCAGCGTGGTCAGCATCCCGCGCGACACCATGGTCCAGCGCCCCGACTGCACCAAGGACGGCAAGAACATACCGGGCCAGCGCAAGGCCATGTTCAACACCGCCTTCGAGGTCGGCGGGCCGGCCTGCGCCGTCAAGACCGTCGAGTCGATGAGCGGCATCCGTATGGACCACTTCGTCGAGGTCGACTTCACCGGCTTCAAGAAGCTCATCGACGCCCTCGGCGGCGTGGACATCACCACCACCAAGCCCATCCACGACAACAAGAGCCACCTGAACCTGGAGCCGGGCAAGCACACCCTCAACGGCGAGGACGCGCTCGGCCTCGTCCGCACCCGGCACGGCGTGCCCGGCGGCGACGGCAGCGACCTGGGCCGCATCCAGCTCCAGCAGACCTTCATCAAGGCGCTGATGAAGCAGGTCAAGAGCATCGGGCTGCTGTCCAACCCGGCGAAGCTCTACAGCATCGCCGACACCGCCACCAAGGCCATCACCACCGACACCGACCTGAACTCGGTCAACGCGCTGATGGGGCTCGCCAAGCAGCTGGGCGGCATCGGGTCGGACAGCATCGACATGGTGACGCTGCCGGTGACGTACGACCCGAAGAACCCGTCCCGCGTCCTGCCGCTGGAGAAGCAGTCGAAGCAGGTCTGGGACGCGCTGCGCCAGGACCAGGACATCCCCCAGGAAGCGATCAAGGATTCCGCAGGTGACAAGGGCGGAACCGACAGTTACGTGAAGTAGCTGAACCGTTTCTTCCGCGCATCTCCCGAAGCCCCGGCCCCCCGGGGAATACCTCCCGGCCCACCCCGGTTTTGGGAGATGCGACCAGTCCTGGCAGACTGGACCGTCGGCCCCGGTTCACGTGACGCAATCCGCGGAACGACCCGGAGCCCTCCCGAACCTAGGAGAATCCCTTGAAGCGCGACATCCACCCGGAGTACGTCGAGACCCAGGTCAGCTGCACCTGTGGCGCGTCGTTCACCACCCGTAGCACCGTGGCCGGCGGCACCATCCGTGCCGACATCTGCTCCGAGTGCCACCCGTTCTACACGGGCAAGCAGAAGATCCTCGACACCGGTGGCCGCGTGGCCCGCTTCGAGGCCCGCTTCGGCAAGGCCGCTGGCTCCGCCAAGAAGTAGCGACCCGCAAGGCGCCGGTTCCCGGTCGCCCCTCCGAGGGGCGGCCGGACCGGCGTTTTGTCGTCCAGGCCACGGATCCCGCCGGAGGTCCGCGGCCGCGGCAGCGCGCCGCACAGGTGCCGGCAACCGGTATACACAGCCAGGTGAGGAACCCCACGATGTTCGAGGCGGTCGAGGAACTGATCGGCGAGCACGCCGATCTCGAAAAGCGGCTGGCCGACCCCGCGGTCCACGCCGACCAGCGCGAGGCCAAGCGGCTCAACAAGCGCTACTTCGAACTGACCCCGATCGTCACCACGTACCGCGCCTGGAAGCAGACCGGCGACGACATCGGCACCGCCCGCGAACTGGCCGCCGACGACCCGGACTTCGCCGACGAGGTCAAGGACCTCGAAGCCACCCGCGAGGAGCTGACCGAGAAGCTGCGGCTGCTGCTCGTACCGCGCGACCCCAGCGACGACAAGGACGTCATCCTGGAGGTCAAGGCCGGCGAGGGCGGCGAGGAGTCCGCGCTGTTCGCCGGCGACCTGCTGCGCATGTACCTGCGCTACGCCGAGCGCGTCGGCTGGAAGACCGAGATCCTGGAAGCCAACGAGTCCGACCTCGGCGGCTACAAGGACGTCCAGGTCGCCGTGAAGACCAAGGGCGGCAACGGCGCCACCGAGCCCGGCCAGGGCGTGTGGGCCCGCCTGAAGTACGAGGGCGGGGTGCACCGCGTCCAGCGGGTGCCCGCCACCGAGTCCCAGGGCCGCATCCACACCTCGGCGGCCGGCGTGCTCGTCACGCCCGAGGCCGAGGAGGTCGAGGTCGAGATCGGCCCGAACGACCTGCGCATCGACGTCTACCGCTCGTCGGGCCCCGGCGGCCAGTCGGTCAACACCACCGACTCCGCCGTGCGCATCACCCATCTGCCCACCGGCATCGTCGTCTCCTGCCAGAACGAGAAGAGCCAGCTCCAGAACAAGGAGCAGGCCCTGCGCATCCTGCGCTCGCGGCTGCTGGCCGCCGCCCAGGAGGAGGCCGAGAAGGAGGCCTCGGACGCCCGGCGCAGCCAGGTCCGCACCGTCGACCGCTCCGAGCGCATCCGGACGTACAACTTCCCCGAGAACCGGATCTCGGACCACCGGGTCGGCTTCAAGGCGTACAACCTGGACCAGGTCCTCGACGGCGAACTCGACCCGGTTATCCAGGCGTGCGTCGACGCCGACTCGGCCGCCAAGCTGGCCGCCGCCCAGTAAGCCCGTAAAACGTCCGTACCACGCCCGTAGAACGAGCCGGAGGAACAGCGTGCCGTCGCCTTCCGGGGGCCACGACCCCCAGCGGCCCCGCCGCGGGCCCAGTCCCCGTACCGTGCTGCTCGCCGAGGTGGCCCAGGCCACCCAGCGGCTGGCCGACGCCGGCGTACCCTCACCGCGCTTCGACGCGGAGGAGCTCGCCGCGCACGTCCACGGCGTCAAGCGCGGCGAACTGCACCGCGTCCCCGACGCGGACTTCGACGCCCGCTACTGGGAGGCCGTCGCCCGCCGCGAGGCCCGCGAGCCGCTCCAGCACATCACCGGGCGCGCCTTCTTCCGCTACCTGGAGCTGCACGTCGGCCCCGGCGTCTTCGTACCCCGCCCGGAGACCGAGTCCGTCGTCGGCTGGGCGATAGACGCCGTACGGGCCATGGACGTCGTCGAACCGCTCATCGTCGACCTGTGCACGGGCTCCGGAGCCATCGCGCTCGCCCTGGCCCAGGAGGTGCCGCGCTCGCGCGTGCACGCCGTGGAGCTGTCGGACGAGGCCATGCAGTGGGCACGCAAGAACGTCGAGGGGTCCCGCGTCGTTCTCCAGCAGGGCGACGCGCTGACCGCGCTACCCGAGCTGGACGGCCAGGTGGACCTGGTCATCTCCAACCCGCCGTACATCCCGCTGACCGAGTGGGAGTACGTCGCACCCGAGGCACGCGACCACGACCCCGAGCTCGCGCTGTTCTCGGGCCAGGACGGCCTGGACACCATCCGCGGCATCGAGCGGACCGCACACCGCCTGCTGCGGCCCGGCGGCGTCGTGGTCATCGAGCACGCCGACACCCAGGGCGGCCAGGTTCCGTGGATCTTCACCGAGGAGCGGGGCTGGGCCGACGCGGCCGACCACCCCGACCTGAACAACCGGCCCCGCTTCGCCACCGCGCGCAGGGCGACGCCATGACGAGCCCGGCCCCCACGAGTCATCTGTCTGTTCCGCACGAGGAGGTCCGTTAAATGGCACGGCGTTACGACTGCAGCGACGCGACCGACCGCGCGACCGGTCTGCGCGAGGCCGCATCGGCCGTCCGTCGCGGCGAGCTGGTCGTGCTGCCGACCGACACCGTCTACGGCATCGGCGCGGACGCGTTCAGTGCCGAGGCCGTCGGTGACCTGCTTCAGGCCAAGGGCCGCGGGCGCGGCATGCCCTCGCCCGTGCTCGTCGGCTCCCCGAACACCCTCCACGGGCTCGTCACGGACTTCTCCGAACAGGCGTGGGAACTGGTCGACGCCTTCTGGCCCGGCGCGCTCACCCTGGTCGCCACCCACCAGCCGTCGCTGACCTGGGACCTGGGCGAGACCCGCGGCACGGTCGCGGTCCGCATGCCGCTGCACCCGGTCGCCATCGAGCTGCTCACCGAGTTCGGCCCGATGGCCGTCTCCAGCGCCAACCTCACCGGCCACCCGTCGCCGCAGGACTGCGACGCGGCCCAGGAGATGCTCGGCGACTCCGTCTCCGTCTACCTGGACGGCGGCCCGACCCCCGCCGCCGTGCCGTCCTCCATCGTGGACGTCACGGGCCCGGTGCCGATGCTGCTGCGCGAGGGCGCGATCAGCGCGGAGGAGCTGCGCAAGGTGGTACCGGACCTTGAGGTGGCGAATTGATTGCCCCCCTGGGGCGTGGCATAGCGGGACCCGGCGAGGACACCTACCGCACCTTCCGCATCCTCCACGTCAGCACCGGCAACGTCTGCCGCTCGCCCATCACCGAGCGGCTCCACCGGCACGCCCTCGACCTGCGTCTGGGGGAGGACCGCGGCGGCCTGGTCGTGGAGAGCGCCGGCACCTGGGGCCACGAAGGCGCGCCCATGGAGACCCACGCCGCCACCGTTCTGGCCGACTACGGAGCGGATCCGGCCGATTTCACCGGCCGCGAGCTGCTGGACGAGCACGTCATCCGGGCCGACCTCGTCCTGACCGCCACCCGCGACCACCGAGCCCAGGTCATCTCCATGGGCCATTCGGCGGGGCTGCGCACCTTCACGCTGAAGGAGTTCAACCGGCTGGTACGGGCCATAGACCCGGCGACGCTGCCCGAGCCCGACCCGGCGCTGCCCGGCGGCGGCCTGGTCGAGCGCGCCCGCGCCCTGGTCGGCGCCGCCGCCGCGCTGCGCGGCTGGCTGCTGGCGCCGAATCCGGAGGCGGACGAGGTGTACGACCCGTACGGCGCGCCCATCACGTTCTTCCGCTCCATCGGCGACGAGATCAACCAGGCGCTGGACCCCGTGGTGACCGCCCTGACGGGAGTTCCGGCCCGCGCCTGACCCTTTTGGGTGGCCGGGGCGGCCGACGCTGCTCTGGGGGCGTGGAGGGCGCTCTGGACGGCGTGGAGGGCGCTCCGAGGCGCTCCCAGGCGCTCTGAAGGGCTGGGGGCGCCGGGCGGGTCGGGTGGTCGGGCGGTTGGCTGCGGGGCTCGGTTGTGGGGCTTGGTTGCGGCCACCCCTGGGTAAGCCCCCGTCGGGGGGATGATCACGTTCGATTCGGCCTGTGAGGCGGCACCGGGCCCCGGCTTCGGCCCCGGCCCGGCCCCGGCCTCGGCCCTGGCTCGGCTCCGCCTCGGCCCTGGCCCGGCTTCGTCTCGGCCCCGTCCCGGCCTCGGCCCTGGCTCGGCTCCGCCTCGGCCCTGGCCCGGCTTCGTCTCGGCCCCGTCCCGGTCTCGGGCCGCGGGGGCTTCGTCGCGGCGGCCCTTGGGTAAGCCCCCGCTGGGGGGATGATCAGGTTCGATTCGGCCTGTAGGGCGGGCAGCCGGTCCCGCCCCACCGCCACCCCCGCCCCCAAGCGCCACTTCCGGCGCGCTCGAATGCCGCCCCGCGCCTACATTGGGACTACGTTCCTACGAGGACCGGAGCCAGCCATGTCCGCGACCACCGCGTCACCCCGGAGCGAGACCACGGATGCCCGGCGGGCGGGTGGCTACGCGGCGCCCTCCTGGGGCCCCGACTTCGCCGCGCTGCTGGCGCAGGACCCGGAGATCGCCGGGGTGCTGCTGGGCGAGGCGGCCCGGCAGGGCGACGGGCTGCAGCTCGTCGCCGCCGAGAACTTCACCTCGCGGGCCGTGCTCGCGGCCCTCGGCTCCCCGCTCGCCAACAAGTACGCCGAGGGCTACCCCGGCGCCCGGCACCACGGCGGCTGTGAGGTCGTGGACCTCGCCGAGCGCCTCGCCGTGGAGCGCGCCACGGACCTGTTCGGCGCCGAGCACGCCAATGTCCAGCCGCACTCCGGCTCTTCGGCCGTACTGGCCGCCTACGCCGCCCTGCTGCGCCCGGGGGACACCGTCCTGGCCATGGCGCTGCCGCACGGCGGGCACCTCACCCACGGTTCGCCCGCCAATTTCTCCGGCCGCTGGTTCGACTTCGCCGGGTACGGCGTCGATCCGCACACCGGGCTGCTGGATTACGACGAGGTACGCGAGCTGGCCCGCCGCCACCGGCCGAAAGCCATCGTCTGCGGCTCGATCTGCTATCCGCGGCACCTGGATTACGCCGTCTTCCGCGAGATCGCCGACGAGGTGGGCGCCTACCTCATCGCGGATGCCGCCCACCCAATCGGGCTGGTCGCCGGGGGCGTGGCGCCCAGCCCCGTGCCGTACGCGGACGTCGTGTGCGCCACCACCCACAAGGTCCTGCGCGGCCCCCGCGGCGGGATGATCCTGTGCCGCGCCGAGCTGGCCGAGCGCATCGACCGGGCCGTTTTCCCCTTCACCCAGGGCGGCGCCCAGATGAACTCCGTCGCCGCCAAGGCCGTCGCCTTCGGCGAGGCCGCCACCGACGGCTTCGCGGCCTACGCCCGGCAGGCCGTCGCCAACGCGCGGGCGTTGGCCGCCTCTCTGGAGGGGGAGGGCTTGACGGTCACCACCGGGGGTACGGACACCCACCTGATCACCGTCGATCCGGCGCCGCTGGGGGTGGACGCCCGTACTGCCAGGGGGCGTTGCGCGGCGGCGGGGATCGTGCTGGACACCTGTGCGCTGCCGTGTGCCGAGGACCCGTCAGGGCGCAGGCCGGGGCTGCGGCTGGGCGCCGCGGCCCTCACCACCCAGGGGATGGGCGAGGAGGAGGCCGTACAGGCCGGCGCGCTGATCGCGGCGGCCGTCCGGGAGGACCCGCGGGCCCGCGAGAGGACCGCGGCATTGGTCCGGCGCTTTCCGCCATATCCCGATCGGGACTGAGGCCGGGAACCGTTCGCCGGAGCGGGTTGTCTTCCCTTACGTTCACGGATAGGGGGCGGACACGCATATGGTGTGTGGCTGTGATGGCCAGCGATACCAATGGGGCAGCCCGTGCGTGAATACCTGCTGACGCTGTGCGTCACGGCCGCGGTCACTTACCTCCTGACCGGGCCGGTACGGAAATTCGCCATCGCGGCAGGCGCGATGCCGGAGATCCGCGCGCGCGACGTACACCGCGAACCCACCCCGCGCCTCGGCGGCATCGCCATGTTCGGCGGGCTGTGCGCGGGTCTGCTGGTCGCCGCCCACCTCACCAACCTCAAGTCCGTCTTCGAGCACTCCAACGAGCCGCGCGCGCTGCTGTCGGGCGCCGCGCTGATCTGGGTGCTGGGCGTGCTGGACGACAAGTGGGGCGTGGACGCGCTGGTCAAGCTGGGCGGGCAGATGATCGCCGCCGGTGTGATGGTCCTTCAGGGTCTGACGATCCTGTGGATTCCGGTGCCCGGCATCGGCACCGTCTCGCTGAGCCCCTGGCAGGGCACGCTGCTGACGGTCGCTCTGGTCGTCATCACCATCAACGCCGTCAACTTCGTGGACGGCCTGGACGGGTTGGCGTCCGGCATGGTGTGCATCGCCGCCGCGGCCTTCTTCATGTACGCGTACCGGATGTGGTTCGGGTACGGCATCGAGGCGGCCGCGCCCGCGACGCTGTTCTCGGTCGTCCTGATGGGCATGTGCCTGGGCTTCCTGCCGCACAACATGCACCCGGCGCGGATCTTCATGGGGGACTCGGGCTCGATGCTGATCGGGCTGGTCATGGCCGCCGGCGCGGTCTCGGTGACCGGCCAGGTGGACCCGGACCTGCTCAACCTGAAGGCGGGCAGTGTCCGCGAGGCCACCCACGCGATGGTGCCGGTCTACATCCCGCTGCTGCTGCCGCTGACGATCATCGCGGTGCCGGTCGCGGACCTGGTGCTGGCCATCGTGCGCCGTACGTGGAAGGGCCAGTCGCCGTTCGCCGCCGACCGCGGCCACCTGCACCACCGGCTGCTGGAAATCGGCCATTCGCACAGCCGGGCCGTCCTGATCATGTACTTCTGGTCCGCGCTGATCGCCTTCGGTGCCGTGGCGTACTCGGTGAACAACGCCAGCGTGTGGGTCGTGATGGGCATCGTGCTGCTGAGCGCGATCGGGCTGGTGCTCCTGCTGCTGCCGCGGTTCACGCCGCGGGCGCCGCGCTGGGCGGAGTGGATGGTTCCGCCGCGGTACCGCCGCAGTGTGCAGGCGGCGGCGGTGGCCGGCGCGGCCGCCGAGAGCGCGGCGATCGGGGAGGCCGGGCGTCCGGACGATGCGCGCGGCGCGGCGGGCGAGGAAGGGGAGCGGCAGCCGGTGCCGGCGGGGATCCACGGGGCCACCGCGATCGGCGACCGGTCGCGCTTCACGGACCGCCGGAAGGCCGGAAGCCATCGCTGAAGAGGTGTATCGCTCGCACGAGCGACACTCGAAAATCCACCCAATGGGCCTCATAGCAGACAGAAGATGAGCGTGTCGCGCTCCAACGCGCGGATTACTGCTCACGTGTGACGGGTAGCACACCGAGCAGGTAAAGACCTCATCAAATAGTTTGTGATACCGTTCACGAAACCCGGCGACAGAGCCGAAGGACCGTAGTGCGACGGTCCATCGGCCTCAGGTTCTCCCTCAGGCCGGGTCTACGCTCGTCCCTGACGACACCACCCCCATTTTCCTGCCGGAGCGCCGCCATGCAGTCCACTGACGCCCGCCTACTTGCCAATGTCTCCGTACCCTCACTCGCCGCCGGCGCCGTCGGCGTCGCGATCAGTGCTGTGGTCGCGGGCGGGCAGGGGGCGATCGGTGCGCTCATCGCAACGGTGCTGGTCCTGGTGCTGATGGGGTCCGGCCTGGTAGTCCTCCAGCAGACCGCGAAACGCCTCCCCGATCTGTTCCAGATGATGGGGCTGCTGCTGTACGCGGTGCAGATCCTGGCGGTCGCGATCTTCATGATCGTCTTCAAGGACACCACGCTCTTCAACGTCAGGGCGTTCGCCTTCACCCTGCTCGCCACGGTCCTGGTGTGGATCGCCTTCCAGGCCCGCAGCTATATGAAGGCAAGGATTCTCTACGTGAATCCCGAATCCGCCGAGTCGAAGAAGGCGGAAACCACGGGGTCGCGGACGTGAGGCGTAGGGCCGGAATAAAAGCCCACGCGAGAGCCTGCTATCGTCCGGTGCCAACTGCGGCGCAGTCGGCGCAGGTGGCCGAGCTTCCAGGTCCCGAACGAGGGAACCGGTTGCGGGCCCGGCCGACGCCTGTGAACCGACCCGGCCCCGCGCCGGTCAGCTGCCCCCCAATCCGTAAGACCAGTCCAGTGCCGCACCGTGGCTCAATGCCGCGCCGACACAACGAGGTTGCCGTACCCATGCGCCACGCTGAAGGAGCTCGCGGTGAGTGCTGAAACGATGCTCGCCCTCGACACGGAGTGCCACCTCTTTATCCCGGGGTGTGGCTTCGAGGCCCCGGGCCTTCATTCGTTCGTCTTCGAGCCCCTTTTCACCATCGGTGGCTACGAGTTCAACAAGCCGATGCTGCTGGCTCTGGTCAGCACGGTGATCATCGTGGCGTTCTTCTGGGCCGCCTTCGGCCGCGCCAAGGTGGTGCCCGGCAAGCTGCAGATGATCGGTGAGGCGGGTTACGACTTCGTGCGCCGCGGGCTCGTCTACGACGCGCTCGGCAAGAAGGAGGGCGAGAAGTTCGTCCCCTTCATGGTCGCGCTGTTCTTCTTCGTGTGGATCATGAACTTGTGGTCGATCATTCCGGTCGCCCAGTTCCCGGTGACGTCGGTCATCGCGTTCCCCATGGGTCTGGCCCTGGTGGTCTACATCACCTGGCTCGTGCTGACGTTCAAGAGGCAGGGCTTCGTCGGCGGTCTGAAGAACCTCACCGGCTACGACAAGTCGCTCGGCTGGGTCCTCCCGCTGATCATGTTCCTGGAACTGCTGCAGCACCTGATCATCCGGCCCTTCACGCACGCGGTCCGGCTGTTCGCGAACATGTTCGCCGGCCACATGCTCATCCTGATGTTCACCGTCGCCAGCTGGTACCTGCTGAACGGCATCGGCATCGCCTACGCGGGCGTCTCGTTCGTCATGACCATCGTGATGACGGCTTTCGAGCTCTTCATCCAGGCCATCCAGGCGTACATCTTCGTGCTCCTGGCCTGTAACTACATCCAGGGCGCGCTCGCCGAGCACCACTGAGCCCCCAGGTACTCCAGCAGTCCCACCAGACGTCCGGTGGCCAACCCCCACCGGTCCATGAAAGAGAAGGAAGACACGGCATGTCCGCGACTCTCGAACTCGCCGCCGGCCTCACTGGCAACGTCGCTTCGATCGGCTACGGCCTCGCCGCCATCGGCCCCGGCGTCGGCGTCGGCATCATCTTCGGTAACGGCACCCAGGCCCTGGCCCGCCAGCCCGAGGCCGCCGGCCTGATCCGCACCAACCAGATCATGGGCTTCGCCTTCTGCGAGGCGCTCGCCCTCATCGGCATCGTCATGGGCTACGCGTACCCGTCCTAAGCACGGAACGCACCGACGACGCCACTTAGACGGAAGGCATTGATGTGAGCGCCCTGGTGAACATGGCGGCGGAGGTTCCTGAGAACCCCCTCGTCCCGCCGATTCCAGAGCTGGTCATCGGCCTGATCGCTTTCTTCATCGTTTTCGGCTTCCTCGCGAAGAAGCTCCTCCCGAACATCAACAAGGTTCTGGACGAGCGCCGCGCGAAGATCGAAGGCGGTATCGAGAAGGCAGATGCCCTACAGGCCGAAGCCCAGCAGGTCCTGGAGGACTACCGGTCCCAGCTCGCCGACGCGCGCCACGAGGCCGCCCGGCTGCGCCAGGAGGCGCAGGAGCAGGGAGCGACCCTGATCGCCGAGATGCGCGCCGAGGGCCAGCGGCAGCGCGAGGAGATCATCGCTGCCGGCCACGCGCAGATCGAGGCGGACCGCAAGCAGGCCGCGCAGTCGCTGCGCCAGGACGTGGGCAAGCTGGCCACCGACCTGGCGGGCAAGCTGGTCGGCGAGTCCCTTGAGGACCACGCCCGCCAGAGCCGGACCATCGACCGCTTCCTCGACGAGCTTGAGGCCAAGGCGGCGTCGGACTCGACGAAGGCAGAGGCCGGCCGATGAATGGAGCGAGCCGCGAGGCACTCGCCTCCGCACGCGAGCAGCTCGACGCGCTGACGGACAACACTGCCGTCGACGCCGCGAAGCTCGCCGAGGAGCTGGCTGCCGTCACCGCTCTGCTCGACCGCGAGGTGTCGCTGCGTCGGGTCCTCACCGACCCGGCGCAGGCCGGCGAGGCCAAGGCCGAGCTGGCCGGGCGTCTGTTCGGCGGCCAGGTCGGCGGCGAGACCGTCGACCTGCTCTCCGGCATGGTCCGCTCCCGCTGGTCGCGCTCGCGCGACCTGGCGGACGCGACGGAGGAGCTGGCGTACTCCGCCGACCTCGTCGCGGCGCAGCGGGCCGGCGCCCTCGACGACGTCGAGGACGAGCTGTTCCGGTTCGGCCGCATCGTGGCCTCGTCGAACGACCTGCGGGCCGCGCTGACCGACCGCACCGCGCAGGGCCCGGCCAAGGCCGAGCTGCTGCGCTCGCTGCTGGGCGGCCGGTCCAACCCGGTCACCGAGCGGGTCGTGGTCCGGCTTGTCGCACAGCCGCGGGGCCGTAGCCTGGAAGCAGGGCTGGACGCCCTGTCGAAGCTGGCCGCGGCGCGCCGGGACCGGATGGTCGCGGTGGTCACCTCCGCGGTTCCGCTCAGCGACACCCAGCGGCAGCGCCTCGGCGCGGCACTGGCTTCGGTGTACGGACGGCAGGTCCACCTGAACCTCGACGTGGACCCCGGGGTCCTCGGCGGAGTGCAGGTCCGGATCGGCGACGAGGTCATCAACGGCACCATCGCGGAGCGCCTCGACGAGGCGTCCCGGCGGATGGCCGGCTGACCCACCCACCAACTCAAGAAGTAGTACGGCGGCCCGAGTTGGGCCGTGGACGCAGTGACATCACGGGGGCAACCGCCCCTGCCTGCGGCGGGGGACGTACACGACCCCCGTAAACGACGACGGGCCCAACAAGGAGAGCAGGGAACCCAGATGGCGGAGCTCACGATCCGGCCGGAGGAGATCCGGGACGCGCTGGAGAACTTCGTCCAGGCGTACAAGCCGGACGCGGCCTCGCGCGAGGAGGTCGGGACGGTCAGCGAGGCCGGTGACGGCATCGCGAAGGTCGAGGGTCTTCCCTCGGCGATGGCGAACGAGCTGCTGAAGTTCGAGGACGGCACGCTCGGTCTTGCGCTGAACCTGGAAGAGCGCGAGATCGGTGCGGTTGTCCTCGGTGAGTTCAGCGGTATCGAGGAGGGCCAGCCGGTGCGCCGCACCGGTGAGGTGCTCTCGGTCGCCGTGGGCGAGGGCTACCTCGGCCGCGTCGTCGACCCGCTGGGCAACCCGGTCGACGGCCTCGGCGAGATCGAGTCCGAGGGCCGCCGCGCCCTGGAGCTCCAGGCTCCGGGCGTCATGGTCCGCAAGTCGGTCCACGAGCCGATGCAGACCGGCTACAAGGCCGTCGACTCGATGGTGCCGATCGGCCGCGGCCAGCGTCAGCTGATCATCGGCGACCGCCAGACGGGCAAGACCGCCCTGGCCGTCGACACGATCATCAACCAGCGCGACAACTGGCGCTCCGGCGACCCGAAGAAGCAGGTCCGCTGCATCTACGTCGCCATCGGCCAGAAGGGCTCCACCATCGCGTCCGTGCGCGGCGCGCTGGAGGAGGCCGGCGCCCTGGAGTACACCACCATCGTCGCCGCCCCGGCGTCCGACCCGGCGGGCTTCAAGTACCTGGCGCCCTACACCGGCTCGGCCATCGGCCAGCACTGGATGTACCAGGGCAAGCACGTCCTGATCATCTTCGACGACCTCTCGAAGCAGGCCGACGCCTACCGCGCCGTGTCCCTGCTGCTGCGCCGCCCGCCGGGCCGTGAGGCGTACCCGGGTGACGTCTTCTACCTGCACTCCCGCCTGCTGGAGCGCTGCGCGAAGCTCTCCGACGACCTCGGCGCCGGCTCGATGACGGGCCTGCCCATCGTCGAGACCAAGGCGAACGACGTGTCGGCGTTCATCCCGACCAACGTCATCTCCATCACCGACGGCCAGTGCTTCCTGGAGTCCGACCTGTTCAACGCGGGCCAGCGCCCGGCGCTGAACGTCGGTATCTCCGTCTCCCGCGTCGGTGGCTCGGCCCAGCACAAGGCCATGCGCCAGGTGTCCGGCCGGCTCCGCGTGGACCTCGCCCAGTTCCGCGAGCTGGAGGCGTTCGCCGCCTTCGGTTCCGACCTGGACGCGGCCTCCAAGGCCCAGCTCGCCCGTGGTCAGCGCATGACCGAGCTGCTCAAGCAGGGTCAGTACGCCCCGTACCCCGTCGAGGAGCAGGTCGTCTCCATCTGGGCCGGCACCAACGGCCACATGGACGACGTCCCGGTCGAGGACGTCCGCCGCTTCGAGCGCGAGCTGCTGGACTGGATGGGCCGCGAGAAGAAGGAGCTGCTCACCAGCATCGCCGAGGGCGCCAAGATGTCCGACGACACCATCCAGGCTCTCGCCGACACCGTCACCGCCTTCAAGCAGCAGTTCGAGACCTCGGACGGCAAGCTTCTCGGTGAGGACGCTCCGGTCAGCACGAGCAAGTGACGACGGAAGGGACCTGATCCATGGGAGCCAAGCTCCGGGTCTACAAGCGTCGCATCCGCTCCGTCACCGCGACCAAGAAGATCACCAAGGCGATGGAGATGATCGCCGCCTCGCGCATCGTCAAGGCGCAGCGCCAGGTGGCGGCATCGACGCCGTACGCGAGTGAACTGACCCGCGCGGTGACGGCGGTTGCCACCGGCTCGAACACCAAGCATGCCCTGACGACCGAGGCGGACAACCCCACGCGGGCCGCGGTGCTGCTCATCACGAGCGACCGCGGTCTGGCGGGCGGCTACTCCTCCAACGCCATCAAGGCCGCCGAGCAGCTCACCGAGCGGCTCAAGGCCGAGGGCAAGGAGGTCGACTCCTACATCGTCGGCCGCAAGGGTGTCTCGTACTACTCGTTCCGTGAGCGCAAGGTCACGGACTCGTGGACCGGCTTCACCGACAGCCCGACGTACGCGGACGCCAAGGCCGTCGCCGGGCCGCTGATCGCCGCCGTCCAGCAGGACACGGCCGAGGGCGGCGTGGACGAGCTGCACATCGTCTACACCGAGTTCGTCTCGATGATGACGCAGACGCCGGTCGACAACCGGCTGCTGCCGCTCAGCCTCGAAGAGACGGCCGAGGAGGCGCAGGAGTCGGCCAAGGGCGAGATCCTGCCGCTGTTCGACTTCGAGCCGTCGGCGGAGGACGTCCTGGACGCCCTGCTGCCGCGGTACGTCGAGTCGCGCATCTACAACGCGCTGCTGCAGGCCGCCGCCTCGAAGCACGCCGCCACGCGGCGCGCGATGAAGTCGGCGACCGACAACGCGGAAGAACTCATCAAGTCGCTCTCGCGGCTTGCCAACGCGGCCCGCCAGGCCGAAATCACCCAGGAAATCAGCGAGATCGTCGGTGGCGCGAGCGCACTGGCCGACGCGACCGCGGGGAGTGACTGACAACTATGACCACCACTGTTGAGACGGCCACGGCGACGGGCCGCGTCGCGCGGGTCATCGGCCCGGTCGTCGACGTGGAGTTCCCCGTCGACGCGATGCCGGACATCTACAACGCGCTGACCGTCGAGGTCCTCGACCCGGCCGAGGCCGGCAAGAAGAAGACGCTGACCCTTGAGGTCGCCCAGCACCTGGGTGACGGCGTGGTCCGCGCGATCTCGATGCAGCCCACCGACGGTCTGGTCCGCCAGGCCGCGGTGACCAACACCGGCAAGGGCATCACCGTGCCCGTCGGCGACGTCACCAAGGGCAAGGTGTTCAACACCCTCGGCGAGATCCTGAACGTGGACCCGTCCACGGTCGAGGTCACCGAGCGCTGGCCCATCCACCGCAAGGCCCCCAGCTTCGACCAGCTGGAGTCCAAGACCGAGATGTTCGAGACCGGCGTCAAGGTCATCGACCTGCTGACCCCGTACGTCAAGGGCGGCAAGATCGGTCTGTTCGGTGGTGCGGGCGTCGGCAAGACCGTCCTCATCCAGGAAATGATCTACCGCGTGGCCAACAACCACGACGGTGTGTCGGTGTTCGCCGGTGTCGGCGAGCGCACCCGTGAGGGCAACGACCTCATCGAGGAGATGACGGACTCCGGCGTCATCGACAAGACCGCGCTGGTCTTCGGCCAGATGGACGAGCCCCCGGGCACCCGTCTGCGCGTGGCGCTGGCCGGCCTGACGATGGCGGAGTACTTCCGTGACGTCCAGAAGCAGGACGTCCTCTTCTTCATCGACAACATCTTCCGGTACACCCAGGCGGGTTCCGAGGTGTCCACCCTGCTCGGCCGCATGCCGTCCGCGGTGGGTTACCAGCCGAACCTGGCGGACGAGATGGGCCTCCTCCAGGAGCGCATCACCTCGACCCGTGGTCACTCGATCACCTCGATGCAGGCGATCTACGTCCCCGCGGACGACCTGACCGACCCGGCGCCGGCCACCACCTTCGCCCACCTGGACGCGACCACCGTTCTGTCGCGTCCGATCTCGGAGAAGGGCATCTACCCGGCGGTGGACCCGCTGGACTCGACGTCCCGCATCCTGGACCCGCGCTACATCTCGCAGGACCACTACAGCTGTGCCTCGCGGGTCAAGACGATCCTGCAGAAGTACAAGGACCTGCAGGACATCATCGCGATCCTCGGCATCGACGAACTGGGCGAGGAGGACAAGCTCACCGTCCACCGCGCCCGCCGCATCGAGCGCTTCCTGTCGCAGAACACCCACGTGGCGAAGCAGTTCACCGGTGTCGACGGCTCGGACGTGTCGCTGGACGAGTCCATCGCGGCGTTCAACGCGATCGCCGACGGTGAGTACGACCACTTCCCCGAGCAGGCGTTCTTCATGTGCGGTGGCCTCGAGGACCTGAAGGCGAACGCCAAGGAGCTGGGCGTCTCCTGACGGCCGGCCTCGTTCCGGGGGCGGCCATGGCCGCCCCCGGTCCGTACGACCACTAGTATTTGACCCAACATCTGCCGCACCCGGCAGGTGGAGACCCGAGGAGCCATCGTGGCTGAGCTGCACGTCGAGTTGGTCGCCGCCGACCGTCAGGTCTGGTCGGGCGAGGCCAGCCTGGTCGTCGCGCGCACCTCGTCGGGCGACATCGGCGTCATGCCGGGGCACCAGCCGCTGCTCGGCGTGCTGGAATCCGGCCCGGTGACGATTCGTACGACCGGCGAGGACGGTGACGGCACCGTCGTCGCCGCCGTGCACGGCGGCTTCATCTCGTTCGCCGACAACAAGCTGTCTCTGCTCGCGGAGATCGCCGAGCTGTCGGACGAGATCGATGTCCAGCGCGCGGAGCGGGCCTTGGAGCGGGCGAAGTCGGAGGCCGACGCGGCCGCCGAGCGCCGCGCCGATGTCCGGCTGCGCGCGGTGGCGGGCGTGCACTGAGCCCACCACCGACGAGGCAAGTCCCTCAGCCGCGGGCTGCGCTGGTTTCCACCAGGGCGGTCCGCGGCTGAGGCAATGCAGGTGCGTTCCCCGGATACGAGGCGAGGAGGTCGGTGGAGATGGTCCTCGCTCTGCTTGTGAGCGGCGCGGTTGTCGTACTGGTGCTGCTGGGGCTCTTCGTCTTCGGACTACGCAGACGGCTCATCCAGCGCTCCGGCGGCACCTTCGACTGCAGTCTGCGGTGGAACGTGCCCGACGAGGAGGCCGAGCCCAGCGGCAAAGGCTGGATCTACGGCGTCGCGCGCTACAACGGTGACCGCGTCGAGTGGTTCCGCGTCTTCTCGTACGCGCCCCGTCCGCGCCGTGTCCTGGAGCGCTTCTCCATCGAGGTGCTGGAGCGGCGCACCCCGCAGGGCGAGGAGGAGCTGGCCCTGCTCTCGGACTCCGTCGTGCTCGCCTGCCGCCACCGCGGTACGAGGCTGGAGCTGGCCATGAGCGAAGACGCCCTGACGGGCTTCCTGGCCTGGCTGGAGGCTGCGCCTCCTGGGCAACGAGTCAATGTGGCTTAAATAAAAGGAGCTCTCCCCCGGACGGAGTCTGGGGGAGAGTGAACGTGGCCTGAGGCTGTTCGGCTGAACCGGCCGGAGGCCGGGAAGGCGGGGGCGACACCGCCTCCCCGGCCGGTCGGGGGGTGTGGCCGGGTTACTTCAGGCCGCTGTCGATCGCGGTCATCAGTTCACCGTCGGCCGTGTCACCGCTGAATTCCCAGAAGAACGCGCCGCCCAGTCCCTGCTGCTTGGCGTAGTTCATCTTCCCCGTGATGGTCGCCGGGGTGTCGTAGCTCCACCAGTTGCCGCCGCAGCGCGCGTAGGCGGTGCCGGCGACGGTGCCGGTGGACGGGCAGCTCGCCTTGAGGATCTTGTAGTCCTCGATGCCCGCCTCATACTTGCCGGGGGCCGGGCCGGTGGCGGTGCCGCCGGGGGCGTCCTGGGTGACGCCGGTCCAGCCGCGCCCGTAGAAGCCGATGCCGATCAGCAGCTTCTTCGCGGGCACGCCCTTGGCCTTGAGCTTCTGCAGGGCCGCGTCGGTGTTGAAGCCCTGCTTCGGGATGCCGGGGTAGGACGTCAGGGGCGAGTGGGGGGCGGTGGGGCCGGTCTTGTCCCAGGCGCCGAAGAAGTCGTACGTCATGACGTTGTACCAGTCGGCGTACTGCGAGCCGCCGCCGTAGTCGGCCGCGTCGATCTTGCCGCCGTCGGAGCCGTCGGCGGTGATCGCCGCGGTGACCAGCTGCTTGCCGAACTTGTCGCGCATGGCCTTCATCATGTTGCCGAAGGCCGCCGGGCCGCTGGTGTCGCAGGTCAGCCCACAGGCGTTGGGGTACTCCCAGTCCAGGTCGATGCCGTCGAAGAGGCCGGCCCAGCGCGGGTCGTTGACCAGCTGGTAGCAGGAATCCGCGAAGGCGGCCGGGTTCTTGACGGCGTCGGTGAAGCCGCCGGACCAGGTCCAGCCGCCGAAGGACCACAGAATCTTGATGTTCGGGTACTTCGCCTTGAGCTTCTTGAGCTGGTTGAAGTTGCCGCGCAGCGGCTGGTCCCAGGTGTCGGCGACGCCGTCCACGCTCTGGTCGGCGGTGTACGCCTTGTCGGTGGCCGCGTAGGCGTCGCCGATGGTGCACTTGCCGCCCTGGACGTTGCCGAAGGCGTAGTTGATGTGCGTCAGCTTGCTCGCGGAACCGGAGGTGACCAGGTTCTTCACGTGGTAGTTGCGGTCGTAGACGCCCCACTCGGTGAAGTAGCCCAGCTTGACGGCGTCGACCGGCTGTCCGCCGCCGCCGGTGGTGCGGACGGTGGTGGGGGCACTGGCGGGGCCGGTCTGGTCGGCGGTGTCGCGGGCGACGACCGTGTAGGTGTAGTCGGTGCCCTTGGTGAGTCCGCTGTCGGTGTAGGCGAGTTTCTCGACGGTGGCGACCTTCGTGCCGTCGCGCAGCACGTCGTAGTTCTTGACGCCCTTGTCGTCGGTGGCCGCGGTCCAGCTCAGGCGGACGGAGGTGTCGGTGACGTCGCTCGCCACCGGTTTGCCGGGCGCGGAGGGCGGGGTGTCACCCGGCTGTCCGCCGCCGGTAGTGCGGACGGTGGTGGGGGTGCTGGCGGGGCCGGTCTGGTCGGCGGTGTCGCGGGCGACGACCGTGTAGGTGTAGTCGGTGTCCTTCGTCAGGCCGGTATCGGTGTAGGCCAGCTTCTCGACGGTGGCGACCTTCGTGCCGTCGCGCAGCACGTCGTAGTTCTTGACGCCCTTGTCGTCGGTGGCCGCGGTCCAGCTCAGGCGGACGGA